>JANRLR010000007.1:0-113759 GCA_033762415.1 Methylophilus sp. | reverse complement strand
CCACAACGAATTTGTTGCAGGCACCAACTACACGGACAGCATCACGGTAGCGACCGCAGACGGCACCACGCAAGTGATCACCGTCACCATTGCGGGCACCAACGATGCCGCCGTCATTACCGGCACTGCAACAGGGTCAGTGACAGAAGCCTCAGGTGTTGCAAATGCGATTGCTGGTACACCGACTGCGACAGGCACTTTAACCGATACCGACGTAGACGGCGTAGCTAACACCTTTATCGCAGTAGGCACCGCCACTAACAGTACCAATGGCTATGGTACTTACACCATGACCGCAGGCGGGGTGTGGACTTACACGTTAAACAACAACAACGCAGCGGTACAAGCGCTGAATGCTGGTAACACATTAACGGACACCTTCACAGTCAATGCTGCTGATGGAACCCCACAGGTTATCACTGTAACTATTAATGGTGCGAATGATGCGCCTACGGTTGCTCCAGTAGCGCAAACAGGGACAGAAGATACGCCATTAACTCTAACATGGGCTGCTTTTGGTGGTGCAGATGTAGACAATACACTTGCTAGCTTAAGTGTAAAAATTACATCATTACCTGCCGATGGCACGTTGACTTTAAACGGTTCAGCTGTTGCGCTAAATCAAGTGATTTCTAAAGCTGCGATTGATGCTGGACAGCTAGTATTTACCCCAGCAGCAAATGCTTCTAGTTTTGCTAGTGGTACTGCGGGGTATGGTAATGGCCATCAGGATTACACACATTTTAATTATCAAGTGACAGATGGCAGCGCGACCAGCGCTACAGGTGATCTTGTTATTGATGTCACACCTGTTGCTGATGCACCAATATTAGCGCCTGTTTCAAATATTTTTATTCTGAATGCAGGTGATACTCTGATATCCACAGGCAGCTCTGATGTCGCTGTGACCACTTTTGAGATGGGCGCAGGCGTAACTCAGGCGAATTTAGAGTTAGAACTAGGTGTTGCAAGTGGATATTTGGATAATCGGTTTGATCCAACAGGTGCCAATGTGAATGATCCTGGATTTGTAAATGTTGTAGATGGCAAAGTCACAGAGTCTCATTACGCGATGAATGCTGGAATGACAGTTTCATGGGATTATACGTTCACTAATGGAGAGAATTTATCTGGTGAAGTTTCAGGCGGTTATAACGATATTGTTGTGTTATTAGTGACAGACCCTTTAGGGAATAAACAGTCAATATTAGTTGATTCGTCAGAAGAAAAATTCCCTGCTTTATCCTCTTCTGGTACACAGAGTTTTACAGCTACAATGGCAGGTAATTACACCTTTCAGTGGTTAGTGTTAAATGGTGGGGATGGCTATAAAGATTCTTCTCTAAGTATTACTAATACAGCATTCACGGTGACTGGGGATGCAACGCGCTACACATCACCGATTGATATTCCTATCGCTACCAGTTTGTTAGATACAGATGGCTCAGAAACATTGTCAGTGAGGATTTCTGGATTGCCAGCAGGATCAAGATTTAATAATGGTACAGATATAGGTGGCGGTATTTGGTCATTTACACCAGCACAGTTAGCTGGCTTATATTTACTATTGCCTGAAAATTATACAGGTATAGTAAATTTGACAGCGTCAGCAGTTGCTACAGAGGCGAATGGTGCAACAGCAACCACAAATACAAGCTTCAGTGTGACGGTTGCTGAAACAACCAATACCTACACTACAAGTACCGAGGCTGGACAAACATTAACTGGTACTGCCAATAACGACCTGATGAGAGGATATGCGGGCAACGATACCATCAATGCAGGTGATGGTCATGATATCGTATACGGAGGCGCAGGGAATGATACGATTTCTGGTGGAAACGGAAATGATACGATTTACGGTGGCGTTGGTACTGACATCTTAAATGGTAATGCAGGGGATGACACCCTGAGCGGTGATGCTGGAAATGATACGCTAGTAGGCGGCACTGGCAGTGATGTTTTGATAGGTGGTGCTGGCAATGATACGATGACTGGTGGCAATAGTGGTAGTGATGACTTTACAACAGATACTTTTGTGTGGGAATTAAATGATCAAGGTACAATCGCAACACCTGCTGTAGATACGATCAATAACTTTGGCACAGCAGCGGCCAGCGCTGGTGGTGATGTACTCAATCTAAAAGATTTGTTGGTCGGTGAGTCCTATAATGCAAACAGCTTAGATGCTTATTTACATTTTGAGTATTCAGGTGGTAACACTACAGTATTCGTGAGCACTACAGGTGCATTTACGCATGGTAATGCAGTAGATACTGGTACGCCTCCAGCCAATGTTTCAAGTAATGATGTACAGCAAATCGTGCTTACTGGAGTCAATTTGACCTCTGGCTTTGCAACGGACGCACAAGTAATAAACAATTTGATTGCACAGCAGAAATTGATTACCGACTAGTGTTGGTCTGACTGACTTTAGATCACGGCTCTGCTCTGAAAAGCAGAGCCATTTTTTTGGCATGTCTGGTTCATGTAAATCAACGTCAGTATTTGTTAAACACTTTGAGAGAAGGCAAGTAATGATTCTTGATTGTTAAAAATTGTAATTTCCCTCTAGTATTTATCGCCTTATCTTGGTCTTAAAGTTACTCTATTCCCTATAGTGAGATATATTAAACACTATCAATTCATATGCTTATTATAATGTGGCATATGAATTGCTTTATCGTGATTTAATCGATGGTCATGGACAATTTTAACTATGTGTTTTAATATCTTGTTACAAAAGATAAAAGATGCGAACACTCGAATATAATTTTATGAAAAAAAGCAATTCTCAAATCCACTTTTTATCTGGTTTCATCTTAACGTTCTTTTCTCTCAGTGTAGGTGCGCAACCCCTAACAACATTGAAAGAAATGGTCGAGAAAGTCGTCACTGCAAATCCTGAAGTTCAAGCCAAATATCATGAATACACTGCCGCAGGGTATGAGCGCGATGTGGCACACGGTAACTTCTTGCCTAAGGCAGATATTGTTAGTACCTATCGTAATCAAGAAGATAAGCCTGGTAGTAGCGTCAGCAGAGCGAATGGTACCGCGATTCCTAAATTCAATAACGAGCTTGTCTTAAGACAGATGATTTTTGATGGGTTTGCGACTTCAAATGAAGTTAAGCGTTTAGATCATGCCAAGCGTGTGCGCTATTATGAGCTACATAGCGCTATGGAAAATACTACGTTAGAGTTTATGCGTTCGTATCTTGATACGTTGCGTTATCGTGAGCTAACCGAGTTTGCAAAAACCAATTATGTAGTGCACAAACAGCTGTATGACAAAATTAAAGAGCGTGTAGATGCTGGCGTTGCCAGACGCGTGGATTTAGAGCAAGCATCAGGTCGTTTAGCATTGGCAGAAGCTAACTTGCTGACAGATACTACTAACTTACATGATGTCACAACACGTATGCAGCGTCTTTTAGGTGAAATTCCGCCCGATATATTGGAGCATCCAAGTTTCGTCAATTCGAATGTAGAATCGACAGCAGTAGAGGCTTTGCACACTGCGTATCTGCAAAATCCAGATATTCTATCTACCATAGAAGATATTCAGGCGACACAAAAAGAAGTGAATACCAAAGAGGCTAAATATCTGCCTCGTCTAGATTTGCAAGCACGTAAGAATTTAGGTACGAGTGACGATGGTCGAAATAGTACAAACGCCGCTGATGTTCTAGAGCTCACGATGAACTTTAATCTATTTAATGGTTTCTCTGACAAAGCTGCTATAAGCCAGACAGTAGAAAAATTAAATCGCTCTAATGACTTACGTGATAAAGCTTGTGTAGATACACGTCAGCTCGTGAATTTAGCATATAACGATATTAAACAAAACACAGAGCAGCTTAAGTATCGTGAGTTGCACCGTACTGCAATCGAGAATGCACGGGAGGCTTACCAAAAGCAATTTGATATTGGCCAGCGTACCTTGTTGGATTTGCTTGATAGTGAAAACGAATACTTTCAAGCCAAACGCAGCTACACCAATACTGAATATGATAAACAAATTGCCTATGCAAGGTTGTTTGCAGCGCAAGGTCAGCTAGTCAATAAGATCGGTTCTGCAAGACAAGGTCTGCCAGATTTAAACCGCGAAGCTTATGCTGATGCTGCCACCATTTGTGAGGCGACGGCACCTGAGCAAATTACGATCGATAAAGAGGCTTTACTCGCCAATGCCAAGCCGCTGACGATAGTGAACAAACCAGTGATCAAGCCTGTAGAAAAAGCAGAACCTGTTATCGTGCTGAGTGATAAAGTCATTCCAGATGTTCAGTTTGAAACAAATAGCGCAAAAATTAAACCTGTTTCTTATCCAGTATTAGACAATGCCATCAAAACCCTTAAAGACTGGGGTGATTCAGCTGTAGAAGTGGCAGGGCATACAGATAAGCGAAATACTTCAAGTGCTGAGTATAATCAACGCCTTTCTGAGGCACGTGCCAAGTCTGTGAGTGAGTATTTAGTAAAACATGGGATAGAGGCTCAACGACTAACCGCACATGGTTATGGTTTTGAGCAACCAGTGGCAGAAAATGACCCGATTGAAGGGAACCCCGCTAACCGTCGTGTGGAGCTGATACGGCAGAAGAAATAAGTAGTTGATTTAATAAAAATCGGAGGTTTCGCCTCCGTTTTTATTTTTCAAGCGTAATAAACATGCTATTTTTGCAATCAGCATTAAAAAATCGCAATTTCCCTTATAAAAAATCGCAGTAAAGTGTTAGAATACGCACCGCGCTAAAAACTGTATTAATCAATTCAGCGTCGATTAAAACAACTGTTCCAGCACACGATTGCAAAGAACATGATCACCCGCCCGGGTGGTGAAATTGGTAGACACAAGAGACTTAAAATCTCTCGATCGCAAGGTCGTGCCGGTTCGATTCCGGCTCCGGGCACCATCCTTAAAAGTAATTTTCAATTACCCGCCATGAAGCTTGAGATTCCAAATCTTTCGACTTCAGATTGATGCTCATTTTATTTTGGTGATGCATGATTAAACACGCTCGTTAAAAGCTCACTTTTATTTTCCAAATAATTTCAATAGACTTGTTGTAATATGTGATGCAGAAAATGAAGTTTTTCTATTATCTATTTGGTTTTAAAAGGTAAAGTATTGTTTTTAACGCAAGCTGGGCGTATAGTAATTTTAAAGATTACGAATCGTCTGCTAATGAATAAATTTTTCCTGTCTATCTGTTTATATGCTGTGGTGGCCGTTGCCCAAGCGGACACAGTAGGTTGCGATTGTGCAAATAAAACCTCTTCCTGTTCACGCAATGATTTAAGCAGAAGTGATGAAACGCAACCCCTGTCAGAAAAAAGAACTTTGGACACACTTTCTATCGGGGAACCCAATGCTGAACTCTCAAAGAAGCAGCTGCTAGATAATCTTAACCGAAGTGCAGAGAGTGATGCGTTGTCTAAAAGTGGTAAGCAGGATCAACTCTCCAGAAACAAGGAAACAGCACCATTATCAGCAAAGCGCAAGCGTGATGATTTATCACGTGGTTATCGTACTGACGATTTAATCACGTCTAGAAAAGATGATCGCCTCGCACGTAGTCAGCCATCAGAAGATTTATTAGCAGCTAGAACACGTGATGATCTCAGTCGTGGCAAACAGGATGAGCCGCTGAGTCGTTGTAATTAGTAATATATTGATACGTAAGGGGTAATTGTGAGAACGCCTACCATGACCAAGTATTGTTATAAAATCCGTAGTCGCAACGGTGCTGTTGTAGATGGTTTGCAAATTTACGGCCGTACAGAAGAAGATGCCAGAATGAAGCTATATCAGATGTATCATAATTGCGAAGTCATTACTTCTGGCGCGCTCAGTTTAGATCGCCCAGCAAACTCAAGTTATGAAGATGTATTAGATTTAATCGTGAGCAACGGTTAATTCTGCTGAATCAAACCATCTTTTAAAAGCTCATCCAATAGTGCCCGATAATCTTGTGCACCCGTGCTGTTCATGCTAAAGCTAAAAATGTCTTGATGATATTGCGGGCTTTCCGCAATAGTCACATTTTCCGAAATGACGGTTTTACATAAGTCTTCACCAAAGCATTCAAACGCCTCTTTTTCCACGCTGAATGTCATACTTCTGCGTCTGTCATAACGTGTGATGAGGTAGCGTCTCGGTACGCGTCTTTTGAGCACAGGTTCTAGTGCGCGCAATGTTTGATCTACTTTTTTTGCACCCTTCAGAGACAAAAAGTCAGAAGCAATAGGAATGATGATCAGGTCAGCGGCAAAAATAGCATTTAGAGAAAGTACACCTAGATAGGGGCAGCAGTCCATGATGCTATTCAAGTTAGGGGAGTGACTATCTAATGCATCTAATCCATATCTCAAACGGTTCAGGATGCTAGGCCCTTTGCCGAATACCGAGTCCACTTTAATCAGTTCTTTGTGTGATGGGATAATTTTGCCTAACCCCTCCCATGGCAGTATGAGCTGGCTAAGCGGTAAGCTTTCTTTGTAAAAAGAAAATAAGTGATGATTGCCAATGTCTTGAGAAGCGTTGTGGATTTGGGTGAGATGCGCTTGCGGATCCATATCAATCATTAATGGTACAAGCTGACGCCTACTCATCGCTGCAGCGAGGTTGAGCGCGGTTGTGGTTTTTCCAACCCCTCCCTTTTGATTAAATATTGCGATACGCGTCATAGGTCGGTTTCAAACATTTAATTTTCTATTTTTAAGTATGGTATATGATTAAATGCAATGCGCATAGGCGCATCTTTTAGCGCATTGTGCGCGCCTGCAAAATAGATGGTATTTTTGCCATATTTTAAATTAAGCATATCTAAAGCCTGATTTAATTTTTGTTCGCTGGCGGAAGGCTTTTGCGCAAACAAATCATATGCGACTTCTTCAGCGGACATGAGACCACTAAAATTAACGCCTACAGCCACAGGTTCGTTGTGAAATGTTGGGTAAGTTTCAAATAATGTTTCTAAAGCCTCGGTCAGAGATAGCGTGTTGTCAGTAGCGGAGATTGCGCTTTCATTGTAAAAACTGGGCTGATTTTGAAACTTAATTTTAATGCTGATATGTGTGGTGAGTAGTGCATAGCTACGCATGCGCATGGCCGCTTTTTGTAATAAGCGGTGCATTACAGCTTTGGCACCTTCGCTTGTACGTTGCTCTGGCGGTAGTACGTGTGAATGGCTCAGACTACTACGTGAATTTTTAACATAGTACGGTTCTAGTCCGCGCAGTTTATCGTAATAGCGCTCACCTTCAATGCTTCCCCATGCGCTACGTAACTGATCTCGATTCAGTGCATAGAGTTGTTCAACTGTTTTGATGTTATGGCGATTAAGACGCGTTTCCATTTGCTTTCCAATGCCGTTTAAATCGCGGAGCTTTAGGCTGTATAGCTTTTGAGGAATGTCCGTACTTTCAATGACAACACAGCCATCTGGTTTTTGCATATTTGAGGCAGTTTTGGCGAGAAAAGTGTTGGGTGCAATGCCAATCGAGCAACGGATAAATTCGTATTGTTTGTGAATAGCACGTTTAATATTGGCAGCGAGCTGAAGCGCGTTCTCTTTAATCCGTTGGCTTCCTGTGAGAAAGCAGACCATCTCATCAATCGAAAGCACTTTTTCCACATGCGTACAGCTTTCCACAATGCTAATTAGTTGATGATGCATCTCTACGTAAAGAGATGGGCGCGCCTCGATAAAAATAATCTCTTTGCATAACTTGCGGGCATCGCGTACACCTGTGCCCGTTTTAACACCACAGGCTTTTGCTTCATAGCTAGCCGCAATGCAGCATGTGGTTTCTGCCATAACTGGGAGCACGCCAATGGGCTTGCCTCTAAGTTCTGGACGAAACTGTTGCTCTACTGAGGCAAAGTAGGAATTAAAATCGACATAAAGTGCATTTAAAGTCATTTGCGCTTGAGATTAATCACCAGATAAATCACTGTTGTGATTGGCTGGTTTTAAGCGTGCCTTGTCCAGTTTTTCTTTCATCGCTTTTGCTTCATCTATAAATAAGTCTACAGGTTGGTTGGCACTCTGACGCAGCGCTGGAGGCAATAAATGCGTCATGTAAAGCGCATCCGCTAATTGGCCACTACGCTGATAGTTGCTGATTAAAATCAGCCCAGAACCTATTGCAGAAAGCATGATACAGGCAATCATAAAGCGTTTGGCATATTGATTATTCATGGTACTAAGATGAAAAAAGATCATGCCAGCGCAAATTGCCATGGCCATATGGTTGCCATAGCGCGTTAAAAACGCTAATGAAAATGCATATGCAAAGGTCATGCTGAGTATATTCCACAAGTCATATATGATGATGGCGCAGGCCACAATAAAAAGATGACGGCCAAACCTGGCCTGTCCACCCAAGCCAATCACGCGATTAGCGAACGCCCAGCAGCCACACCAAATCAGTATGATGCTAAAAGTGATCGCGATGACTGAGATGTAGTTAATTGCGGACGACTTTTCAAATAGGCTTAGCCAAGTGGAAATGCATGCAGAAATCGTAATCATTGCAATCCCAGCCAATGCTGGTGGCCAGCCTTCCCAGCCGTGTGATGCGGTGTCTACCAGCTCATTTTGTACACTAAATGCAGCATCCCGAACACGTATGTTAGTGTGACCTAAGCGAATCACATCATCATTGAGTGCAATACTTGATTGACGTTTTCCTTGATGAATCAATCCATTTTTACTATGAAGATCACGCAGATAAAGCTCACCTGTCTCGCTCGCTTCAACGATGGCGTGATTGGCTGCTACATAGGGGTCATCCAAAATCAGATCATTGTCATAACCTCTGCCGATGCGAATCGGTAAATGATCAAAGCGGTGGCGCGCCTTTAGGCTTTGGTCACGTGTTAATAGCTCAATAAAATAAGGTGGCTTGTCTGGTTTAGTCATGACGGGCAGATTTTCTTTTGATAGGGTCTGGCGAGGAAGTGCGTTCAATGCTATTTAAAAAGATACGGGTGATACGCAGACCATTATCGTAACTCACACCATTGGCGTCCAGCCGACTTTGTAAGCTGATTAAGCTTTCATCTGCGGCAGCAGTGAGCAGCGAGAAATCATACAGGCCTTCAAATTCACGATAGGCGCGCACGCACAGAACCGCGCGCATAGGCAAGCTTGCGTTGGCAACAAACTGCTCGTTGCAGGCAGGTGCGGTACGGCTAGCGTCTTTGTCGTTGCCAAACTGCTCATTTTTGAACGAGCTACTTTGTAGCGCAGAAAATCTTAAGCTATCTAAATCAGTGGCTTTGATATATTCATGCCGGATAGCAATTTGTCCCGCTTGTAATTGATCAGATACATAAATAGCTGATTCCATTGCGCAGTTGACACTGTTGAAATTGTAAGGGCTGTCTTGATTGTTATTGGAGCTTCCCCAGCAACGCATCTGATCTGACTCTCTTACTGGCACTTTATAACTACCAAGCGCTTTGACCGAAAACGGCTGTGCCAGCATGTTATCAATCATCGCATTCTGGTGAGTGAGCAGTTGTTGACCAACGATTTTCTTAAATGCAACAGGACTTGTCTGTTTTACCCCTTTAAGCAAGTTGCGCACATATTCAACGGGAACTAAAAAACTCACTAGCTCGCCATCCAGACGTTTGGAAACGTTGACGCCTGCTACATGGCCATCCTGTGTAATATTAGGGCCGCCACTCATGCCTGCGTTAATTGGGCCTGTGAACATCAGCTGCTCATAAAAACCACGCCGAATTACACCGTTATAGGAACCTTCCGAAATGGCAAATCCCAGATCCAAAGGGTTGCCTAACGAGTATAAATATTGACCTTGCGTGAGTGAAGGTAGCGCATCGGGCACTTTAAAGTAGCCTGTACCATTACGGGTGACGCTGACCACAGCTAAGTCATGCAGCGCATCAACAGCGAGTAGTTTGATATTGCCGCGTGCGCCGTGAGTATCCATAAATTCGCCGACATAGCTTTCTGGAAACATCACAATCTGTGATACTACGTGGTAATTGGTAATCACTAAATTACTCGTACCAATTAAAAATCCAGAGCCTACGGATGATTGAGTGCGTCCGTTCTTAAGTAACACTCTAATTTGGAGTAGATCATCACGTGCAGCCATATACAGTGTTTGCGCACGTGATGACGGCGCTGGTAGTGTAGCTTGTTGTTCCGTGTCAGCAGCTGTAGGTGCCGCGTGAGCTATAGGGTTCAGTAGTATGCAATGAGAGATAAGCAACAGCGCGCAACGGAACAATTTCATGTAATACTTTCTGAAGATTTTTGACTGAACGACACTGGTATTATCTAATAACAACCCATAACATACCACTCAAAATGCAGTAAAAACATGTAATGTTTTGAAAGTTGCGTAGACTAACGTTGTGTGGTCAGTGATTAAAAATTTAAGGTGGAAAATATGACAAACGAACAAACAGCAATTTTTGCAGGCGGTTGTTTTTGGTGCACAGAGCCAGTGTTTAGCCAGCTTAAAGGCGTGAGTAGTGTGGTGTCTGGTTATATTGGCGGGCATACGCTGAATCCTACTTATAAAGACATCTGCAATGGCAATACAGGTCATGCAGAAGCCATTAAAATTACGTTTGATGCCAGTCTGATAAGTTTTGATACTTTGGTGGAAGTGTTTTTGGTGGCGCATGATCCTACTACACTTAATCGTCAGGGTAATGACGTAGGTACGCAATATCGCTCAGCGATTTTTTATCAGAACGAAGCGCAGTTTGAGGCGGCTAGGCAAATGATACAAGCGTTTGAAGATGCACAGGTCTACGACTCACCCATCGTGACAGCGCTTAGCGCTGCGACGCAGTTTTATGCTGCGGAAGATTACCACCAATATTATTTTGCTAAAAACCCAAGTCAGCCTTATTGCTTAGCGGTGGCTGCACCTAAAGCCGCAAAAATACGGGCTAAGTATGCGCACTTAGTTAAATAAATCAATTAATAAAACAAATAGCCATGCTGGTTTAAGTTTGTATGGCTAGGCTCTGCTGCTTAACCATTGCCTGCGCCAGAAGATGAGTCCCATAATCCCAGCAATCGCTATCATTAAACCAAGTGCCCACCAAAAGCCATCAGGATGTTTGAGCCAAGGCATATAGTCAAAATTCATCCCAAAAATACTCGCAATTAAAGTAGCCGGCATAAACAGCATGGCGACTACAGTTAAGGCACGGAGCTCTAAATTCACACGGTTGCTGACGCTAGCCATGTAAATATCCATCATGCCGCTTAAACTGTCGCGGATTGATTCTAACGACTCAATAAAGCTCACAGTATGGTCATAAACGTCGCGTAAGTATGGCATGGTAGTCGGTTTAAAAAATCCTTTTTCATTATGCGAAAGGCTATTAATCACCTCGCGTAATGGCCAGACTGCACGACGTAACTCTATACTGACGTGTTTGAGCTGATGTATGCTGTGTAGCTCAGAGTTGCTGGGTTTTGTCAGTAGCACTTCTTCCAGTTCTTCGCTGGCTTCACCCACATCGTTCAGCACATTAAAGTATCTATCCACCACACTATCTAACAAGGCATAGGATAAATAATCCACATCCAAAGTGCGGATTTGCGCTTTGCTGGCGCGTAGACGTTCGCGCACTGGTTCAAATGCGCCAGTAGAGCGTTCTTGAAATGTAAGCAAAAAGTCGTGCCCAAGCACCATGCTGATTTGCTCGCTACTCACCGACATACTTTCTTTGTGGTAGTAAAAGAGGCGTGTTTCTAAAAAAAGATAGTCATCAAACTCATCTACTTTTGGGCGCTGTTCTGTGTTGAGAATATCCTCAATGACGAGCGGGTGCAGCTTGAATATCGCACCAATTTTATTAATTAAATCAGCATCATGCACGCCATGCACATTCAGCCAGAGTTTTTTGTTGGGGTCTGCTTTGTAAGCCGCCAAGTCTTCTATGGAAAGTTCACACTCAGTAAAGTCATCAGCGGAATATGCAATTTTTTTGATGATAGGTTTTTTGGTGGGAGTTGGATCAGTGTCACCCACATACACTAAAGTATTGCCTGCATGAGGGTCTGATTTTAAGCGTTTAGCGCGTAATAATTTTCGGTGTTTTTTCATTGAAGCGGGAGCCGTTTTTTTAACTCAGGATATTGTAATACCAGTCACTAGGTTTAGGTCTGTTTTTAATCATCATTCAGCCCGCAAAGCCTCAATCGGATTAAGCCGAGAGGCGCTTCTTGCAGGCAACACGCCTGCCAATAATCCTATCAAGGCAGAGACTATAAGCGCACCAACCGCAAAGCGCCAGGGCGTATGGACGGGCAGGGTGGGCACGCCCAAGTGTAATAGCTGTGACAAGCCGATGCCTAACATTAATCCTAACAAGCCACCTAGGGCAGCCAAGATGACAGACTCACCTAAAAATAGGCCTAAAATGGTGCGGCGGCTTGCGCCTAGCGCGACCAGTAAACCAATCTCGTTAGTGCGTTCAGTGACCGCAATGGTCATGATAGTGACAATACCCACACCACCGACTAATAATGAGATTCCACCCAATGCGCCGACTGCCATGGTGAGTATGTCTAAAATATTGGAGAGTGTTCCTAACATATCTTCTTGTGTCGTAATGGTAAAATCTTCACGGCCATGGCGTAGGATTAAGCGTTGCTTGATAGCATCAGCCACTTTGGCTGACGCTACGCCTTCTTGATACACCACATGAATCTCCATTAATCCATCACGATTATAAAGTTCCAAAGCACGCTCAGCGGGAATATAAACGGCGTCATCTAAATCGATTCCGAGAAACTGTCCTTTGGGTGCTATGACACCAACTACCCTAAAATGCAGTCCGCCAATACGCACTCTGGCACCTAAAGGATTTTTGGTGCCGAACAGTTCTTTACGTACTTTGCTACCTAGCACGACCAAAGCACGTGAACTGCCAGCACCTGCTTTGGGTAATGGATTGCCTATGCTAATCGTGGCGCTGAATACTTGCAGAAAGTCTGTATCCACGCCATACACAACAGTGCGCCTCAGTCTGCCATTGCCTTCAACTTCAGAGTTTCCCCAAACGGTTGGCGTAGAAGCCGTGACATTCGGCAGTTGTTTTAACGCGGCTGCATCCTCCATGGTCAGCAAGCGTGCGGTCGTTGGGATGCCAGAAGGTGGTTGCCCGCCTGTTTTGGTTTTGCCTGGCACAATACTAATGACATTGGTACCAAATTGCGTGAACTCAGCTAATACGTAACGATGTACGCCTTCACCAATCGATGTGAGCAGAATGACTGAGGCAATGCCAACTGCAATGCCCAGTAGTGTGAGAAAGCTACGTAAACGGTGCGAGACAATCGCCTGTAACGCAAATTGGGCAGAATCAGTGATCAGCATGATTAGCGCTTAGAAAGTGCCTGTATAGGATCCAGCAGCGCGGCACGGCGTGCTGGCATGACGCCAAATACAATACCAGAGATCAGCGCGGTACCAAAACCAGCCAGCACGGCCCATGCAGGTGGGTATGCTGGAAAAGTTGGGTAGAGTTGACGCAAAATACCTGCGCCTAAATATCCTAAGCCAATACCCACTACCGCACCAGAGAGAGATAATAAAACGGCCTCTACCATGAATAGCTGGCGTATGGCAGCAGAAGTCGCGCCTATTGCTTTCATCAACCCGATTTCGGCAGTGCGTTGCGTGACCGAAACCAGCATTACGTTCATCACCAGAATGCCTGCGACAGCCAAGCTGATGCCAGCAATGCCTGCTACTCCCATTGTGAGCACATTTAAAATTTTATCGAAAGTTTCCAGTATGGCATCCTGTGTAATCACGGTAATATCTTCCTCCCCCTCATGGCGTTGCGTAATGGCTTTCAGGACGCGCGATTTAACTTCGTCAATTTGCTCACGGCTACGTGCTTCAATCATAATGCGGAACAATGTATTGGTATTCAGCATGGCCTGTGCAGTAGCGGTTGGTACAATCATTAATTCGTCAGTTGTCATGCCCATACCGCGCCCACCTTCTGCCAAAACACCCACGACGCGCAATCGCCTATCGCCAATACGTACAGTTTTACCCAAAGGATTTTCGGCGCCAAAAATCTCTTTTCGAATCACGGCACCTATTACCACCTCTGTTGAGCCAGAACCTGCTTCTGTTTTAGAAAGAAAGCGTCCTAACCCCATTTTTAACTGACGTATCTTAATGTAATCAGAGTTCGTACCGACCAGCATCGTTTCGCGCAGTTTGCCTTTGGCATTGATTTCGCTAGTAGCAACGACCAAAGGCGCAATTCGCGCAACACCAGCTAACTTTAATAAAGACTCTGCATCCTCTAGCGTGAGATCGCGCGGCGTGCTACCCACTAAATTGGCTGGATTGAAGCCGCGTGTTTCAGATCGCCCTGGTAATACAATCACTAGATTTGTACCAATTGCAGAAAATTCATCTACTACATAGCGGCGTGCGCCGTCACCTAATGCAGTAAGAATAACCACGGATGCTACGCCAATCGACATGGCCAAAACGAGCAAGCTTGTACGTAACGGTGTAGCCGTGGCGGCTTTAGCAGCAAATCGAAAAGTGTCAGAGATTTTCAATTTGATGCTCTTTAGGCAGATTTGATAGGTTCAGTAGGGTGAGCTTCTTGCACAGGGCTAGCTGACTCAGCAGGCATACTCGTCACATCGCTCACTATATTGCCGTCTTCCATCCTGATTTGGCGGCGCGCTCGATTGCCGAGTGCTTGGTCATGTGTCACCACAATCAGCGTCATGCCTTGTGCATTCAGTGTCTCAAGTAAGCGCACTACTTCTTCGCCTGTCGTACGATCCAAATTACCAGTAGGCTCATCCGCCAACAATACAGCGGGGCGCAAAATGGTGGCGCGTGCAATGGCTACCCGTTGACGTTGGCCGCCAGAAAGCTCATTGGGGCGGTGGTGCGCGCGATCCACCAATCCATATTCTTGCAATGCCTGAGCTACGCGTTGCGTACGTTCTTTTACTGGCATGCCTGCCAGTACCAAGGGCAGCTCAATATTGGCAGCAGCTGTTAAGCGCGGCACCAGATGAAAACTTTGAAAGATAAACCCTATGCGTTCACTGCGTACACTGGCTAGCTCATCGGGGTTAAGCGTGGTGACATCTCGGTCTTCTAACTTGTAGATGCCAGTATCAGGTTGATCCAGCAAGCCTATCATATTCAGTAGCGTCGATTTACCAGAACCAGAAGGACCCATCACTGCAATATACTCACCTTTTTTGATTTGCAGGTTGATATTGTTCAGCGCATGTACCTGACTATCTCCAAGGTAAAAGGTGCGTGCTATGTTTTGTAGTGAAATGAGGCTTTCATTCACCATGCGAGATTACTTTCCAATCGCCTTGCTAGATTTTTCATTGTTGGATTCTGGTGTCACGGTTGCACCGTTCTTCACGCCTTCACGCTCTAGCGATGCCACAATTTGGTCGCCTTGTTTCAGGCCTTCTACAATCTCTGTGAACTCCCAATTGGTAATGCCAATTTTAATTGCACGCTCTTCCAGTTTTTGGGTGGCGGGTTGATACAGCATTACTTTATTGCCTTCCAGCACAGTGGATGTGGGTACACGCAATACATTGCTGTGGCTCTCAAGCACAACTTCCACATCCGTGCTGTAGCCTACCAATAGCTTTTTAATGTCTTCAGGATTATCGAGCGACACTTCTATATCCACTGTGCGGGCTTGTTTTTCTACCGCTACTACATAGGGTGCTACCCGTTTTACATGACCAGCCAACACTTGGTTGGGCAGTGCATCCAAGCTTACACGTGCAGCTTGCCCCACATGAATTTTGGGCGTGTCTACTTCATCCATGGGTGCTTCAATATACATACAGGAGTTATCAATTAAATCAATGGCGGGTGGTGTGGCGACACCAGGTGGGGAGGGGGTGGTATATTCCCCTAACTCGCCAACAATATCTGCCACAATGCCGTCAAACGGGGCGACGAGTATCGTTCGGTCTTGTTCTACTTTAGTGGCTTGAACGCGGGCTTGGGCTTGCGTGACATCGGCACGCGCAGCGTCACAAGCGGCTTGGCGAGAGGTAGCCTCATAACGTGCTTTTTCTTCACCGCCTTGAGAGATAAAGTTTTTGGCGCGCAGTTTAGCCATGCGCTCTGCCTCGCGTTGTGCGTTGTCTGCGATGGCACAAACTTCAGCAATGCGCTTTTGACTACTGTTAACCTGTGTTTGCGCTAAGTGGCTTTGCGCCTGCTGATCGTTATTCCACAGGCGCAGTAATACTTGACCTTTTTTAACGCTGTCTCCCTTTTTAACACCTAAATAGGCAATGCGTCCACCGCTAATAGGTGAAAGTCTAGTGCGCAAGCACGCTTCCACGCTACCTGCGCGCGTGTTGGAAACGCTGGCCTCTACCTTGCCAACCTCTACCGATATTAATGAAACACTGATGGGTTTGGGGCGGTTAAACCACCAAAAAGCAGTACCCAAGCCAGCTATAATCATTAAAATGATGATGATGCGTCGCATGATTGTTTTTGTAAGTGCGTTACTAAAGTGATTGATTCAAGCGGTTATTATGATACTTTTTACATTAACTTGTTGCCTTAGTAGATGAATTTTTAATGTACATCAAATAACACTCTACTTTTTAAACCAATACCTGTTACTGACGACACATAAAAAAAGCCGCCCAAAGGCGGCCAACCAACCAACGGGGAATCAATTCTATAAAGCGTTTTGCGCGGCCAGCTGCTGGTAGCGTTTAGCCTGCTCTGGGGTAAGCATGCTCAATACCTCGTACTCACGCTGTACCTGTAAAATCGCCAAGTTGGCTGTATTTTCAGCAATGGTTTGCGCTAACAAGTTCACCACAGTTTCATCATATTGCTTATTCACCGCCATATTGCGCAGTGTGGCCTGCGCTTGCTCAAGGTTTCTGACTGTTTGTGAGACTTCTGGCATTTGTTTCTGCACCACATGATAAAGCACCATACTTTGCTCTTCTGATAACTTCAGGTTTTGAATCAAATCGGTAAGACCCTTAGATCTTTGTAATGACGCTGCTGGTTTCTGTTCCAGTCGATTGGGCGCTTGTGTTAAGCAGGCTTGACTTTGGTCACATGGAAAACTTGCTGCAAAGCTTAAGCCAGGTAACGTTAACGCAGCACCTAACAAGATGACACTTAAATTTTTAATCTGCATTTGGCTTCTCCTGATTACTTAATGTGAGAAGCATTATAAAAAACCAAGCGGTAAAGATGCGTTAAGAAGGCGTAAAGATTGGTAAAGGTAAGATTTAAGTCGATGCTTGCAAGCTTTTACCTGTGGCAAAGAAAGCGCCGCCCGCTACATGGTGTATGGTACGCAGCTTATCTAGCGTTTCTTGGTCATGCCCTTCAAAGTGCCAACGCCACTGACCATCTGCACCTTGGCTAAACACGCGCTCATCAGCATAGGCAGCAACGACTTCTGCAATAAATAAATCATACGTATTTTGGTTATGCGGCTCGGGGATGATTTTGCACTCCAGCCACGCCACACAGCCTTCCACTAGCGGCGCGCTTATTTGCTGGGCAGCAAAGGTGGGGATATTAAATTGCGCAAATTTATCGGCAACCATATCGTGCCCGGAGCATGAACCCACCTGCTTCACCATATCAATCTGCGCTACACATGGTACGTTAATGGCAAAACTGCCAGAAGCCTCAATCAACTCACGCGTATACGTATTTTTATCAATCACCGCTGTGATTTTAGGTGGGTCAAAATCTAACGCACATACCCAAGCCGCCGCCATGATATTGCGCTTGCCGATATGCGCAACAGAAACAAGGACGGTGGGGCCGTGGTTAAGGAGGCGGTAAGTGTTTTTGTAATTTACCTTTAGCATAGTAAGGTTATATAAAATTTAACTCATTTTTCAAAAGCCTTGCCCTCTCAATTATGCCAGGCTCCCAACGATATGGTTGAGTTAGTACATTAAAAGTTTGAACACTAACCTTTTCATAATGCAACTCTCGATATACGTCTCCAAATAAATCTGGTTGCCCTGAAACATATAATCTAAGTGATATGTTATGACAAAAAAACTCTAGTTTTTCATTTTTTAAAAAAGACTCTATTTTATTGGCTTTTGCTAAGGTACCTTCATAAAGAGTGATATGTGGATTGAATCCATATTTGAAAATTGGATAATCACTTTTCCACCATATTTTTCTTATAGCTTTAGATTGAGATTGAATATAAATATATTTTTTATTTTTAAATTCAAAACTTCTAATTCCGCTCAATAAAACCCCTTCGCCTTGAATAATTGACCAGAGACGTTCTAATGACTTTTCGTCTGGCACATTCTTATATGGGCCTCTTACAGTAATATGTAACGGGGAAGTTTTTGGCTTTTCGCTAAAAATATCCTTTATTGAGGATAGCAACTCAACAACTGGAGGGTCTTGGATTTCCAAGAAAAGAAAAATAGACATAGAGTTAGATTAAAAGGTATCTTCTTAACAGCCCATCTATTCTTTGACTATTAATAACTTCATGTAAAAACAAGTCAAACTCCTTTGCCGCGTTAGAGTACCTGCGTTTTTTAGTAGTTGGAGCTTCATCACTAACTATGGACTTTTCTTTTCCCCTTAGAAATAGTTCATAGTTGTTTAATAATTTCTCAAATCCAGTCAATAATGTTTCATCTTCAATATTATCTAATGCTTTTGCTAACCGCTCCATTGGTGTTAATTCACATAGTTTTTTAAATGATTCTTTGTCATTTGCAAGGCCAGATACGATGCCAAATACAGTCGAGTAAATAGTTAATTTGCGTGAAAACTTTAAGTTAAGGTTTTTCTTAAACCACGGACGATTTTTATCACTCCTTAAATCCTCGTAATTAAGACATAACGTTCTCCAATATCTCAATATGTCGTTAAGTAAAAATAATGGCCTAAAGTCTTCCTTGCCTGAACCATCTCTATAATAATTCGATACAACATCATTAATGCCTTTGGTATAGAGCTCTTGATTAGTTATTGGTTGACTTTCCAATAGCAATAACATTCTAGCGGTAAACAGATTTTCACTATCGTCTCTAGGTGAACCAGTTGCCTTAATCATTTCATCTAACTCATATGTTTTTAGAAAACGTCCATCACCGCTGAATCTTGGGAATGATAGTGTTTGGTTAATTTGAATTAGTGATGAAAATGTTTCGTATTCCTCTAATCTACTTATTGAGCTTAAATTTTTCTTACGGTTATTAGGTTCACTCGCAATCATAAAAACATCAAAATCTGATTTTTCACCCGCTTCTAATCTACCTAACGACCCTGCTGCAAAGACACACAGGCAATTGTTTTTAAGAGCCTCATGCTCATCTGCGCAAGTACGGATTTCTCCTAGCTTAAAACGGCTTGCGACCATGCGAGATTGAAGTGCTTTGTGATTTTCTAATAGTTCTGAAAATTTTGTGTACATATAGTTACTTCTGCCAAGTATCTTTCAACGTCACTGTTCTATTAAACACTGGTTTACCTGCTACGCTGTCTTTTCTATCGGCCACAAAATAGCCGTGGCGCTCAAATTGAAAGCTCTCGGCGGGTTTGGCATCTTTTAACCCAGCCTCCAATTGCGCGGTAATGGTGGTGACTGAGTTTGGATTAATGTCTTCTAAAAAGTCACGGTCGCCTGAACCTGGATGCGGGTCTTTAAATAATCTATCGTACATTCTGATTTCCGCTTCATACGCATGGTTGGCGCTCACCCAATGGATATTGCCTTTGACTTTAACGCTGTCTGAGCCGGGTGTGCCAGATTTGGTATCTGGCAGATATTCGCAATGCACCACAGTGACATTGCCTTGTGCGTCTTTTTCGCAGCCTGTGCATTTCACCACATAGCCATAGCGCAGGCGCACCATATTATCTGGGAATAGTCTAAAATAACCTTTAGAAGGCTCTTCCATAAAGTCTTCGCGCTCTATCCATAACTCTTTTGAGAGTTGCACTACGCGTTTGCCTAGCTCTGGTTTGAGCGGGTGGTTAGGGGCAAAGCAATCTTCAGACTGATTTTCTGGGTAGTTATCAATCACCAGTTTAATCGGGTCGAGTACGGCAATGCGGCGCTCGGCTTCAAGGTTGAGCACTTCGCGCATGCAGTCTTCCAGAATGGTGTATTCAATCCAGCTATCGGCTTTGCTCACGCCAATACGGTCAGTAAATAATTTAAACCCTGCGGCGGTGTAGCCACGGCGGCGCGCGCCTGCCAGCGTAGGCAAGCGTGGGTCATCCCAGCCCGAAACGTGCTTTTCTTCTACCAATTGGATGAGTTTGCGTTTTGAAAGCACCACGTAGGTGAGGTTTAAGCGCGCAAATTCATATTGTTTGGGCACAGGTTGCGCAATCAAGCCAGCTTCTGCAAGGTGTTCCATGAGCCAATCATAAAATGGGCGTTGGTCTTCAAACTCTAGCGTACAAATCGAGTGGGTGATGGTTTCCAACGCATCTTCAATGGGGTGCGCAAAGGTGTACATCGGGTAGATGCACCACGTATCGCCTGTATTGTGGTGGTGCGCACGTTTGATGCGGTAAATAGCAGGGTCGCGCATATTGATATTGGGCGAGGCCATATCAATTTTGGCGCGCAATACCAAGCTGCCATCAGGGTGTTTGCCATCGCGCATCTCGCGGAACAGGGTTAAGTTTTCTTCTACACTGCGGTTGCGATAAGGGGAGTCTTTGCCAGCCTCCGTGAGCGTGCCGCGGTTAATGCGCATCTCGTCAGCAGTTTGCGCATCGACATAGGCGTGACCATGCGTAATTAGCGCTTCCGCAGCTTGATACATAAAATCAAAGTAATCTGAGGCGTAGTATAAATTGCTTTCATTGCTATTATTCCAGCCAAAACCGAGCCAATTCACCATTTCGGTGATGCTATCAACGTATTCTTGGCTTTCCTTTTCTGGGTTGGTGTCATCAAAACGCATGTGGCAAATGCCATCGTAATCGCGCGCTAAACCAAAGTTTAAAAAAATACTTTTGGCATGACCAATGTGCAAATAGCCGTTAGGCTCAGGCGGAAAGCGTGTACGGATTTTAGCAAAGTCTACTTGACCTGTAGATTGATGTGCTGCATCACCAGGGCTGCCTGCCCATTTTTTTGTGACGTATTTGTTTTCCGCTAAATCGCGGTCGATAATGCCGCGAATAAAATTTGAGGCTGGGGCGATAGGTTCTTTTTCTGCTGACATAATGCAAATCCAATTAAAGTATGATTATTTTACACTAGCTTAAGCTGCCAGCTTAAGTTTTACAGGCTTTTGCGATGCCTATGCTAAACTTTAACACTTAAAAATATGAGTAAACTGACTTTTCCAATTTTACAACGTTTGGCCGACGGTACATTCCATTCTGGTGAGGATTTAGCACGCCATTTTAAGGTGACGCGCGCTACTGTGTTTAATGCTTTGGCGCATGCAAAAAGTTTGGGCGTGGAGATTTTTTCTGTACGTGGCCGCGGTTATAAGTTGCCACATGCGATTAGTTTGCTCAACGAGACAGAAGTGCTACAAGCCATTGGTGAAGAACGTACATGGTTTAAGCTGGAAATCCTGGATGAAGTCGGCTCTACCAATACTTATTTAATGCAACAAGCTGCCAAAGGTGCATCACATGTGACTTGTGTGGCAGCACACATACAGACGCAGGGCAAGGGCAGGCGCGGTCGAACATGGGTGTCGCAGCTTGGCGCAAGTTTGACGTTTTCTTTACTCTGGCGCTTTGAGTGCGGTGCTGCGGCGCTTTCTGGTTTGAGTTTGGCGGTGGGGGTGGCGACAATACGTGCCATGCATAGTTTAGGCGTGGCAGATGTGCAGCTTAAATGGCCCAATGATGTGCTGGTAAAGGGCAAGAAATTAGCAGGAATTCTGATTGAACTACAAGGCGATATGGAAGGTTCTAGTGCTGCAGTCATTGGTATTGGTTTGAATCTGAATTTACCTGCCGATGTACTAAAAAGCATCGATCAACCAGCGATTGATTTAGCAAGTATCACCGCGCAATCAATACCACAAAGTGTGTTATTGGGCACTTTGTTAAAACATTTGTCTAATGTGCTTAGAGATTTTGAAGTACAGGGTTTTGTTGGGGTGCGTGATGAGTGGTTAAGCTACCATGCGTATCAGCAGCAAACCGTGCGCATGCTGATGCCTAATGGTGTGGAGACACATGGCGTGGTGAAGAGCGTGGCGGACGATGGCATTTTGATGATAGAAACACCTTTGGGATTGCAGCGATTTTCTGCGGGTGAGATTAGCTTGAGAGGTGTCAGTTGAATCTATTAATTGATATTGGCAACACGCGAACCAAATGGGTTTTGGTGAATGATGGTGACAGTTTGCCTGAAGTGAGCGTTTATTTTAATCGTGACGATGTGATTTCGCAGCTGGCTGAGCAAGCAATGCAGGCAAATAAAATATTCATCTCTAACGTGGCTGGTGAGGCGGCGTTGCAGAAGATGCTAACTGCTTTAGCAGCCACAAATGCGACAGTACATTGTATTAAAACAAGCGCTGAGTTAGATGGAGTGTATAACTGTTATGAAATTCCGCAGCGCCTAGGGGTCGATCGATGGCTTGCGCTCATAGCAGCAAATCAGATTGCCCAAACGCATTGTTTGGTGGTGAGTATGGGCACAGCCATCACAATGGATGCTTTAATTAAGGATAATAATGCACGCGCGTCATTTATTGGCGGTACCATTATGCCCGGCATGAGGATGATGCAAGACGCATTAAGTCATCATACGGCGGATCTTGGCTTTACTGCTGGAGAAATGCAAAAATTCCCTAAAAATACGCAAGATGCCATTTATTCAGGTTGTATGAATTCTGCAATAGGGGCGATACAATTGCAATGGCAACGTTTGTATGACGTTGTTCAAATGCCTCCAGCGTTATTGCTGAGTGGCGGCGATGCAGACTTGTTGGTAAAAAATTTATCAGGCGATTTGTTAAGCCACGTGAATATTGTGGATAATCTTGTATTACGTGGTTTAATGCGATTAGAACGATTAGAAAGAGATTCAGCATGAGATTTGTGTTTTGGTTGTTGTTGATATTGAATGTAGGCGTATTGGCTTATTTCAATTTGAACCTGATTGCGCCTTCACCATCATTAAAAGCAAAACCTGATTTAAATCCAGAAAAAATGCAATTGCTATCACAAGAGGCGCTGTCAGCAATGCCTAGACGAAATACTGCGCTTGATACGAATAGCTCGCTCCCTGTGTCTAATGAGCCTGTAGCTTGCTATGAATGGGGTAGTTTTACCTCAGATAAGCTCACTGAAGTTCAGAATATTTTGGCAGCGCTTAATGTGAAAAATAAAGTAGTGCAAGAGGGGAATCAGCAATCTGTACGTTATTGGGTGTATAAACCTCCATTGTCAAATGCAGAGGCTACCAGAGTGAAAGTGGCAGAGCTTAGGGCGTTAGGAATAGAGGATTTCTTTGTGGTATTGGAACCTAAAATGCGACATGCCATTTCATTCGGTATCTTTAAAGATGAGCGGCTTGCCAATAAACTGGCGGATGACTTGCGCCATAAAGGCGTGCGTGAGGTGGTGGTAGAGACCAGAAATCAAGGGAGTGAAAGTGCATTTTTGGTGCTAGAGGGCGTGACCGCAACATTGCTACAACAACTCAAAAAGAACCAACCAGATTTCCCTTTAACCGATATTAAAGAGGTTGCTTGCCCTGTTAGCTAGGGAACAACTTTCCTGGATTGAGTATGTTGTTTGGGTCGAACGTCAGTTTGACCTGCTTCATCAGTGCAATTGTGGTGGCATCTATTTCACGCGGTACAAACGGACGTTTAGCCATTCCAACGCCATGCTCGCCAGAAAGCGTTCCTTGTAATGACAATACCAAGCTAAACACTTCATCTAAGCACGCATAAGCGCGTTGCATTTCTTCTGCATTATCAGGATTCACCAATAAATTCACATGAATATTGCCATTACCTGCATGCCCAAAATTGACATTGCTAATTTGATATTGCGCACTGAGCTTTTCTAAACCTGTTAGTAGCTCAGGTAAGTGAGAAACAGGCACGGCAATGTCTTCATTGATTTTTTTAGGGGCAATATCTTTGAGTAGGGGCGATAACGCTTTGCGTGCAGCCCAAAGTGCTTTGGTATCGTGTGCTGGCTTGGCTTCAATCAAACCCGCTACTTGGCAAGCCTGAAGAATTGCCTCGGTTGCTTCCACGATTTCTTGCTGGCTACCATCCACTTCAATCATCAAGTAGGCTTTGGCGTTTTCTGGAAGTAAGTTTTTATGCTTATTACGGATCAGATTGAGCGCGCCATTATCTAAAAACTCAAGCGCACTGGGGGTGTAAGGTTGCGCCATAATCGCAGCAATGGCTTTGGCGCAACTGTAGGTGTCTACAAATTCTGCCGTTAAGCCACCCGTATATTTGGGGAGTGGGGTGAGTTTAAGCGTGGCCTCTGTAATCACAGCGAGTGTGCCTTCAGAGCCAACAATCAAGCGTGTTAGATCGTAACCCACGACACCTTTGCTGGTATAACAGCCAGTTTTAATGACATCGCCATTACCAATGACTGCTTTTAAACCAAGGATGTGATCGCGTGCTACCCCGTACTTCACAGCATGCGGACCAGCAGCGCAAGTGGCTAAGTTACCGCCAATGCTGCAATAACTTGCACTAGATGGATCTGGTGGCCAGAAAAACCCTGCTGATTTAACAGCATCCTGCAATGTTTGGTTGAGTACGCCAGGTTCAACAATGGCCATGCGATTGTCGCCATCTATGCTGATAATGTTGGTCATACGTTCTAGCGACATGACCACGCCACCCACTTCTGGTACGCTACCTCCTGCGGTGCCTGTACCACGTCCTCGCGGAATTACAGGGATTTTGTGTGTATTGCAAAGTTTGATGATGTTAGAGACTTCTTCTGTGCTAAGCGGAAAAACCACAGCCATTGGGCTGTGGTAATTGCGGGAATTGTCGTATGCGTAAACGTAACAATCGACAGGGTCGGTAAAGACTCTGTCTTGAGGTAGTAACTTTTGTAAACTTGCTAAAAAGTTATCATTGGTCATGGTTGAGTTTACTGGAAGCTAGCGCTTTTTAGGCGGCAACATGTCAGTAATCGTACCTTCTTTCACTTCTGCGGCAAAGCAAATGGTTTCCGAAAGCGTTGGATGGGCGTGTATCGTCAGACCTAAGTCATGCGCGTCGGCACCCATTTCAATTGCTAGCACGGCTTCTGCAAGTAGCTCACCAGCATTGACACCCACGATACCTGCGCCAATGATGCGGTGTGTTTCTTTATCGAAAATCAGTTTCGTAGAGCCTTCAGTACGTGCAATCGAAAGTGCTCGCCCGCTGGCCGCCCATGGGAAAGAAGCTTTTTCAATCTCAATGCCTTTGGCTTTGGCTTCGGTTTCTGTCATGCCAACCCAAGCGACTTCTGGATCTGTGTAAGCAACGCTTGGAATTACAGAAGCCACAAACTCAACTTTGTGACCAGCGATGACTTCTGCCGCTACTTTGGCCTCATGCGTTGCTTTGTGGGCGAGCATGGGTTGACCAACAATGTCGCCAATCGCAAATATATGCGGCACATTCGTGCGCATTTGCTTGTCTACTGAAATAAAGCCGCGCTCATCTACCGCTACGCCTGCGTTTTCTGCACCAATATTTTTACCATTTGGGCGGCGACCGATAGACACTAAGATGCGGTCATACATTTGGGTTTCTTTGGGTGCATTCTCACCCTCAAAAGAAACATAGATGCCGTCTTTTTTCGCTTCAATTTTTGAGACTTTGGTTGAAAGCATTATGCTTTCAAAGCGTCTTTCCATACGCTTTTGCAGTGGACGCACCAAGTCGCGGTCGCAACCAGTGATGAGGCCATCCATAAACTCTACGATGCTGACTTTTGTGCCGAGTGCGTCATACACGGTGCCCATTTCAAGCCCGATAATGCCGCCGCCAATCACCAACATGCGTTTTGGAATATCCGCTAGGGCTAATGCACCTGTGGAGTCCATAATCCGTTCATCTTCTGGTGCATTGGGGAATTTAGTCGCTTGCGAACCTGCTGCGATAATCGCATTTTCAAAGCCTACTGTAGTCACTTTGCCATCGGCGGCTGTGATCGCAATTTGATTGGGGCTGGTAAACTTGCCCACACCTTGCACTACTGTCACGCCACGTTGTTTTGCCATAGCAGCCAAACCACCAGTGAGCTTACCAACAACATCGTTGGCTTTCCAGTTGCGGAGTTGCTCAAGGTCAACGCTCGGTTTGTTAAATGTTACGCCGTGATGTGCAGTTTCTTCTGCTTCAGTAATGACTTTGGCTGTATGCAGCAATGCTTTAGATGGAATGCAGCCGACGTTTAAGCATACGCCACCAAGCGTAGAATAGCGCTCAATCAGTACGACTTTTAGTCCCAAATCTGCTGCACGGAACGCTGCGGTATAGCCACCTGGGCCTGAGCCTAAGACCACGACTTGTGTAGACAAGTCATTGCCACTTGTTGCAGCTGCTGGAGTAGGTTCCGCCAAAGGCGTAGGTGCAGACGATGTTGGGTTGGTAGATGTTTTTGCGGGTGCTGTAGTGTTTGCCTCAGCTTGCACTAATAAAATCAACGAGCCTTTGGCTACTTTATCACCCACATTAACTTTGACTTCTTTTACCAGACCCGCGTGTGAGGATGGTATGTCCATTGATGCTTTGTCGGACTCCACGGTGATAAGAGAGTCTTCTTTGGCGATGGTGTCACCTGCTTTGATATGGACTTCAATGACATCGACAGAATCAAAATTACCAATGTCTGGAACTAAAACTTGTATTAAATTGCTCATGCATACCCTTAAGTATCTTTAACTAATTAGTTAGAATTTTATCATTAAACCGTGTGTTGTAAGGGTTTTGCGTGTGAACAAATGACGAAAAACGTCAATTGAGAGAGGGGTAGAATGTAGCACTTGCTGATATGCGTTGCAGACTTTTGGTTTTGTTGTGGATTTGATATAAGTGATGTTTAAGTGTTTGATTTGTTTATTTTTTTACCGTTGATTTATTTTTTGTGGCAGGTAAAAAAGCGGTTTTCATCGTGCAGTTTTCATAGCCATAGTTGCCACCAGTGTCATCGGGCTCATAATATCTGTTTTGAAATGCCCAGCGACGATTCCCAATTTTTTTGAATTCGCCGATACCAGTGCTGAATTCTGCAATTTTTGCTTCTTTTAATTTAAAAGTAAGTGCAAGTCGATTGCCATCCGCAACTGCTTGACCGAGATAAACCATGTTGTTTTCAGTTTCGGTGATAAAGTCGTACACACCAAATTTATTATAGCTATTAAACTTGTTTAACCTAAGCTGTACAATCACTTCATAATCGCCAACAGTCAGGTTTTTGCCCTTGCAAAGGTATTCGCCACTATAGTTTTGCCCAGTGAATTTTGGCTTGTTTTCTTCGCTTAAGGTGGTTTCAGCATGTAAGGCAGGGCTTACATAAAACGCAGTGAATATCAGGCAAAGCAGTAGTTTTTTCATATGGATTACTATATTGATGGTTGTGGTGTGGTCAAAATGTTCATTTAGGCTTAATTATAAATTATCGTAATTTATTTTTGATGAGGATACGCATTCATTGACGATACTCAATATAATCTAGCACGCGAATATTATCATTTTCGCATCGTTACAAGGTAAAAGATTTAATATTTTTTAGGGGTGTCAGTTGCTGTTAAATTCATGGAAACGTTATGCGGTATTTTATAGTGTAGTGCTTGCTTTATTTGCTTTCTGGTTTTATCAAAAAAATCAGCCAGTTGACATTGTCAGCCCACAGTTAGGAGACGCGCAAAAACTACAATGTGTCTCTTATGCGCCCTATTATGGTAAGGGGCAATCCCCATTTGTAGATGGCATGCATATTTCTCCAGCGCAAATTGATTCTGATTTAAAAAAACTATCGGCTTTGACTAACTGTGTGCGTACTTATTCTGTGGGGCAAGGTTTAGATTATGTACCAGAAGCAGCTGCAAAGTTGGGTTTGAAAGTGCTGGTAGGCGCTTGGGTTGGCTGGACAGAGGCAGATAATCAAAAGGAAATTTTATTGGCCACGCAAAAGGCCAATGATTACCCTGATACAGTGAGCGCTGTCATCATTGGCAATGAGGTGTTGCTAAGAGGTGAGCAGACAGAACAAAAAATGCGTGCTTATTTGCAACTAGCCAAACGTCAAACACATAAGCCGATTACTTACGCGGATGTTTGGGAGTTCTGGCTAAGTCATCACGCTTTAGAGCAAGAGGTGGATTTTGTGACGGTGCATATTTTGCCGTATTGGGAAAACGATCCTGTCGCTGTAGAAGTAGGTGTTAAGCATACTGCTGATGTTATGGCAAAACTGCAAAAGACATTTCATCGGCCTATTTTAATTGGAGAGACTGGCTGGCCATCGGCAGGGCGTGCGCGCAATCATTCTGTGCCGAGTCAAGTGAATCAGGCGCGTTATATCCGTGAGTTTTTACAAAAAGCACATGAGCAAAAGTGGCAATACAATGTGATTGAAGCAGTTGATCAGCCTTGGAAGCGTCAGTCGGAAGGTACGGTTGGCGGGTACTGGGGAATATTGAGCGCCGATTTAGTCCCAAAATTTTCGCTTACGGGGGCTGTCAGTGAGCGCCATGATGGTGTATTACCTTGGCTACTCACATTGATGGGCGCCATTGTCTTTAGCGGAGTTGGCTTGGTAAAAAGGCAGCGGTCTAACTCTGAGATAATTGGTTTAGGGGTGCTAGGGGCTATCTTTGCATTGAGTGTTTATTTACAGATTGCGTATTTAGTGACGTCATGCAGAGATATGTCGGAGTGGTTTACACTAGGGGTTGTTGCTGTATTGGGTTGGCTAATTGTGTTGGCCGAGCCTTATCATGTGACATTTCAGCAAAAAAACTGGTTATCAATATCGCGCTTGGCGCTATTTTGTTTGTTGCTAGCTGCCATCGTTACGGGATGGTTCTTACTCAAAGACGGGCGCTATCGCAACTATCCAGTGGTATTGTTTGCATTGCCTATGCTGGTGATCGCGATGGGTGGGCCACATTGGATCGAGGCAAAAAATCGCTTGCAAGGGTTTTCAAAATGGGCATTACGCAGCGTATCGGTCGCTGCTTTTATTCTAGCGGCTTTATGTGTAAAGAATGAGCCACAGACTGAAACAGTATTCTTGTGGCTGTTTGTAGTAGGGCTTGCTACTTATTCTGTTTGGTTTGCGCAGTCGCGTACTATCAAAAATTAATTGATATAGAACTTTATGCAGTTATTTAAACGACTTGTTTTTCCCCTGTTATTCGCATTGGTATTTGCTGGCACTCATTTTGGTGTGTGGTCGCTTGCTAATCGTGCGCTACCATTAATTAATGTGAAGCCTGCTGTACACGGGTTTGCTTATAGTGCTTTTAGGACAGATCAGAGCCCATTTCAAGGGGAGTACCCTAGTACGGCTGAATTGGTGCAGGATCTGGATTTGCTTAAAAAGCATTCAAATCGCATCAGGGTCTATTCTTCTATCGATAATGCTGAGGTCACAGCATTGGCGGCAAAGCGTAACATGACTGTGATTGCAGGAGCGTGGATTAATAAGGATAACAAAGCCAACGCGCGTGAAATTGCTGCTTTACAAGAGAAAATCAAAAATTACAGCAATATCGAACGGGCAACGGTAGGTAATGAAGCCATTTTGCGTGGCGATATTAGTCTTGAAGACCTGATTGTTTATCTGGATGCAGTAAGAGCCTCCACCGATGTGCCGATTTCAACCGCAGAGCCTTGGCATGTTTGGATTAAATATCCCCAGCTGGTTAAGCATGTTGATTATATCGCGATACATTTGTTGCCTTATCATGAAGGCGTGCCAATCGAAAATGCGGTGCAATACTCGATAGACCGCTATCACGAGCTGATGGATGCATTCCCAAGAAAAAAAATTGTCATTACGGAAATTGGTTGGCCTAGCCGCGGTCCTACCATTGGCGCTTCTGTTGCCAGTGAAGTGAATCAAGCGCGTTTTGTGCGAGAGTTTCTGGCACGCAATGCAACTGAAGAGCTGGACTTTTATTTGATGGAGGCATTTGACCAGCCATGGAAAGTGCAGATTGAGGGTTGGGCAGGCGCCTATTGGGGTATGTTCGATGCAACCCGCCATGAAAAATATTCTCTACAAGGCGCTGTACCCAAGGATAATCGCTGGATTGCTAAAGCAACTTGGTCAACCTTAATCGCCTTTTTGCCGATGATGTTTATTGCCTGGCGCTTTAAACATTGGGGTATTGGTGGTGTAGTTTCTATGGCAATTTTGTTTCAGGCTTGTATCACTACGCTAGTAATCACGTGGAATCTGCCTGGGGATTATTACTATACTTTGCGTGATTTTGTCGTATTAGTTGGCTTAATTTTGGCTATTACGCTTACTTCGCTGGTGCTAATGATCTATGCAGTGGAGTTTAGTGAGGTCATGTTTAAGCCACAGTGGCGCCGCCTTTTTAAACGCGCTCAACCCTTGCCGGCGGAACAAGAGCTATTTGTGTCGATTCATTTGGCCTGTTATAACGAACCACCAGAAATGGTGATTGCGACCATAGAAAGTTTAAAAAACTTACACTACACGCGTTATGAAGTGATTGTGGTGGATAACAATACCAAAGATGAGGCGAAATGGAAGCCCATTGAAGCGTATATGGCAACCATGCCTGAACATTTTCATTTTTATCACTTACCTGCTTGGCCTGGCTTTAAGGCAGGAGCGCTCAATTTTGCTTTGAGCAAAACGCATCCTGATGCACAAGTGGTTGGTGTGGTAGACGCAGACTATGTGGTAACGCATGACTGGCTGTCTGATCTTGTGCCACATTTTCTGGAGAGTCAGGTGGCGGTAGTACAAGCGCCACAGGCGCATCGCGAGTGGGAGAAGCACTTTTTTCATCGCATGTGTAATTGGGAGTTCGAAGGCTTTTTCCGTATTGGTATGCATCATCGGCATGAACGTAATGCGCTTATTCAGCATGGTACGATGACCTTGATTAGACGTGAGTCGTTACAAAGTTTTGGTGGTTGGTCTGAGTGGTGTATTTGCGAGGATACTGAACTCGGGTTGCGTTTGCTTGAAAATGATATGGAGCTACGTTACATTGATGACACGTTTGGTCGCGGCTTAACGCCAGCTAATTTTAAGGCGCTTAAATCGCAACGTAATCGGTGGGCTTTTGGCGCGATGCAAATTCTCAAACATCATATGCCCAAGCTCATCGGCAAATCCACGTTAAACTTCAGTCAACGCTACCATTTTCTAACGGGTTGGTTTGGTTGGTTTGGTGAGGCCTTACAGCTGATTTTTACCATAGGCTCTGTTTTTTGGACGCTCGCGATGCTGTTGTTTCCAGATAAATTCAGCCTGCCAGTCGTCGTGATGATTGTGCCGATTCTATGCTTCTTGGCAATCAAGGCAGTGTTAGGACCTATGCTTTATCGAAAAACCATGCAGTGTAGCTGGCAAGATATTTTTGGTGCGTCATTGGCAAGTTTGGGGCTGTCTCATGCCATTGCACGTGGCATTATTATGGGCTTGATTCAGCGATCTGGTGTGTTTGTGGTGACTGCCAAAACAAAATCTAAGGTGAGCAATTGGAAGATATTAGATCCGATTCGTGAAGAGATGATTATTTTGGTGGCACTTATCGGTAGTAGCATCGCAATGCTTGCCACACGCGGGTTCCATAATCTGGATGCTCAGTTGTGGGTCTCTATGTTGGTGCTACAGTCATTACCTTACTGGAGTGCATTGGCTTGTCAGTTAATTTCTGAAAATCAGTCTTAGAAAATTAAGCCTAAAAAATCAACCCCACCTAGAAAACTAAATTTAGTTTTCTAGGTTTAGTTTTCTTAAAGTGATGTTCGGTTAATCTAAAAAAGTAGCAATAAAAAAGCACCAATAGTGGTGCTTTTTTATTAGACCTAGACGACCTTAGAGCAGCAAACGTCTTACATCACTTAACATCATGCGCAAATGACTAGTGAAACGTGCGCCATCGGCACCGTCAATCACACGGTGATCATAAGAGAGCGAAAGTGGCATGATCAGTCTTGCTTCAAAACCTTTGCTATCAGTGTTGTAAACTGGCTGCATAGATGCACGTGAAACGCCTAAAATAGCGACCTCTGGACAGTTGATGATGGGGGTGAACATGGTGCCACCAATGCCGCCAAGGCTGGAAATGGTAAAGCAGCCACCTTGCATTTCTTCTACTTTGAGTTTACGTTCGCGCGCTTTACCTGAGAGTTCTGCTAGATCACGGGCAATATCCATGACGTCTTTTTGATTGACATCGCGCACTACAGGCACCACTAGGCCATCAGGCGTATCACACGCAAAGCCTATATTGTAATACTGCTTCAAAATCAGGTTGTCGCCTTCAGGCGATAGCGATGCATTAAAATTAGGGTAGGTGCGTAATGCATTAACAACTGCCTTCATCAAAAAGGCGAGTAATGTGAGTTTTACACCGCGTTTTTCTGCATCTGCCAGCATGGATTTGCGGAAATCTTCCAAATCTGTAATGTCCGCTTCGTCAAATTGTGTCACGTGAGGTGCGGTGACCCAATTACGGTGTAAGTTTGCGCCAGACAGTTTTTTAATGCGGGAAAGCGGTTTGTTTTCAATCGCACCAAATTGGCTGAAGTCAATGACGGGCATCGGTAACGTGGATAAGCCGCCTCCCATATTTTCGGTGCGCGGTTTTGCCAGCTCACCTTTGACAAAAGATTGTACATCACTTTGTAAAATACGATTTTTAGTGCCACTGGCTTTGACTAAAGCCAGATTAACACCTAACTCACGCGCAAATTTACGCACAGATGGACTGGCGTGGGCTAATTTTCCAGAAATGCCTACACTGGTTTCAGCCACTGGATTTGGAGTGGCTTTAGGTTGTATCACTTTAGGGGGTTCTGCGACTGGATGGCTAGGTTCAGGAATCGTCACCGCTTTTTCATCTACTTTAAGCGTAGATACTACTGGTGTCGTAGTCGGTTGAGGCGCTGGTTTTTCTGCTGGTGCAGCTTCTGCGGAGGTGTCTAATGTGAGTATTAATGCGCCTTGTTTGGTTTTGTCGCCCACTTTAATGTTGACTTCTTTGACCACGCCAGCGAGCGAAGAGGGGATGTCCATGGAGGCTTTATCAGACTCTACTGTAATCAGTGAGTCTTCTTTAGCCACGGTGTCGCCTACTTTTACAAGCACTTCAATGACATCAACGCTGTCAAAATTACCAATATCTGGAACAAGAACTTCTTTAATTGCCATGTTTAATTAGTTTCCTAAATTATGTCTGATGCGTTCAACTGATTAGACTAAATGGTGCTAGGATTAGCGCGGTTAACATTAATATTGTATTTTTTAATGGCTTCTGCTGCTTTTGTTGCAGGTAATTTACCATCGTCGGCTAGCGCTTTTAACGCAGCCAATACCACGTGATAGCGATCCACCTCAAAAAAGTCACGCAATGCTTCACGTGAGTCTGAGCGGCCATAGCCATCCGTACCTAGTGTTACAAATCGATTCGGTACAAAGTTACGGATTTGGTCGGCAAAAGAACGCATGTAATCGGTTGATGCAATCACAGGACCTTCGGCTTTGCTTAATAATTGACCAACGTAAGTTTCTTTTTGTGGTTTGTCAGGATTGAGCATATTCCAGCGTACAACATCAATCCCTTCGCGACGCAACTCGGTAAAGCTGGTCACGCTCCAAACATCAGCAGAAACACCCCAATCTTTTTCCAGCAACTCGCCTGCGGCAATGACTTCACGCAAAATCACACCTGATCCCATCAACTGTACTTTAGGGCCTTTTGCTTTGGATTTGCTGAAGCTGTACATGCCTTTGAGGATGCCTTCTGCGCTATCTTTTGGCATTTCAGGGTGGCTGTAGTTTTCGTTCATCAGGGTGATGTAGTAATACACGTCCTCTTGGTTTTGCACCATGCGGCGCAAGCCTTCTTGAATAATCACCGCCAACTCGTAAGCAAACGTTGGGTCGTATGAAACACAGTTAGGTATCGTCGCCGACATCAAGTGGCTATGGCCATCTTCATGTTGCAGGCCCTCACCGTTTAATGTAGTACGACCAGCGGTTGCGCCAAGCAAGAAGCCACGTGCGCGTGAATCGCCTGCCGCCCATGCAAAGTCACCTATGCGCTGGAAGCCAAACATGGAGTAATAAATATAGAACGGAATCATCTGCGTGCCAGTGACACTGTATGATGTGGCGGCGGCTAACCAGCTAGCAAATGAACCAGCCTCGTTAATCCCTTCTTCCAAAATCTGACCATCTTTAGATTCTTTGTAGTACATCACTTGGTCTGAGTCTTGTGGCTCGTATAACTGACCAACGGATGAGTAAATGCCTAGTTGGCGGAACATGCCTTCCATGCCGAATGTTCGCGCTTCGTCAGGCACAATCGGCACCACATACTTGCCGATTTGTTTATCACGTACCAAGGTGGACAAGATACGCACAAACGCCATGGTGGTGGAAATCTCACGGTCACCAGTCGCGCCTAGCATGTTTTCAAAGGCAGAAAGGTCTGGCACCGTCAGTTCGTTACCTTTACGGCGACGTTGTGGTACAAAGCCGCCCATTGCGGCGCGACGTTCTGCCATGTATTTCATTTCTGGGCTATCATCAGCTGGTTTGTAGAACGATAAGTTTTCTACTTGCTCATCGCTCAGTGGTAAGTCAAAGCGGTCACGGAATTTTTTGAGTGATTCAATATCCATGCTTTTTTGCTGGTGCGTCGTATTTTGACCTTCACCAGCGTCGCCCATGCCATAGCCTTTGACGGTTTTAGCTAGCACCACGGTGGGTTGACCTTTATGATTCACTGCGGCGTGGTACGCTGCAAATACTTTGTGCGGATCGTGACCACCACGGTTTAAGCGCCAAATATCTTGGTCAGACATGGCGGCAACCATTTCTTTCAACTCAGGATATTTGCCAAAGAAGTGTTCACGCGTATATGCACCGCCTTTGGCTTTAAAGTTTTGGTATTCACCATCCACGCATTCTTCCATGCGTTTTTTGAGCAAACCATCTTTATCCATCGCTAACAGGGGATCCCAGTAGGAACCCCAAATCACTTTGAGCACATTCCAGCCAGAACCACGGAAATCGGACTCCAACTCTTGAATGATTTTGCCGTTGCCGCGCACAGGACCATCCAGCCGCTGTAAGTTACAGTTGATGACAAAAATTAGGTTGTCTAATTTCTCACGTGAGGCCAGTGAAATTGCGCCTAATGACTCAGGCTCATCCATTTCACCGTCACCACAGAATACCCATACCTTGCGGTCGCTGGTGTCGGCAATGCCGCGGTCGTGAATGTATTTTAGAAAGCGTGCTTGGTAGATACCAGCTAATGGACCTAAGCCCATAGAAACGGTCGGAAATTGCCAGAAATCTGGCATTAGCCAAGGGTGAGGGTAGCTGGACAAGCCGTTGCCACCCGTTTCCTGGCGGAAGTTGTTCATTTGCTCTTCAGTAATGCGACCTTCTAAGAAAGCGCGTGCATAGACGCCAGGAGACGAGTGACCTTGGAAGTAAATACAGTCGCCGCCAAAGTTCTCGTTAGGCGCGCGGAAAAAGTAATTAAAGCCAGTATCGTATAGTGTCGCAGCTGATTGGAAGCTGGCAATATGACCACCTACGCCTGGTGATTTTTCGTTGGCACGTAATACCGTCATGATGGCGTTCCAACGCACAAGCGCACGTACACGGCGCTCCATCTCTGGGTCGCCTGGTAATTTGGCCTGCAAGTGTGTTGGGATAGTGTTTACGTAAGCTGTGGTCGCGTTATATGGGAGGTTACTGCCTGAGCGACGTGCTTTATCTATCATTGCTTCTAATAGAAAGTGTGCGCGTTCGGTTCCTTCATTTTCAATCACGGAGGTTAGTGCATCTAACCATTCCTGTGTTTCTAATGGATCGGTTTCTTGTAAGTTGTTATTCGGGTTTATTGCCATGCGTGAGATTTCTCCATCGCGCAAAGTAGCGCGTCAATAACAAGAGCGTGATTGCTGCGCGTATAATTGAATCAAACTGCAGCAACTTAAATGTGAATAGGGTTCTCCCTAAGGCATAAGTGTCTCTTTTTTATGCTTATTGGTCAAGTTAAAACCATCAGTTAAGTGGCGTATAAATCCGATTTTGCTAGATTCAGCATGGATAATATAGATGAGTAAAGGAAATTTAAATGTCGTTAAAGTTAACACAAAATTCTGAAATTGATAGTGAAAATACATTAAGTTCAGAAAAGCACTTACTTTTTGTACTGGATGATGAGACGCAAAATGGCTTCCCTTTTAGTGAAATTCTCTTCAACAAACTGAAACGTACAGACAATGCGTTTAAAGATTTAGGTAAAACGCCGATGCAAATTGAATTACCAAATGGTGCTTTGGCAAGTTATGTGATATTGGGCAAGCAACTGAATATGTTTCAAAAGCACGATTTGCTACGCAAGGCTGTGGTGCCTTTACTTGATGAGCATCCAGAGTCGGTAGCGATATGCGTATATGGGAACGAAGCGGTACGTGAGGTACATGCCTGCGCTGCATATTACGTGACTACTGTGAATGCCTCAGTTTTGTTAAATCGAAAAAAAGAGAATAAAAACAAGCCATTAAAAGCAGTAGATATTTATGGTTATCAAGCTAATCATAATTATAACGATGTCAATGCACGCGTGGCTGGCAATACCTTATGTCGAAGTTTAACTTTGTTACCGCCGAATGATCTAACGCCTTTGCTTTATCGCACTAAGCTTAAAGAGTTAGCAAATGCCAATGATTGGGCGTTTGAAGAATATGATATGGAGGCGCTCAAGAAAATGGGTGCTGGTGCTTTTGTGGCTGTGGCACAAGGGTCTGAGCCACAAGATGCAGCGATTGTGTACTTAACTTATGCGCCCAAAGGCGCAACTAAACACGTTGCTCTGGTGGGTAAAGGAATCTGCTTTGACACAGGCGGACACAATCTTAAACCAGCCAAGTATATGAGCGGCATGCATGAGGATATGAATGGTAGTGCGGTTGCGGTTGGCATTTTATTGGCAGCGACACAGCAAGCGTTACCGATTAAGATTGATTGCTGGCTGGCGATTGCGCAAAATCATATTGGGCCTTTAGCTTACAAGCAAAATGATGTGATCGTTGCTTTGAATGGTATGACCATAGAAGTGGTGCATACTGATGCGGAAGGTCGTATGGTGCTTGCAGATACGCTGACGTTAGCTAGCAGACAAAAGCCTGACGTGATGGTGGATTTTGCTACTTTAACGGGTAGCATGCACACTGCGCTGGGTGACCGCATGAGCGGCGTGATATCAAATCGGCCAGCGCTAGCCTGTCAAGCAGTTGGTGCTGGCGCATCTTCTGGAGAGCGGGTAGTGGCTTTTCCATTTGATGAAGATTATGACAGTGATCTAGATAGTGACATTGCCGATATTAAGCAATGTACCTTAGAAGGTGGTGCTGACCATATTCATGCAGCGCGCTTTATGGCCAAGTTTATCGAGCACGAAGTCCCTTGGCTACATGTGGATTTGTCCTCTTACAATCGTAAAGAAGGGCTAGGGGCAGTGCAGTCTAGTGTAAATGGTTTTGGTGTTGGGCTCGGGTTAGCGCTCATTAAGCAACTTCTGGATCAGAAGTAAAAGGATTTTGCAGTTAAATAAATCGCTGCGATTAAACAAAGTAATGCAAACGCTTTTTGACTGAAGCCCTCAGGGATTTTGTGACGAAGTAGCCCCAAGAGAAGCATGGCAAGTGTTGTGCTGATGACAAATGGAACAGCAATTTTCCAGTGAATATTGGTGTGATGCATATAGCTTGCTAGGCTGCTTGTAGAGATTAGCGCGATGACTGCGAGCGTCGTGGCAACGACAGTGGCATGATTGAAGTTGCTCACTTTTTTTAGGCTAGGCACAATGATAAAACCACCACCAACACCCAATAGACCTGATAATAAGCCAGTGATACTACCTGTCGCAATCAGTCGTTTGGTGCAATCGGCTGTCCAAAAAAGCTTAGAAGTTGCTGGATTAATCGTGCAGACGGGTGGAGGTAACTCTGTATTGCTTTCATCGATTCTATTGGATAACTTCCAAGTACGGTTTGCGATGAGCAGTAGGATACAGGCCAGCGTAATGCTAAGTATTGTCTGAGGTAAATAGCTGGATAGTTTGACTCCTAAAGGTGCAAAAATGACGCCGAACGCAGCAATCAGCATCGCTGCTTTGTAACGTACGATACCTTTGCTGAGGCCTTGTAGGGCGCCAATACCTGATGCAAAAAAGATAGACAGTAAAGCAATGGGCGCGGCCTGAGTGATATTGAGGTGTAAACCAAAGACGAGCAGGGGGATTGCTAACACGCCACCGCCTGCGCCCGTAAGTGCAAGTGTAAGGCCAATTAACAATCCTAATACGATGCTAATGAGTTGAATGTCGGGCATTTTTCTTAGCCACAAGCACCACAGCGTGCTAACCATTCACGGCCTTTTAGCATGAGATTCCAGTAGACCCAAGGTAGTAGATATTTCTTTAATAGCCATGCGGATTTACGAGGCACAGTAGAGTCCCAGTTAAAAGTTGGTACTAGTTTGCCACCATAGCCAAATTCAGCCAGAATAATTTTGCCTTTTTCTACAGTGAGTGGGCAGGAGCCATAACCATCGTAACGCGAAGGGAACGCTTTGCCAGCACGTAATGCGAGTAGATTTTCTGCAACGACGACTAATTGTTTACGAGCTGCAGCTGCCGTTTTTGCATTGGGTGTGGAGCATACATCACCTAGACTAAAAATGTTATCGTAGCGCACATGTTGCAGTGTATGCTGATTTACCTCTACCCAACCATCTGCATTGGCAAGTGGACTTTGTTTAATAAAATCTGGTGCAGTTTGTGGAGGCACGACGTGCAGCATATCAAATGTTTTGCTTACTTGAGTAACGTTGCCATCAGCATCTTTGATACTGAACCAGGCTGTTTTGTTGGGGCCATCTACTTCTACTAGGTTGCTGTTGAAAGTTAACTGTGCGTGATAGCGATTAACGTATTGCATTAAGGGTTCAATGTAATCCTTCACACCAAAAAGTACGCCTCCTGCATTATGAAATTCAACATCAATATTGGATAGTTTGCCATGTGTCTCCCAGTGATAACAGGATAGATACATGGCTTTTTGTGGGGCACCAGCGCATTTAATTGGCATGGGGGGTTGAGTAAAAATAGCTTTACCAGTGTTTAGCTTTTGCACCACTTCCCAAGTATAGGGCGCGAGATCAAAGCGATAATTTGAAGTGACTCCATTTTTGCCTAAAGTATCAGTAAGTCCTTTAACTCCCTCCCAGTTGAGTTTTAAGCCTGCTGCAACGATGAGATGTTGATATTGAATCTCTCCTAAAACGTCTGTCGTTACTAAGTTCTCTTCTGGCTTAAAGCCCGTACATGCTGCTTGTAACCATTGCGCTCGTTTGGGAATGCAATCCGCCATATTGCGCACAGTACGTGTGACATCAAACTCGCCTGCTCCAGCTAAAGTCCAGGCGGGTTGGTAGTAGTGCTTGGATGAGGGCTCAATAATCGCAATATTCAGATTTTTATCGCGTTTGAGTAAGCTGGCCGCAACACTGCAACCAGCTGCCCCTCCGCCGACGATTAAAATATCGTAAGAATTTGAAGGTGTGGACATCATGCGCTCCTCGTACTTTTAATTATGATTAAATTTTATTTATTGATTTGCTTGTTTGGCTTGAGCCAGCTCCAGCATGCGTGCAGCACGATTCCCTGTACGACAAAAAGCAAGAATCGGTTTAGGTGCTGTGGCAAATGCTTGTGTAAACGCATCAATTTGCTGTGCCTGTATTTGGTTGGGGATGACTGGAATATGATGATATTGAATCCCGATTTGCTCAGCATGCTGCTTAATAGTAGCACTGGTAGGCTGCTCTGCACCGCCCTCATGGTCTGGGCGATTGTTGATGATGGTTTTAAAACCCAAAGCGGCGATTTCTGCAATATCTTCAGTGCTAATTTGCGCCGTGGTACAGTAATTTTCTGTGATTTTGTTGATATTTAATGGCATAGGTGTACTTTCATAAATGGCTATTTACAGATTTCTTGACTTAATACGCGCATGACCGCCAATGCTGATTCGCTGGAGATGTTATATATGATATTTTTACCTTCTCTACGTGTTGATACTAATTGTGCTTCTCTTAGTACAGTTAATTGCTGAGATAAGGTAGGCTGATGAATGCTCAGTGACTCCTCTAGCTCACTGACTGATTTTTCGCCTTGCGATAATTGGCACAGTAACATGAGCCTATCTGCATTAGCCATGACCTTCATCAGGCCGCAAGCTTTATCTGCTGAGGCACGCAGGTCTTCAAAGTGGAGGGTTGAGGTTGCCGTCATCATCATCGTCGTCATATTTATTTGTGAATTTGGTATGTATACATTATATTTTTATATATAATATGTTTAGGTATTTTAATAGGAGTATATATGTTTAGGCAACTCTTTGATAGTGAGTCATCCACATTAACCTATCTGATTGTAGATGACCAGAGTAGGGAGGCGGCATTTATTGATCCAGTAGATCGGCATGTTGACGACTATATGGCACTAGCGAAAGCCCTAGACTTGAAATTAAAATATGCTTTAGAGACGCATGTGCATGCAGACCATATTACCGCGAGTGGTGTGTTGCGCCAAAAACTTGGCTTGCAAACTGCCGTGGGACAGCAATGCGGTGCAATGAGTGCAGATATTCAATTAAATCACGGCGATCAGTTGCAATTAGGGTTACAAACAATTACCGTGATTGCGACACCAGGACATACTGCTGGAAGTGTTTCGTTTTTATGGCAGGACAAAGTATTTACAGGGGATGCGCTACTGATTAATGGATGTGGGCGTACCGACTTTCAGAGTGGAGACGCTGGCATGCTGTATGACAGCATTACACAAAGATTATTTGATTTACCAGAAGAAACCCTAGTGTATCCAGGACACGATTACAACGGAAAACGTGTGAGTTCTATCGCTCAAGAACAAATCTCTAATCAACGTCTTGCCGGCAAGTCACGTGACGAGTTTATCGCGCTGATGCAGCAGCTTAATTTACCCAAACCCAAAATGATAGACATTGCTGTACCAGCAAATCGAAAATGTGGCGTTTACGAAGAGGATGTGTTGCAAGGGTAATGTGATTTTTGCGTTTTGCGTTACAATCCTCCCACACAAAGGGAGAGTGTTATGCTGAGCACGAATACTTCACTAGATTGGTTATCTACATTTCCTGAATTAATGACAATGGAGCCACACGCTAAAAGCTTGCTGGCGCAATATGCCCGCATCGTAGAGGCACCTGTAGGTACGATAGGGTATCGTGAAGGGGGTGCATGTGGCGCTTACGTCATGCGTTTAGCAGGGCTTTCACGCGTATTTAAAATGTCAGCCAGTGGGCGGGAAATTTTGTTATATCGGGTTGCCGCAGGAGAAACCTGTGTGATTACGACCACCTGTTTACTTGGCAACAGCAACTACCCAGCCTCTACGATTGTAGAAGAGGCGATTCGAGATGTGATTATTCCAGCTTCCGCATTTAATCAACTCATGCTAGATTCTATGGTGTTTAGACGCTATGTTATGAAGAACTATGGTGCTTTGATTAGTGATCTAATCGTTTTGCTGGACGAAGTTGCATTTCATACATTAGACGCACGTCTGGCAAAACTGTTGATTGACTCGGGTGCTACCAGTATTAATAGAACCCATCAACAAATTGCAGATGAGTTAGGCACGGCGCGTGAAGTGGTGAGTCGTCAGCTTAAACGGTTTGAACTGAAAGGCTGGATTTCCATGGGGCGCGGTCAAGTAGAAATACAAGACCGCGAAAAGTTAATGGAACTCGCTAGTGCTTAGTTGATTTTACAATCGATACATTTACCTTTAACGCTACTCCAACCTTTTACCGAAGCTAAGCCTTTCACATCTTTAAAAATAGCGCCATCGACATCTGCATCAGTTAAGTCTGCGCCAGTTAAGTCAGCACCCGTCAAATCTGCTTTGGATAAATCGCCACGATAAAGATTGGTATTACGCAAGTTGGCACCGCGCAAATCACCAAAGGCAAAAGCGGCGATGTTTAAATCAGCGCCTTCAAAGTTAGCCCCCGCAAAATTACCGCCAACAGAATCAAACTTCATTTGACCCATCGGTTGGTTGCCCATGTCTAAACCAAAACGTCCTTTTGCAACATTGGCACCACTCATGTCTACGTTACCTAAAGTGCCAATCATGCGTGCATTGGTAAGGTTGGCTTTGCTAAAATTAGTCTTACTAAAGATCGCTTGAAAGATAATCGCGTTGCTTAAATTAGCGCCAGTAAAATTGGCGTTTTCTAATCGCGCAAGATTTAAATATGCACCTTGCAAGTTGGCTCCGCTTAAGTTCGCGCCTTTAAGTTCGGCACCAAAAAAACTCACATTTTGCATATTGCAATGACTTAAATCCAAACCATTAAAAATTAAATAGCCAACATCTTTGTTGCTTAAGTCACAGGTTTTACTATTAATTTGTGCGAGCGCTTCTTCTTGCGTGATTTTTACGCGTTCAACTTCCTTATTTTTGGCATAAAAAGTTTCTGCTGCTGCAACAGTCGTAGCAGGATCGGCAAGAAAACTTTCTTTAGCGGCTTGGCCACTAAAACAATAGGTTTTACCTTTGTAGAGCTCACTGACTTTGCAATCAGTTTGCATGAGTACGCCTTTTGAAAGACCTGTCGTGCAGTTGTTTCCTAATTCACCAGACCAGCTCATTTGGGCTGAAGATAATAGACCAAGCCCTATTAGAATCTTTAAATATTGATATATTAGTGTTTTCATCGTGCGCTCCTAGAAATTATATTTTTTGATGTATTGCAACATTGAGTATAGGCGCAAAATATAGTTGCACAGTAACTTAAGTCACAGAGCAAAGATGAAAATAAAAAGCGCCCACTTTTGGTGAGCGCTTTAAGTTAATTAGAGTAGTGTCTAATTATTTTTTGTTGCGACGTGCAGCAAAGCCCATTAAACCTAAACCAGCTAACAACATTGCATAAGTTTCTGGTTCTGGCACAGCAGCGATTTGAATTGTTAAATCGTTACCGCCATTTGGATGCTGAATGTTAACCCAAGCTTTGTTAGGATCCACTTTGCTGAAGTACAAACCAGAGAATTCAGAACCGTTGATACCGTTAGAAGCCCAGCGAGCTAAACCTTCACCTGCATCAGTTAAGTCACCGTCATGGTTGATATCATTAGCAAACCAGATGTCATCATCTGTAGAACCGTTACGGTCTTCGATGATATACACATTGCCGTTAGCGTCGATTGCGATATTGTCTGCTGATTTTAAGCCGGCACCAACTGCTAAGCCAGTGGCTAAATCAATCGTGTTGCTATCAGCAAATAAACTGAGTTCGTTAGTTACTAAGTTTTGAAGGTAAACGTGGCTATTACCATTGGCACTGTTGTTGTCATTGTCGCCAGCAGTAGCAGCGAAAATAAGTGCTTCGTTACCGTTTGCTAAAGTCAATAATTCCAAATCTTCTGGACGGTTAAAACCGATTGCACCTGCAGCGTCGGCAGCGCCACGACCATTTACACCAGTAATTGTTGCCCAGCTTGTTGCGCCACTCAATGTTAATGTAGTGCCTTCATCTACAGCACCAGTATTTAATTTCAACGCAGAAACTGTACCAGCTGAGAAATAGTCACTACCGTTAGTTGCATTTGGGTTTGCTGAAGTGAACTTGTAAACGCTACCGCTTTGGTATTCATCAACAAAGTAGAAGTTTTTAGCAGAGTCAAACGCCATACCTTCGTGTGCTACTAGCGGTATTACGCTGTTGCGTTGTTCAAAAGTACCTGTACCAGCTGTTGCAGTTAATGGGTTAGTCACTTCAAACATACGACCTTGACCAGCGCCAGTTGTAACCGTGCCATTAGATAAGTTCTCTTCACCAGTCAAATAGCCACCCCATGGTGTAAAGCGTGAAGCGTCACCGCGGATAAAACCTTGAGCAGTTGTTGAGCCTGGAGTAACAATCACAGTAGTACGTGTGTTGTAGTTTGTGTCTTGTGTATCAATACGCAATACACCACCAGCACCTTGTTCTAAAGGCATGAATATGTAACGACCACTTGGGTCAGCATCAATCATGTCTGGCGCATTGCCGTCACCACCGTTGTTAAGTACAGCTGGTGCGTATTGTGAGATGCCATTGTTCAAGCTGTTTGAAATGATGGTTTGTGAGAAATTTGGGCTAGAAAACAAAATTGGTGCAGATGCTGGTAAAGCACCTGCTGATGCAGCTAGCGGCGTAAAGTTGTCAAAGTATGTATTGTCAGCAGCATAAGCTTGGCTTGCGCAAGCTAAAGCAACTGCTAAAGCGATTTTTTTAAACATGGTATTTCTTCCTCTTTTGGTTGATGAAATTTTTTTAAATTAATTATTATTATTTGTGTGTAATGTAGAGACTTGTTGTGACAATACGTCGGATGCGACTTAGTCCTAAAGAACTAGAAAATGAGATAAAAATTGGTATTTGTGAAATTAGGTAAAGTTTGGGCCATGATAGTGCATGCAAAGCCTAGATGACCTCATATTCTAAGCGGTTCGGCGGTTAGTTTTAGCATTCGAAAACTAACTAAGTAAAATCATGAGTTACAAATTTTTAACAACTTAGTGTCGTCAATGGGAATGAATCCATCGTTATGTGCTTATCTGCTTAATTTGCAGAGTAACTCAAAACAGGAGATTTAAAATGAGTATCAAAGTACGTCAGACATTATTGTTAGGTTTAGTTGCGGCAACAGCATCATTGCCAGCATTGGCTGATGATGAGTATCAGGATCGTGCACGTGTACTTTCTGTGACTCCACAAGTGCAGCGCGTTAATACACCAACGCAAGAATGCAGGACAGAATATGTGCGTGAGCGTGTTTACGAAAATCGCGAGCGCTCAAATACAGGTGCGATTGTAGGCGGTATTGCGGGTGGTTTGCTTGGTAGTCGATTTGGTGGTGGTAGCGGCCGTATTGCAACGACTGTGGTAGGTGCTGGCTTAGGTGCAATAGTGGGTGATCGTGTCGATAATGATCGTCGTGATAATAATGACCACTATGAGCGTGTGGTGACTCGCCCAGTAGAACGTTGTGTGACCGTAGACCATTGGTCAGAGGTGACGACAGGTTACCTAGTAAGCTACGAGTACAACGGCCGCCAATATAGCACAGTCACTGATTCAGATCCTGGTCGTTTTATTACAGTGAATGTGGCTGTAAGACAAAATGGTTATGTATCAGACGTAGCATTCAGGCCTGGAAAATGGGACAACCATGATAACGGTAGAGGTTATGGCCATCGTAAAGATCGTGGACATGGTTACTGGTAATTGCTAGGTTAAAAAGCCGCACTTAATCGTGCGGTTTTTTTATGCTTGATCCAGCAGGCTGAGTTGACGAAAATTTCCTAAAGCATTTTCGATAGGCATCGGGCTGCTGAGATAAAAGCCTTGTCCATAATCGACACCCATTTTTTTCAGTAGCTTCATGGTGTCGGCACACTCTACGAATTCTGCGATGGTTTTAATTTTCATGGCTTCTGCAATACTTTGAATGGATTTTGCCATGGCTAAATCAATTTCATTGCGCGTAATGTCTTTGACAAAGCCACCATCCATCTTGAGGAAGTCAACAGGTAAGTTTTTGAGATAGGCAAACGATGACATGCCGCTGCCAAAGTCATCCAGCAAGAATTTACAGCCGATTGCTTTCAGCTCTTTCATCAGCGCTAGTGTGTTGGTCAGATTGATAATGGCCGAGGTTTCTGTGACTTCAAAGCAAATTTTTTCTGGTGGCACCATATAAAGTGCAAATTGCTCTTTAATATAGTTTAACAAGCCCTTGTCGCTTAATGACATCCCAGAAAGGTTGATGGTAAGCAAAAAGTCATGCTCTTCGTTAGTGTTGATCAATTGAAAGTAAAGCGAGAACGTTTTATTAATCACCCACCGATCAATTTTTGACATGAGATGGTAGCGTTCGGCAGAGGGGATGAATGCCATGGGTAAAATGATAGAGCCATCCACATCAATTTTACGGATGAGAATTTCATAAAAGATGTTGTTATTATCATCTTGTAACGGCAATATGGGTTGGCAATACAGGCAAAACCGGTCTTCATCCATCGCAGAGTTAATGCGAGAAACCCATTCCATTTCAACATGGCGTTTTGCAAGGTCGTCGTCATGGTATCTAAACAGATGAATTTGGTTACGTCCATTGTCTTTGGCTGCGTAGCATGCAGCATCTGCATAACTGGTAATGTCGCCTAGGTCTTGCATTTCTGAGGTGATCTCAACCATACCGATACTGACACCAATTCTAAACATGCGGTTGTCATGTACAAATCGGAAATCTTCTACCATAGAGCGCATTTCTTCAGCAATGATTTGTGCATTGGGCACGTCACAATTGGTTAGCAGCAATCCAAATTCATCTCCACCTAATCTGGCAAACGTGTCTTCGTCTCGAACACGTTGGCTTAAAATCAGGCTGATTTGTCTGAGTAGCTCGTCGCCTGCGCGATGCCCACAGGTATCGTTGACAACTTTAAATTGATCCAAATCCATATAGCAAAAGACGTGGTGCGCATGATTGGCCTTGACATCTTCTAAAGCAATATTCAGCCTGCGCTCAAATTCCTGACGATTCACTAGGCCAGTTAAGGAATCATGTTGTGCTTGATAGCGCAACATGCGTGTCGCATCGTGTACTTTGTCTTGCAGGCTATCATGGGCCAATTGGATGTGATTTGCCATGGAGTTTAAGCCAAGTTGCAGCGTTTTAATTTCGCCTGCCGCTCCCTCTTCTACCCGCAAATTGAGGTGGCCTGCACTAAAATTCTTTACGGACTCTGCCATTGAGATAATGGGGTCTGTGATGCTGCGTCCTAAGCGATAAGCCAATATGCTGCTCGTAAGAAAGCCAATTAACCCCAGTAACATGCTTTTCCATATCATGGATTTTTTTGTGGCACTAATTCTGTCTTTACTTAACGTGACATACACTTGACCGATCATCTCAGGCTTTTTGTTGGTTTTGAGCATATTATTAGTGCCATCATAGAAATCATCAATTTCTACAACACTTCTGATAATCGGCGCACTGGTGACAATATACTTTTGATTGTCTTCTTCACTAATGTCGATATTGTCTGTTTCAATCGGTTTAATCACGTGTGGCGTTTGTCCACTGATGGCAAGTTTTACACCTTCTTTATTGGTGATGACAATCGACAATACATCATCTTCTCTTGAGTCGGTCTGTTGTATGAGTGTTTGTAACAGGTTGATATTGCCAGAGATTACGCCATATTCACTTGATGGCGCAATTTGCGTGGCAATAATTCTACCTCGGTCACTCAGTGATTCGTTGAGCGTATTAATACTCTTAGAGATGGAGTAAGTGGTAAGAAAAATGGTAATGACAAAAGTGGGAACTACTGTCAGTAGCATCATCCTTGCTTTAATCCCAAGCTTGTTAAAGAATCTCATTTTTCATCCTTTAACATGATTTGGAATATAGCGTTATCAGAAGGTATCGGTATGTCGAGTGACCTTGCGACTTGACGATTGATCTCAATAGAAAACTGATTGGACGCCCTCACTGGAGGTAAAGAAAAACGATCTTTAGGTAAACGTTTGATAGTTTCAGAAACCTCAGACGCAAACTGTTTAGGGCTGGTAAACACAGACGCAATCGCACCAGATTTTGTGTACGACTGTGAAAAACCAACGACAGGGGTTTGGTGTCGATAGCTGGTTAGCAGAATCGTTTGTGCAGTTTCTCTGGTGTAAATAAGCGGATCTGGAATAGCGAGTAATATTTGTTTTCCAATCATTAACGATTCTAAGTTGTTTTGCAGTTCATCGGCCTTATTTACTAATCTGATGTTCACACTTATATTAAATTGTTTAGCAGCATTTTGTAAATCGTTACTTTGAAATTGCGAGACTGGTCCTAACAATGCGCCAATAGAGGTGATGTCTGGAAAAATTGCTTTTATCAGAGAAAATTGTCGCGTAAACGGCTGATCCAAATAGATTGCTGAGAAATGGACAGGGTTGCGTTTACTATCAGCCAGAATGCTCTCATAACTTGACTTAGGCACGAGTACGCCGATGACGGCAGTGCTGTCAGATAAATTGCTTGCGTAGGTCAGCGCTTGTGTGCCAACTGCAACCACTAAAGTGTCTTTTGGGATGTTAATGGATAAACCACTATCACTCTTGGATAGATTAACCTTGATGCCGTTTTTCTCCTCAAGTTCAAGCTTCATTTCTTTGACAAACTCGTTCACGGCTGACGTGTCATTTGTTGTTAAAATCGTAACACTAGACCATGCGTAGACGTAAGCAGGCATCAGGCATAAGCAAGCCCATAAGCCTACCAAGGCTATTGTTTTTTTAATCAAATAATCAAGCGGTTGTAGCATGTATTGAGTAGTCTTTAATCATTACTTAAAAATCGAGTTTAACGTTTAAAACAGCACGTCTGCGCAGAGTGTTGTAATCTGCATATTCATTGTCGTGTTCATCGGTGATGTTTTGAATGTTTAATGAAACCTCACCATCAGAATGATTTAGCATAAATTTTTTGGCTAATCTGGCATCAAATCGCGCGTTGGCTTTGATGAAATCGCCATCACCTAAACCATTGGCTGCGGATGTGTAATAGGCAGCAAAGCTGCCATCCCATTGAGCGTTAAAGCGATGGGTAAATAAAAGGCTGGCGATGTTTTTAGGCGTAGACTGTCTGTAGTCTTTTCTATTTTTTTGGTCAATTTCGTCACTGGAAGTGATGTTGATGTAGGCATAGTTACCAATGAGTTTGGTATTGTCTGTCATTGACCATGTCATTTGCGTTTCAAAACCGCGCATATAAACATTGCCTTGATTGATAAATGTTTTGGGTAGGACAGGTTGACCACCACTTGTTAAGAGAACATAACCAGGAGGTGCAACGAAAGTAGTGTCTGTCACACTATCGATTAAGTGGTTAATCTCGTCATCATATAGTTTTGCATCAATCGAGAAGTTAGAGAACTGGCCAAGATAACCGATTTCTTTAGAGGTGATTTTTTCAGGATCTAAGTTGCCAGAGTCAAAGTATCTTTGGTATAACACACTCACATTTGGAATGAGTGTTGTAGCAGTGACGCTACCTCTAAACTTTTCTTCAAAGTAGCTTGGTGTGCGATTGGCTTGAGAAAAACCAAGGCGGATGGTTTGATTAGGCGTAAGTTTAATATTGGCGCTGCCTCTTGGTGAGAAATCCACCCCAGTAAAGTCGTTGTGCTCAAGCATAAAGCCTGCATTTAGCAGCAGGTTTTGATGAGCACTCCATTCAGCTTGCGTGAACATGCGTTGTAGACGAAAAGCATTGTCTTTGTTGTTGCCTATCCAGAAGGGTGAATATAAAAGATCTAATCTTGTACTGCCCCCCCATATGACCCTCAGATTTTTATTGATATTGATGTTTTGTTGCGCTTCTATGTCATAGCGTTCAAAGGTGATGTCATTTGCGAGTGTGATGATGCTCGGGAAAATCGGCAGAGGTAACGAGGCGGAGGTAATGTCATCATCCACCTGACTTAGCGCATGGTAACCTTGCACATAAAAACTGTTATCCTCAGAGAGCTGGTTATTCCATTTAATAAGTTCAAAGTGGTTATAAACATCTTTGGTTCTAGGCAACATGAGCAGGCTGTCTTTATCTAGATTACCTTCTTCACGCTCGCCACTAGCAAAGCCAAATTGAAACTCTACATTGCTCACGTCCGAGATTTTATAGCTGGCTCTGGCATTGATGAGATTGGTGCGTTTAAAGTCCATGCGATTGCTTAAGCCATCGTCCTCCTTATAGCCAGTGCTGATTCTGTAATTTAAGTTGTTGATTTTGCTGCCATAGTGATAAAAAACCTCTTTTCTGCCGTTGCCATAGTTAACTGATACGCGGTTTAAGTGACTGCCCGTGGCTTCACGCGTAATGATATTGATCACGCCTAAAAATGCATTAGCGCCATAGCTGGCAGCATTGGGTCCACGCGTGATTTCAATGCGATCGATGTCTTCAATGGTAATCGGGAGTTCGCTCCACTGCACACCGCCGTAGAGTGGTTCGTACACGGTTCTGCCATCAATGAGTACCTGCATGCGTCTTGCATAGGCATCGTTAAAGCCATGATAACTGACAGTGTGATTCGTATTCGTAATAAAACCTGCATTGATGCCTACATAAAAACCAGGCACTAGTCTGAAAATATCAGGTAAGTCTATGATGCCCGCAGCACGTATCATTTCACGATCGATAATGGTAGAGGCCGATGGCGCATCGGAAGATGATTGGCGTAGCCTAGAAATAGTCAGCACTTGAGGGACATCGTCTAAATAATCATTTTCAGTGAGTGCGGCAATTTTGATAGGACTGTCCTCTGCCCTAGTCGCTGCAATATTAAAAAGTAACAGACTGAGTATTAAAAATCTAACGGATTTCATAGGCTAATTCTCACGAAAAGCGACTTCAATATGCGTTAATGAATTTGGATTTATAATGTACGTATTATTCCAAATGGCTAAAGAGTCTAAGCAACTCCAACCTTGCATTATACAATATTGTTTAGTTGCAGTTTTTTCTATCACCAATGTCATTTACACATGCAGAAAACCACCACCAATCATGAACTTATCAGTAATAGTCTTAGGATACTTGGGTAGTCAGTTTAAAGATACTCCCCATTTGGGGGGTAGCCAAATGCTACGTTTTGGCATAAGCCAGTTTCGAGAAGCGTTACCTGAAGAAATCTTGATGCAGTTATTAGGCGCTAGTGCTGGACAAAGATGTTCGTTAGCTGACGCGCTATATTTGGGTGAGCACTTAATGGAGCAAGGCTCGCCACTATCTGTTTTGAGTACATTAGATACTCAACATTATCTTTTGGTCCAACCCGTGAGTTTGCAGGTGCAGCGCGACCGCGTTTTTTTGTCTGAAATAGTGCAGTTGAGTGCAGAAGAGTATGAAGTGCTCTCTGATTTGTTTAATCAGCATTTTGCAGAAGAGGGTATTAAGTTTATTCAGAGTACAACGCAGCAGTATTGGTTTGTTGAATTAGATGCGGCATTACAATTTAATACGTATCTGGCACAAAAAGTTCTATATCAGGATGTGCATCCATTTAAACTTAAAGGGCCTGATGCCCAAGTGTTCAATAAAATCATGAACGAAGCGCAGATGCTGTTATATGAGCACCCAATCAACGAGCGGAGGCTAGCGCAGGAAAAAGCTGCTGTGAATAGTGTATGGTGTTCAGGAAATGGTCAATTTTCAATTGATCCAGAAAATCGTATTAGTGCTTTGGTAGGTCAGGGTGTTCTGATAGAAGGACTGGCAACATACTGCCAAATACCTCTATTTGCTGATTTTCATCGCCTTAAACCTTCACCTGAGCACGCATTGATGTTATCTGAGACGATGGATGGTGTGGATTGGAATCACTTATTTCACATGGTTAAAAAGAGAACCGTGAATCAATTGACCATTTATTTGCCAAATATGAACCACACATTACAGATCCAACTCAGTCATTGGGATTGTTGGAAATTCTGGAAGCGCCTGCCAAACCTAGTGCAAACCGATTAATTAGAGCAATCCAATTAAAGCGATTATGATAAAAATTAAGACGAGAAGTTTTTCTTCACAAGAAGTTAACAAGCTTAGCGCTACAGGCTTACATCCACTATTGGCCAAGTTGTTGGTTGCTCGTGGCGTACAAGCTGAGGATGCACTTGATACCTCACTCAAGCATTTAATGCATCCTAATTTGCTTACCAATAATGACAGAATGGCGCAGATACTGGCAGATGCGATTCAAGCGCACAAAAAAATATTGGTGGTGGGTGATTACGATGCAGATGGCGCTACCGCAACTGCAGTCGCGGTCAAGGGCTTACGCACCATGGGTGCGCAAGTGGATTTCTTAGTACCAAATCGTTTTGAGTATGGATATGGTTTAACCCCTGAAATTGTCGTATTGGCTAAGCAACATTCTCCTGACTTCATCTTGACCGTAGACAATGGTATTGCCAGCATTGAGGGCGTTGCTTACGCGAATACTTTAGGCATTCAAGTATTGGTGACGGATCATCACCTCCCAGCAGAGCAAGTGCCAGAAGCGCTTTGTATTGTGAACCCCAATCAGCATGGATGTGGTTTCCCTAGCAAAAATTTAGCAGGGGTAGGCGTGATGTTTTACGTGTTGATGGCACTACGCACCGAGCTTAAAGTACGCGGTGTTTTTCAAGAAAATCAGTCACTTAATCTTGCTGGCGTGCTGGATTTGGTTGCTTTAGGTACCGTGGCAGATTTGGTGAAGTTGGACGCAAATAACCGCATTCTTGTAGAGCAAGGGTTACGTCGAATTCGCGCAGAAGCATGTTGCGAGGGTATGAAAGCGATATTGCATTGGGCTGGACGTAGTATCAACAAAGTCACTGCGCAGGATTTAGGTTTTTATGTGGGGCCAAGGCTCAACGCAGCAGGACGTCTGGACGACATGACGCTGGGTATACGCTGCTTGTTAGCAGAAACAACTGCTGAAGCGATGCATTATGCGCAGCAATTGCATGAACTCAATGCAGAGCGCAGGTCAATTGAAGGTGAAATGCAGGGGGATGCTTTGCAAAGTTTAGACATCAATACCATCAATGCTCAGGTTAGCATCAGTATTTATCAGTCAGACTGGCATCAAGGCGTGATTGGTATATTGGCTTCACGTATTAAAGAGCAATATCATCGCCCTGTGATTGCCTTTGCCAATGCAGGGGATGGCTTGTTGAAAGGCTCTGGTCGCTCTATTACAGGACTACATTTACGTGATGCTTTAGATTTAGTGACCAAGCAACATCCTCAGCTCATTGTCAAGTTTGGTGGGCATGCCATGGCGGCAGGATTAACAATTAAGGAAACGGATTTTGATATGTTTAAAAGCGTATTTGAAAACGTGGTGAAGTCGTTGATTAGTGAAGAAGATTTGCAAGAGTCAATTGAAACAGATGGCGCGCTCGAAACACCTGATATTACGCTAGAAACCGCTAGATTATTAGAGACACAGGTGTGGGGGCAGGGATTCCCCACTCCTTTGTTTTACGATCAGTTTAAAGTAGTAAACCAACGGGTGTTGGGAGATAAACACTTGAAATTATTAGTAGAAAAACAGCAAAAACGTTTTGAAGCGATTTACTTTAACCAACCAGAATTCTTGTCTGAAAACATTCATCTAGTGTATCAATTGCAAGTAAATGCATTTAATGGACAGCAGACTGTGCAATTGCAAATCAAACATGCACATGCGTGATGATGTTTGAATAAATAATCGGTATATTGCGTTATCTGCTGTAAAATTACACGATTGAATAGCGAGTCTTGATATGGTACGTCCTTTTAAGCAACAGCGCGATGCACATCGCACCCCACCAAAGCCATCGCCTATCGAAGTAGATGCGGATGGCGCAGAACAAACATTGCCAACACAACGCCTGCATAAATTACTCGCGCTTGCAGGATTAGGTTCCAGACGTGATATGGAAGAATTGATTGCCAGTGGTCGCGTCACAATCAATGGTGAAACGGCTAAAACAGGTGCAGGCGTAACGCCACATGATGTGGTACGTTTAGATAGCCGCATTTTAAAGCTACCGTTTGAGGCGGAGCTGCCGCAGGTGTTGATTTACCATAAGCCAGAAGGTGAAATTGTGAGTCAGGATGACCCAGAAGGTCGGGCAACGGTGTTTGATAAGCTGCCTCGTATCAAGCAAGGTAAATGGATTGCCATTGGTCGCTTAGATATTAACACCAGTGGCTTGCTGATATTTACCAATTCAGGTGATCTGGCTAATCGTTTTATGCACCCACGTTATGAGGTGGAGCGGGAATATGCAGTACGCGTGTTTGGTGAGCTGACAGAAGAACAAATGTCTATGCTGACGCAAGGCATAGAGTTAGAAGATGGTCCCGCCAGTTTTGATCGTATCATCGCACAAGGAGGCGAGGGCGCTAATCATTGGTACCAAGTGATTATTCGTGAAGGACGTAACCGTGAAGTTCGTCGTTTGTTTGAAGCGTTTCAGTTACCTGTCAGTCGACTCATGCGCGTACGCTTTGGCCCTGTGAATTTGCCGCCACGTGTTAAACGTGGTGCTATGCTCAAATTAGAACAAAAACAAGTGGTTGAGTTGTTAGAGTGGGCTGGTTTGCCAGTACCCAAATCACCACTTAAGCAGTTGAGTCAGCGTGAAAAAGACAAGGCAACCAGCGTATTTGTGCCTAAAGTACGTAAACAACGTGGTAGTGTGTTGGATAGAGCGCCACGAGACCCCAATGATGCTAACGTTTCACATGCAAGAACGGAGTTTTCACGCGGTTCTGAAGCTAAAAAATCGGTTTCAAGGAAACCTGTTAATCGTCGCATCAGACAAACAACAGACCTAACAGCACCAAGCATGCAGAAAAAAAGTGATAGAAATCGCGGGCGAGGTTAATTAAGTTTAGGCCGTGTGCTCTAACAGTTGTTCTTTGGTGAGTAAAAATACAAATTGATCACCCGAGCTGGTATCCAGCCAATTAAATGGTAAATCAGGATAAGCATTCATTAATGCATCTCGATTATGCCCAATTTCCACTACTAAAATTCCGCCATCATTCAAGTATTGTGCGGCTTCAGCCAAAATCGTGTGCGTGTGATCTAAGCCGGCCTCACCACTCCCAAGCGCCATTTGTGGTTCGTTTTGATATTCGGCTGGCAGTTGCGCCATACTAGGTGCATCCACATAGGGTGGATTGCTGATGATTAAATCGTAATGTTTGCCTTTAAGTGCGTTAAACATATCTGACTGAATGGCATGCACACGGTCTTGCAAAGCATATCGTGCAATATTGATGTTAGCGACATCAATCGCATCAGGCGAAATATCGATGACATCTACTTGCGCGTCGGGAAAGGCATCCGCCAATAAAATGCCTAAGCAGCCGCTGCCTGTACAAATGTCTGCGGCAGATTGAATTAACTCTGGATATTCGATCCAAGGCTGCAAGCCGTCTTGTAATAGTTCGGCAATAAAAGAACGCGGCACAATCACACGCTCATCTACATAAAATTTTAAGCCCTGTAGCCAGGCTTCCTTGACCAGGTAAGCCGTTGGTGTATGCTTGGTCACGCGTTGTTCAATTAAACTGGCCAAGTGATTACGCTCAGATTCTATCAGACGTGCGTCTAGAAAATTGCTAAGTGTATCGAGCGGCAAATGTAATGCGCTCATGATGAGCCAGACTGCTTCATCGTAGCTGTTATCCGTACCATGACCAAAAAAGATGTCTGAATTTTCAAAACGGCTCACGCTATAGCGCAGCCAATCGCGGATGGTCAACAATTCTTGAGCGTGTTCGGTCATTTAAGCAATTTTTCCATCGTGATTTTATAGGTTTCTTTTAGCGGTTCAATATCGGCTACACACACACACTCATTTAGTTTATGAATTGTTGCGTTGAGCGGGCCAAATTCAATCACCTGTTTGCAAATGTCTGCAATAAAACGTCCATCAGAAGTGCCGCCTGTGGTAGAAAGCTCAGGTGTGACATTGTAAGCTGATTGGATTGCTTCTGTAATCGCTTCAACCAGGTTGCCGCGCGGTGTGATGTAGGGAGGTGAGTACTCCCAATCTAAATCATATTGCAATGCATGTTGGTCTAAAATCGCGTGAACACGTTGTTTTAAGCTGGACTCGGTGCTGCCAGCACCATTTAACTCAGGACAAAATCTGAAGTTAAATAAAATTTCGACTTCACCAGGTACAACGTTAGTGGCGCCTGTACCACCATTCATATTGCTGATTTGCCAGCTGGTGGGCGGGAAATATTCATTTCCTTTGTCCCATACCGTTTCTACCATATCTTTAATAGCGGGTGCGACCAGATGAATAGGATTTTTGACTAGATGTGGGTATGCAATGTGTCCTTGTATCCCTTTGACAGTGAGTTTGCCAGAAAGTGAGCCACGCCTGCCATTTTTGATCATATCCCCCACGACTTTATTGCTAGTGGGTTCGCCGACCACACAGTAATCAAAGTGCTCATTTCGTGCTTTTAACGCCTCGACTACTTTTACTGTACCATCAATTGCAACACCTTCTTCGTCGGAGGTAATGAGCAGACCAATAGATCCTGTATGGTTTGGATTTTCTGAGATAAACGCTTCTATGCTGGTAATAAATGCAGCAAGTGATGTTTTCATGTCTGCCGCACCGCGAGCGTAAAGCATGCCATCTTTAATGGTAGGTTCAAACGGAGGGGTATGCCATTTATCTAGTGGACCTGTTGGCACTACATCGGTATGCCCTGCAAACACAATGAGCGGTGATGTTGTGCCGCGGCGTGCGTAAAAATTATCCACATTACCAAAACGCATACGTTCAATTTTGAATCCTAGCGGCTCGAGTCGAGAAATCATCAGCTCTTGGCAGCCCGCGTCTTCTGGTGTGTTAGATTGGCGTTTCAGTAAATCGATGGCGAGTTCTAGTGTATTAGACATGATGTGCATCTTTCAATGGTAAGCACTTAAAGTTGGTTTTCTCTTATGGAAAAATGGATTGGTATTCTGTATCAGAAAAGCCTAGTGCAAGAATATGACCGTCTTTTTCTAGAATGGGGCGTTTAATCAAAGAGGTTTTATGGCGCATTAACGCAATAGCACTTGCATGGTCTACAACACTATTTCGAGTCGCTTCATCTAAACCACGCCAAGTGAGACCTGAACGATTGATGAGTTTCTCATGAGGCACTTGTGATAACCAGTGTTCTAGTAAGGCTGGTGTCACACCCTGTTTTTTGAAATCGTGGAATGTGTAAGCAATTGCGTGATGTTCTAGCCAGTCACGCGCTTTCTTTACTGTATTACAGTTGGGGATGCCGTAAAGCTTCATTTTTTATCTCCAATGAAGCCTTTATTTTATCAGTTACAACGGCAACTGACTAACGAATATATGCAGACTGTTAAGCCTGTTTCTTGGGCGTTTCTGGTTTTTTATAGGCATCTACTGCAAACGTGCCAGAATGCTGGAAGCGATGATGTGAGTCTAGAAACCAGCTAAACAATGCTTGTTCTGGGATAGGTCTTGAAAAATAATAACCCTGCATTTGATCGCAGCCCGTGGTTTGCAATGCATCACGCTGCTCTTCAGTTTCAATGCCTTCTGCGACTACGGACAAATTGAGCGCATGCGCGAGTTTTACCACAGCATCAATAATGGCAAGTGCTGAGCTATATCCTGCCACGCCTGCTGTAAATGACTTGTCTAGCTTAATTTCGCTCACCTCTAAGTTTTGTAAATAGGTGAGACTAAATGGATGTAGACCAAAATCATCAATCGATACTTTCAGTTTGGCTGATTTAAATTTGGAAAGTAACTTTTTAAACTGATTCTGATTGTGGATGGCATGTGTTTCTGAGATCTCAAAAATAAGACATTGCGGCGGCACATTGTATTTATCCATGACAGCTTTAATCTGATCAACCAGCTTGATATTGCGGAATTGTTGACGTGACAGATTGAGGGAGAGATGTAGCATGACCCCTTCTCGGTGCGCGCGACTAATGGTTTTGCAGGCTTGTACCAGAACCCAGTAATTAATTTTTTCAATAAAGCCAAAGCGCTCAGCAGCTTCAATAAAATGAATGGGTGTGAGCAGCCCTTTAGTTGGGTGATTCCAGCGCAGAAGTGTTTCTGCGCCTATAGGGGCGTAGGTTTTAGATAAGACTTTAGGCTGAAAATAGAGTGTGAATTGATCGTGCTCAATGGCTTCTAAAAGCTCTCTTCTAGTTTGTTGCATTTCATCAGAAGCTTGTTCAATTTCGGCATCATAGAATCTGTACTGATTTCTGCCAGTTTCTTTTGCTTTATACATCGCTGCATCAGCATTGATTTTTAATTTTTCTAAATTTCCATCGCCAGGATAAATAGCAACGCCAACCGAACATGATATTTCAATCACATGGTTTTCAATGTAAAAAGGCTCTTTGACAGTATCTACAACACGCTGAACAACAGCGACAATACTTTCATGTGCGTTAATTTCGCCAAGTATGGCAACAAACTCATCCCCACCATTTCTGGCAATATAATCGCAATTGCGAATGGCTGAGTTAAATCGTTCAGCAACTTCGATTAAAAGCAGATCCCCGATATGATGACCAAAGTTATCATTGACTGGCTTAAAGTGGTCTAAATCGATATAAGCTAATGCCATACTTTCACCTGTGCGGTCACATCTGCTTGCAGCAATTGAAAGGTGCTGATTCAAAGCATTCCGATTCGGCAATTTAGTGAGCGGGTCGAATGATTCGTTAAAGTCACCTGTGACCTCACTGTTTTTAAAATTAATCGACTGCACTGAGTCATAATCGACTCTATCGTAGAAGATGATAATAATAAAAGCGGTTAAAAATATGAATGTCAGCACCAGCGCACCAAGTAGGGTGACTGTATTGCTGTTAAGCATGTGGTTAGCGTTGTCTGCTATGCTAAGTGCGCCCACAAAGGCGGTATGTGTGGCATACAGACCAATCGAAATCAAAAAGGCAAAAAAGACTTTTACTTGATTGGGTTGGCGACCGTCATATCTTTTTAACCAGTAGTAAGTCACGATGCTTAACATACCTACCAGCATGCTGAGTGTGACTGCTAAAACAGCAGGTAATACAGAAATTTGATATGGGCTTGCAATCGTGGCTTTAGCGTAAAAGTAGAAAATACCAAAGTTACTAATGCCACTTTGTAAGCCGCCAATGATGAGTGATTTAACAGGCAAGCTTTTTCTATGAGAAATGTCTAACACAGTCAACCCGATGATGACTGCAAAACCAAATGATAATACTAGGTTTATGTATGTATCATCTTGTATGGTGTATAAATAGCCAAATGAATGCATATTCATCGCGTGGATAGCAAGCAATCCCATGCCCATGAATATTGAGTATACGTAGAGTGTTTTTAAATAAGCTTGAGCAGAGGTTCTAAATAAAGAAGACACAAATTGAAAGCTTACATAGCTGGCAATCGTGCCAACGATGAAGGAAACAAGCATCATCCAATTTTGATTTTCTGGGAGCATCTTAAATCTTATTAAATTATTTTAGATACTGAGTATAAGCAATAGGTATGCCACATTTTTAATTAAGACTGCAAAAGAAAAAACGCGAGTGATTAAGTCGCGTTTTATTGGAAAACTGTAGTGAAGTAAGTCTAAGATTTACTTGATAATTAGAAGTGATTGTACTTAATCCGCATTGTAATCAGATTAGATATCGACACTGTGGCGGACTTAAATACCACGCAACAATTCATTGATACCTACTTTACCAAGCGTCTTTGCATCCACTTTTTTGACGATAACTGCACAGTACAAACTATAGCTACCATCTTTTGAGGGTAAGTTGCCAGATACGACTACAGAGCCAGCAGGTACGCGGCCGTAAAATACTTCACCTGTTTCACGGTCATAAATTTTAGTAGATTGGCCAATGTATACGCCCATTGAAATCACGCAATTATCTTCAACCACCACGCCTTCTACTACTTCAGAGCGTGCGCCAATAAAGCAATTATCACCAATAATGGTTGGTCCAGCTTGTACTGGCTCTAATACACCACCAATTCCAACGCCACCAGAAAGATGAACATTTTTACCAATTTGCGCGCAGGATCCTACTGTGGCCCAAGTATCCACCATGGTACTTTCACCAACGTAGGCGCCAATATTCACATAAGAGGGCATCAATACTGCGTTTTTAGCAATATGAGAGCCACGACGCACAATCGCGTTAGGTACCACGCGGAAGCCGCCAGCTTTAAAATCGTCTTCAGTGTAATTTGCAAATTTTGGTGGTACTTTATCAAAGTAGCGCGTCACACCATCATCCATCAATACATTGTCTTCCAGACGGAAAGAGAGCAAAACAGCCTTTTTGAGCCACTGATGTGTTTCCCATTGTTGGCTATCACCAATTCTAGAAGCTACGCGCAATTTTCCAGCGTCTAAATCTGCTAAAACACTGCTCACAGCAGTTTTGATTTCGGATGTTGCATTGCTTGGGTGAATATTAGCGCGGTCTTCAAACGCGGTTTCGATGATACTTTGACGTGGATCCATGGTGCTCTCAACATAAATGAAAAAATAAAGCAGCTATTTTAACCTAAATTAAAGATGTGCCAAAAATAAAGCGCATGATGTAAACCATGCGCTTTAATTATAGAACTGTTTCTACCTACTGTTTGGCTTTAGCTGCTTCGTAAAGTGGTTTTACTTTTGGCGCAAGTGCTTGTAGATCTTTAATACGGTTTTGACTTGCTGGGTGCGTGCTTAAGAATTCTGGAGGGGCACCTTTATTGGTTGCAGTCATTTTTTGCCACAAAGTGACAGCTGCGTCAGGGTTGTAGCCAGCACGAGCGGCTAGCTCTAGCCCCATGCGGTCTGCTTCACGCTCTTGTTCACGGCCATTGGGCAATGAAAAAAACAGTTGGGAGCCTAAACCAGCACCTTGTGCCGCCATGCTACCTGCTGTACCGCCGATCATAGAGGCTAGTGCTTGTAGGCCAAATTGCTGTACATACGCTTGTGACATACGTTCACGCCCGTGCTCACGTAGCGCATGGGCAATTTCGTGACCAATGACCGCAGCCAATTCATCATCCGTAGCGTTGAGTTTGTCTACTAAGCCTGAAAACACCATGATTTTCCCGCCAGGCATGCAATAGGCATTAAGTTGATCATTTTTTTCTACATTCACCTCCCAATTCCATTTGGCAGCATCTGGGCGAAATACGCCTACCTGTGCAATGAGTCTATGGGAGATGCCTTTTACACGCGCTAACATCTCAGCATCAGCATTTAGGGTATTTTTCTTTTTGGCTTCTTGGATGGTTTGTGTATATGATTGAGCAGACATTTTGTCTACTGTGCTTGCTGGCAACAACATAAATTGTGAACGTTTTACGCCAGAGACACTGTCTTTGGTGGTGGTTGCACAGCCGCCAATAATGAATGTCAGCGTGGTGAATAATAAAATGTAGATTTTTTTCATTGGTTCTCCTCAAAAATAAAATTCAATGTGCATAGTAATAACGCAGAATAGGCTATTTGGTTGAATTAAATTTTTACTTGCGCACCTAGCTCAACGACGCGATTTGGGGGTAATTTAAATTGATTGGTAATTGTTTCCGCAGTACGGAACATGGCAATAAAGATTTTTTTACGCCAGATTGACATGCCTGTTTGTTCTGCAGCAATGAGTATTTCTTTGCCAATAAAGAAAGAAGTATCCATGGTGTCGAGTTCTAGACCATATTGACTGCACAGCAATAAATCTCTTGGTAAATCAGGCTCATCTTTAAAACCGTATTTGACAGTGACGCGATAGAAATTAAAAGGCAAAAACTCTACCGTCACGCGTTCAGTATTGTCAGTATGCGGAAAGTCTAAAAATCTAACCGTTAAAATGACTACTTTTTCATGCAAGACTTTATTGTGTTTTAAGTTATGCAACATGGCATGTGGTACACCATCCGGATTAGGCGTCATAAACATACCTGTGCCAGCAACGCGTGTAGGTGGATGTGCGCCAATCGCATCAATAAAAGGGACTAAATCCATTGACTCTGATTTAAGACGTGTAAATAGAATGTATCGACCATTTTTCCATGTCAGCATGAGCGTAAAAATAATCAAGCCAATGAGTAGTGGAACCCAGCCACCATCAGGGATTTTGAGTACATTGGCACTAAAAAATGCTAAGTCGATGGTGAGGAACAGGGCAATAATCAATCCCGTTTTAAACTTATTCCATTTCCATATTTCATGGAATACGATCGATGCTAATAAAGTGGTGATTACCATGTCTCCTGTCACGGCAATGCCATAAGCTGCAGCTAAAGATCCAGAGCTGCGGAAGGCGACCACCAACACCATCACGGCAACCATTAACGCCCAGTTAATGCGCGGCATATAGACTTGGCCTTGCTGACTTTCAGAGGTGTGCGCAACGTGCATACGAGGCAAATACCCTAATTGCAACGCTTGACGAGAGACAGAAAATGCGCCAGTAATCACAGCTTGAGAAGCAATAACTGTTGCTAATGTGGCGAGACCGATCAGTGGAAATAAAGCCCATTCTGGCGCTAGCAGATAGAAAGGGTTCTTGATAGAGCTAGGATCATGCAGAATCAATGCGCCTTGACCAAAGTAGTTTAATAATAAAGAGGGCAATACAAAGCAGAACCACGCCAAGCGAATAGGAAACCGTCCAAAGTGACCCATGTCAGCATACAAAGCCTCGGCACCTGTTACAGCCAGTACAACAGCGCCCAATGCAACAAAAGCAATCCAAGGTTGGCTGGCAAAAAAGTGAATTGCATAACTAGGGTTAAGTGCTTTTAAAATATGGGGGTCATGCAATATGTTGATCACGCCTAGTACACCTAAGGTGCCAAACCACAGCAGCATAATGGGTCCAAAAAAAGCGCCCACCACAGCAGTGCCCTTGCTTTGCGCCCAGAACAATCCAAAAAGAACGATGAGCGTAATTGGCACAATCATACTATGTAAATTTGGTGCAGCAACCTCTAAGCCTTCGATAGCCGACAGCACAGAAATAGCGGGAGTAATCATGCCATCCGCATAAAACATGCATGCGCCTAAAATACCTAGCAACATAATGGTGCGCTGTTTTTTTACGTTACCTTCTGCATTGCGGCTGGCTAAAGAGAGTAACGCCATAATGCCGCCTTCACCTTGGTTGTCAGCACGCATAATAAATGCGACATACTTTATCGAAACGATGAGAATTAATGCCCAAGTGATGAGTGAGAGTATGCCGTAGACGTTAATAGAATTAAGCAGTAAGGGATGGTGTCCAACAGAGAACACTTCTTTCATGGTGTAAAGTGGGCTGGTACCAATGTCACCAAATACTACACCGAGTGCCGCAAGTGCCATGCCAGGCAGCGCGGTTTTTTTAGAATTGTTTGCGTCCATAAGTTTTTGACTAAAACTACAATCTTGTATTATCAGCTAATTGCAAACGTAAACCAATAGTTAATTTGGGTGAGCCAACCTATAATATGGCGAGTTAATATAGATTTACATTGATAGAGTGAGGCAGCATGCGTATTTTATGGGTGTTGGGTTTGGTGGTGAGTTGCTTGTCCGCTTGCGATTTTTCACAGAATTTAGCTGGTATTGAGGTGAGTGATCAGCTGAAAGTGGTCATTATCCGTCATGGCGAGAAACCTGCCGATGGTGACAACCTATCATGTCAAGGGCTCAACCGTGCGCTGCAATTACCTAAAGTGTTGATAAAAAAGTTTAATCGTCCTGATGATATTTATGTGCCGTCATTAAATATGGGCAAGGAGACAACGCATGCAAGGATGTTGCAAACAGTTACACCGCTTGCTATTCAATATAATCTAAAGATTAACAGTAAATATGATGCTAAAGACTTTACTAAAGTCACTAAAGAGGTACTGAATAAGAAAGGTACAGTGCTCATGGTTTGGCAGCATAGTGCTATTCATGACTTAGCGAAAACTCTAGGTGTTCAACATGCCCCCAAATGGCAGGATGAGGACTTTGATAGTATATGGGTCATTCAGTTTTCAAAAGGACAGGCATCGTTAACGATTGATCATGAGCAGCTTAGCCCCGCTACTGTTTGTAACTTTTAAAAGTAAATAGGTTGGAGTCGGCTTGGCTACTGCATTAGAGCTGAAATTATGGCTGCGAATATCAATTGTTCTATGGTTGGGATTTTGATATATTCAACACAGTTCAAATAGGTTCTCTTATGATTCAAAACCCCGTTATAAAGCATTGTAGATGCAAGTTTTATTCCGTTTGAAAAAGTGTAATTAATAAAGCTCATGGTTGATTATTAAACATGCACATCAATGGTAAATATCTTAATAGATTTAAGGAGTTAGAGATTGTTAAAAATCGTAGAAAAGATCGTTAAAAAGTTTAAAAACAAAAAGTTGTACGAAACAAGGCTTTCACCAGTAACATTTACACTCGCTACGCGACCAAGTGATGCAGGCAAGAAACTGATATGGGTATTACCAGCGCTACGTTATCCATGTGGTGGTAATATTGTTGGACATAATTATGTCGATGCGATTAATGCATTAGATTATCAAGGCTACACTGCGGAGGTGCTTTACTCTCAAGAGCCTGATTTCCAACCTACACTATTCAAATACAGCTCTTCACTTAAAACAGACTTAACGGCGGATCCTAAAAAAGAATTTTTTGTGATTCCAGAAGTGTTTGCTCTAAGTAATACAGCTTCACTGATTGAACATAATATTCCGTATGCTATTTCTGTATTAAATGGGTATTTAATGGATATGGAAATTAATTTGGGTTTTGGTGATTTTAATGCGCTTGAGCGTGTGTATGAAAAAGCCGCTTTCATCATTAGTGTTTCTGATGATACGACAGCTAATATCAAATTGGCTTTTCCAAAATGTGCCGATAAAATTATAAATGCGCCTTATGTGATTGATAAAGCAAAGCTTGCCCCCGTCAGTGAAAAGCAAAATGTCATCACCTATATGCCAAGAAAACTGGCCAGACATAGTCAATTAGTCTTGTTGCTGCTGGGCAATAAACTGCCTAAACATTGGCAGTTGATGCCGATTGATGGCGTCAGCGAGCAAGAAGTCTATGATATTTTTACTAGAACCAAGATATTTTTGTCTTTCAGCGAGTTTGAAGGCTTAGCAATGCCGCCAGTGATGGCCGCATTGAGCGGCAATCTGGTCATTGGCTATACGGGTGAAGGTAATAAAGAGTATTTTCATTTATCCTGCTTTGAAGAGGTGATGCAGGGCGATGTGAAAGATTTTGTAGATAAACTACTGACAGCGGTAGCGCGTTTTGATCAGAACCAATATGAGATTGACATGCAGGCTGTTGATTTCCTGAAGAACAAGTTTTCTGAGCAAGCGTTGAATGTTTTCTTGAAAAAAATGCTTGATCATGTCGATCACGCGCTCAAATAAGTCTGTATTGAATCTACTTAGATAGAGATTTTATACTGGCGTTGACGTGCCCTGCGCTCAGTGAGATGTTAACAAGCGAACCAATTTTTAATTGATCTGTACTTGTGACGAGCTGCCCTTGCTCGTCTTCCACCATAGCATAACCGCGCGCCAGTACGTTGTGTGGGTTGAGCTGCTCTAAACCTGCGGACAAATGCAATAGATGCTGTTGGTATGAGGCGATTTGTCTTTCCATGCTCAGGTTCAAGCGATGCGCTAATTGCTGGACTTTTTGTATCCGATTGCTGATCTCTTGTTGTGGAGAGATGAGCCTGCGTGCCAAGTAGTCCAGCTTTTGCGCCTGCTGCTGCAACTGTGTCTCAATTTGCTTAGATAGCTGTTTTTGCAGATGCAGCAACTGATTTTTTAGACTGCCGATATCTGTACATGCCAGTTCTGCAGCAGCGGTTGGTGTGGCAGCACGTAAATCTGCCACAAAGTCACAAATCGTAAAGTCGGTTTCGTGACCGACACCGCTAATGGTGGGAATACTGCATTCATCAATCGCACGTGCAACAACTTCTTCATTAAATTGCCATAAGTCTTCTAAGCTGCCACCACCACGACAGATAATGAGCGTGTTGACTTCGTTGCGTAGATTTGCGGTGTGAATGGCATTAGCAATCAGCTGTGCTGCGCCTTTTCCTTGTACTGGGGTCGGGTAGATGATGATCTCGATACTTGGGTTGCGACGTCTTAGCGTGGTGAGCACATCACGTAACGCGGCAGCATCGGGAGAAGTTACAATCCCGATGGTCTTGGGGTGTGTGGGAATCGCTTTTTTATAGGCAGGATCAAATAAACCTTCGTGGCTAAGTTTTGCTTTGAGTTTTTCAAAGGCCTCAAATAAAGCGCCTAACCCTGCTTTTTGAATAAACTCTACGGTGAGCTGAAAATCACCACGTGCTTCATACAATGTGATGGTGGCGCGCGCTTCAATCTTATCGCCTTCACGCGGGATAAAGTCTACATAGCTATTGCGTCCTTTAAACATCACGCAACGTACCTGAGCGGCGCTGTCTTTAAGTGAGAAATACCAATGTCCGCTGGCTGCACGGGTAAAGTTTGAGACTTCGCCCGAGACCCAAAACAAAGGAAAACTTTGCTCTAGCACATCTCGGGCAAGACGATTTAACTCAGAAACGCTTAGAATTTTTTGTAGTGTGGGTGTGTCATAATCTGTCATAGCTGTAATTATCCATTACAATTTGAAAAAATGTATAAAAAACCGCTATCGTCATTCCCGCGAAAGCGGGAATCCATTTTGACGTTAAACACTTAAGTTGGATTTCCGCTTTCGCGGGAATGACGAAATGGGATATTTGAGTAAGTAGTTTTATTATAAAAGGTAGTTTGAGATGTTAAAGAATTTATTAAGTGGTAAAACTGGCTACCTTTTAGCAGGAGTGGTTTGTTTTGCGATTGTCGCGTTGGCCTTGGTGATCCAAACACAAAACAACCTTGAGCCTTGTCCGCTATGCATTACGCAGCGCATTATTTTTATGAGCTTAGGCGTATTATTTTTAATTGCCGCATTCATTCCGCCTACGCATATGCTAAAGAAGGTGTTTACCTTACTACAAGTGCTGACAGCGATGGGTGGGATAGGGGTTGCTATTAGACATTGGTATTTGCAAGCGCATCATGGCGAGATGATTGCCGATTGTGGTGTTGGATTTAACTATATGTTTGAGAATTTTCCACTGCAAAAGGCATTTAAATTGCTGTTTCGCGGCACAGGCGATTGCGCTACCATCGATTGGACTTTTTTAGGTTTAACGCTGCCGCAATTAGCATTAATTTCTTATGCTGGATTTGCAGTCTACGCTATTTGGTTGTTAAAAAATAATAAAGCTTGAATGTCATTTATATGAAAATTAAAACACTTGATGATTTTGTCGGCAACACGCCGTTAGTGGCTTTGCAGCGCATGAACCCCAATAAAAGCAATATTATTTTGCTCAAACTGGAAGGTAATAATCCCGCAGGTTCGGTGAAAGATAGACCAGCTTATAGCATGATTACGCGGGCTGAAGCGCGGGGTGACATTAAGCCAGGAGATACCTTAATTGAAGCGACCAGCGGTAACACAGGCATTGCGTTGGCGATGGTAGCAGCAATGCGTGGTTACAAAATGGTGTTAGTGATGCCAGAAAATCAAAGTATTGAGCGCCGTCAAAGCATGAAAGCCTATGGTGCTGAGTTAGTGCTGACCCCAAAAGATGGCAGTATGGAGTTAGCGCGTGATGTAGCAATGAAGCTGCAAGCAGAAGGTGAGGGCATTGTGCTTGATCAGTTTGGCAATATGGATAACCCGCAAGCGCATTATGAGGGTACGGGCCCTGAGATCTGGCGTGATACTGAGGGTAAAGTAACGCATTTTATTTCGAGCATGGGTACCACAGGCACGATTATGGGCACCTCACGCTATTTAAAAGAGCAGAATCCAAATATTAAAGTCCTTGGCATTCAACCAGAGGAAGGTGCGCAAATTCCAGGGATACGCAAATGGCCAGAAGCGTATCTACCTAAAATTTATGATGCCAAGCGTATAGACGAACTGCGCTATGTGAGCCAAAAGCATGCAGAGGATACCACGCGTAAACTGGCCACCACAGAAGGGATTTTTGCTGGAATCTCGAGCGGCGGAGCGCTTTACTCAGCAATACAACTTTCTAAAGAGGTAGAAAACGCCGTGATTGTCAGCATTGTTTGCGATCGTGGCGATCGGTACTTGTCTACAGGTGTATTCCCTTCCTAATGATGCGGCGGGCTGCATTTTTTGCCAGCTTGTTGTTATTCACTCAGTCAGCATTTGCCGTTACTAGCATCTCCATCAGCGCTGACAATGTGAGTGATGAGCGTGTTGAACTGCAACAGGCTCATATTGTGTTGGATTTAACAAAAGCACCTCAAATTTCTTTCAATAGTGCATTGAAACGGAAAGCTGATAACGTTTGGATTCAAGCACATCTATCATGTGAGGTGCCTAACAGATTGATGTCCGATATTTGGCGATGTCCACAGGGCATTATTACTGCGGAGCGTATCAACATACCATTTAGTGTCAACTTAACGCCGCAGCCAAAAGGGGTTGAGGCAGATTTAAATTTAAAAGAAGCGAGCTTCAGTGACACGTCTGGCTTGCATGCAGCAGAAAAGCTATCAGGCCGCTGGCAAGTTGGCATGGTCAAAGACGGAGAGGATTTACGCTGGCATCAAAGCTTGGTTTGGACAAATGGTGAGATGTTTTGGCAGCCATTTTATCTCACGGGGAGCGGGCATCAGTTTTCCGCATTTGGCAAATTAGACAATAATGCGGTGGCGATTGAAGATGCAAAATTAGACATTAAAAATGTAGGTAAGCTGCATTTTAAAGGGGAAATGCAGCTTAAAGATTACCAGCTTACGAGTCTGGATGCGGATTTGACTGGTTTGGATTTAGCATCCGCTTACCCATTGATATTTAAGCCTTTATTAGAGAAAACTGCATTTAATCACGCAAAAATTGGTGGTCAAGCTGATTTGAAAGTATCGGTGAAAAATAATGAACTCAAATCATTTCATTTGGTGTTAAACGATACCAATATTGACGACAATAATCATAAGTTTGCGTTTTATCACATTCAAGCGGATATTCCATGGAGTTATGATGAACCTAAAAATGTGCGCTTTTCTTACCAGAATGGGCATTTGTTAAATATTCCTCTAGGTAAGACAGATATTCAGGCTGAAGTGAATCGCTATGCTTTAACTGCGCCTACTATGTTATTGCCGATACTCGATGGTGCGCTCAAGTTATCCGATATTTCTGCAGCACGTATAGGTGCAAATTGGCACGGACATTTGGCGGCAGAGGTATTGCCTATTTCGATGCCACAATTAAGTAGCGCGTTAAAATGGCCGCAGATGCAGGGTCAAGTGTCAGCGCAGATTCCTCAGGTGACCTATAGTGGCGGCATTCTTACGGTAAATGGCGAAATGCTGTTCAATGTGTTTGATGGTAAAGCCACTGTGACAAATCTGACGTTACATCAACCCTTAAGTAGTCAGCCAGTGTTACAGGCAGATATGAATCTACGCAATTTGGATTTAGGTCAGTTAACGCGCACTTTTAGTTTTGGCGCGATTGAAGGCAAACTAGATGGAGATGTCGCGAATCTGGAAATGCAAAATTGGAAGACAGTAAAACTGGATGCTAAAGTACAAAGCAGCCCTGGCAAATATCCTAAAAAAATCTCACAACGTGCGGTACAAAATATTTCAGCACTAGGTGGGGCGGGCGCAGCAGCTGCAATTCAGCGCAGTTTCTTAAGGTTTTTTGAACAGTTCAATTATGAAAAAATTGGATTAAGCTGCCAGTTGCGTAATGATATTTGTCAAATGGGTGGCGTTGAGTCAACCCAAGGGGGGTATGTCATCGTTAAAGGTAGTGGCATCCCTGCCATTACGGTGATGGGATACAACCATACAGTGGGCTGGAGCGAATTACTGTCACGTATTAAACGTATTACAGATAGCAACACCAAGGCGATAGTGAAATAGCCAAAGTCTTTAGTAGTTCAGTAATGCAGATGCAGTAAAGTTTGAGTAGAATGCATTAAATTAACGGTATATTTTAAGGGATACATATGAAAAATTGGATGATCGGTTTAGCGCTCAGCACGGCAATTATTCTGCCAGCGTGTGTGACGATTAATATTTATTTCCCAGCGGCAGCAGCCGAGAAAGCGGCAGACAAGATTATTGATGAGGTCTGGCAGCTTAAACAAGAACAAAAAGCACCAGTAGAAACGCCCGAAAAATAACTTGCACATTGAAAAGGATTCTGTGAAATGAAAAATATTTGGTTAAGTGTACTATTTGTACTGTCATTGTTAGTGATGAATGGGGCAAACGCCGCAGCTGATTTAGAAGTCAACACACCTAAAATTTCGGCCCTCAAAGCCAGCATGCAAGCGCGTCATGGCCAGCTCGGCCCCTTTTACAGCAGTGGCGCTGTTGGTTTGACTAAAGATGGCATGATTGCAGTAAAAGATGCGAGTGCAGTGCCACTGAAAGATCGTGGTGCACTCAATGGATTGGTATCATCTGAGAATGCAGACCGCGCCGATCTTTACAAAGAAATCGCCAATGCTAACGGTCATCCAGAATGGCAAGCGGAAATTCAGAGTACCTTTGCAGGGCGCTGGATCGATAAAGCGCAGTCTGGCTGGTACTATCAAAGCGCAGGTGGTTGGGTGAAGAAATAGGTGGGCAGTAATAATAAAAACAGAGATTAATGTAGTCTGACCTATTTATTTTGATGTGGCGAAAATGGATGGTTTTGTAGGGCGTCAATAGCGTAGCGTATTGCGCCGAAAGAAAGTTTTAGGAGAGTTTTTGAGCAAAGCAAGATTCTCATACGGCGCAATGCTTTTCAGTTGTTGCGCCCTACGCGGGCTGATCTTTTGGGGTTGATAATTTCTTCGTCATTTTTCAAGTTATCATAAAATTGGCCGTTATTCTTCTATATGGTAGTTTCATATACTAGTGTAAAGAATTCAGAAACAGATGATCAAGTTAGGTAAAAAACACTGCTATTTACAATGTTACTTACATTGAGTGATGTCGCTTTGAGCGATGACTTCAACCCGCAATGGTATGCGGGTGTTGCTTTGGGATATGCTAAGTCCAAACAAAACCTAGCTACTGCCACACCGTATGTCGCGCCAGGCTTTACCACAACAAGCTATTGGGCAGATACTGTTAATCCCAACAATGTGTCCAATAGTGGTTCTGGACAATTTTCTTCAGACAACGCTATGGGTGGCGCTTATGCTGGTTTCTCCTCCAGCTTTAACCCATCATATTTTTGGGGACTTGAGACAGGCTGGTTGATTTTTTCGGCTACTCACGCAGGGTTGCAACGTACTACCTATCCTGCTTTTTCAGGCTTTGATCCAAGAACATCTATCGCATTAAAGCAAAACGATATTGGTTATTTTGTTGGAAAGTTGGGCTTATCCCAAGATGACTGGAAATTGTCTGTAAAAGGCGGTGCCGCAATCTCCAGACTCAAATTGAATTTGAACTTTACCGACGATACCGCCAGCATTGCATATCAGAAGTCGGGGTATCGGCTTGGCTGGGCGACGGGCATCGGCTTGGAGAAATCGATTAATACACACTGGAGTGTCAGAGCAGACTATATGTATACCAATTTTGGTAGTGTTTCAGCTGGCTCAAATGGCCTAAGCGATGGCGCTAACAACTATACGCAATCAATCTTTAACTCAAGCTATCATGTAAGCAATAATTTGCTGTCTATCGGTTTGCAAAGAAACTTTTAGCGCTTTGCTTACGCTTGATTGGTTGGACTTCTTTTCCCATGAATGCAAGAAATAAGGTCAGACTCCATTGATTTGTTAATTTTATGTAGTACTCTAGCCCGCGTAGGGCGGATAAGTTTACGCAATCCGCCGGATGAAAAATCTCGCAAACCGTAAAATCTTCCAACCCTCATCCGACGGATAACGCTACGCTCATCCGTCCTACAAAACCACCCATTTTGCCCCATTTATACGCTTAAATACATGCCCTGCAAACCAAATACTCCAGCTCGTGTAAGGCGCACTCGCTTGCAGTGCGCCGCGTGTCTTAATCCATCAAGCTTCAAATAACAACCTTCATCCAGTTTCTAGAAATGGCACGTTAAATGCTTGTTATTTAATGCTTAACTATTAAGCATAATCGCTTACACTGTACCTAACTTAGACCAAGTTAAAGGAGTATTGTAATGCCAAGCAATCTCTATGTTCTTCCTGCCTACGGTAAGGCCATCACGCTTGATGACCAAGGTGTTTATTATGTGCTTAACCGACAAAGTGGCAAAATCCAGACGGTCATTCAGCTTATTTATCATGAGGATGAATGGTATTTGTTTCAGCTTCAGCCTACCAGTGATCAAGATGAGTGCTGCTGGACAGTATTAGCCGAGAACACAAACTGTACTTTACAGAGCATGACTTCTGAGCAAATTACGCACCATTTTATTAAGCCAGAGTTTGCGGAGCCTAAAGGGGCTTGGCAAGTCATGGCGAATAGTCAATATGGTTTTGGTAAATTTACGCCGTTAAATACAGAGGATGAGATTGCCTACGCTGTATTAATGTTTTCAGAAGGGGAGTTGCAAAACGTCATTCGTATGCACAAATCAGAAGAAAACTTGATGCAAAATGCAGCAGCACAAATTACGTATAAACAAGTTGTTTTTGCTTAAAAGGTGATATGACTTAGCAAAGCTTGCCTTTGCATGAGTGGCTATGTTTCGTGTATGCTTTAAGGCATGATACCTAGCTTAGTTTTTGATATTGAAACAATTCCCGATGCTGAAGGCATTCGTCATCTGCTCGGTTTGCCTGAGAGTACGAGTGCAGAAGATGTGGCTAATATTGCTTTTCATCAGCGTCGTCAACAAAATGGCAGTGAGTTTTTGCCGTTACACCAGCACAGAATCTGTGCAATCTCTTGCGCTTTACGCGAAGGTAATCATTTTAAAGTATGGACTTTAGGAGACGCTCAATCGTCAGAAGCGGAAATTATTCAACGCTTTTTTGATGGTATTGAAAAATATACGCCCAACTTAATCTCTTGGAATGGTGGTGGTTTTGATTTGCCAGTGTTGCATTACCGTGCCATGGTTAATCAGGTACAAGCGCCGCGTTATTGGGATCTGGGCGAAGATGATAAAGACTTTAAATGGAATAATTACATCAGCCGCTACCATACACGGCACTTGGATTTAATGGATTTATTAGCCATGTTTAATGGGCGAGCCAATGCGCCTTTGGATGAAATTGCACAGTTATGTGGTTTTCCAGGTAAGTTGGGTATGGATGGCAGTAAAGTGTGGGATGCCTACAAAGCAGGAGAGATTGAGGCAATACGCAATTATTGTGAAACAGATGTTGCCAATACGCACTTGGTGTATTTGCGTTTTCAACTCATGCGAGGGCACTTAAGCAAGCAGGCGTATGAGGCGGAAATTGCTTTGGTGAGAGAGACGTTAGCTGGCTACCCAGACCAACATTGGGCAGAATTTTTAGCGGCGTGGAATTAAGCTATTACTGAGTTTCTTCGTCCGCTGCATCTTCGTCTGTAAGATTCTTCCAGTTTAGAATGATTTTTTTATGTTCATTCGCCGCTAATTCAAATTTATAGCGCTGCTTATTCTCATTGTATTTGGCCACAACCGTGTAAATGCCAGCAGGTAAATCCACAAAAAGTTGTGGCTGTGCCTTGATTGTTTTAAATACAAGCTTGCTATCCGTGTTGTAAATATTCACATCAATATCGGTAATGGAACGCCCGCTTGCCCCTTCTGAAAAAACAAAGTGCAAGCTGAATTTTTTGGCATAGGGGCGCAATGCTTCAACTTCTTCATCACTAATGCCGCCTGTTACGTATGCAATACCTTGCGTTGATTTTTTAATTGGCAGGGTATCCGCGAGGCAAAAATTAACCATGACTAAAAATGTAAGGGCAGTCAAACTAAAAAGTGGTGCGATAAGTTTCATATTGTTTTCTTGAATTCAGTGTTTCTTAAAAGGTAAAAGTGCAATTTTAACTGAATATGCGGGTGTATCAGTTAAAATAGCGTTTATGAGAAGAAATCGTAATAAAAGCCACACCAATCCTGCCCTAAATCCCATTGTAGAAGCATTTGTCGAGTCTTTAGATCAAGAAGGACGCGGCGTAGCGCATGTTGAGGGTAAGGCTATCTTTATTGATGGCGCTTTACCAAATGAGCGCGTGACCTTTCAATCGCATCACATCAAACACACTTTTGAAGTGGCAAACGTGGTGCAGGTGCTTAAACAAAGCAATCAACGTGTAACACCAAAATGCCCACATTTTGGTGTTTGTGGTGGGTGCAAATTGCAGCATCTGGATTTTGCTGCCCAAGTAGCCGCCAAGCAGCGCCTGCTCGAAAATGATTTTAAGCATATTGGTAAAGTGAATCCTGTGAATATGTTGCCTCCCCTGTATGGGCCGACTTGGGGTTATCGTCATAAAGCGCGCTTAAGCGTGAAATACGTTGAAAAAAAACAGCGCGTGCTGGTGGGGTTTAATGAAAAAGCTACGCGCTTTGTGTCTGATATGAATAGCTGCCAAGTGTTGGTGCCATCAGTGTCTGACTTAATCCAGCCTTTACAAGATTTGATTGTGCAATTGAGCTTGCGTGACAAGATTCCGCAAATTGAATTGGCGGTGGGTGAGCCTATTGAAAACAAAGCGGTGATTGTGCTGATTTTTCGCATCATGGTAGGTTTAGCCCCGCAAGATGAATTACTGTTAAAAGCATTTGCCGATGCGCATCAAGTGCAAGTATGGACGCAAACCAAAGGGCCTGACACTATCAAGCCTTTTTATCCGCTCCAGGCGCCGCAGTTGCAATACAGCTTGCCTGAGTTTGGCTTAACTTATCCATTCAAGCCAAATGAATTCACGCAAGTGAATCCACAAATTAACCAAGTAATGATACGTCGCGCCATGCAATTGCTCAGTCCTAAAGCGGGTGAAAAAATTGCAGATTTTTTCTGTGGTATTGGTAATTTTACGCTGCCGATTGCGCGTAGTGGTGCACAGGTATTGGGCTTGGAAGGCTTGGCCAATCTAGTGGAACGTGCTAACGAGAGCGCGAGTTTGAATCAAATTAAGTATGTGCAGTTTGGTGTGGCCGACTTATTTAAAATGACAGACAGTAACTTGGCAGAGCTAGGCGGTTTTGATAAATGGCTGGTGGATCCACCGCGTGATGGTGCATTTGAGTTAGTAAAAGCCATTACGCCCAATACTGCGCCCAAGCGCATTGTGTATGTGTCATGTAACCCTGCCACGCTCGCACGTGATGCAGGCGTGTTGGTCAACGAGAAAGGCTACACTTTAAGCGCAGCAGGCGTGATTAATATGTTCCCGCATACCGCGCATGTGGAGTCTATTGCCTTATTTGAGCGCGCTGCTTGAGTTGCCTTAATTTTTATCAATACTAAAAGCCGTGCGGGCGCTTGTTGCAAGCAGCAATAAACCGCCTGCCATCGCAATGTTTTTCATAAACATATACATTTGCATTTGGTCTGCAAAGTTTTTGTGGAATAAAGCGGCGGATATCACACAAAATCCAGCCAGTGCAAAAGCTGCGTAACGCACTTTAAACCCACAAGCTATCGCTAGTCCGCCCAACAACTCAAGGGCAATCGTAGGCCACAACAAAATAGCTGGCAATCCAACAGATTGCATATAACCCGCAGTGCCTGCTGGGTCAGTTATTTTACCCACGCCTGCCAGAATAAAGATGAGTGCTAACATAATACGACCTGCTAATTGTATGATTCCGTTCATTATTCGCTCCTATTTAAATAATCTGTTTTAGTTGATTTGTTGCGAGATTATTAAACCATATTTATATCGGTGACGTGTATTTTTAATCTTTTGGATGAGCGGCGTAGCGATGCATGGACATAAATCGGTTAAACTTTTGCAATGAGAAAGTTCTATGTATATTGTTTGCTGGCACTATTAAGTGCGTGTACGCAACACCATCAAACAACAGAGATTCGATTCGCTATCGCCCAAGCTCCGCTTAATTTAGATCCGCGCTATGCGACTGATGCTGCCTCAGAACGCGTGAATCGCCTACTGTATCAACGGTTAGTGGAGTTTGATGCATCGTCAAAAGTGATACCAGGCTTGGCTGATTGGCAAGCGTTGAGTCCGCAACGTTACCGTCTTACCTTAAAACAAAATACTGCGCCATTTCATCATGGCAAAGCCTTGAATGCAGACGACGTGAAAGCGACCTATGACAGTTTATTGGCGCTGAAAGACTCCCCTCATGTCGCAGAGTATCGCAATATTGCAGCGATCCAAGTGATAGACTCACGAACGCTAATGTTTGAGTTAAAAGCAGCAGATACGCACTTCCCAGAAAAATTAATCATTGGCATTTTGCCTAACGATTTGATTGTCAAAGGGTACGATTTTTCTCATGCACCAATCGGCAATGGCAGGCTAAAGTTTGTGCGTTGGCAGGGGGCGTTGGTGTTACAACATGTGAATAGTGGTAAAAAAGTGATTCTGACCGAAGTAAAAGATCCAACGGTGCGAGTGCTTAAACTGTTACATGGCGAAGCGGACTTGCTACAAGGAGATTTGCCGCCAGAGTTAGTCAAGTATTTACAATCGAAACCCGAGATTCACGTGAACACAGGGCAAGGTGCTAATTTTTCTTATCTGGGTCTCAATATGCAAGACCCCGTGCTCAAACAGCTAAAAGTCAGGCAAGCGTTAGCATATGCCATTGATAGACAAGCAATTATCGATAAAGTGATGGTCGAAAATACACACATTGCGGGTGCGATTTTGCCGCCAGAACATTACGCAGGAAATGCAACGCTTCAGCCTTATACCTATCAACCAGCACTCGCTAAACAATTGTTACAAGAAGCAGGGTTTCAATTGCCGCTTAAATTAGTCTATAAAACCAGTACTGATGCACAACGGGTACGCTTTGCCACTATTTTACAAGCGCAGATGGCACCTGCGGGCATTGATTTGGAAATCCGTAGCCTGGATTGGGGTACTTTTTTTGAAGATGTGAAGCAGGGCAAGTTTCAATTGTTTGGATTGACTTGGGTGGGCATTAAAACCCCGGAAATTTATGCTAAGGCGTTTGGGTCTGCGTATGTCCCGCCTAATGGTTTTAATCGCGGACGTTACATAGATGCGGAGTTAGACGCGTTATTGCAGAATGAAGACTGGCAAGCGGCAACACAGCGTATTCATGCGCAATTGCCTTATATTCCATTATGGTATGAAGGTCAGTTTGTGGCGTATCGTACGCATATTAAAGGCTATATGCCAGCAGTTGATGGTAATTGGGATAGCTTGGCCGATGTTAATTAAGCGGTAACTACGCCAAAATAATGCCCAACTAATGCGGTGACGGCCATAGCAAGCGCGCCCCAAAAAGTAACCCTAAAACCACCTTTCCATAGACTTGCGCCACCTGCTTTGGCCGCTAATCCGCCTAATAGTGTTAAGAACACAAGTGATAAAACAGAGACTAATATAATAATTTGCGATGGACTAGAGAACATCACTACTACCAGTGGCAATGCCGCGCCAACTGCAAAAGTGGCAGCAGAAGTAAAAGCGGCTTGTACTGGTTTTGCAGATATTATTTCTGAGATGCCTAGTTCATCGCGCGCATGTGCGCCCAAAGCATCATGGGCAGTCAGCTCTGTCGCCACTTGCAGGGCTAAGTCCTTACTCAACCCGCGTGACATATAAATACCCTGTAGCTCTTTTAACTCATGCTCTGGTTCTGTCATCAGCTCTTCCGCCTCACGCGCGAGGTCTGCTGACTCAGTATCGGCTTGTGAGCTCACTGATACATATTCTCCAGCCGCCATCGACATCGCCCCTGCTACCAATCCAGCAATGCCAGTAAGCAAAATAGCATCGTGCGCTGCATGCGCCGAGGCAACACCTATAATTAAACTCGCAGTCGATACGATGCCATCATTGGCACCTAGTACGGCCGCGCGAAGCCAGCCAATACGGTGCGATTTATGAATTTCAGAATGTTTCAAACAATAAACCCTTGTTGTGTGTAGGTGATAGTTTAACAGCATCACCTAAGCACACAACGGCTTTTGCTTTATACCAGCTCTTTTTTGCCTGTAATCATCGCTTTTACTAGGTTTTCTTTGTCGATACGGCTAGATAAAATTACTCCACCGATATGAAGAATGACTAGGAATAAAGTAAAGTTGGCAAAAAAACCGTGCAACTCTTCTAAAAATGATTCTTCATGTTTGCCTTGGCGTTTAGGCTGATCAATTGCTTGATTTTCATTCATTTCCACATTACGACCCGTACCGCCAACGCCAACTTTGTCGTTTAAAGTGATTTTCCCAGACTGTGTTTGATAGATACTTCCCATATTGCTTGTGCGTTCCTTTGCTTCGTTTTCTTCTGATTCTTGACTTTCATTTTCATGGGCTTCGCCAGATGAACTGATTGCGGGTGATGCATTTGTTTGACTGCTATAAAGGCTGACCAGTGGACCTGCGTTGTCTTCTACAGCATATAGTGCAAGCCCTGTGTAGACGGTGATAGCAATACTTAACAAAAGTGCAATCACCATCGCCCCACCAGCAGGGTTGTGCCCCTCATAATGCTGAGGTTTTTTTTGCATTAACCCTTTTAAATAACCCAAAACCGCACTCGGGCGATAAACAAAATCATTAAATCGGGCATGTTTACTGCCAACAATGCCCCACAACAGTCTCAATATCACAACACTCGCTACCACATAGCCAGCCCAGACATGCTGTGCCATCAGTTCATCTTCGGTGAAATACGCAGTGAAAAATGCAATTACTAGCGTCCAATGTCCAATACGCACAATGGGATCCCAGACCTTTACAGAGGTTGTTGAATTGCTCATGGTTAAATTCCTTTTTAATTAAACGTTGGGTTTAACTCGGCACACCTTTAAAATAAATCATAAGGGCGTTAAACTGCGCGCATCTTGCGCTCATCAGTGCGGGATGTGAATGCGTCATTTGACACGTATACAAGATGGTTAACACGAAAGGTGTTTTGATGGCAGAGTACCTACAACAGCAAAAGCTCACTAAGCTTGGCATAGCGATATACGCTCTAATTTCAACGCTGGTTGCACTGGATGTCATCAGTGACTATCAGGAAGGCAAAGGCTTGGGACATGTGGCGGTAGAGCTACTGGTTTTTATTGCCGCGATTATTGGGCTGAGTTTACTGGCGCGAGATTATTACAATCAAACGCAATCTACAGTCAACAGTTTAAAAACAGACTTGGTGCAGGCGCAGCAAGAGGCACAACGCTGGCGTGAAGAAAGTCGCGATTTAATACAAGGTTTGGGTGTAGAAATACAAAAACAGTTTAAGCGCTGGGAGCTTACACAAGCCGAGGCCGAGATTGGCATATTGATGCTGAAAGGCTTTAGCCATCAGGAAATTGCAGATGTGCGTGGTGCTAGCGAGCGCACTGTGCGTGAACAGGCAAGAGCACTTTATCGTAAAGCTGGTCTGGCGGGGCGCGCTGAGCTTTCGGCATTTTTCCTAGAGGATTTGTTATTGCCAAGTTCTTAAGTTAAAACATTCAATAATCACGTAAAATAGTCGTTATGCGCATAGAAATTTCTATTAAGCAACAAACCCTTACTTTGTATGATGACGAGGGTGAGGTCATGGTGCGCTATCCAGTATCCACAGCTGCTAACGGCGCTGGTTGTGAGAAAGATAGCGGCTGTACGCCGTTAGGGGTGCATGTTGTCCGTGCCAAAATTGGTGCGGGTGCAGCAGAAAATACCGTGTTTGTGGGGCGTAGGCCGACTGGCGAAATTTGCACGCCTGAGCTGATGGCAGAATTTCCCAATCGTGATTGGATACTCACACGTATTTTGTGGTTGAGTGGCAAAGAAATCGGCAAAAATCGCTTGGGCAATGTGGATACCATGCAACGCTATATTTACATTCACGGTACGCCAGACTCTACTGAGATGAGCAAAGCGGGTTCACATGGCTGCGTGCGTATGCGTAATCGCGATATTATGGCGCTATTTGATTTGGTCGCCGTTGGCACGCGCGTGTTTATTGCAGAATGAGCTTTGTCAAATGTCTCAACCGTCATTCCCGCGAAAGCGGGAATCCATTAGTTTTAATGGGTTTAAGTTCAAAATGGATTCCCGCTTTCGCGGGAATGACGGTAAGGTTAACTAAGTGTTTCTGATTAAAAGATTATTCAGCTTTTTCACTGTCATTTTTGGCGTGCTTTTGCTCACGTTTTTATTGGTACATCTGGTGCCAGGTGATCCAGTAGAGGTGATGTTGGGCGAGTCCGTCAGTCTGGCGGATAAAGAGGCCTTGCGTGCAGAGTTAGGTCTGAATCTACCTATTATTCAACAGTTTGGTATTTATCTGAACAAACTTGCACATGCCGATTTCGGTCAATCCATTCATACGCATCAACCCATTATCGAGATGATTCAGGCGCGCTATCCTGCTACTGTCAAGCTGGCGGTGTTATCGCTATTCATCGGACTGATCATTGGTATTCCATTAGGGATTTATGCAGCATTACATGCAGGACATTGGCAAGATTTTGTGGTCACAATTGTGAGTGTACGCTTATCTGCCATGCCCGCTTTTTGGTTAGGGCCATTGCTGATGTTGCTGTTTGCGGTATGGTTGGGTTGGTTGCCAGTGAGCGGTATGGAGAGTCAAGCTTCTATTGTGCTACCTGCGCTCACGCTAGGTTTTGGGCTGAGTGCCATTTTGACGCGCATGACGCGTACCAGTTTGCTAGAGGTGTTAAATGAAGACTATATTCGTACTGCTCGCGCCAAGGGGTTAACTGAAAAAAATGTAATATTGCGTCATGCATTACGTGCTGCGTTGTTACCTATTATCACGATTGTAGGATTGCAAGTGGGGAGCTTGTTGGCGGGTACAGTGATTACCGAAACCATTTTTAGTTGGGATGGCATTGGGCGTTTACTGGTTGAAAGCATCGAAAAACGTGATTACCCAGTTACGCAAGCGTGTGTATTGGTGGTGGCGCTGAGCTATGTACTGATTAACGCGTTGACTGACGTGCTGTATCGTCTAGCAGACCCTAGAATGAAAGCAATGGAATGAGAGCAAAGGGTAATGGCTAAAAAATTTGCGCTTTTTATTCTATTGTTTTGGTTGATTGCCGTTTTATTTGGCAGGCTGCTAGATTTGCATGGCAATGGCATTCAGCTGGATCAGGTGTTGGCAGAACCCTCCTTAGCGCATTGGCTTGGTGCAGATGATTTAGGTCGTGATTTGTTGGCGCGCATTCTAAGAGGGGTAGAGGTCTCATTCATGGTCGCAATTGTGGTAACCGTGGTAACGATGATATGTGGCGTAGCGCTTGGTCTGATCGCAGGATTTTATGGAGGTGTTGTTGATCGCTTGCTCATGCAAGTCACCGATATATTTCTGGCGTTTCCTGGCATATTATTGGCGATTGCTTTTGCCGCCGTACTTGGGCCAGGCATGCTTAATTTGGTATTTGCATTATGCATGACAGGCTGGGTGAGCTATGCCAGATTGACGCGAGGGCAAACCTTAAGCCTGCGCAGTCGTCAGCATGTGCTGGCAGCAGAATCGCTGGGTGCGAGCGCCACCAGAATCATGTTAAAGCATATTTTGCCTCTATTAAGCTCGCTGCTTATCGTCGAGGCGACTTATAGTTTAGCGAGCATCATGATTGCCGAAGCCAGCCTTTCTTTTTTAGGGTTAGGTATTCAAGCCCCTAATGCCTCTTGGGGCGCGATGCTGCGCGATGGAGTGCGTTATATGCTGGTCGCACCGCATTATGTGTTGATGGTGGGTTTAAGTTTAATGAGTCTAATTTTAGCGATTAATTTGGGCGGAGATTACCTGCGTGATAAACTCGATGTCCGCACCGCATTGAAAGATTAGTTTGAACGCACTTAGCACGCTTGCCTGGCAAGAAAAAAACAAACCGCAACAAGCCGATTGGCAATCTGAGGCCGGCAATCCGCCACCCAAAACAATTGTGATTGCGGATGACACCACTAAAGCGGACGAAGCATACAAGTTAGCATGCGAAGGCACAGCGATGTTGTATCGTGGCGATTTTCAGAATGCCAAGCAACTGTTGCAAGCGATTACCCGTCGTGTAGATCGTAAACCGCATAAACCAGCGGAGACAATGCTGGAAGCGTTTCATCAGCACAGAGCGCGACAAATTCAACGTGCCAATATCACCAACAAAATACTGATTGAGTTACAGCATGGTAAATGTGATCTTAAGCGTGCGCCAGATGTCAAAGATGCAGTCGAAGGCGCGTTGATTATTAATGCCAAGTTAGATAAAGTACCTGCAAAATTAGTACTGTCCTTGCGTGAACTTTTAGGCATGATAGGCGCACACGAGTGGCGCAAAAAAGGGGTGTTTATCGATGCGCTGCAAGCCAATATCCATGCGCACTATGGCGTATATTCTCCTGTACGTGGTGAGTATTTAGAGCTGATTAACAACGCGCCACTCAACAACGCAAAAACAGCATTTGATATCGGCACGGGCACAGGTGTGATTGCTGCCATTTTAGTCACACGCGGCATTAAAAAGGTACTTGGTACAGATAACAGCGTGCGCGCACTCAACTGTGTAGCTGATAACATTAAGCAATTGGGATTAACGCCCTATATTGAATTGGAACAAGCTAATTTGTTTCCCAGTGGCAGTAAAAAAGCCGATTTAATTGTCTGTAATCCACCTTGGCTGCCCGCCAAAGCTAACGCACCCATTGAGCACGCGATTTACGACCCCAATAGCCAAATGTTAAAAGGCTTTTTAAATGGCGTTAAGCACCATTTAAATGAAGGTGGTGAAGCTTGGCTCATTATGTCGGATTTGGCCGAACACTTAGGCTTGCGCTCGCAAGAAGAGTTGCAAAAATGGATATCGGACGCAGGTTTAACGCTAGTGGAAAAGTTAGACATTGCGCCGAGACATGCCAAAAGTAGCGATCAGTCAGATCCCTTATATGAGGCACGTGTGAGAGAAGTGACTTCGCTTTATCGGTTAAAAGTGAGTTAGCATTATCTAATAGATAAACTTTTTAATTTTAACCATGGTAAATGACAATAAAAGGATAGTTAAAGTTGAAATCCTGCATTTGGATGAGTTGGGCTATGGGCCAGAAGGAAATCACACGCGTAGACAGTGGCGTGAAGAGTGCCTGAAGTATTTTTTATTTGGTAAAGATGAGTTTTTGGCTTGGCAGCGAGGTTGGGAGCTACTGGCAAAAAAGAACAGACTTCATGCTGATTTTTCGGTAGTTATCAAGTTTGATGATAATGAGGAAGATACATTTCAAAGAGTAAATATTCTCTCGCATGCCTTGGACTTTTCTGGACATGTTTTTGAAAAAGAGGCAAATGCATCAGGTTACTGTTTTTTGCAAGAAGTGCTATTTGATAATATCATCGTACATAGGCGCGCTTCATTTGAAGATGCTACATTCAATGAATTTTCATGGTTTGAAAATGCTGAATTTAAGGCATATGCATGGTTCCAAAGATCAACTTTTAATAAAGATGCATGGTTTAAAAGAGCCGTTTTTAATGGGCAAGTAAGATTCCGTAGAGTTAGTTTTAATGATGCTTGCTTCATTCAAGCTCAATTCAACGATCAAACATATTTTGAAAGCGCGAATTTTAGGACAGGTGCAAATTTCGAAAATGCTCAATTTAGCAATGTAGGGCATTTTGAATGGGTAACGTTTAGTACACTCATTCCAAGTTTTCAGGGTGTGAAAATTGGAGATACTCGTTTAGAGTTTTCTGATGATACGTATTTTACCCAAGCAGATTTTACTGAAAATTCGATTAAAAATATTAGCTTTTTAAAACGTTTAGCCGATGAGCATGGGCAAACCGACCAAGCATTGAATTTTAATGCGATGGAATTACGTGCAAAAAGAAAAAGCACTTGGCAGCAGTTACAAGCAGATCCAGTATTTTTAAAATTGTTACCATTTTTACCGTGGCGGTTGTTGGTTAAGTCATCTTACATTTTTAATGGTAATTTTTGGTTTTGTACATTCACTTGGCTTTATGAGCATGTATCAGACTTTGGTCGATCATTTACCCGCCCATTGTTTTATTTAGTGGTGTTGTTTTTTATTAGTTATCTATTTGGTATTGTTTCTGCCTTTGAGAATTGCACTCCAAAGCTTACCCATTCTCGCCAGCCAATTTTTCAAGAGTTAGCGCACACTAATAAATGTTTACCTGATAAAGCCTGTATTAGCATTTCTGGCTATCGCGCCGCTACTGAATATAGCTTATACCGTTCTGGTAATTTCTTAGACTTTTCTGATGCGGATAAAAATACGGCATCAGTTAATATGCGTTTATTCGGTAGTGAATTTGAGCCTTGGTGGGCGCGGATATTTGGTTTTGTTAAAGGCATACTTACCGCAGTCTTGCTATTTTTAACTGCTTTGGGTTTGCGTAATAAATATCGTGTCAGTTAGTGTTTAAATAGTTAGGAAAAGAATGAGTTTAGGTCCAGTCATGCTCGATGTTGTTGGCAAAGAGTTAAGTGCCGATGATATTCGTCGTTTAAAGCACCCGCTGGTGGGTGGCGTAATTTTGTTTGCGCGTAATTTTGAAAGTTGTGAGCAGTTAAAAGCGTTGACAGCCAGTATCCATGCGGTTCGTCAGCCACCTTTGTTGATTGCAGTAGACCATGAAGGTGGCCGTGTACAGCGCTTTAGAGACGGATTTACCAAGATTCCACCGATGCGTGAGTTTGGTAAAATTTGGGATAAACATCCTAAAAAAGCGAGAGAGTTAGCGGTTGAGGCAGGCTTTGTATTGGCGGCTGAACTGCGAGCACATGGTGTAGATTTTAGCTTTACGCCTGTATTGGATATGGATTATGGTGATAGTTTGGTGATTGGCGATCGTGCTTTTCACCGCGACCCGCAAGCCATTAATGCACTTGCGTTTAGCCTGATGCAAGGACTTAAAAGAGGCGGTATGGCGGCAGTCGGTAAGCATTTTCCTGGGCATGGTTTTGTGGTGGCGGATTCGCACGTGAGTATTCCTGTGGATGAGCGTGAATTTGACCAGATTGCACAAAATGATATGCAGCCGTTTAGACAGATGATAGATGAAGGGCTCGCTGCGATTATGCCAGCGCACGTCATTTATCTCAAAGTTGACGATAAACCCGCAGGTTTTTCACCCAAATGGTTACAGAAAGTATTGCGTGAACGCTTAGGGTTTAATGGCGTAATTTTTAGTGATGATTTGAGTATGGAGGGTGCGACTGTAGGTGGTGATGTGACGACACGTAGCCTCGCAGCGCTTAATGCAGGTTGTGATATGGTGCTGTTGTGTAATCGCCCTGATTTGGCGGATGAGTTATTGGAAAACTTAGTGTGGAAGATGTCTGCACAAAGTATTGCACGTCTAGCGCGCATGCATGGCGCGCATCATCCGCAAAGTATGACCGCATTGAGAGAGTCAACGCTGTACGTAGAATCGGTCAAACGCGTGGCAATGGTTGGTCAGGTGGAAGGGGATTTGTTTGCTTGAGTTTGATATAGGTTAAGTGAAATTGAGATTAAGTTGTTATATCATGACGCTATGCTAAAAAGCACTATGACAACGGGAGACTTTGCATAAATGAAGTGGGTGATTATTGGGATATTTTTATCTTCGGTGATGTATGTGCATTTTAGAGGTAAGGTGCGCCACCGCTTCTTTAAGCAGCTATTCGATCATTCTGCCTTTGTTGCACCTTTTAATGTGTTTATGTATTTATTTTCTAAAGTACCTACCACACCTTATTTGCCTGCAAGTCAGTTTCCAGAGTTACAGACCATCACAGATGCATGGGAGATGATTCGGGAAGAAGCGATTCATTTACGTGAACAGGAGCGTATTGCCGCTGCAAAAAGCAATAACGACGCGGGGTTTAATTCATTCTTCAAAACAGGCTGGAAGCGCTTTTATCTTAAATGGTATGATGCACACCATCCATCCGCCAGTATTTATTGTCCTAAAACCGTGGCTTTATTGCAAAGTATCCCCAGTGTAAAAGCCGCCATGTTTGCTGAACTACCACCAGGTGCGCATTTAAACCCACATCGTGATCCTTATGCAGGCTCTTTGCGTTATCACCTTGGGCTAGAAACGCCTAATCACAATGATTGCTATATTCGGGTAGATGGCGAGAATTATAGCTGGCGTGATGGACAAGCCGTGATGTTTGATGAAACTTATGTGCATGAGGCTTATAACAAAACCCAAGCAGACCGCATCATTTTATTTTGTGATGTCGAGCGTCCCATGCGTTACAGATGGGCGCAGGCAGTGAATCGTTTTTTAGCCAAGCATTTAGTTACGGCCGCCAGCTCGCCAAATGAAGAGGGTGATCAAACGGGAGTGATTAATCGCCTATTTCATTATGCATGGGTAATTGGGCAATACAGAAGACGCTTTAAACGCTGGAATAAAACGGTATATCAAATCACAAGGGTGGTACTTATCGCATTGGTATGCTATTTGATATGGCGTTTATAACTTAGAGACGTATAGAATAGGCTTTGAAACAAATTTATCACAAATTTTCACTTGAAACTTTTTAGCACAACCGTTATCTTAGAGATGTTACCATTTGGTAATTTTTGAATAGAGGAAAATGTAATGTCAGACAATATGCAAGTGTTAGGTCGCGAGGGTACGTTATCCACAACACAAAATAAAGTGTTACGTAATACTTACGCCTTGCTTGGTTTAAGCATGATCCCCACCGTCATTGGTGCGTATCTGGGTCTACAAATGAATTTCAGCTGGATGGCGGGTCATCCATTCATGTTTATGATTGGCTACTTTGCTGTCATGTTCGGTATGTTTAAATTGATCGCCGTGAATCAGAATTCTGGTTTGGGCGTTTGGCTGTTGTTAGGGGTCACCTTCCTGTTTGGTTTGATGCTAGGGCCAATTTTACAAGTGGCGTTACATTTGTCTAACGGCACACAAATTATAGGTTTGGCTGCAGCGGGTACAGGGATTACTTTTTTAAGTTTAGCTGCTATTGCTTCTTCACCTGCACGTGATTTTGGTTATTTGGGCAAGTTTCTGTTTATTGGCTTGATTTTGATGATTATTGCGTCAATTGCTAATATCTTCTTGCACATCCCAGCCATGTCACTTGCTTTGTCAGCTGTGTCAATTCTGATTTTTTCAGGCTATATTTTGTATGACGTGAACCAGATTGTACGTGGTGGACAAACCAATTATGTGATGGCTACGCTTAATTTATATCTTGATATTTATAATATTTTTGTCAATTTGCTTAATATCCTCATGTCCTTTATGGGCAGTAGAGACTAAGCACCGTTGATTTTTTAAAACCCGCTAGATGCGGGTTTTTTTATGACTGATTATTTTGTCTGCGTGCTTTAAAAAAGCTACTGAGTAAAGCACCACAAGCCTCCGCTAATATGCCGCTTTCCACCTTTGTATGATGATTAAGGGTGGCTTCTGCCATTAAGTTTATTACGCTGCCACATGCCCCAGTTTTGGGGTCACTCGCTCCATAAACCAGACGTGAAATACGAGCGTGTTGCATCGCGCCTGCACACATGGCACATGGCTCTAATGTGACGTAGAGCGTGCAATCCACTAGACGATAATTACCAATATTTTTTGCGGCATCTCGCATGGCAATGATTTCAGCATGCGCAGTTGGATCGTGCATGCCAATCGGTGCGTTACAGCCGCGACCAATGATGATGCCGTCTCTTACCACTATCGCACCTACAGGCACCTCGCCTTTTAAAGCCGCTTGTTGTGCCAAATCAAGTGCGATTTGCATGTACTGTTGGTGTTCTGTCATGGCTTTTTAATATTAAATTCTAGAATGAGTGTTTTAAGCGTTTGTATTGCATTTGCCGATGGTTGTTTGCTATATAGCATAGCATTGTAATGCGTGGCAATTTGAATGATTAGCGCATGTTGCGTTGGTAGCACCTGCGCAACACGCTCTGCAAAATCCAATGCGCCTTCGCCAATGTGGGGTTGCAGACCGATGGTATGGAGTTGCTTTAAATATCGCTGATATAACTGTTGAGTAGGATTAAGTTTGTGCGTACTTTTTTTAAGCACTATGCCCGCGGTAATTAACATGACTAATAGGGTTGCTGCAATCATCCAAATGCCGATGTCGCTCATGCTCAGGTTTTTTCCGCTGAGTTTTTTCAGAAAATCTAATTGTTTTTGATTGTCGTAACCAAGCACCCACTGATTCCAGCCATTATTTAAACTGTCCCAGCCCAGATAAGCTTTTTTAATCCAAGGATATTCGCGACGTACCACCAGCGGTAGTTCATCAGTTTCTGAAATAGCATCACTGATGCCTTGTTCGATACGTTCGGGTGAGACTGCAGCGGTTGGGTCAATACGTACCCAGCCTTTATCAGCTAACCATACCTCTGCCCATGCATGTGCGTCAGATTGGCGCACAATTAAGTAACGACCATTGGGGTTAAGTTCTCCACCTTGATATCCTGTGACGATACGTGCGGGCACGCCTGCGGCGCGCATCAGATAGACAAAGCTGCTGGCATAGTGCTCACAAAACCCTTTTTGAGTAGTGAACAGAAATTGATCTATTACACGCTCCTGAAGTATTGGTGGCCTGAGAGTGTATATGAAATTATTCTGATGAAAAAAATTGAGTGCTTGTTGAATAATCTGCTCAGGTTTTAAATGTGACCATGTTTTTGCTAATGCCACTGTTTTTGGGTTTTCGTCTGCTCGGATTTGTAATGCCAACTTACGTTCTAGTGCATCCAGAGTTGGGCTTAGTTGGTATTGGTGATATGAAGTCGCGCTGTAACGTATGCGTGAGCGTACTGGTTGGTTGGCAACGGCTGTGTAATCGTGACTAAGTTTGGCTTCGCTAGGTAAGCGATTGGGCATATCAAGTAGCAGCAGCCATATACGGTTATGTGGCTCCAGGGTAATGGTGTAATCTGTAGCGTCTCCTTGTACTTTGAGCACTTCTTGCTTTAAGGCCACACTGCTATTCATCAGCCAAAGATTTTTGTTCTGAAGCCAAAGTACAGGGCCGCGCCAGTAAAGTTGGTTGGCGGGAGGAATATCCCCTTTAAATTGTACGCGAAAGGCAACGCTGCTATTTTTGGTGAGGTTGCTGATGTTACCTAACTCCAAGCTATCCCCTAAACCTGTCATGCCGCTGTTGGCATCTCTTGGGATCCCCCATAAAGGTCCTGGGATGCGCGGGAATAGTACAAATAGAATCAGCATTAATGGCAATGCTTGTAATAGCATTTTACCTGCCAGTTTGAATACCAATAGCGCATGATAGGGTTGACTGAGACTAACCTGAATTAGCGTAGCAGTCAGTGCGATGAGCGGTAGTAGGCTAAGCATGAATGTGGTGATGTTTTGGTCAAACAGAAATAAACTGCCCACTAAGAAGTAAGCTAATACAATGACTAGCATATAGTCGCGTAAGGTTTTGGTTTCTAGCAGCTTCATGGCGCACATGAGCATTAATAAACACAGGCTGGCATCGCGGCCAAAATTGCCATTAAAGCTGAGTGCGATGCCTAAACACATGACAATGGTGATAGGCACAAGCAGCCAAAAATTCGGCATTGCCCAGCGTTTTTTGCTCATGTAATAGCGCCATGTGCCTAAGCCTACGCATGCGAATGTCACCCAAATCGGTAGGTTGTTGCTATGCGTGGCGAGCACTATCGCTAGGCTGAATAGTAGCCATTGCAGATGCTGTATTGAAAGTTGCTTGTATTTCATAGTGTCGCTAATGCTTTTAAGCAGGCATGGTAATGCGCTTCAGTATGGTTTGGCTGCAACTGAACATTGTGCAAGGTCAAGCCATAGTTGAGTTGTGCTGAATGCGCATCCATCACCCAACGTGTAAGTTGCGAGATGCGAGTTTCTTTGTCGCCAGTTGCACTAGACCAGTCTAAATGTATTGTAGTTGCCGCTTCACCACTATAGTGCTTGGTAAACATGCCGATGCCCCGGCTGGAGGCTTTCCAATCTATTTGGCTTGGCAAGTCACCTATTTGGTAGTTTTTATGCCCAATAAAATCTTCATCGCCTGTTTGTGCTAAATGGTTGCCTTTTGCATGAATGTCTAGTGCGCTTGGCATCGGCAAGTCTTGTGTGCTGGGCTTGGGATACACCAGTATCGACATGGTGTGACTGACGACAGCCCATGCATGAAACAGGCTTAACGGGAATTCAGTAGAAAGTTTTATGCGTGGCAGCGGCAGGTAGCCACGCTGATGTGTTGCTAAAGGGATGGATACTAATGTGCTGCTGTTAGCTTGGATTTCTTGTGTGCTGGCAGCGTTATCAATAAATTGCGCCGCTATGGCATAGCGCGTACGGTTTTTAGTTTCAGTGAGTTGTAGGCTTACCTCAGCAATATCGCCCGCAAAAACGGGTTTGTTATTTAAAACAGCTATTTGCAGATAAGCTAAATTGCGCCATGTATGTAATATGGCAACATTGGCCAACGAGGCTAATAAAAATGTCACGAAATAGGCAAGGCTTAACGCGTAATTGATTGCGCCCACCAATAAAGCGAGCAGCATGATGCCGTACAGCAATCCCCAACGTGTCGGGATAATGTATATTTGGCGGGCGTTTAAGATTGCTACATTGTGAATGGTTTGGTTCACTCGAAACCATTGCCGCCATTGATTGACACTTTTCTTTAAAAGCATGCGTTAAATCGCCACATGTTCCAGCATCTGTTTTGCAATATTGACACTGTGATCGGTTTGCATACGATGCGTGACGATACTTGGTAGTACTGCTTGAATATCTTCTGGGATGACGAAATCGCGCCCTTCACACATCGCCCATGCTTGAGCACATTGCTTTAAACCTAGACCAGCACGTGGTGATAGCCCTGTGTCAAATTGTGAGCGACTATAACTGATGAGCGCTTGCAAGTAATCCAAGACAGCTTCAGACACATGAATGCGTAACACGTCTTTTTGCAATTGCAATAAGGTGCCTGCATCGCAAACCGCTATAAGCTGCTCCGCAATGGCACGCCCTCCTTGGTTTTTAAGTAGAACACGTTCGGATGCAGTGTCTGGATAACCCAAACTGATGCGCATTAAAAAGCGGTCTAATTGTGACTCTGGTAGTACGTATGTGCCAATATGATGTTTTGGATTTTGTGTGGCAATCACAAAAAATGGGTTGGGTAGCGGGTAAGTATCGCCATCGATCGATACTTGGTACTCTTCCATCGCTTCAAGTAGCGCGCTTTGCGTTTTAGGCGGTGCGCGGTTGATTTCATCGGCGAGTAGTACATTGGTAAAAATAGAGCCATGATGAAATTTAAAGCTGGCACTATTGCGATCGTATACAGAAACACCAAGCACATCTGCTGGAAGCAAGTCACTGGTAAATTGTATGCGGTTAAACTGTAGGCCTAATACCTGGGCTAAGGTATGTGCTAGCGTGGTTTTGCCCATGCCTGGTAAGTCTTCGATAAGGAGATGCCCACGTGCCAGCAGACAAGCTAATGCGAGACGGACTTGGTGGTCTTTGCCTAAAATAATTTGCTTGATTGCGTTGGTGATTTGCTGCGTAATCAGATGTGCCATGTGTAATCGCTAACCTTGATATTGACGATAATTACACCATTCTGACATTACATTAATAATTCATCTAGCGAGAGTTGTTCAAATCTTTTAATCAGCCATTGCTGTGCCTTGCCCATGCTGGCTTTACGGCTACTACGCCAGGCTAAAAACGTAGGTGCGAGGGTTTTAGGTTCTGCAACTTGTTTAATCACTAATTGATTTGTGCTGACATAGCGCTGTGCGAGCTTGGCAGGAAGATAGCCAACACCTAAACCATATATCTGTGCTTCCACTTTGCTTTGCATGTCAGGCACTGTTAACACGTCTTGTCCAGTAAGAATACCCGAGGTTCTCGCAGGCAGGTTGCGAGAGGAATCTGCGGCCGCAATCGAACGGTATTGAATAATGTCTTGACCGTCCAGCGGTTCTGGAAATGATGCGAGTGGATGATGTGGCGCCACTGCAAACACGAACTCAAGATGCCCTAGCAGTTTGGTAGAAAAGCTACCGCTAGGCGGCGCTTCTCCAGGAGCGCCAATCGAAATATCAGCACGTCCAGATTGTAATGCATCCCAGCTGCCACCAAACACTTCTCGTGTTAATTTGATGCGTGTGCCAAAGGCTTGGGCGTAAAAGTCTGTGAGGATGGCGTAAATTGCTTCGGTTTTGAATAAGTCGCTAATAGCAATACCTACATCAGTCTCTACGCCAGTTGCAATGCGTTTTACACGGCACTCGATCGTTTGCGCTGCCTCTAAAAGGTGGCGACCTTCTTTGAGTAATTCTTCGCCAGCCTCTGTTAGAGTGGCACGATGACCACTTCGGTCAAATAATGTTACGCCTAGATTCTCTTCTAGTTTTCGGATCGTATAAGTCAGCGCTGATGGTACGCGGTAGAGCGATTCGGCCGCTGCCGCAAAGCTACCTTTACGTGCAATGCTGTCAATGACTTCTAACGCTTCGATAGAAAGTTTAAGTGCCATGTTATCTTCATCAAATTAATTGAATGTATTCTGCAAAAATATTTGCTATCAATAGACTAAGTCTATATATATTATAGGCTAATTATTTCAATCCTGTTGAATGATTATATATGATAAACATTAGAAAATCACAAGATCGTGGACATGCCAATCATGGCTGGCTGGATAGCTACCATAGTTTTTCCTTTGCGGAATATTATGATCCAAACCACATGGCTTATTCAGTATTGCGTGTCATCAACGAAGACAAAGTGGCGGGTGGCACAGGTTTTGGTATGCATCCGCATCGTGATATGGAAATTATTACCTATATGCTGGCAGGCGAACTCAGGCACCAAGATAGCATGAGCAATGGCTCGGTCATTGGTGCGGGTGATGTGCAACGGATGACAGCGGGTAGAGGTATACGTCATAGCGAAGTGAATGCTTCTACAGAAAATGAAGTGCATTTGCTGCAGATTTGGCTATTGCCTGACCAGAATGGGTTGCCACCTAGTTATGAGGATAAACATATTGATGCAGGAAAAAAACTGAATCAATGGTGCTTGGTGGCCTCGCCTGACGCGCATGATGAATCACTTAAAATTCATCAGGATGTAACGCTATGGGCGTCAATATTGCAGCCTGAGAAAGTATTGTCATACGCGCTTAGTGGTGCGCGTTGTGCATATCTGCATGTAGCGCGTGGTCAGTTGGTGCTAAATGGTCAAGTCTTATCAGCAGGCGATGCGGCGATGTTGCGTGATGAAGCAGAAATTGAATTGAAAGCAACGGAAGAAAGCGAAATTTTATTATTTGATTTGCCAAATTTAGATAGTTAATACAATCAGTTAGGAGATGGAAATGGTTAAAATTGCAGTGGTTTATCATAGTGGTTATGGGCACACCGAAGCGCAAGCAAAGGCGGTGAGTAGAGGGGTTGCAAAGATAGCGGATGCGGAAGTGCATTTGTTGAGTACTGAACAAGCGCAAGAACAATGGGAACTTTTAAAGGCTTCAGATGCCATTATCTTTGGCAGTCCTACTTATATGGGTAGTGCTTCTGCGCAGTTTAAGGCGTTCATGGATGCCAGTTCTAAGGCATGGTACACGCGCGACTGGCAAGATAAAGTGGCTGCTGGCTTTACAACCTCTGCAAGCCAAAGTGGAGATAAGCTCAATACGTTAATTCAACTTTCGGTGTTTGCTGCGCAGCATGGCATGATTTGGGTAGGACAAGATTTGTTGCCTGGAAACAACAGTAGCACAGGTTCGGTCAATGATTTGAATCGCTTAGGCAGCTTTTTAGGAGCAATGGCGCAAGCCAATTCAGATCAAGGCGCTGATGTTGCACCTATACAAAGTGATTTGCTCACCGCGGAGCATCTGGGTGAGCGCGTAGCAAGCATTACCAAAAAATTAAAAGCGTAATAATTCAATAAGGAGTTGCATATGAAAAAAGTATGGTTATTGTTTGGTTTGGTTTTAACTCATGTGGCCCATGCAGAAGTGGAAAACTATCGGATAGATAATACGCATAGTTTTGCTAATTGGACAATTCGGCATGTGGCCTCTAAAACTTCAGGCACCTTTAGTGATGTGTCAGGAAAAATCATGCTGGATGCAAAAGAGCTCTCAAAGTCTAGCATTGAAGCCAAAATTAACATGTTAAGCGTCAATAGCAGTCATGCTAAGCGCGACGAGCACATCAAAAAAGAAGAGTATTTAGACGCAACAAAATATGGAGAGATGACATTTGTCAGCACCAAAATAGAAGCTAAAGGTGCTTCAGATGGTGTTGTCACAGGTAATTTTACAATGCATGGTGTGACCAAAGAAATTTCATTCCCATTCAAAGTGTTGGGTTTTGGGAGCGACCCATGGGGTGGCTACCGTACTGGATTAGAGGCGCATACCTTGATTAAAGCGAGCGATTATGGTTTTGGTTGGGCAACCAAAAGTGGCGCTCCTGTCGGTGATGAAATCGAGGTTACCCTTTTGATTGAAGGGGTGAGACTCAATCCAGAGCCAAAACTAAAATAAGGAAATCCTATGACAGATTTATTTAGTCCTATTAAGTTAGGCAGTATTGATCTTAAAAATCGTATTGTCATGGCACCTTTGACACGTAATCGTGCGGGTGAAGGTGGCGTACCGCAAGCAATGAATGTGACCTATTATGAACAGCGTGCCACAGCTGGTCTGATTGTGACTGAGGCCACGCCAATCTCTGCGATGGCGCATGGCTATCCTGCGCTGCCTGGTATTTATACGGATGCGCAAGTGGCTGGATGGAAAAAAGTGACCGATGCAGTGCATGCGCAAGGCGGTAAAATTGTGATTCAACTGTGGCATGTCGGGCGTATTTCGCATCCAAGTTTATTGCCAAATAACGCGCTACCTGTTGCGCCATCCGCCATTAAACCAGCAGGTCAGGCATTTACTTATCAAGGCTTACAAGATTATGTCGTGCCGCGCGCTTTAGCTGCAGATGAAATCCCCGCTATTATTCAAGATTATGTGCACGCAACACGGTGTGCAATCGCAGCTGGTTTTGATGGAGTAGAAATTCATGCGGCAAATGGCTATCTACTGGATCAATTTTTACGCGATGGTAGCAATCATCGTACAGATCAATATGGCGGCAGTATAGAGAATCGCAGTCGCTTTCTGATGGAAGTGGTGCAAGCAGTTGTCCGCGTCATAGGGGCTGATCGGGTCGGGGTGCGTTTGTCGCCTGTCAATCCATTTAATGATATGAAAGACAGTCAACCGCAAGTGATATTTAATGCTGTGGCACAGTCACTTAATGCATTTGATTTGGCTTACTTACATGCGGTGGAGGGTGGGATTCATGGTGGGGGTGAGTCAGATCCTTTTGACTTTATCGCCTTCAGAAAACTGTTCAAGAATGCCTATATGGCAAATCTTGGCTACGATAAATTACGTGGTAACGTGGCAATAGCAAATGGGCATGCTGATGCAGTGGCCTACGGCGTACCATATATTGCCAATCCAGATCTGGTCGCGCGTTTTGCAAAAGATGCCCCGCTTAATCAGGCGGATTCAACGACTTTCTACGGAGGTACTGAGAAAGGCTACACGGATTACCCGACGCTATAGATGAGACGTTTCAAACTTGGGGCAGTCATATGCCCCAAGTGCTTATGAAAATATATATTTTGCACGATTTGTAAAATTAATAACCAAGCTAGTTTGAGCGCTGAGTATGCGCGTGAGTCTCATAAAGATTGATTAGTCGTTGATGCTGAAACGGCTCAAGCGTAGAATTGCGTTTGATTATTCAATATTAAAGTGTCGTGAATGCCTAAAAACGTATTAAAAGATGTATCACATACAGCTTCACATATCATAGTAGCCAACTGGAAAATGCATGGAAATCTTCAAAAAAATGCATTATTAATTCAACAGTATTTAACGCAACTATCTGATTTAAAAAGTACAAAAGTTGTAGTTTGTGCGCCATATCCATATCTGGCTCAAGTGCAAGCATTGCTGACAGGAAGCGGCATCGCTTGGGGTGCGCAAAATATGGGTAAGTATGAGCAGGGTGCATATACAGGCGAAGTGAGTGCGGAAATGCTATGTGACTTTGGCTGTCAATATGTCATTTTGGGACACTCGGAACGTAGTACAGCTTATTGTGAGTCTGATGTGAATATCGCTGAAAAATTTATGTTGGCAAAGCAATACGGTATTACCCCTATCTTATGCGTTGGTGAAACGCTGATAGAGCGAGAAGCAGGGGTCATGGAAATGGTGGTTGGAAAACAGTTAGATACGATTGTTCGTCTTTATGGTGTAGAAGTGTTTGCCGATGCCATTATTTCTTACGAGCCGATCTGGGCAATTGGTACGGGTCTAGCCGCAGCGCCAGAACAAGCGCAAGCAATGCATGGTTTTATCCGTCACAAGCTCTCAGCCTTGAATTCTGAGGCGATTAGTCGTTTAAAAATCCTGTATGGGGGGAGCGTAAATCCTCAAAATGCGGTACAATTGCTCACTGTAGATGGTGTGGACGGTGGGTTGGTTGGAAAGTGCTCACTTAATGCGCAGGATTTTATTAAAATTTGTCGTTCAGCAGATGGTTTGTCCTCATAGTCTGAGCGTGTGACATTGCTGAATTTAAAGAAACGGTATGGAAAAATTTATTCTAGTAGTACATATATTGGCAGCAGTTGCTGTAATCGGTTTGGTTTTGTTGCAACATGGCAAGGGCGCAGATATGGGCGCAGCATTTGGTAGCGGAGCTTCTGGTAGTTTATTTGGTGTATCTGGATCTTCTAATTTACTCAGTCGGTTGACTGCATTGTTTGTAGCCGTCTTTTTTCTCACTAGCCTAACATTGGCCTACATGGCAAGCCATCGTGCAGGGAGTGGCAGTGTCATCAAAGCTGTTAATGCGCAAAAGGTTGTACCTAAATCAGTTGATGTCGATGTAAAAGTGCCAGAGGGTGTAGATGCATCGAAAGCTGGTGAGAATGCGGCTAAGGATGTCCCTAATTAATTTGGGTTGTATGTAATATATAGCCGTCGTGGTGGAATTGGTAGACACGCAGCCTTGAGGTGGCTGTGACGAAAGTCGTGAGAGTTCGAGTCTCTCCGTCGGCACCAAGGTGTAAAGTAGTAAAAACGTTCTTTATATGACTCATTTGTACTGAAGTGGTGTAAGTAAGGCGCTCTTGCAAATGTTTTGATGTTAATTAGCTTGGGGCAGTCTGGTGCTGGAAAATTACTTTCCAATTTTAATGTTCATCTTAGTTGGTTTGGGTGTGGGTGTGGGACCGCTCATTCTAGGTAAATTGCTATCGCCTAATAAACCTGACTCTGAAAAAAACTCTCCTTATGAGTGCGGCTTTGAAGCTTTTGAAGATGCGCGCATGAAATTTGATGTGCGCTACTATCTGGTGGCTATTCTATTTATTCTTTTCGATCTGGAAATTGCTTTCTTATTCCCTTGGGCTGTCGTGATTCAAGATATTGGCTTGGCTGGTTTCTGGGCAATGATGCTGTTTCTGTTTGTGCTGGTTGTCGGTTTTATTTATGAGTGGATGAAAGGTGCGTTGGAATGGGATTGATGATTCTATTTAAACGCGCCCTATATCAGCTGTGCCTTGCTGCGTTAGTGATTTTGTATCTGATTTTTCTTTTTGCCATGCCTGATGTTGTAACGGAGTCTAAGGGATGGGTATAGAAGGCGTATTGGAAAAAGGTTTTGTGACGACAACGCTAGATACCGTCATAAACTACACGCGTACTGGTTCAATGTGGCCAATGACCTTTGGTTTGGCCTGTTGTGCAGTAGAAATGATGCATGCAGGTGCAGCGCGTTACGATTTGGATCGGTTTGGGATAGTGTTTAGACCAAGTCCCCGTCAGTCTGATGTGATGCTCGTTGCGGGCACGTTGGTGAATAAAATGGCACCAGCTTTGCGCAAAGTATACGACCAAATGGCTGAGCCACGTTGGGTGATTTCTATGGGTTCGTGTGCAAATGGCGGTGGTTATTATCATTATTCATACGCGGTTGTACGCGGTTGTGACCGTATTGTGCCAGTGGATGTTTATGTGCCAGGTTGCCCACCCACTGCCGAGGCATTATTGTTTGGCATTATTCAGTTGCAAAAGAAAATTAAGCGAACCAATACGATTGCAAGATAACTCATTAAATTAAAAAAATAATGTCAGCTAAATTAGAACACTTGTCTGCTCAGTTAAAACTTGCCTTAAGCGATTTATTGGTTAAGCATCACGTTGATTTGGGTGAAGTGAGCATTGAAGTGAAGCCAGAGCATATGCTTGACGCTTGTCGTAAGCTACGCGATCATGCAGAGTTAAAGTTTGAGCAGTTAATCGATTTGTGTGGTGTGGATTATTCTGAGTATGGTGATGGACGTTGGGATGGTGCGCGATACGCAATCGTAGTTCACTTGTTGTCTGTTAGTTTAAATCAGCGCGTGCGTTTAAGAGTCTTTGCTCAGGATGATGGATTTCCTGTATTTCCGACCTTGATAGATGTTTGGCCAGTAGCTAACTGGTTTGAACGAGAAGCTTTTGATTTATTCGGTATCATGTTTGAAAACCACCCAGATTTGCGCCGCATTTTGACTGATTATGGCTTTGTAGGACATCCATTCCGAAAAGATTTCCCGATGATTGGTAACGTTGAAATGCGTTACGATCCAGTGCAACAGCGTGTGGTGTATCAACCAGTGTCTATCGAGCTCCGTAACAATGTGCCGCGTGTGATACGTGATGAAGGTGCGCATCATGGCTGAAATTAGAAACTACACCATGAATTTTGGCCCGCAGCACCCTGCAGCACATGGAGTACTGCGTTTGGTGTTGGAGCTGGATGGTGAAGTGATTCAACGCGCAGATCCGCATATTGGCTTATTGCACCGTGCGACAGAGAAGTTGGCAGAAAATCGTACGTATTTGCAGAGTGTGCCTTACATGGATAGGTTAGATTACGTATCCATGATGTCGAATGAGCATGCCTATGTCATGGCAATCGAAAAAATGCTCGGGTTGGAAGTGCCGATTCGTGCACAGTATATTCGTGTCATGTTTGACGAAATCACGCGCATTTTGAATCACTTGTTATGGATAGGCGCCCACGGGTTGGATTTGGGCGCAATGACCATGTTTATCTATGCCTTCCGCGAGCGTGAAGATTTGTTTGATATGTACGAGGCAGTTTCTGGTGCGCGCATGCATGCAGCGTATTATCGTCCTGGTGGCGTATATCGTGACTTGCCTAACCACATGCCTCAGCATGAAACGACAAAGTTTAGAAGTGCCAATGAAATTAAGAATCTCAATGAAAATCGTCAAGGATCTTTGCTGGATTTTATTGAAGACTTTACTCGACGTTTCCCCACTTACGTAGATGAATATGAGACCTTATTAACGGACAATCGTATTTGGAAGCAACGTACAGTCGGTATTGGCGTGGTCAGTCCAGATCGTGCGCTTGCCTTGGGTATGACGGGTCCTATGTTGCGCGGCTCAGGTATCGCTTGGGACTTGCGTAAAAAACAACCTTACGAAGTTTATGCTAATTTGGACTTCGACATTCCTGTTGGTGTAAACGGCGACTGTTATGACCGATACTTGGTGCGCATTGAGGAATTTAGACAATCTAATCGTATCATCAAGCAATGTGTCGATTGGCTACGTAAAAATCCTGGTCCAGTGATTAGCGATGATCACAAAGTGGCACCACCAAATCGTGAAGGCATGAAAACCAATATGGAAGACATGATTCACCATTTCAAACTATTCACAGAGGGTTTCCATGTGCCTGCCAGTGAGGCATATGCGGCAGTGGAGCATCCTAAAGGTGAGTTTGGTATTTACATGATTTCTGATGGGGCAAATAAACCCTATCGTTTGAAAATTCGTGCGCCTGGGTTCCCCCATTTGGCGGCATTAGATGAGATGACGAGAGGTCATATGATTGCTGATTTGGTGGCAATTATAGGTACCCAAGATATTGTGTTTGGCGAAATCGATAGGTAATAACAGATTAAGCATATGTTAAGTAATGTAGCCATAGAAAAAATCGAGTACGAGTTGACGAAGTATCCAGCGGATAAGCGTCAAGCTGCGGTGATGTCTGCTTTGCGAATAGTGCAAATGGAGCGTGGCTGGCTGTCGAAAGAGAGCATTTCAGAGGTGGCTGAGTATTTAGGGATACCTGAAATTGCTGCCATGGAAGTCGCTACTTTTTATAATATGTATGATCTGTCACCTGTTGGTCAATTCAAAATTACAGTCTGTACCAATATTTCTTGTATGTTGCGTGGTTCTGATGAGATTGTGGATCATTTAAAATCCAAGTTAGGTATAGGATTGAATGAAGTAACAGAAGACGGTAAGTTTTGTTTAAAAGAAGGTGAGTGCATGGGTTGCTGCGGTGGGGCGCCCTTGCTACATGTGAATAATGTAGAAATGCATGAATTCTTAACACCTGAAAAAGTAGATGCCATATTGAAGGATTTAAAATAATGGCGACCACGACTAAAAAATCAGCGACAAAACCAGTCATGACCAATCTGAAGGGTCAAACATTATTGACGCTTAGAACACTCACTGAAAAAAATCCCGCCTCTCTGGAAACTTATGAGAAGCTTGGTGGGTACGCTGAATTGAAGCGTATCGTGACAGAAAAAGTAAAAGCTTCAGAAATTATTAATCAGGTAAAAGTTTCCAATTTGCGTGGGCGTGGTGGTGCAGGATTTCCCACTGGGCTCAAATGGAGCTTTATGCCGCGTTACTATGACGGCACCAAGTACTTGGTGTGTAATACGGATGAAGGCGAGCCTGGTACATTTAAAGACCGCGATATTATTCGCTATAACCCACATCAGCTCATTGAGGGAATGGCAATAGCCGCCTATACGCTAGGCGCACGAGTCGGATATAACTATATTCATGGCGAGATTTGGCAAGATTTTGAAACGTTTGAGGCTGCCTTAGCTGAAGCAAGGCAAGCTGGTTATTTAGGTGAGAACCTGTTTGGCACAAACTTTAGCTTTGATTTGTATGCAGTACATGGTTATGGCGCTTATATTTGTGGTGAAGAAACAGCGCTTATCGAATCAATTGAAGGGAAAAAAGGTCAGCCGAGATTTAAGCCGCCATTTCCAGCAAGCTATGGCGTGTTTGGTAAACCGACCAATGTGAATAACACGGAGAGCTACACTTCAATTCCATGGATATTGCAGCATGGCGGGCAAGCGTTTGCCGACTTGGGTGTACGCAATTCTGGCGGCACCAAGTTGTTTTCTGTCTCTGGGCATGTGGAACATCCTGGTAACTATGAAATCAAGATGGGCACACCCTTTAAAGAGCTGCTTGCGATGGCTGGCGGGGTGTGGAAAGGCCGCCAACTTAAAGCTGTCATTCCAGGTGGACCATCCACAGCGGTATTACCAGCGAGCGCGATGATGGATGCTACCATGGATTACGATGGTCTAAGCAAGGCAGGTTCAAGCTTAGGGGCAGGTTCCATGATTGTTATGGACGAAACGACCTGCATGGTCAAAACACTTCTACGACTCAGCTACTTCTTTTATGAAGAGAGTTGTGGCCAATGTACGCCATGCCGAGAAGGTACAGGTTGGGTGTACCGAGTCATTGCAAGAATTGTAGACGGTAAGGGTAAGCTGGAAGATTTAGATTTGTTGACAGATATTAGCAATAACATTTCTGGGCGTACTATTTGTGCATTGGGTGATGCGGCGGCAACGCCAGTCCTCAGTTTCATAAAGCATTTTAGACCAGAGTTTGAGTATTATATTCAGCATGGTAAGTCTATGGTGACAGGTAAATAACAATGTTAAATATCGAAATAGACGGCAAAACACTGGAAGTTGAACACGGCACTACTATTATTGATGCTGCAGATGCCGCAGGTATCGCGATTCCTCGTTTTTGCTATCACAAAAAGCTTTCTGTCGCGGCAAACTGCCGCATGTGTTTAGTTGAAGTTGAAAAGTTTAAAAAGCCATTGCCAGCATGCGCTACGCCTGTTGTTGATGGGATGCGAATTTTTACGCGTAGCAAGGAAGCCGTAGAAGCGCAACAAAGCGTCATGGAATTCTTGCTGATTAATCACCCACTGGATTGCCCCATTTGTGATCAGGGTGGCGAGTGTGATTTACAGGATATTGCGGTGGCATATGGTGCAAGCGGCTCGCGCTATGCAGAAGAAAAACGTGTAGTTTTTAATAAAAATATCGGGCCACTGGTGAGTACTGACATGACGCGCTGCATTCAATGTACGCGTTGTGTACGCTTCTTGAAAGAAGTGGGCGGTATGCAAGAGCTCGGTATGGTAGGACGCGGTGAGCATGCTGAGATTACTGCGTATGTTGATCACTCCGTTAACTCAGAGTTAAGTGGCAATATTATTGATTTGTGCCCTGTGGGTGCGCTTACTAGCAAGCCTTTCAGGTATTCGGCGCGGAGCTGGGAGCTGGTGCGTAGACCCTCAATCGCGCCGCATGATGGCTTGGGTTCACATATCGAAGTGCACGTTAAAGACCACAAAGTGATGCGTGTAGTACCGCGCGAAAAAGAATCCATTAATGAGTGTTGGTTGTCAGATCGTGATCGTTATTCGTATGAAGGTTTGAATAGCGCTGATCGGCTAAAAGTGCCAATGATTAAACATGGCGGTCAATGGCAGGAAACAGATTGGAAAACAGCACTTGAATACGCAGCAGGACAATTAAAAGATATTACAAAACAATATGGTGGTGATGCATTAGGTGTATTGGTTTCACCTAATAGCACCATGGAAGAAGGTTACCTCATTAAGCAACTTGCTAATGGGTTGGGTTGCGGAAATGTGGACTATCGTTTACGTCAAACTGATTTTAGATTAGATGGTAAGCGTGTCGGTACCCCTTGGATGGGCTGCAATATTCAGGAAATTGAATCGCTGGATCGTATCCTGTTGATTGGGTCTAACATTCGCAATGAACATCCTTTGTTGGCACAGCGCTTCCGTAAAGCAGTGGCTAATGGTGCTGAGCTATCAATAGTCAGTCCGTTGGATAACGACCCCTTAATGGATGTTGCCCATAAAGTGATTGTGCGCCCTAACGATATGGTGAATGTGCTGGGACAGATATTGAAAGCGATGTCTGGACTACAGCGTTTGTCATTATGTTTGCCGCCTTCATTGAATCAGTTGTTGGAAGAAATTCGAGTACGCCCCAATACACAAGCCATGGCGGAGAGCTTGGTGGGTATGAGCAAAGATGTGTACTTAGTCGCGCCCAAAATTGGTATTTTCGTCGGCAATATGGCACTGAGTGACCCGCGCTTTACCGAGATGTACAGCATGGCAGAAGCCATTGGCGGTATCTGTGGTGCTAAAGGGGGTATTTTGCCATCAGCCGCTAATAGTACGGGCATGCATTTGATGGGCGTGATGCCTTCACCGATGGGGATGCATGCACGTGCGATGTTAGAGGTGCCACGCAAGGCTTATTTATTGCTGAATATAGAGCCTGAACTTGACTGTCAGCATGCTGCTTTAGCCAAAGAAGCCATGGCGAGTGCCGAATGTGTTGTAGCGTTGACTGCTTATAAGTCAAAAGCTTTAGAAAATGCTGATGTTTTGTTGCCTATCGCACCATTTACTGAAACTTCTGGTACTTTCATGAGTATGGAGGGGCGTGTGCAAAGCTTTCAGGCAGTGACCAGACCATTAGGCGAGTGTCGTCCCGCATGGAAAGTGTTAAGAGTTTTGGCAAATACGCTAGGCTTGAAAGACTTTGAATATAACAGTACGGATGAGATTAAAAACAAAATATTTAATGGTGAGAAGCCTTCAGCAGTGGTTTGGCGCAGCTTGAATAACAATATGAAGGAGTTGGTTGAGATTCAGGTCAACATTAAAAAAGATGGTTTACAACGCATTGGTGAAGTGCCGCAGTATGAGTCTGATCCTATTGTCCGCCGCTCAACACCATTGCAAAAAACAAAATACAATATCCGACCGATGGCACGCATGTGTGCTGAACAAATCACAGCACTGGGTCTGGTAGAAGGTGACATAGTGTTAGCACGTCAAGACAAAGGCAGCGCCATCTTAAAAGTGAAGCTGGATAATCATGTGGCGAAAGGATGCGTGCGTGTAGCGGCCTCTCATGAGTTGACGACTGGTTTAGGGGATTTGATGGGCGATATTGCGATTGAAAAGGCCTCCCCGTCAGACTACAAGCCCTATGAAACCATGATGATGGAAGCTTTTTAAACATGGAATTTTTTGCGCACATTTTTGGGAGTTATTGGCCAGCAGTGCAAACTACGGTTTGGACGCTGATTAAAATCGTCGCCATTGTATTGCCGTTAATGATTGCAGTGGCGTATTTAACGCTGGCCGAACGTAAAGTCATTGGCTATATGCAAGTGCGCATTGGACCAAATCGAGTAGGCTATTGGGGATTGTTACAGCCAATTGCCGATGGCATAAAACTGCTATTTAAAGAAATTATTTTACCAACAGCATCCAATAAAACATTGTTTTTATTAGGCCCTGTGCTGGCAATTGCACCTGCCTTTGCTGCATGGGCGGTGATACCTTTTGATGCAACGTTGGTGCTGGCGAATATAGATGCTGGTTTGCTGTATATTTTAGCCATGACATCGGTGGCAGTGTATGGTGTCATTATTGCAGGCTGGGCATCTAATTCTAAATATGCTTTTTTAGGCTCTTTACGCTCTGCGGCACAGATTGTGTCTTATGAAATTGCGATGGGATTTACTTTGGTCGGCGTGTTGATGTGCGCTAACTCATTGAATCTGGGTAAAATTGTTATGGGGCAGGCGGGTGGCTTTTGGCAGTGGTATTTTATTCCGCTATTTCCATTGTTTGTGGTCTACTTTATCAGTGCTGTGGCAGAAACGAATCGTGCTCCGTTTGACGTGGCAGAAGGGGAGTCTGAAATTGTTGCAGGCTTTCATGTAGAGTATTCTGGCATGACCTTTGCCGTGTTTTTTCTGGCTGAATATGCCAATATGATATTGGTTTCAACGCTTGCCGTGCTCATGTTTTTAGGCGGTTGGTTGTCTCCTATACCATTTTTGCCTGATAGTATTCTATGGCTGTTTGCCAAAGTAGCTTTCATGTTGTTTCTGTTTTTGTGGTTCCGTGCAACTTTTCCGCGCTATCGCTATGACCAAATTATGCGTTTGGGCTGGAAGGTATTTATTCCAATCACGTTAGTGTGGATTGTGTTTGTGGGTGCAATGATGCAAACATCATTAGGATATTTATTCCATTAATATGTTTAAGACGATTAAAAATACATTCGGCAGTTTGATGTTGATTGAGTTGCTCAAAGGCATGATGCTGACGGGTCGCTATTTCTTTGCACGAAAAATTACCATTCAATACCCTGAAGAGCGTACACCGCAATCGCCGCGCTTTAGAGGCTTGCATGCTTTGCGCCGTTATCCCAATGGTGAGGAGCGTTGTATCGCCTGCAAGTTATGCGAAGCGGTATGCCCAGCCATGGCAATTACCATAGAATCTGAGCAACGTGCTGACAATACGCGTCGTACCACACGTTATGATATTGATTTAACTAAATGTATTTTTTGTGGGCTGTGTGAAGAGTCGTGCCCAGTGGATAGCATTGTTGAAACGCGTGTGTTTGATTATCACGGCGAGCAACGAGGTGACTTGCTATATACCAAAGAAATGTTGTTAGCAGTGGGCGATCAACACGAAAAACAGATTGCAGCGGATCGTGCGCAAGATAAGAGTTATAGGTAACGATGATGGTATTTACTGATTACGTGTTTTATAGTTTGGCTGCCATTTTATTATTTGCAGGCTTGCGTGTCATTACCACAAGAAATCCAGTGCAAGCGGCATTGTTTTTAGTTTTAGCGTTTTTTACTGCCTCAGGCATTTGGCTACTGTTAGAAGCAGAGTTTTTGGGTATTGTACTGGTGCTTGTTTATGTGGGTGCAGTCATGGTGCTATTTCTATTTGTGGTAATGATGCTAGATATTAATACTGACCAGCTAAGAGAAGGATTTTGGGATTACCTTCCCATGGCAGGTTTCATTGGTGTTTTGATGGCGGGAGAAATGGTGTTGGTGCTCGGTGGTCCATATTTTGCGCCTAGTGAGAGAGTCAATCATGCAGAAGGGTATAGCAATACCGCGGCGTTAGGCCACGTGTTATATACTGACTATTTGTTACCGTTTGAGCTTGCTTCCGTCGTGTTACTCGTTGCGATTGTGGCGGCAATTGTGCTGACCTTGCGTGATAGAAAAGACAGTAAGTTTATGAATCCAGCCGAACAAGTCAAAGTGCGCAGACAAGACCGTATTCGTATGGTGAGTATGCCCGCAGAAGTCGAGCAACCTGTCAAAGCGGAAGCTTCGCCAGTGGAGGCAAAATAACATGGTAGGTTTATCACATTACTTAATCTTGGGCGCGTTAATGTTTGCGATTAGCGTGATTGGTATTTTTCTCAATCGTAAGAATGTCATTATTTTGTTGATGTGTATTGAGTTGATGTTACTCGCGGTCAATTTAAACTTTATCGCCTTCTCACATTATTTAAATGACATCGCTGGCCAAGTCTTTGTATTTTTTATCTTGACGGTTGCTGCAGCTGAATCGGCCATTGGTTTGGCGATATTAGTAGTGCTATTCCGTAATCTGCGTACCATTAATGTAGATGATTTGGATCATCTAAAAGGTTAGATCTAAGAATATATGATGACGATGTCTCAAGTATTGTTGCTGATTCCTGTGCTGCCATTGCTGGCTGCCGCGGTCGTCGGCTTATTCAGGAATCAATTGCCGCGTGCTGCTGCACATGTCCTGACGATTGGTGCTGTAGGTGTTGCGTTTATACTCTCAGCCTATGTGTTGCAACAGACCATTGCTGGCTTTACTTTAAACGAAACCGTGTACACATGGCTTACCTCAGGGGATATTCGATTTGAAGTCGGCTTTTTAATTGATAACTTAACTGCCATGATGATGGTAGTCGTCACTTTTGTATCGCTAATGGTGCATATTTACACCATTGGCTATATGGAAGAGGATCCAGGATATAGCCGTTTTTTCAGCTATATCTCATTGTTTACCTTCTCCATGTTGATGTTGGTGATGAGTAATAACTTCATGCAACTTTTCTTTGGATGGGAAGCAGTGGGTTTGGTTTCATACCTGTTGATTGGCTTTTGGTATACACGGCCCACAGCCATATATGCCAACTTAAAAGCATTTTTGGTGAATCGCGTGGGTGACTTTGGTTTCTTATTAGGCATTGGTATGGTGTTGTACTATACAGGCAGTTTGGATTATGCAACCGTATTCCAAGCTGCACCTGCATTAGCTGATACTCAAGTGAGTCTAATTCCCAATACTTCTTGGTCACTCATGACCGTCACTTGCATTTTATTATTTATTGGCGCGATGGGTAAATCTGCTCAGGTGCCATTGCATGTGTGGCTACCAGACTCAATGGAGGGGCCAACACCTATCTCTGCGTTGATTCATGCGGCAACGATGGTCACGGCAGGTATTTTCATGGTGGCGCGTATGTCGCCACTATTCGAACTTTCAACCACAGCTTTATCGTTCGTGATGGTGATTGGTGCGATCACTGCTTTATTTATGGGATTTTTGGGCATTATTCAAAACGATATCAAACGCGTGGTGGCTTACTCTACACTCTCGCAGTTGGGTTATATGACGGTAGCATTAGGAGCTTCTGCATACTCTGTTGCGATATTCCATTTGATGACCCATGCATTCTTCAAAGCCTTACTATTTTTGGCGGCTGGTTCTGTGATTATGGGTATGCACCATGATCAGGACATTCGCCATATGGGCAATCTTAAAAAATATATGCCAGTGACATGGATTACCTCGCTCATTGGCTCATTGGCACTAATTGGTACTCCGTTTTTTGCTGGATTTTACTCCAAAGACAGTATCATCGAGGCGGTTAAGTTTTCAACCATTCCTGGTAGCGGGTTTGCCTATTTTGCGGTGCTTGCAGGTGTATTTGTCACAGCGTTTTACTCTTTCAGATTGTATTTTCTCGTATTTCATGGCAAAGAAAAATGGCGTGAAATAAAAGATACGCATCATGCACACCATGATGACGCCCATCATCATGGCTTGTCGCCACAGCAGGATCCGCATGAGCCAGGTTGGGTAGTCAAATTCCCACTGATTTTATTGGCGATTCCTTCTTTGGTCATAGGCTATATTGCGATAGAGCCTATGCTATTTGGTGACTTTTTTAAAGGGGTAATTACAATCAATGCAGAAGCGCATCCTGCGATGGAACACCTCACGCATCACTATCATGAGTTTTTACATACACCTGCAGGCATGGCCTTGCATGGCTTGATGACTCTGCCCTTTATACTAGCTGCATCTGGTGTTGCTTTGTCTTGGTTTTTCTATATGAAACGTCCAGATATTCCAGCCGGTATTCAGAACAAGTTTAGTTTTATTAATCAAGTGCTCGAAAATAAATATGGTTTTGATCGCTTCAATGAGCGCGTATTTGCCACTGGTTCTCGCTTTATTGGTAATAAACTTTGGCAAATTGGTGATGTGCAATTGATTGATGGTGCTATGGTGAATGGGACTGCAAATTTAATGGGTAAAATTTCTGCCAAAGTGCGTCATTTGCAATCAGGTTTAATTTATCACTATGCATTTGCCATGATTATCGGCGTATTTTTGTTTTTAACCTTCTTTGACAAAATAAATTAAATGCTTCAATCACATCTGCTCAGCTTTGCTATTTGGTTACCTATGTTAGCGGGGGTGCTCGTATTATTGTTAGGTAACGATAACAAACCATACTTTACACGATGGTTGGCATTAGTCGGCAGCGCCTTGAGTTTTTTGGTGACCATTCCGTTATTTACACAGTTTCAAACAACGTTAAGTGGCTTTCAGTTTGAAGAGAGTGTCGCTTGGATTCCTGCATTTAATATCCATTACCATTTAGGCGTGGACGGCTTTTCTGTGCCACTTATCCTGTTAACAAGCTTTACTACCTTACTTGTGGTGGTTGCTGGATGGGAAGTAATTTCCAAACAAATCGCGCAATATATGGCGGCATTCCTCATTATGAGCGGTTTGATGATAGGAGTGTTTAGTGCACTGGATGGTATTTTGTACTATGTGTTCTGGGAGGCGATGCTCATCCCCATGTTTTTAGTGATTGGTGTTTGGGGTGGTCCCAACCGCGTATACGCAACGATTAAATTTTTTCTGTATACGCTACTCGGCTCCTTATTAATGCTGGTGGCGTTTATTTATCTTTATCACCAAACGGGCAGTTTTGAGATCACTGATTATTATCAATTGCCGATTAGTATGAATGCCCAAATTTGGATTTTTATTGCCTTCTTTATGGCGTTTGCTGTCAAGATACCAATGTGGCCAGTACATACTTGGTTACCAGACGCGCACGTAGAGGCGCCCACTGGAGGCTCGGTAGTGTTGGCGGCGATTGCGCTTAAGCTGGGAGGTTATAGCTTTTTACGTTTTGCGATGCCGATTGCGCCAGATGCAGCACATTACTTGTCAGGCTTTATGATTACATTGTCACTGATCGCAATTGTCTATATTGCATTAGTCGCACTGGTACAAAAAGACATGAAAAAACTGATTGCCTACTCTTCTATCTCGCATATGGGCTTTGTGACCTTGGGCTTCTTTATGTTTAATCAAATGGGCTTAGATGGTGCAATGGTGCAGATGATTTCTCATGGGTTTATTTCAAGCGCCATGTTTTTGTGTGTAGGTGTGTTGTATGAACGTGTACATAGCCGTCAAATTGCTGATTACGGCGGCGTGGTGAATACCATGCCAGTATTTTCAGCATTCGCGGTACTGTTTGCTATGGCCAATAGTGGCTTACCAGGCACTTCTGGATTTGTTGGTGAGTTTATGGTGATCTTGGCTGCAGTTAAGTTTAATTTTTGGGTGGCTTTTCTAGCGGCAACTACTTTGATATTTGGCGCGGCATATACCTTATGGATGACTAAACGTGTGTTTTATGGAGAAGTGGCGAATTCACACGTAGCGGAATTAGTGGACTTGAATCGTAGAGAATTTCTGATTTTAGCTACACTGGCTGTATTGGTAATAGGTTTGGGCTTATATCCGCAACCATTGACAGAGTTGCTCCAAATGACCAGTCAGGAATTTCTCAAACACATGGCGAGCAGTAAGCTGCCAGTTGCAGGTCTGTAAGCATGGAAAATATTCACATTGATATGTTAACGGCATTACCTGAAATCACTGTGCTTTGCATGGCGATGCTGATTCTGCTTACGGATTTATTTATCAAACCTCAAAATCGTTTCATATTGTATAGTCTGGCGCAACTCACGCTCTTTGCAGCGGCATTGTTTACATTCCAAACGCATGTGCCTGCGGTAGGTTACGCATTTAATAACATGTTTGTCGATGATAGTTTGTCTGATGTACTTAAATTAATGACATACCTCGGCAGCTCTATGATGCTTGTTTATACGCGTCAGTACATGCAGTTACGTAATATGTATCGAGGTGAGTACTATGCAATGGTGCTGTTTGCCATGCTGGGTATGATGATTATGATTTCTAGCTATCATATGCTAACGATTTATATAGGCTTGGAACTGTTATCGCTATGTTTATATTCGTTAGTCGCGTTTGATCGAGATAACCCGAGAGCCTCTGAAGCAGCAATGAAATACTTTGTTTTAGGGGCATTGGCTTCTGGTATGTTGTTATATGGTATGAGTATGATTTACGGTATGACGGGTACTCTGAATATCGCTGAAGTGGCAAGTGCATTATCAGAAGAATCCAACTTGAAAAATCCAATACTGATTATGGGTCTGGTGTTTGTCGTATCAGGGTTGGCATTTAAGTTTGGTGCAGTACCGTTCCATATGTGGGTACCAGATGTTTATCATGGTGCACCCACTTCGATTACCATGTTCATCGGCACAGTGCCTAAGTTTGCGGCCTTTGCCATTACAACACGCTTGCTAGCACAAGGGCTGGCGCCTTTGGCTTTGGATTGGCAAGACATGATTCTGTTAATGGCAGTATTTTCTATTGCGATTGGTAACTTTAGTGCAATTGCGCAAACTAACTTGAAGCGCATGCTAGCGTACTCAACCATCTCTCACATAGGCTTTTTAATGTTCGGTATTATGAGTGCTAATCTGAATGGGTTTGCCTCTAGCATGTTTTATATTTCTGCTTATGTGTTGATGACATTGGCAGGCTTCGGCATGATATTGCTGCTCTCTAAAAAAGGCTTTGAAGCTGAAGAGTTGGATGATTTGAAAGGCCTCAACCAACGCAGCCCATGGGTAGCCTTTATGATGCTAATCGTGATGTTTAGTATGGCAGGAATCCCACCAACCATCGGGTTCTATGCAAAATTCACAGTGTTACAGGCGGCTTGGCAAGCAGGATTTACTTTTGCGGTAGTATTTGCAGTCCTGATGGCAGTCATCGGTGCCTTTTATTACTTAAGAATTGTGAAGTTAATGTATTTTGATGAGCCAAAAGTGTTCGCTAAAATCGATGCACCGATGGATATGCAATTAGTCTTAAGTTTGAATGCATTGGCATTGCTGTTACTAGGCATGTTCCCTCAAGTGCTAATGAGCGTGAGTGGATTGGCGATTGCGACTAGTTTGCAGTAAAGAAAACAGCATCCTTCAATGACACAAATTTCAATATTACTCATGGCATTTTTTGCTGCCAATTTACCTTGGTTTAGTCAGCGCTTGTTTTACCTATTTCCTGTTCGCGGTAGTAATGATAAGCATTTGGCTTGGTGCTTACTTGAACTGATTATTTTATATTTGTTGGTAGGATTGCTTGCTTGGTATGCTGAGTTTTCTACATTTGGACAGAGCATGCATCAGGGATGGGAGTTTTATGCAGTGACATTTTGTTTATTTATCGTGTTTTCATCCCCAGGATTTATTTATAGGATGCTGTGGAAATAAAATGAGGTGGGTAAAGAAAAGGTAACTAATAGTAAGCCATATATAGATCAAATAAAAAAGATCAAATAAAAAAGCCATGCATTGCATGGCTTTTTTATTGCTTAGCTCTCTTACATTATCCTATTTAGTCGTTATAAAACCCGAACAGCTCTTGCCCGTCACCGAGGTTAGGACCACCGCAATCCATGTGTTTTTTCATGCAGTTGTCGACAATGCGTTTCATAATGGCTTCATCCCAGCCATTCATCCAGTCACCATGTGATGAGTAACCACCAGGATAAGCAGAGCTGTAGTTGTCGCTGGATAAACGATATGTTGCATTGATATCTAGGTTGGCATAGTCTGCGTTAATCGTGACTTTAGGAATCGCAATTGGATGTGAAGCAGGGCAGCCATTCGCCGTTGCAACGACGTTACCGCTGGCATCTTCACATTCATCCTTACAGTTTTTCGCCATGTGTGATTGATGGTCTGGACTGTCTAAGTTCTTTCCATCCCAGCAAGAAGGGAAGTCTACAGAAATACGCAAACGTTGATTTGGCCCGCCACATGCCTGTAAATGATTCCCCTGCCAAATCACCCCATAGTTTGGTGCTTCCCCCACCTTGGTCTGATCTTGGCAGAGCATATAGGCGGAGGAGTCTGCAATGCTGAGTGGTTTAGAATTACCAGCAATCATACGTAGTCCTTTAGGCGGTGCTGTCATATATTCAGCATCCTTCCAGCCCACAGACTTATAGTAAGTCACGGTATCGATAGGTCTCATAGGCTGACCATTGGCAGTATTAATGACTGATGGAATCCAATAGCCAGAGCGATTAGCAATCCCGCCCGCACAGGTACTATTGCCTGAAGCTCTCAACGTATCATTTGTACTATACGCGCTTGCATCAACGTTACCAAAGAATGTGTGTAAATGCGATGCGCCTGGTACAGAGGGGTATACGATAGGATCGTCAGGTGCCATCTTGGCATAATCACAACCGATGCGGAATTCGCCACCTGCATATGGGTCGCTTCTTCTGCTAGTAGGAATCGCTACTGCACGCACTTTAAGTACGCCTTCGCCTACGTTAGTCGCAGGAATCAAAGCAGGATCATATGCTGGCATGAGGTTCTGACCTTTTGGGTCTAACACTGGTTGCAACAAGGCTTGATTTACATAAAAACAGCGTTTATAGGTCTTAGCGTCAGGTTCACCTAACACATCTGCACTACAAGTAAAGCTGCCAGACATCCCTGTTTTGCTTACCCATTTGGTTTGTGCTGCGCCGAACCATACTTTGGCTGTGATGCCTGCTGGAATGGTGCAAGTTTTATTCATTTCTGCACAACCTATGGCACTGGCAGGCGGGGCAAGTGAAGCAGAGCTCGTAGTTGATCCAGTCGTAGAACCTGTGGTGGTGCCAGTCGTAGAACCTGTAGTGGTGCCAGTCGTAGAACCTGTAGTGGTGCCAGTCGTAGAACCTGTAGTGGTGCCAGTCGTAGAACCTGTAGTGGTGCCAGTCGTAGAACCTGTAGTGGTGCCAGTCGTAGAACC
>JANRLR010000006.1:0-60509 GCA_033762415.1 Methylophilus sp. | reverse complement strand
TGCACCAAAGGCATCACTTTGCCACTCCCATACTTTCTTAGCTGATTGGTCACGTCCAATTCTAGGCGTATTGAGATGATCTGTTTCTAAGTAGATGATTTGATCCGCATTGCTAATGGCTTGTGTCGGGTTAGCCAGTTGCTGTGCTGTTGGGTGAATGATGACTGCCACAGGAATATCATCGCGCCACACATAGGTATACAGATTGTCATTGGGGTGGCGGATTTCTGAGAGTAGATGATCACTTTTATCATAGCTATATTCAATAGTACTCACCCCAACCCTACGTGCTACGTACTTATGGTGCGATAAGAGAGTTAATAGATATTCATTCGGCGGACTGTAAACGAGTCCGCCCTACCGAGCTTAGTGCGGGCTACGCTGGCTGTTTCTAAGTAGATGATTTGATCCGCATTGCTAATGGCTTGTGTCGGGTTAGCCAGTTGTTGTGCGGCTAGGTGAATGAGGACAGCCACAGGGATATCATCTCGCCATACATAACTATAGAGCGGTGTTGCAATGCCACCTGCTGCTCGTATCTCAGTTTGCAGATGATTGGCTTCATCATAGCTGTATAGAACAGTACTTACCCCTTGTGGGCTAGCCGCAGTAGTGACTTTGCGACTACGCAGGTTTTTATAGTCGTAAGTGTAAGTCGCCAGCAATACCGCACTACCACCCGTGCCGAGTTTGACTTCTTTAAGTTGCCCTGCTTGATTCCAAGTGTAGGTGTAACCACGCGCTGTGAGCGTGTTGCATGCTCGCGCTAGGGGATGTCGTTAATATGTTTTAAAGAACAAATGTTAAATAAAGTGCTCTGTAAGGCGCATGGATATTGGGTTGCAGGACGTCTAATTTTAATTAATCGTGGTACGTCCCCTATTGTTCTTGATTCCGCCCTGCGCGGGCTAGCTTTTTGGTATAAATTTTAATTCATATACATCATTTAACTTGTTAATTTCGCACATTAATATCTTCTTATTTTTATAAAAAAAACTTATCAATTCATATATTTCTTTATGAAACACACTGGTATAGATAATATTAAAAAACCCTGTAAAAAAAGGTCGCTTAGGACGACTTTTAATGGTCAAGACATCATAAAGAGGCAAGTCCTTGGCGTGTTCTAGGAATATGCTCATCTGTTTTTTTGACAATATTAAATTAAAAGCTACTCCGCTTTCTAAGCTGTCTTCAATAAGATTAAAGTCAATTTTTTCATCATTTACCATCAGGATCCATTCCAAAAGGACTATTTACTTGCATACAAGCTTTAAATCTTTTATATGCAGCATATCTACACGCGAGTCTATCAAAGTCTATACCTGCATAGCAATGTGTTTCAGTTTTGAGTTGGCATCTTTCAAGGTCATCCGCGTATCTACCTTGGCAATCTCTTGGGTCAGGGAATGGAGCCGTAGGAACCTCGACTACTGGGTAGCTTTCTGGCGTTTGCGGTCTAGGATGGTCAAAAGGCCAATCATTGCCATTACCGTTATTCGCCACTGGCGGCTTTAATGGGTTTGGAATAGCACCTATTCCAATACCAATGCCCAACCCCAAAGCGGCTACGCCACCAATTACTAATGGATTTTTACCATTACGGTCTATATATTTAAGCGGACTCTGATTCGCATACCCAAAGTTATTCAATCCTCCCGCCAACCCACTCGGGTCACTATTCAAATAGCGCCCACCTGCCAAGTTAGGGTCGTAATACCGATGATGATTGTAGTGTAGCCCTGATTCTTGGTCAAATTGCTGACCTGGGAATCTAAGGTTGATGATGACCTTGTGGCCGTCATTGTCAGGGTCTTCATTGGCTAGGGTTGACCCGAACGCATCACTCTCCCAGCTCCACACCTTTTTACCTGATTGGTCACGACCGATTCTAGGCGTATTGAGGTGATCTACTTCTAAATAAATCACTTGATCCGCATTCGGGTTAAAGTTTGCTGGTGGATTGGTCGCAAAGGTTGGGTTTGCCGCTATTTGTGCGGCTGGGTGAATGATGACCGCCACAGGGATATCATCTCGCCACACATAACTGTATAAGGGGGTAGCAATGCCACCTGCTGCTCGTATCTCAGTTTGCAGGTGATTGGCTTCATCGTAGCTGTAAAGAACAGTGCTTGCCCCTTGTGGCGCCGCTGCCGTAGTAACTTTACGACTACGCAGGTTTTTATAGTCGTAATAGTAAGTCGCCAGCAATACCGCACTACCACCCGTGCCGAGTTTGACTTCTTTGAGTTGCCCAGCTTGATTCCAGGTGTAGGTGTAACCTCGCGCTGTGAGGGTGTTGCCCATCGCATCCATGCTGATGCTTTGGCCGTTGATTGTAGCTAGTCTGTCGGTATTGGGGGTGTAGGTGTAAGTCTTTGAACCATCTAGCGGGCTGGTGGAGCTGGTACGGTTGGCATTGGCGTCATAATTGAAGCTTTGTGTTTTAGCTGGACCGCTTTCGCTATTTAAACGGTTTAGGTCATCGTAGGTGTATGTGGTGGTGCCTAGAGGTGTGGTGCGGGTGATGATGTTTTGATTGGCATCGTAGTCTAGGGTGGCAGAGGGAGTGTCGGCGTTAGCAGGAGATATGACAATCGGACTCAAGTGTAGTGTGCCGATGAAAGCAAGTCCAAACAAAAGCGAGAAGTGCTTAGGAAGATGCTCTGAAAGGCGCATGGATATTGGGTTGCAGGGCAGATTTTTTTAATGGTATCTGGGTGCAAATAACATAATTTAGCGCATCCTAATCACGCCGGAAATTTTCTTGCTCGATTTTAGCGATTTCTCTTAATGATAACCAAGGGCATTGGTCTACATATCTTCCCAGAGTATCAATAGCTTCAGTTTTATCACCAACACGCATTTTATCTTCAACAATAATAATGATTTCACCAAGTTTCCTAGACCATGCGCGCTCGTTTTCTCTCAGAGTGGTAACTATGTCTGCAAATGAAGATGCAGTAAACTCATTTGGCAACTCACAATCGACTAAAAATTCTTTTACTAACTGACGAATAGCAAGAACATTTGACTCGGTAAAGCTACTCTCCAATTCTTGCCTAGTTTTTTCTGCAAGTTCATGAAGTATTCCAAAAAACTCATCTCGATTCATGGAACCCTCATAACCATTAACACTCAGTTAGTCCCTCAACTCATCAGGTTCTAAAGATGGGTGTTTATGATGTAAAGGGGCAACTATTTCTGTATAGATATACCCCATAACGAAACCTGCTGCATTTCTGTAAGCTTCAAACTCTTCTTGTGAACACTGATTTTGTACTAGTCGTATTGTTTCATTGATTTTTTCTGAACATTCATCAAGAACATTCAAGACGTCTATTGCGATTTTATAATCATTTATCATTTGGGGTCTCAATTAAAAGTTAAAACAATTTTCTCTTTCCATACAATTTCTTATACATCTTCGAAAACTTACGCCATCTCCATACTTCGATGGAAGTCCAAATATACTGCATGATGAGATACATTCGTTTTTTACTTTTTTACAGCGGTCATCTGGCTCACACTCTTTTTTACTATTTGACTCACTTGAAGAGTTCGATGAAGAGCTACTCGAACTAGCACCAGCACCAGCACCGCCAAGCGGGAAATCACTATTATTTCCGTTGTTTGCTATTGGTGAATTAAATGGGTTTGGAATTAAACCTAATCCAATTCCTAGACCTAAAGCACCTCCACCTAATAAAAGTAGAGCATTCTTTCCATTCGGGTCAACGTATTTGAGCGGACTCTGATTCGCATACCCATAACTATTCAATCCCCCCTCAAGCCCACTCGGGTCACTATTCGTATATCGCCCCAACTGCGGGTCATAATACCTGTGATGATTGTAGTGTAGCCCTGATTCTTGGTCAAATTGCTGACCTGGGAATCTAAGGTTGATGATGACCTTGTGGCCGTCATTGTCAGGGTCTTCATTGGCTAGGGTTGACCCGAACGCATCACTTTCCCAACTCCACACCTTTTTACCTGATTGGTCACGTCCAATTCTCGGCGTATTGAGATGATCTGTTTCTAAGTAGATGATCTGATCCGCATTGCTAATGGCTTGAGTCGGGTTAGCCAATTGTTGTGCCGCTGGGTGAATGATGACCGCCACAGGAATATCATCGCGCCATACATAGGTATACAGATTGTCATTGGGGTGGCGGATTTCGCTGAGTAGATGATCACTTTCATCATAGCTGTATTCAATAGTACTCACCCCTTGTGGCGCAGCCGCTGTGGTGGTCTTGAGTACGCGCAGGCCTTTGTAGTCATAAGTGTAGGTAGCAAGTAAAGTGTTACCAAGGCTGACGGTTTTGAGTTGACCCGCTTGATTCCAAGTGTAGGTGTAACCACGTGCGGTGAGGGTGTTGCCTGCTGGGTCGAGGGTAATGCTTTGACCGTTAATGGTGGCAAGCTTGTCAGTATTGGGGGTGTAGGTATAAGTCTTGGAGCCATCTAAGGGGCTGGTTGAGCCAGTACGGTTAGCATTCGGGTCATAGCTAAAGCTTTGGGTTTTAACAACGCCTGCTTCGCTGTTGAGTCGGTTGAGGTCATCATAACCATAGCTAGTCGTGCCCTGTGGCGTAGTGATGGTGGTGACGTTGTGGTTCTCGTCATAATCTAGGGTGGTAGCCGCTTGGGCGGATGACAGCACATAAGGGTTGAGATTGAATACGATACCAGTCAACAAGCTTATCCCTGCCAGTAATAAGCATTGGTGCAGACGTTGCATGAAGCTTGAGATTTTGCTTGAGGCCTTGCGCTGGTTCTGAGTGACAGACTCAGCACGAACGCTGCTTGTAGGGTGTGTGCTATTTGTTTGTAGGCGTTGCTGTCTAAAGCTCAGGAGTAATAACAAGGCTCCCATCATAATGGTTGCCCATTCTGGCAAGGTGGGCACATCAGCATTATCATTGCCGTTACCTGTACCGCCCCCGCCCACATCAGGATCAGTACCCACATAATTCAAGCTGGCAAGACTGCCTAAAAGGTTGTAGCTATTGCTTTGGGTCACGTTGTTGCCAAATACTTGCTGATCGGTTTTACCTAAGACATTGGTTTCGATTTGATCCACCAAGGTGCTGGTGACATTGGTGAGGCCGTTATTGGTAGTGGCACTTACTTGTTGAATCTCGCCATCCGTGTTTCTTAAGCTGTTGATCTGTTTGCCAGTGGGGCTCATGGTAAGCAGTAAACGGTCGGCACTGTCATATTGATAAGTAGTGGTACGGGTATGACCTGAGACCGTGCGTGTTTTAGTGATGAGGTTGCCTCTGGCATCATAGGCAAAGCTGGTAGTGCCACTACTATCGGTAATCTGGCATAAGCGGCCTTTGCCATTACTACAGGTATTGCTACCGCTGGTGGCATCCCAAGTGTAGGTGATGTTCTCACCTGTTTGTGGATACTGGGTAGTGAGGGGGCGATTGAGTGCATCCCAAGTGGTGGTGCTCACCGTACCACGCGCATCGTTGATGGTGAGCGCGTTACCCGCGTTGTCATAAGTGGCTGTGGTGCTACCACGATTGGGTGAGGTTTCCGTCAGCACATTGCCCAAGGCATCCTGTTGGTAGGTGGTTTGCGCATTGTTAGGTGCTTTGACCAAGATGCTTTGGTCAATGGCGTTGTAGTCAGTGCGGCTGATGCCATTGAGGGCATCTTGTACTTGCGTGGTGCGGTCTAGTTTGTCTACCGTGTATTGGGTGAGCTTGCTTTTACCATCGATCACCTGTGTCAGATTACCGTTAGGGTCATACGCATGGGTTTCGATATTGTCATGGCCATCAATAACGTGTTGTAAGCGATTAAGCGCATCGTATGCAAAGGTATCGCGTTTAAGGGTGGAACCATCGGGGTTACGGTAGTCAGTTTGCGTGATATTGCCTTCCGTATCCAGCGTGTAATGCACTTGGTTGCCGAGTGTATCGGTGATGTCAGTGAGGCGATGGGCAGCATCGTAGGTGTAGTCAATATGACTGGCCTCTGGACGGATGATCTTTTTAAGCTGACCGACTGCATCGTATTCCAACTGGGTGGTAGCCGCTAACGTTGTGCCTGCTGCCACTGTGCGGGTGAGCATGCGTTGGCGCAAATCATACGTCATCTCGGTCACTACATTGTTGGCATCGATCATTTGTTCCACTTGACCATGATGATTGTAGCGAGTGTATTGCGTGATATGCCCGAGCGCATCGGTCACACTTTGCAGTTGACCACGACAGCCAAGATTGGCAGGCGCCACGCCCGTGATGGGGTCGATGATTGGTGTCGCACTACTGGCAACACAAGTGGCATCATGCGGGTAGTAAGTGTAGGTGGTGGTGTCATTCATATCAGTATGTGCGCCATCCACCACTTTGCTGAGGACAAGACCAGGGACAGCAGTGGAGTAGGTATAGGTGATGGTGGTGCTACGCGACTTATTCAAAACAGGGTCAGTTTCGGTGAAGCTGGTGATATTGCCTTTGCTATCATAGGCAGTGGTAGTTTGACGTAATAGTGTGCCTGTGGGTACGCCGCTGGTATTGGCACCACCACTATACTCACTGATCACTAAAGGTAAACGCCATGTCGGATGCCAAGTAGTCGTGATGGTACGTGTGGCAACAGTAGCAGCACCTGCTGTGTTTAAGCCTTCGGTACGGGACGTTTCTAAGTTACGTCCCATGCCATACACATAGGTTGTTTTGTTACCATTAAAGTCAGTACGAGAGGCGACATTACCATTGGCATCATAAGTCAATGCAGATGCAGATGCTACACAGCCAGCGCCAGCAGGTTGGCTTTGGCTGGTAGGCTTAAGCATTCTGTAAATGGTAGTGTTAATGATATTGTAGGTACGTACAGTACCACGCGAATCTGTCACTGCTGTATTAACAGGATGCGTTCCACCAGGGCCATTAGCAAGGTATGATAGTGTAACTTTGTCAACACCGCCAGCATGTTCAGAGGAAATAGCAAGAGCTCCTGTGTTATAAACCCAAGTCGCAAAGCGATTGCCATTCTCGTCCGTGATGCCAGTGAGGCTTCTGCTATTATTATTGACAGTACTAGAAACGCTAGGGGCATTTAAAGCCTCGCCTAGCTCACTACCGTAATGAAATGTCTTTATTGTTCCATCCTGATAAGTCAAGGTTTTAAGAAGGTTAAAATTACTTGCACTATAAGAAAAGTTATATTGTGCGCCAGACGGATCAGACATTTTTGCTACACGCTTTGATGCATCATAAGCAAAATTAAGGCTACGACCCACATAATCCGTTACTTGTATCAGCAAGTTGGACGCAGGTGCGATAATGGTTGGTGTAGTCGTTGTACTATAAGTCAAAGCCTGCGTAAGGCCTGCGCGGTCTGAGATTGAGAGTAGCTTCCCAGTAGCATCATAAAGCTCTGTTTCACCGCTAATATCATCATTAAATTGCCATCCGATGTTGGTGCCTTGTCCATCTGTCACTTGTGTTAGGCTATAAGTTTTATCTGCATCAGCGGTTAACACACCGTTAATATTCTTAAAATCAAAACCTTTACCATCTTGTCGTTTAATAGAGGCAATTCCGAGAAGACCTAATATATCAACACTTAAACCTCTATCATAGGATGAGCGCCATGCATCTCCAAATAGCTTTTCATCTGTATCATACTTACTGTTATAGGCTAAATTAAACCTAAGCGAACTAATCCCATGATAAACAGACTCATTTTGGTACTTATTACCATTGCCAAGGTTTATTGGATTTCCTACCGCCATGTTTGCTGGACAACCAGTCGGGTCACCTTGGTTTTTAGGGTCATCACCTGCGCTCAAAGTACCTTTACTCTCGGAAGCGTTAATTATAGATATATAAGGGCTAGTTATACTTGAACCTGTGCACTGAAAACGATACTCATAATTAGTAAAGTAAGTACTTTCTGTTACAACAGTGGCATTAAATATCGAAGGAGGTCCACCAGTGTGCGCAGGAAATCCAGCAGCAGTTTCACAAGCATTTTGTTGAGCCCAACGGACACACCATGCATCTGCAATTTTTTTGGGAGAAATTCCTTTTTCTTCGAATTTTCCTAAATTAGTACCGCAATAATGAAAACCTGAAGAAAAATAATTGTCTCCATAGACGGTATTATTAGACCATTCTATGGCATATGCACAGTTACAAAATGTCGTTTGCAAAAATGAAAATAAAATGGGTAATAAATATTTTTTCATTTATTTTGGGGCTATAGTAGATTAGCATAAATGTTATGCTAATCTACTATAGCCCCTTGTTTTTAATTATCAAGACGTATCATTTTTATGATACTGATAAAAACATTAACATGTGTATAAGACGGTTTTATGAATAGGCTTGGTCTTTCAGGTTACAAATGTATATGGTGAAGAAGCTGTCAGACTTTGAGCTTAGTCGGGGGGTGTTGTGGAGTGTGTTAGACCATCACTTTAATTTAATCAGAATATTTCTAACGGGCGTAGGTAACGCAGCGCCTATTGCTTCTTCTATTGATAACCAAATGACGTTAGGCTGATTCAAGCTGTTGGTTTTACTGATAACTTGTAAAGGCTGAGGTAAGATAGCAAGCTTAAAGTGAGTGAATATGTGATGGATTATTTCCATGGGCTCGTCTGCTTCAGCCTCCAAACCAAACCTCTCAAGTGCTACAACGCTGGCAACCTCTTGCATGTTGATTTCTGGAAAACTCCATAGCCCTCCCCAGATGCCTTTAGATGGGCGTTTTTCCAATAGCACTTCTTTTCCGTGTTGCAAAATTAGCATCGTGGTTTGTTTTTGTGGTAACGTCTTGCGTGGTTTTGGGGTGGGCAGGGTACGGGTTAGGTTTTGGATATAGGCCCCACAAGTGTGATGGAGTGGACATATTTCGCACTTAGGTTTGTTGCGCGTACACAACGTTGCTCCTAAGTCCATGAGGCCTTGTGTATAAGCAACCATATCGGACGGTGGTACTAGTGTTTCCGCAAGCGCCCACATGTGCTTTTCAACGGTAGACGAGCTTGGCCAACCTTCGATAACAAAGTATCTGGCTAAAATGCGTTTAACATTACCATCTAAAATGGTCTGTGTTTGATGAAAGGCAAAAGCGGCAATGGCAGCAGCGGTTGAGCGACCAATACCAGTCAGTGTTTGCATGGTCTGAAAGTCTTCTGGGAATTTTCCACCATGTGAGTCTATGATGGTTTGTGCAGCTTGATACAAGTTGCGCGCACGCGAGTAATATCCCAAGCCACTCCAATATTGTAAAACTTCTTCTTGTTCTGCGTTGGCTAGGCTTTGGATGGTTGGAAATCGCGCCATAAAACGCTGGTAGTAACCAATGACAGCAACCACTTGGGTCTGTTGTAACATGATTTCAGAGACCCAGATTGCATAAGGGTCTCTGGTGTTTTGCCAAGGCAAATCATGGCGACCATATTGTTTTTGCCAAGTAATAATATGTTTGGCAAAAGCCGTCATTTAATATCTAGAAATTGAGTAAATCTTTAAGTTTGGGTTTTTTGGGTTGTGCTTCTTCCGTAGGCGCTGCATTTGCTGGCTCGGCACTTGTGCCATCTGTGGTGGCAGGCGCTGCTTCTGTGGATTTTTTCTTGCCAAGCAACCCTTTAAGCGCATCTACTTTGTTGTCGCCCCCTATCAGCTCTTGTACTGCCGCACCTTTTTCTCCACCCACTTTTTCTAGCACTTTAGACTTGGCTAAACCAGTGGTAATGGCGGCCATGTCCATCCCGAATTTTGGGCTGCTAAAGCTACCGCTGATTTTAATCGGGATCGGGATGCCACTGAGCTGATCCAAATCAGCGCCTCCTTGTCCTTTAAGGGATTTCACAACAGTGGGCTTGGCAAGGTAATTAATTTTTTCATTAGCAATATCAATATCACCTTTGCTATCGCCTTTAGCCAAGCGCAGTATGGGTGCTTTCATGGCTAAATCTTCATTATGTGCAACACCATTTTTGATATCAAAACTAGCAGTCAACTCACTGAAATCAGTTTTTTTGCTTTTATCGGAATCTACGGCATCTTTGGATTTAAAGACATTGACTTTGTTTTTTAAGTCGCGGATGCTGGCTGCAATATCAACACCCTTAATTGCACCATCTGCAAGATTAAGAGAAGCGTTGCCTGAGAGGTCTTTCTTAAGCGTATTGACAGTGTTGCCTTGGGTGGTGATGTCTACATTAACGCTACCAGTGCCTGACAGCATATCGTTATTGATAGCATCTACCATAAGCGGACCAACAGAGACACTTTTCATGTTTTGCTTGAAGGTGATACTAGGGGTAGCGCGCGCATCCACCTTAAGTATGCCGCTCATGCTGCCTTGATATAGGTTGGCGGCAAAAGGCGACAAAGTGGCAATGCCATCAGCCGCTTTTAGTCCGATGTTGACGTTTTCAGTCTTCACATTGGCAAGTTTTAGCCAGCCAATTTTTGCCTCCCCAGTAGCATTAAGCTTTTTTAGCGCGCTCAAATCGATGGGGGTATCACCACTACTTTTAGTGGTGTTGTCGCTTTTGGTAATGTAGCGATCAGCATCTAGCTTGTCGATGTTGACATCAAAATTAAATGCTGGATTGCTGAACTGGCTGATGCCTAAATTAGCATGGATTTGACTGTTATCTACTTTAGCACTAAATGGATTTAAGCTGAGCTTTTCTCCATTGGCATTTAGTTTGATATTGATGTTGCTGGCTTTGGTTTTACCATATTTTAGATTGCCTACACGAATGTTGCCATCGGCATTCAGTGCTTTAAGCGCGCTTAAGTCCAGTGGCTTATTGCTTGTCTCCTGTTTTGCCGTGGTATTGCCTGCGCCACTTGCATATCTGTCTAAGTCAACTTGGTCTACGTCAATATCAAAGGTGTACAGTGGCTTAGCAAAATGACTGATGCCAAGACTGCCCTTGATTTGGCTTTCATCAACTTTAACGTTGAGGCCATTCAGTGCAAGTTTGTCACCATCAGCTTGAACATTGACGTTAAGACCAGATACGCGGTATTTATCATAAATAATACTGCCAATATTGACTTTACCATCCAAGGTCATGTTGCTAAGCGCGGACATGTCGGCAGGTTTGCTGTTGGTTTTGGCTGGTGCTGATGCAGTAGGTTTTCCTAAAAGTTTGTTCAAATCAAGCTTATCAGCGGCAAGATTAAATTTGATATGTTGTTTTTTAAAGCCAGTCACTGCAACATCCCCGTTTACTTTTGTATCATCCAGCACCAAATTAAATTGGCTATTGGCGAGTTCATTTTTAATGTCGGTATGTGCGCCAACATTAAAAGTGCCTTTGAGCTGACCATTAGGTAGACTTGGGTCTTTGATGTCTAGGTTCCCTGCCAGTTTGGGGATGTCAAAAATTAAGTTTTCAATATTGCCTGAGAACGGAGATGAAAACTTGCCTGACACTGTGCGCTTGCCTTGCATCAGTGATAGGTCTCCAGTAATGCCAGCGCTTTGTATGGCCTTGGGCGAGCCTTTCATGCCAGCCAGTACCATATTGAGCTTTAAATTAGTGTCTGATTTACTTTGAGATATGCTTAATGTGACTTTGTCGCTTTTGACTTCATCTTTTAACACGTTGAGTGAAGGCGCACTCATGTCGATGGCATTGTCAGCGCCATCAAAATTGCCTGAAGCCACTAATTTAAGGTTATCGACTACAACCTCCGTAATTTCAGGCTGTGCATCTACATTGCCACTGACGACAATATCCACACCTTTACCATTGAACATATCCCCTTGAATATGACTATCTAAGCCTTGTACTTTAAAGTGCTTGGTTTTGGGGTCTACTAAAAAATTACCCTTAAGTGAGGCATTAGCCGCCAACTCTGGTTTGTTAGAAGTCACCGTAAAGTGCGTATCTACATCGACCGGCTCTGCCAGTGCAACATGCCCTGTTTGTAAATCAAGTTTACTGATTTTATATTTTGCATTTGTTGCTTCGTCTAGGAAACTCACCTCTGAGTTGGTGACAATAATGCCTTGTACATCAAACTTAATGTCTTCTGATTCAGAATCATCTTTGCTCATTAAATCATCAAAATTGGTGGTGCCGTCTGCGTATTTAATAATATGTGCATTTGCGCCATCAACGTAAACCGTGTCAATGACCAACTCTTTTCTGAGTAATGGCAACACCGCAAGTGCCACCTTTACACTGTTGACGGAAGCAAATGTTTGGTCGGATTTGTGTTCAGAAAGAGAAATTTTGCCAAGGTCTGCGCCAATTTTTGGCCAGAAAGAAAGTTTAATATCGCCATCAATATGCAGTGTGCGCTCTTTTTTTTCTTTGACAAGATCGATAATTTTTTGCTTGTAATCATTGGGATTAAACGTGGCGGCAAAATAGGCACCGATTAAAATGATGAGAATAATCATCCCGCCAAAGCCTAATAAGGCGTATTTCATTATATTTTTCATGATGCTTCCTTGCTGTTAAGTGCAGCTAAATATGAAAAAAATGGTTTAAACGTAAATTAAATTCCATGGAAATACCATAGAACAATCAGACCTAAAATAATACGATACCAAGCAAATACTTTAAAGTCATGACTGGCAACATAGCGCAGTAAAAATTTTATCGCAATCAATGCAGAGATAAATGCTGTAATAAAGCCCACTGTAAACATACCTATATCGTTTGTGGAAAGCATATTCCAGCTTTTATATACATCTAAGATGGTGGCCGCAAACATGATAGGAATCGCTAAAAAGAAAGAAAACTCCGTAGCGGTTTTTCGACTCAGTCCAAATACCATGCCACCCAAAATTGTAGCACCAGCACGCGATACGCCTGGAATCAGTGCGAGCGATTGCGCTAAGCCAATTTGAAACGCTTGTTTTGGCGTCATGTTGTCAGTGCTGTTAGTTTGGACTTTAAGTGGCAACTGTTCAATTGCCAAAATGGCAAATCCGCCAATAATCAGGGCAATGGCTACGGTGAGGGGTGAAAATAAAAATGCTTTGATTTTGCTATGAAAAGCAAGACCCAGTATGGCGGCAGGTAGAAATGCAATGAATAGATTAAGTACGAAATGTTGCGCTTTACTTTGATTGGCGAGATGCAAGACAGTGTCTGACAGCTTGCGACGGTACTCCCAACATACAGCCAAAATTGCCGCAAGCTGAATCACAATCTCAAATACTTTGCCTTTGTCATCATTAAAGTTTAATAAATCGCCTGCAATAATGAGGTGCCCTGTGCTACTGATAGGCAAGAACTCTGTTGCGCCTTCAACAATGCCAAGAACAAATGCCTTAATGAGTAAAATAATATCCATAACCTACTTTAACAACTATAGAACATCAATAAAAAAGGGGCGATACGCCCCTCACTACTTTTCTGCTGTTTATTTTAGCATGCTTAAAACAGTGGAAAGTAAACTGCCTGAGTTGGCTTCAACTTCACCGTTGGGTGTCATTTTGTCTACTACAGTTGGTAGATGCTCAGCAATTTGCGCACTTAACACTTCTGGCGTGATGCCAAATTTAGCAGCCATCTCCGCAATTGAGCTATTACCTAATACGCTATTGATTTGCTCAGCAGAAATTGGCAAATTTTCGCCTTTACCTACCCAAGAAGCTGCCTGTTCAGCCAGTCCTCCCTGTTTGAACTTTTCCAAGATGCCTTCTAAGCCGCCATTTTGGTTGAACATGTCCATTGCCACTTGTGCAAGCTGTCCTTTTTCGCCCATCATTTTACCTAAAACTTCACCTGCAATGCTGTCAAACAACCCCATGTTAATCCTTTAAAAATAAAATTTACTCATTATTAAAAGCGCTCATCAGCGCGTAAAAAACGCCATTGTCCGACTGGAAGTTTTCCTAAATTGACGCTCCCAATTCTAATACGTTTTAATCCTACCACTTTTAAACCGACCATTTCGCACATTCTGCGAATTTGGCGCTTTTTGCCTTCACGTAAAACAAATCGCAGCTGATCCTCGTTTTGCCATGAGACTTTTGCGGGTTTGAGTTTAACGCCATCCAAACTTAAACCATAGTTAAGTTTTGTTAAATCTTCATGACTTAATTCGCCTTCTACACGCACCAAATATTCTTTTTCCACAGTGGAATCGTCTCCGATCAGGTGGCGCGCAATGCGACCGTCTTGAGTGAGTACTAACAAACCTGTAGAGTCAATATCCAAGCGACCTGCTGGTGCCAAACCTTTTAAGTGACCACGATTAAATGACTTTTTGGACGTGTCTTCTTCCCATTGATTTTCTGGGTGAATCAGTACTACCGCTGGTTCGTAGCCATCTTCTGCTTGACCACTGACATAACCCACAGGTTTATGTAGCAGAATAGTCACGTTTTCAGCCTGATACTCTTTGGCATAAGCACTGATGATGATTTCCGCATCGGGTGAGATGCGTGTGCCGAGTGTTTCTATGATCTCACCATTCACCTTGACCCAGCCATTCACGATCCAATCATCTGCTTCGCGACGTGAGCACAGCCCGCGCTCCGCCATCACTTTGGATAGTCTGGGCAAATTGTCAGCGCTACTGGGTGAGTCATTTTGTTTAATGTTGCGTGGTGCACGCGCATCAAAACCATCTCGCGCTTTGCCTCCGCGCGTAGGTGCTTGGCGGTATTGAGGTTCCTCACGGCTGGTCTTAAGCGGGACGCGCGCGTCCGTATGGCTGGTTTTGACTGGTGCTTGCTCGCTGACCTCACGTGGCTTACCATCATAACGGTGATTACGCTGAGAGGATTTATTTGCTACGCTGGGCGGTGTTGATTGCTGAGCCTTTTCTGGAAATTTTTCTGTCGTTTTTTGGCTGACTGGCTTGGTAATAGGCAACGGTTTTGATCTGTCCCGTTTGCTAGGGTCTGCACGTCGAACAGGTGCTTTTTCTGCTTTTACAACAGTGTCTTTAGTGGAATTTTTATTTAGTTTAAGTGTGGTCAAAATAGGTTTCCTATCAAGACCATATTTTAGCAAATATCAGCGCCTAAAAAATTAAAAGTTATGCTTAACGTTTATTGGGTTGCGTGAAGTTTAGCTGAACAGGCAATGCACGTACTCTGGCAGGCATATAGCGCATGATTGTTTGAATTCTGGTAAAGTCTGGCTTGTTGGTTAAGTACTGGTCTTGCCATGCGCGATGTGGACTGCGGATAATGCCGGCTAACCATGCCGCCTGAACTGCTGTAAGCTGGCTTGGTTTTACTGCAAAGTAAAATTGAGCGGCATCATAGGCGCCGCAGATGCTTGGACCCCAGTCGACGGTATTCAAATATAAATTCAAAATACGATTTTTACCTAATGTGCTTTCCATTTCTACTGCGTAAAGTAGCTCTTCTATTTTTCGCTTCCATTGGCGCTCCCCGCCTGTGAAAAAATACTTAGCCAGCTGTTGGCTGATGGTGCTGCCCCCAAGCTGTTTGTTTGGTTTTTCTTGTGCTAAAAGATAGCTCAAGGTGTCAATGTCATAACCGTCGTGGTGCATAAACTGAGCGTCCTCAGCAATCATAACCGCCATGGGCAGCCAGCGCCCAAGCCCCTTTTTGTCCAACCACACTTGTGATGCTGTCGCGGCGTTATTTGCTTTTTCGTTGGGTTGCGGGCATTGAAATTTGAGCTCAGCAGTTTTAAGTTTTTCTGTGCCTAGGCCTGTCACATCAAAACCCAATATGACAGGTTTGGCGCTCCAGATTCTACTTGGCCAGTGTAGTGTTCCTGTGGCCGATAATGTGCCAGTGACATGCGCCTTTTGTATTGTTTCAGAGTGAGATTTTAACGGCACTAATAAATCTGTGATGGCTGTGCTAGGTAGAGACCACGCTAAATCAACACCCTGCATGTGAATTTGTGCGGTGTATAAAACACGAGTAAATTTACCCTCGCTTTGTGTTTCTAACATACCTGTGAGTTGGTGATCAATGCGTCTGATAGAAAGATTAATATGGTCAAACACGATGGCTTTTGCACTAAGTCCGCGCAAATTGAAATGACAGTTTGCGCAGCTGAGTTGTACAAGCCCCGCTTTGTTTTCTAGTTGAATTAAGCCATGTTTACTGTGCCATTGTGTGTGGTTGAGTAAGCGGAGGCCAGGTGTGGAGGTGGTTAATTGAATCAGAGGCAGTGCGCGCACCTGTGTGACGCCCACCAAGGGTAGGCGCAGAGGTAAGCGCCAAGCAGTGTTGTCCCAAGGGTTACAGAGCCAAATACATAGTCCAATGATGCAAACTATCAGTGTGAGCATCACGAAGACTAGAGACCATTTAAATATTTTCATACGAACTTTTGTTGCTTATATAGCGTTATTTATACCCGTTACTTTTGTAATTGCCCACCATTCTTTGTTGTTTTGTTTGAATAAGCTTTCCCAATACCACGCAGAGACATCTGTCCACTGCCCGCCTTGATTATCAAAAATACGTTCACACACTTGTAGTGATTGTCCTTTGGATGCATTAAAACAACGCCAACGCTGATGCTGATTATTTTCTACTACGCGCGGTTGCGTCACTTGATAGCCTAGCCCACGGTAGCAGTCTAATGCGGAATGTAACATACGCGTGGGCTTAATGGTGTGTCTTACCACCCAAATCGCGTCACCATCGGTAAAACGCGCAATATGCCCTGGAAAGTTTGCTGCAAACCTCTGTTCAAGAGCTGAGAGCGGCAGCTTGTAAAGGTTTTTTTGTTTCACATTCCACTGTGCAAAAGCCCAGTTTTGTTCTATTTGGGCATTGAGGGTCGTGTCTACGCGGTGGTTCGGTGCCCACCATGTACGGCTTGCGCAGGCAAGCATAATGCACACAAATAATGCTTGAGAAAGCTGACTAGTTTTCATGTTTGACCCTTTTTAAAGAGCGTTGAGCATGGCAAGCAAAGTAGACACAAGGTACAAATAGCGCAAAAGTGACTAAGCCGATGGCTTCATGCGTCCAATGTGGCAAGTCCACCATGCCTGATTCTTTGTAAAAAAGTAAGGTGTTGCGGGTGACATTTGCCAAGATGACTAATGCGCCTGTCATGCTTAAGTTAATGAGTGTTCTTAGTGTCTGGGCGCTATTGAGATATGAAAACAGCGCACCCAAATACAAGCCTATCCACAGCATGGCAATGCCAGCACAAGGAGCATCAATTAGAATGGTTTTGCCATTCCACCATAAGCTCGCTCCCGCAGGGGTTGTCTCTGTGCCAAGCACAGATAACATCACACTGGTGCTGTATGCGCAAAACCAGCGTAATGGATAGCCCAAGTAAAAATTAAGAGAGGCAACTAAGGGTAATGCAAGCATCGCAAGCACAAGCAAAGGTGATAATGCGCGTGCTTTTGGCAACATTTGCGCAATCAGCCAAGTGCAAGCCAATAGTGCAATTGCAGTGGAGAGGATAGGAGGCACCCCCCCCCACGTTGCGGTTGCTGTGACTGCCAATAATGCCGTCACACTGAGTGCAGATACTTGCGGTACTTGTAGCTGATCTTTGTCTGCATATACCAGCGCAACGATCGTCAGCAAAGCCACAATTCCCCAAGGATCATCAGAGCCATCGCTGTTGCGTCGCACCATCCATAGCCACTGTGGCCAAGTGGCTAAGAGGGTGGACGCAAGTAAGCCACTCACTATCCAACGTTGAGAGCGCGTTGATTTAGCGTACATTTTTTTGCTTTCTACGACGTAAATATGCGCCCATGCCACCTGCTAATGCAAACATTAAGTAGAACTCTGGCTCAGGCGTGCTAGGTACTTCTGCTCCTACAGCCAATTCGCTCACCCCTTGTGGTAGTGGCAATGGCTGATTCACGGTATCGGCTTTTTCGCTTGTACGTACGACATGATCAATAGCAATAAATGAGGTGTATTGTGTCAGTAAGTTGTATTGCAAGCCCAAGTCAGTAATTTGCTTAATTTCGTGGTCATTTTCGCCACCAAATAACTTGGTGTAATCATCTAATTCAGCAATTTTCTCGCGCGCCCATAAATAACGTAATGCAGCGTTGTCCTGTGAGATTAAACTCTCTTTAATATCTAAGCTAAAGTGTGCTTGACCTGCACTGGTGAGACCAGACACTGTAACACTGCCTTCTGGTTTGCCCCGCCATTTACCAATGACTACAATCGGGCGGTCTGCATATAAATCGCGCAATTTTTGCGGTTGGATGTCATAAGCGTCCAAGCCTTTGATCTCTAGTTTTAAGTGCGTCCAAACTGGGCTTTCCACATATTGCTTAAACTGTACAGCAGCTTCTTTTGCCTCTGCATCGTTAGTGACAATAAATGCTTCGCCTTCACCTGCATGTGCAATGCCATTCATCAGAAAGCGATTGACATCAGAACCAATACCAAAGGAGAACACATTGGCTTTGTTAAGATTATTGCGGATTAAATCAAACGCCTCTTTTTCTACCGTGACATAACCATCAGTAATCACCACAAAATTGCGCGAGCGTTGATCTGTTTTGTCCATAATAAGCGCTCGCTTTAATGCGGGCAATAACTCAGTACTGCCGCCACCGTATTGTTGATTGATGGTATTGATTGCAAGCTCAACGTTTTCTGCATTGGCTGGCATCGATTGAGGCGACAACACAGTATTGCTGCCCGAGAACAACATCACGTTAAAGGTGTCGGTGGGGCGTAAATTGCTGACCATACTACGTAATAAAGTTTTAGCAGTATCAAGCGGAAAGCCTCCCATAGAGCCAGAAACATCCACAATAAAAATATACTCGCGTGGCACAATCTCATTGGTAGTCACACGTTTCGGCGGTTCTATCATGGTCATAAAAAAATTCTCGTCTTCACCTTGATATAGCAAAGTGCCTGTCTGAATTTTGTTACCAGCCAAGCTGTAATTTAGAATGAAATCGCGATTGCCATTCGTTGTGCTGGCAGGTAATTTCAGGCTGGCATGTTGCGGGTCAGATTGTGCAATATTCACTTTGTGTGAAGTGCTAGCAATGCTTTGTAGAGGAATGGGTGAGTGAATATTCACATCCATGGCAAAGGTATCTGTTGGCGCATCTTTGGCTTTTAAATACGGCGTTTGTACCCACTGCTCTTTCACACCGCTGCCTGATGCTACAGACCCGTTATAACGTGGTCCAACTACGCCTGGATATACAAACTCATATTTACCAGAATTTGGGATAATGGTTTCTGTGTAATGTAACTTCACTGCAATATCATCACCGGGTAAGATATTAGCGACATTCATTTGGAATACATTGGGGCGTTCCTGTTCTAATAATGAGGCACTTTTTCCTTCAGATTTAGCTTGCTCGTATTCAGCTTTAGCTTGCTTTTTCTCGCGGATTTTAGCTTCTATTACGCGGTCACCAATATGCATTTGTAAACCATATACTGCCGCATGGCTCGAGGCTGGGAATACATACTTGGCTTCTAACGGACGCGTACCTTCATTACGGTAATGCTGCGTGACGACCACGTCGGCAATCACGCCAGTGATATTCACTTTTACATCGGTGGATTTAAGCGGTAATTGGTCGGTGCTTGGGTCATCACTCTTGACAAAAAAGTAAGGGGATAATGTTTTGTCTGTATCTGTGGAGGGTATACTTTCTGCGTAGCTGGTGTTGGCTATCAACATTAAGCTGGCGCTGGCGGTAGAGAGCAGTATTCGCGAACATTGCTTTAGTAACTTCATGATTCACTCCTTGTTAGATTAGTGCTAAATCTGCACGGAGTGAAGCATGCGCCAGCGATGAGAAGTCACTGGGAAATCAACAAGAAATGCGTGTGAAATTTGTGTGAAGTATTAGAAATGAAGTAATGTCATTCAACGCATGATTACCTCACAACAATGGATAAGCTCACCATCGTCATTCTGAGCATAGCGAAGAATCCAGACTTTTGCGCCATTTGAACAACTTGATTCTTCGGCTAAAGCCTCAGAATGACAACCGCATGTCATTCCCGTGCAAACGGGAATCCAGTTTTGGTTTTAACACAATCAAATTCAACATGGATTCCCGCTTTCGCGGGAATGACGGAACGGAGCTTAGTCTCGAGGAACGGCCATCCAGAGGTATCTTAGCCATATTCAAAAAACTTGATTCTTCGCCTAACGGCTCAGAATGACAACCGCATGTCACTCCCGTGCAAACGGGAGTCTATTTTTGGTTTTAGCACAATCAAATTCAACATGGATTCCCGCTTTCGCGGGAATGACGGGGTGAGGTTTATAGGCTGAAGATGTGTAGCATTGCACCTGAGGCATTGTTAGTTGCAATGGGGTAGCCACGATATGGATCATTTAAAGGACTGCTAATAACGACACTACCTCGCTCCGTGCTTCCGTCGTCACCATCATCTCTAGTGTACGAACTATACTCGCTCGTAGCAACTCTACCTATCCCAGTCAATATTGCTATAAATTGTTTACCTTTGTGGCTGTAACTGAATGGATTACTAACAGACGGAGAGCCAGCTTGAAACCGCCACAATTCTTTGCCAGTTTGCGCATACAACGCTTTAAACCAACGGTCACCTGCGTTATAAAATACTAAGTTGTTAGCGGTCGTTAGAATGCCACTTGTTGTTAAGTATTTTTCTTTGTTATACCAAGCCATTTTACCGTTGAGTGGATTGTAGGCAGCCAAGCCACCAAATACAATATCAGGTCCTATGAATCGCGTGAGTGTTGCTCCCATCCAAGGCTGACCAGCTATATATTTAGATTCAACTGGCTCGTAAGTCATACACATATGATAAAGCTGTGTATAAAGTAAATTAGTTTTTGGTGAGTAGGCAGCAGGATTCATCCTTTCGCGCCAAATGAACTAGGGCAACCAGCCTTCATATTGTAATCCTGATGCGTACTGTACTTCGCATCCTTCGCAGGCATCCCCGTCTTCAAATCCACACTGGTCGCCCAGTTCACAAACGGGTGCACTTTCTCTGCCGCAATTAAGCTGCCATTATCGGCTTGCCAAGTATAAATAAAGCCGTTCTTGTTGATTTGTGTGGCATAAGTTTTTCTATTATTTTCAAACAAAATCACTTCATTGGTGGCATCGTAATCCCACTCATCATGCGGGGTGGTTTGCATCGCCCATTTGGCTTGGCCTGTATCGACATCTCTTGCAAATACGCTGCTTGCCCATTTGTTGTCGCCAGGGCGTACATCAGGACTCCACACGCCTGGGTTGCCAGTGCCGTAATACACAAGATTGGTCTTAGCATCAAAAGAGAAATAACCCGTCACCGCACCGCCGCCATTCTGCCAGCCGTCTTTTTCTTGTTGTGGTTTTAACCAAGTGCGCACACCTAATTCAGGTTCATTGATTTTAAGTTTGTCATTCGGCAAAGGTTTAAACGAGCCACCTTGTTTGTTGCCGCCATTTACGTCTTCATACACACTTAAAGCACTGTATTGCGGATTGGCTTTGTTAAAGTCTGCGCCTATCAGGACTTCGGCATCGTTGCCAGTAGAGTATGCCTTCCAAGCCAATGTGCCATCTTTTAAGTAGTAAGCCGCCATAAAGTAGCGCACACCAAATTCCCCACCCGCACAACCTGTGAGCACTTTGTCTTTGATGATTTGCGGCGCATTGGTATTGGTCGCCCCAGTTTTCGGGTCGTTCACTTGTAGTTGCCAAACCAGTTCACCTGTTTTGGCGTTCAGCGCAACCAGCATACCGTTATTTTGCTGCAAGAAAATTTTGCCATCGCCAAAGCCCAAACCACGATTGACGTTATCGCAACACAGCACTGCTTGGGTTTGCGAGTCTTGCTTAGGGAAGTAAGACCATAGTATTTTTTGGTCATTGTTTAAATCGAGTGCGTAAATATTATTGGGAAAGGCGGTATGCACATACATCACACCATCAATCACCAGAGGTGCACCTTCATGACCGCGATTGACACCAGTTGAAAATACCCACGCGAGCTTTAGGTTTTTAACATTGTTTTGATTGATTTGGTTAAGTGCACTGTAGCCTTGGTTGTTGTATTGTCCGCGTGGATGCGCCCAGTTGTTGGGGTTTGCCATAGCACGGTCTAAATCAACTGCGGCGTGGGTATTGGTGGATAAACTGAGATTGATCGTAGAAAAACACAATGCAGTCATTAAATAAAGCGTTTGTTTTTTGTTCATTATTGCTCCCCATTTTTAATAGGCATTACAAACTAACTTTTGATGCTTGGCAAGCTTAAGCTGGCGACTGCGCCACCTTGTGGATGGTTGGCTAATACAATTTCACCGCCATGCAGATGCGCAATTTCGCGCACAAAAGGTAAGCCTAACCCTGTACTTTTTTGCCCAGAATCTGGGCGGCGCAGCGAGTAGAATTTTTCAAAGACGCGGTCTAGTGCATATTCAGGGATGCCCTGCCCATGATCACGTATGCTAATCAGGCATTGTTTGCCTTGAGCTTGTATTTGCGTGGTGATGGTGCTGTTTTCTGGTGAAAAATCGAGCGCATTGGCCAGTAAGTTAGTGAGTGCTCGCTGTAGTAAAAATGCATCTCCCATCACGGTGATGTCGTCGCTTACTTCTAACGATAGGGTGATTTTTTTACGTTGAGCGGTAGGTTCTAAAGAGCGGATCACTTCATGCGCTAAGCGGCCGATATCTACAGCTTTGGTTTCATCCAAGGTATGGCGTTTTTCTAAGCTGGCGAGTTCTAGTAACTTATCCGCGAGCTCTTGCAGACGTAAGGCTTGATTGTTAATGTTTTCGGCAAAACGTATTTTTTGTGTCTCCGCCATGGGCTCACGCAGTAATTCTGCTGCACCCCTAATGGCAGTCAATGGGCTTTTGAGTTCATGCGTGAGCGCTTGCACATATTCTTCTGTATAACTGCGCCCAGCCATCGCATCACGCATATCCAAAAATGCGCTTTTGAGCACGGTGCGTAATCTACGTAATATGTTTATAGGGTGCGAGATCTTCTCTTGTTTGAATACCTGCACAATATCATGCGTGAGTTGTGTGGGGCTTGCGAGCCAAACAGTCACGACAAGCAGCATGATTAAAAATGCTGCTAAAGTAATTATTCCAACGTTGAATAGTTTTTGCTGGGCAGAAGTGACTAACTCATGTTGTGAGGAGACTGTTTTGCCGACGCTTACCGCACCAATAATTTGATTGTTGTTATCACGAATAGGCGCAGCAACATACATGACATCGCTTTTAGGATCGTGTGCAATGGTGCGTGTGGTTCTTGCGCCATATTGTCCTGCCAGCGCCATGTGAATGTCGTGCCAAGCACGAAAATCTTGCCCAGTGTCTTGCCCCATGGAGTCATACAACACAATGCCGTTTGCATCTGTCACATACACGCGTAAATTCACGCTATGCTTGGTAATCGCGTAGATTTTGGCGGTAAACCGCTGATTGTAAACACGATTAAACACCTGATTCATACGTGTGGCATCAATCAGTGATTCGTTGGCATCTGTTTCTATCCATGCCGCCATGATGTATGCAGTATCTACCAAGGTTTCTTCTGCGGATTCGCGGTAACGTATATCCAAACCAGAGCTCACGGTATAGAGTAGCGCCGCTACCCCCAAGGTAAATAGCAATATAACACTTAAAAAAATGCGGTTGCGTTTGCTCATGGTGATGCTTTGAGTGAGTAGCCCATGCCGCGGTGGGTCACAATGGGATCAGTATCTGCATTGACGGCGCGCAGTTTTGCCCGAATCAGTTTGATGTGCGCATCCACCGTGCGCTCCAGACTGACATCAGGGTGTTCCCAAGCCTTGTTCATGAGTTCCTCACGGGTGTACACGCGCCCAGGTCTTTCGCATAGCACTTTCAGTAAGCGAAACTCTGTACGAGATAGCTCAAGTGTTACCCCTTGGTAAAGAATACATTTACGCTCTTCATCAATAAAAAATTGGCTGGTGTTGCTTGCAAGGTTGGTTGCCGCTACAGATTGCTGCTTGTGAACACGGCGCAACACAGTACGTATGCGTGCGCATAACTCACGCGGACTAAAGGGTTTGGCAATGTAATCGTCCGCACCTAATTCCAAACCTACAATGCGGTCAATCTCACCTGAGCGTGCAGTTAAAAAAATCACTGGTAACAAATGGTTAATTTGTCTAAACACATCAAAACCATTGATGTCAGGTAAGCCTACATCTAATACTGCCAGATCGAAACTTTGTTGTTTCAGCAGCGCTAGCGCATGCTGGCCTGTCGCTGCCCACACGGTTTCAAAACCATCGGTGCTGAGCGCATATAACGTGGTTTCCGCAATGCTGGGTTCATCTTCTATCACTAATATGCGCTGAGCCATAATCTGCAATATCTTTTAATGTTATTAATTATTACGTAAAAGGAGAGGAGTCTATACCTGTCACAGCAATACTAAAAAGTAAAATAATCAGTTCTGTTGTTCAAGAAATACTTCCGATTTTTTTGATTATTGTCAATAATTTAGTGTTTTGATTAAGGTTATATTTATACTTCTATTCTATCGATAAAATACTTCTGGCTAAGAATATATTCATATATAAAATAAACGCCTTAGTATTGATCCTACAAAAAACTTATCCTAGTGTTTCTTGTGGTGTAAGTGCAAATAAATTATTGATGTAAGGTATCTCAAGGGGTAACAGCAAATGCTGAACGAAGGTGTTGCAACATCTCTTTATAAGTACATTGATAGCAGTGCTTTTGCCTGTCCAACTTTCCTAGCCGACCCAGGAGTTGCTTATCAGCTACTTTATACCAATCTGGCTTGCCTAGATTTTGGTATTCAGCTGGCTACAGAGCCAAAATCGACATTAACTGAAGTTTTTCCTACGATTACAAAGGAAAAGTTTGATATTTTGTGGCGTGAGGTGCTTGAGCGTGGCATGGCTACTATACTCACAGCTTACTATAAGCTAAAGGGACAGCTTATCTACATCGAACTGTCACTCAGTCAAGTTGTACATGAAAATCAAGAATTGATGCTCGGGTACATAAGAGATGCCACAGAGCAAGTCAAGATGTTGGAGATGCTCGCCACCAAAGAGCAGGTATTCCGTAGTCTAGCAGCTAGCGTACCTGGATTTATTTACACTTTGAGAGAAGATGCAAATGGGCATTTCAGCTTCCCCTATGCAAGTGTTGGGATAGAAGAACTGTTTGGCTTTAGTCCTGAGGATGTGCGTGATGATGCCAACGAATTACGCGCTCGTTATCACCCAGATGACTTGAGCCGAGTAATGGCGCATGTAGAAAAAACCAAGCGAGAGTTGTCGCCCTACTGTATAGAAATACGCATCATTCATCCTACCAAAGGGCTGCGCTGGATTGAGATTCGTTCTGCGCCAGTACGTCTCGAGGACGGCGCTACCGAATGGCATGGCATCATGATTGACATCACCGAACGTATACAAGCTAAAGAGGCAATGCTGCATACCCAGAATGCATTGAAGGAAGCGCAACGCATTGCACATATCGGTAGCTGGGATGTGGATATTGTCAATGATGTGCTGACTTGGAGTGACGAAACATTTCGCATTTGGGAGATCGACAAAACAGCGTTTGCAGCGACTCTTGCCGCATTTCTTGAAACAGTGCATCCTGATGATCGTGAAAAAGTGAGTGATGCTTATAATCAGTCAATTATCAACAAGACTGTGTATCAGATCGAACATCGACTGCTGTTTCCAGATGGTCGGGTAAAATATATTCAAGAACGTGGCGAGCCTTATTACGATGAGACTGGCCGCCCAGTACGTTTTATTGGCACAGCACTAGACATCACCGAGCGAAAACAGTTTGAGAAGTTGGTGTCCATGCAGAATTATGCGCTCGACCATATGGGGGAGGCGGTTTATCTGGTTGATGAGAGTGCTCAGATACTCTATGTGAATAACGCTGCGTGCGAAATGCTGGGATATACACAGGATGAGCTATTGGCAATGCGGATATGTGATCACGACCCAGTGTACGACCCAAGTACATGGGGACAGCACTGGAAAGATCTGCTCAACCGAAAAACGATTACGCTGGAAACGGTACATAAAACAAAAGCTGGCATACTTGTTCCTATCGAGGTGAACGCCAATGCTATCGAGCATGAGGGGCAACATTTCAACTTTTCCTTGGTACGTGATATTAGGGAACGTAAACGCATTGAAGCCCAGATGCACCATCAGGCCAGCTACGACATGTTGACTGGTTTACCCAATCGACGTCTGTTAATAGACAGATTAAGAGAGGAAATCAGTAAAGCTAAGCGGAGTGGAAGCAACGTTGCAATACTTTTCATCGATCTTGATCGCTTCAAGGAAATTAACGATACATTAGGTCACCATCAAGGCGATCAGGTTTTAATTCAGGCTGCGCAACGTATCCAACAATGTGTGCGTGAGAGCGACACGCTGGCTCGGATGGGTGGTGATGAGTTTGTGGTGATCCTGTCGGGTATAACTGAAATGGCGCATTTAGGGCGTGTGGCACAAGGCATTATTGAGGCCATGACCTCCCCATTTGTTTTAGACAACCAGATCTCTTATGTTTCAGCGAGCATAGGCATTGCCAATTACCCTTCTGATGTTGATAGCTTGGAAGGTCTGATCAGCGCGGCGGATCAAGCCATGTATGTAGCCAAGGAGCGTGGTCGCAATGGCTTTAGCTTCTTTACCCCAGCTATGCAGAAGCAGGTGCAACAACGGCTTTCTTTGGCGAATGATTTGCGCGAGGCGATACGCAAAGAACAGTTGCAGATTTATCTGCAACCTATCGTCAATATTTCCACTGGGTTTGTAGTCAAAGCAGAGGCCTTATTACGCTGGAAACACCCGCAACATGGTATGGTGCCCCCCGACATGTTTATTCCCATTGCCGAGGAGACTGGAATGATTCATGAGATTGGCGATTGGGTGTTCCACCAAGCAGCACATGCCATGTCACGTTGGCTTAGAGTTTGCACAGCCAAGAACGATTGCTGCCAGATTAGCGTGAACATGTCTGCACGTCAGTTCATCCCAAGTGAAATCGGCACTGCATGGATTAAGCATCTAGAAACAATCAACGTTCCTACGCGTCACATGGTTATCGAAATTACTGAAAGTCTGCTACTAGGCGATGAAGTTGACATTATGGGAAAACTGCATCGCTTCCGTCAGGCAGGGATAAAAGTAGCATTAGATGACTTTGGTACTGGCTATTCGGCGATGTCATATTTGAAGAAATTTAACATCGACTATCTAAAGATAGACCGTTCTTTTGTGCGCGACTTAGAAACCGACACGAATGACCGGGCGATTACGGAGGCTATTGTGGTGATGGCACACAAGCTGGGCTTGAAAACCATTGCCGAAGGCGTAGAAACGGAACAACAGAAAGCTATTTTGGCTGAAGTTGGGTGTGATTACGTACAAGGTTATTTTTATGCGAAACCTATGCCTGTAGAAGAGTTTTTGTCTTTTGTGCAGATTAAAGCGTAGTCATCTGTGTGCGTATCAGATAACGACGGATACGCTATTTACATTGCTCACCAATCCATCAGGAAGATAGATGAGATCAGCCTCAATCAATGAGCATAAGCCAGCTTAAGGTTGGTTAGAAATAGTATTGTGAGAGAGGTAGCAATTATTCATCAGTGAAGCAAAAGTGAACAAAATAATAAAATATTTGCTTGGTTTCCTATAGGTTTTAAACTAAACTAAACAAACTTAGTTTACTGGAGTTTATGATGCAAACCGTTAATATCCACCAGGCCAAAACGCAACTCTCAAAGCTGATTGAGCAAGCGGTTAAGGGCGAATCATTTATCATTGCCAAGGCGGGTAAGCCTTTGGTTAAAGTCACCAAGCTCGATGCACCCGAACCAAGCGCTCAAAAAAGGCTTGGTTTTATGGCGGGGCAAATTAGCACGCCAAAAGATTTTGATGAAATGGGCAAAGCAGAAATCACCAAACTGTTTGGGGTGGAATAACGCGCATGAAATTATTGCTAGATACGCACATACTACTTTGGGCGGCGGGCGAGCCAGAGCAACTTTCAAGCAAAGCAAAAGCGCTGATAGAAAACCCAGAAAACCAACTCTACTTTAGCGCCGCCAGCCTGTGGGAAATCTCCATTAAAAACAAACTTGGCAGAGCGGACTTCAAAGTAGATTTAGCGGTATTACGACGCAACCTGCTAGACAACGGCTTTGCAGAAATCCCCATTACCAGCGCCCATACCATAGGCGTAGATGCCCTGCTCAATATCCACAAAGACCCGTTTGACCGCATGCTCATTGCGCAAACTGCGGTGGAAGGCATTACCTTGATGACGGCGGATAGCGTGGTGGCGGAGTATCCTGTGGCGGTGGTTAGGGTTTAAGACTTTTGCATGCTGAAGAATTATCTAATCCATTGTGTTCTATATTTTGTTAAATAAATGGCTCGCTGAGAGAGTTTAGATTGGGTTCTGAATATGATTATTCTTTAGATGAATGCGATGTGCCAGAGGTACGAAAGAAGTCGCTAAATGGTTATAGAAATTTTAGGAAAAAATGTTTAGAGTATTTAGTTGGCTCCAGTGAAACTTCAGTGATGAATCAAGTGCATAACTTGGCTTGGTATACGGTTGTCTTTAGGACTTTAAATGAGGCTCGGCGGATTGAGCAAGAGCGAAAAGTGAACGGCGCTTTATGGGAGTTGGTCACCGCTGGCTACGGTGGGTTGTTAACAATGGGCATTCGTAAATTAGTAGATAAAGACCCTAGAACCGATTCGTTATGCAATGTAATTGATTTGATTAAAAAACGCCCCGAACTTTTCACTAGAGAAAAGTTTATCTGTTATGACGGACTCCCTTATGATTATGCACTAGCTCAAAAAAATTATTACCAAAAATTTACTCACGAAGAGCTTTCTAAACCACATTGGCTTGCAACTAAGGGGCCTGAAGCTTGGGCTGTATCTGAGATGATGCATCGGGCTTTTGACAAACTATCAGGCAATCCAAACAAAAGAAAACGTGAAGATAAAATTCTATCATCAACTTTAGATAAGCTGGTTGAGCAATTAAATCACCCTGCGATTGTGAAGGTTTGCAACATGGTAAATCAGCAGATAGCCCATGCTGAGCGGCTTACAGATGGTGCTAAGCTATCGAATGAAGTAACTTACAACGATATAAATGATGCATTTAAACAAGTCGTTCAAGTTGCTAATTTTTTATTAGAATCATTTTTTTGTGATGTAGCTTTAGGCTCAATTGTTCCAACGCCTCAAATCGATGTTTTAGAAGCTTTAGATGCTCCTTGGGTAAATACTGAAAATTTGAGTCTATTGCAAGAGTACTGGCAACAACAGTCAATTGAAATGGACGGCTGGATACGAAACAATTGATTGATGTAAAAAAGCCAGCATTCAGCTGGCTTTAAAAATGGATTCCCGATTTCTCGGGAATGACGGGTGAGGTTAAACCTTCTGATAGACCTCACTACCCTTTTTCACAAACTCAATGGTTTTTTCTTGCATGCCTTTTTGTAGTGCTTATTAGACAGAAATGTGCTTTTGCCATCACCGTTATATGTTTTTCCAACTGGTTAGTTGGTAGTTTTCACGTATAAAGCTGTTATCACCACCGTAAATGATGTTGGGCGTTAATGATAGCTCACCCGCAAATGTTTGCCATTTGTGAATGGCGTTAGGCCAGTCTGGTGCAAAGGTGCTACCTGATTTAATTTCGACGGCTTGCAGACCTTGCGGGGTTTCGTATACAACGTCTACTTCATGGCCGACATTATCTCGCCAAAAATATAGGTTGTTGGTTTGGCCTTGGTTGTAGCGTTGTTTGAGTAGCTCGCTAACAACATAGGTTTCAAAAATGGCACCGCGCATGGCGTGTGTTTCTAGGCTTGTAGGCTCTGTGATGCCAAGTAGCCATGTCATGAGGCCAACATCTAAAAAGTAGAGCTTGGGTGTTTTAACTAGTCGCTTACCAAAATTTTGGTGGTAAGGCATTAGGCGTATTACAAGGTAGCTGGCTTCTAGCACGGTCAGCCATTCGCGTGCGGTGACTGCTGAGATGCCACAATCTGCACCGAGTGAGGCAAGGTTTAGTAGTTGCCCAGATCTTGCCGCACACATTTTGATAAACCGTTGAAATTGCACCAAGTCACGCACGGCGATGAGTTGTCTGACATCACGCTCTAAATAGGTGGCAACATAATTGGCGTACCAATCATTTGGACTTACTTCGCGGTCATATAGTGCGGGATAACTGCCTTGAAAAAGCATTTCATCTAAACTGGTAGGTAGTTTATTGGCTTGTATCAGCTCAGCTTGCGCGAGCGGTAATAGTTCGATGCGTCCGACACGTCCAGCCAATGATTGTGTGATGCTGGAAATGAGCTCAAATTGTGCTGAACCTGTGAGAATAAAATCACCCATGATGTTGCGGTCATCCACCACTTGTTGCAGATATGAGAGCAATGTTGGGCAACGCTGTACTTCATCTAAAATGGCTCCGTTTTTAAAGCGCTGAATAAAACGCTTGGGATCCTGTTCTGCAAATTCACGTTCATCGGGGTTTTCTAATGAAACATACTCTTTATTTGCAAAGGCGGTTTTTGATAACGTGGTTTTACCAGACTGCCTAGGTCCCCTAATCGCGACAATAGGAAAGCCCTTGGCGAGTCTTAATGCAGTGCTGGTAGCTTGACGAGTTATCATCTTACAAATCAAAAGTTAAAGTTTCGATTTGTAAGATTACTGTGTTCAACAATATAAATCAACTGGTTATTAAGTCTTTATAAAAGAAAAGCCAGCATTAAGCTGGCTTTTAGATTGCAAAATAGATTCACGATTGCTCGGGAATGACAGCTAATGGAAGTTAAACCTTCTGATAAACCTCAGAACCCTTTTTCACAAACTCAATTGCTTTTTCTTGCATGCCTTTTTGCAGGGCTTCTTGTTCGTCAATGCCTTGCTCAGCCGCGTAATCGCGCACGTCTTGGCTAATTTTCATGCTGCAGAAATGCGGGCCGCACATGGAGCAGAAGTGGGCTTGTTTTGCGCCTTCTTGTGGCAGGGTTTCGTCGTGAAATTCTTTGGCTTTCTCTGGGTCTAGGCCAAGGTTGAATTGGTCTTCCCAACGGAATTCAAAACGCGCTTTACTTAAAGCATTGTCGCGGATTTGCGCACCTGGGTGGCCTTTGGCTAAGTCAGCAGCATGGGCAGCGATTTTGTAGGTGATAATGCCGACACGCACGTCTTCTTTATCTGGCAAGCCCAAGTGTTCTTTTGGTGTGACGTAGCACAACATGGCACAGCCGTACCAGCCGATCATGGCAGCACCGATACCTGAGGTGATGTGGTCATAACCTGGTGCAATATCAGTCGTTAAAGGTCCTAATGTATAGAATGGGGCTTCACCGCAATGCTCAAGTTGCAAGTCCATATTCTCTTTGATGAGGTGCATGGGCACGTGGCCTGGACCTTCGATCATACATTGTACGTCGTGTTTCCAAGCGATTTGAGTGAGTTCGCCTAATGTTTTCAATTCAGCAAATTGTGCTTCATCGTTAGCGTCGTAAATAGAACCTGGGCGTAAACCGTCACCGAGTGAGAAGCTTACGTCGTAAGCTTTCATGATTTGGCAAATGTCTTCAAAGTGTTCGTACAAGAATGATTCTTTATGATGCGCTAAACACCATTTCGCCATAATCGAACCGCCACGTGACACGATACCGGTCATGCGTTTGGCGGTCATGGGAATGTAAGCGAGGCGCACACCAGCGTGAATCGTAAAATAGTCTACGCCCTGCTCTGCCTGTTCAATCAAGGTGTCGCGGAAGATTTCCCATGTTAAATCTTCGGCCTTGCCGTTCACTTTTTCCAAGGCTTGGTAAATTGGCACAGTACCGATTGGCACTGGGCTGTTGCGGATAATCCACTCGCGGGTTTCGTGGATGTTTTTACCAGTCGATAAATCCATCACGGTATCGCCGCCCCAACGCGTACCCCACACCATTTTTTCGACTTCTTCAGAGATAGATGAACCTAGCGCAGAGTTGCCGATATTGGCATTGATTTTGACCAAGAAATTACGCCCAATAATCATTGGCTCGATTTCTGGGTGATTGATATTGGCGGGGATAATGGCACGGCCACGCGCCACTTCATCGCGTACAAATTCTGGGGTAATCACTTTAGGAATGCTAGCGCCAAAGTTTTGGCCTGGGTGTTGCGTTTGCAAAAGCTCGCTCATGTTATCGCGGCGTTGATTTTCTCGGATGGCGATGAATTCCATCTCAGGCGTGATAATCCCTTTGCGCGCATAGTGCATTTGGCTCACGTTCATACCAGCTTTTGCGCGCAGTGGTTTGCGGTGCAAGTTAAAGCGCATCTCTGAAAGCTCTGGGTCGGTTAAACGCGCTTGACCGAATTTTGACGTAGGGCCATCCAATTGCTCAGTATCGTTGCGTTCTGCAATCCAACCAGCGCGTAATGCTGGCAAACCGTTACGGATGTCGATGCTCACCTCTGGATCAGTATATGGGCCTGATGTGTCGTAAACCACCACTGGTGGGTTTTTATCAGCACCAAAAGCAGATGGCGTATCGCTTAATGAGATTTCACGAAACGGCACTTGAATATCAGGGCGAGAGCCTTGCACATACACTTTGCGTGATTTGGCAAAAGGCTCAGTAGTACCTTTATCTACCGAGGCGGTTTCATTTAAGAATTTGGTTAAATTTTTGTCAGCGGCGTTCACGGATACTCCAGATAGATTAATACGTAGGGAGCAGTAAACGCTGCATTCCCTACGGCGGCATAACCCGCATCAGGTTCAAAGGGTGTGTCTCACTGTAAAACCATATAAAAAATAAGGATTTACAGACCCCTAGCAATAGGCGGAATGTACGCGAAAATCACATGGAATGCAAGATAAGTGTTAAGGAAACAAAGATTTATGACGTAAAGATTGCAATGGGACTAGATACTTTTTATTAAAAAAGTGATATAAATACACTACAAGCTCAATAGAAATTACGCACCATTTATGATACTCATCGCACTTTATTATATTCTTGCCATTACGGTGCTATCTTTGCACTTTACTGGTCATTTGGAGCGCTGGAATATGGAGTGGTTGGTATTTGTTTTTGCAGCGACAGTCTTTCCCGCTGTGCTGTATCTGTAAGTCAATCTCTTTATCTTTTAATTTTACAAACTCATTTCGTTCTTTATTGCAAAAGTAATGTTTCGTGATAAGGCTCTAAACCATGCAACGTTGGATTATTTGTGCTTTTCTGTCTGTCTGCGTGCTGATGGAGGCGTTATTCATCTTGATGGGCTTGCTCATTATTTCCAAAAAATAAATCTGTAATTGGCTTGACAATCAAAATCAACGCCGTTAACTTAACATCGTTAAGTTAACGGTTGTATAGAGATAAGCGAGTTGTTGGGATGGCCGATTGTATTCAGTGAAAGGTTGTCATTGATTAGCTTGAAAAATAGTCATTAATGCAGATGCAAATCAGCCCAATATGTTAACCAAATCAACGTCCGAGCAAGATAGGCAGGAATTACGAGCGCGTATTATGGAGGTCGCGCGTGATTTGTTTGTGCAAAAAGGCATAGACGCAGTCACGATGCGGGAAATCGCTAAGCGTATTGGTTATTCTGCCACAAGCATTTATTTGTATTTTGCAGATAAGCAGGCGTTGTTAAGAGAGATATGTGAGTCTGATTTTGCTGCAATGGCCAGCCATATTAAAGTCATTTTGGAGATCGCGGATTCGGGAGAGCGTTTGATTGCAATCAGTAATAGCTATGCAAAATTTGCATTAATGTACCCGAATCATTATCAGCTGATGTACATGACACCGCATGCAAGATACGGCATTAGTGTGGATGATGAATATAAAAATAACCTGGAAAAAGACGCTTATTTTCAATTAAGAACGGTGGTTAATGCTGTATTTTTAGAAGGTAAGTTTCGTAAAGAGTGGAATGATGTTGATTTGATTGCACAGACTCTGTGGGCAGGCATACATGGTGTATGTGCATTACAGATTACCATGCCCAAAGAAGATTGGATTAACTGGCGACCAGTGGAGCATCGTTTGCAGATGATGCAGACCTTACTCAAATTGGGTTTGACTGAGAGATAACATGAGAAAAATAATTTTAGTGTGTGTCATGGCGCTGTTAAGTGCCTGTGAGAAACCAGTAGAAAGCGTTACGCCTCCTCGCCCAGCATTGGTAATCAAGGTGGGTGATAACACTGCAATCAATCAAAATATGGTGTTAGTGGGAGAGGTAAAGTCTCGCTATGAATCTAACATTGGATTCAGAATCGCAGGCAAAATTATCAAACGTGATGTTGATGTTGGAACGCAAGTTAAAAAAGGTCAAGTCATTGCGAGTATCGATGCGATTGATGCGAATTTGAGTGCTCAAGCAGCCAAGGCAGATGTGCAAGCCGCTGAGGCAAGTTATGCGCTGGCTAAAGCTGAGTTGGAGCGGCAGCGGCAGCTTTACGAGAAAAAATTTATTTCCAAATCTGCCTTAGACATGCGTGAAGCAGAGTTTAAAACTTCTACAGCAAGGTTAGCTCAAGTAAAAGCACAAGCTGCTGTATCAGGCAATCAGTCACACTACACACACTTAATAGCAGACAGAAGTGGTGTCATTTCAAAGATCTCTGCTGAACCTGGTCAGGTTGTGGAAGCAGGGCAAACGGTGGCACAGATTGTGGATTATGCCTTTGTTGAAGTGGCGGTCGCTGTGCCTGAATCACAAATGGCCAATATTAAAGTGGGTGATATGGTATTGGTGAAGCTTTGGGCGAATAGTGAAAAAACCTATCAGGCCAAAGTGCGCGAAATTGCACCAGCAGCCAATTCAGACACGCGTGCTTTTGATGTGCGTGTGAGCGTATTGAATCCAGATAGCCAATTACGCATAGGCATGACCGCTGGCGTGGCCTTTGGTGGTGTGAGTACTACAAAATCGCTCATAGTTCCAAGTGCGGCACTGACAAGAATCAATGGTGTGAATACTGTATGGGTGATTAGCCCCGATGGCGTTGCTACACCAAGGACAGTCACCTCTGGAGCCTTTACGGAAGACGGCATAGAAGTGACGAGCGGCTTGCAGGCAGGGGAAGTGGTTGCGGTGGCAGGGGTACACACTTTGATTAAAGGTCAGCATGTCAGGCCGCAAGTCGTTACGACAGAGAGCGTACACTGATGCAAGATCAAGCGTTTAAATCTACTGACTCTGCAACGTCAGGCTTCAACTTATCAGCCTGGGCGCTACGGAATCAAACGCTGATACTTTACTTTATCTTGTTGCTAACGCTTGCGGGTGCTTATGCTTACACGCAACTAGGCCAATCAGAAGACCCACCATTTACATTCAAGGTGATGCTAGTACGCACCACGTGGCCAGGTGCCAGTGCGGTAGAAGTAGAGCAGCAAGTCACTGATAAAATTGAAAAAAAAATACAGGAAATACCGCATCTTGGCTATACCAGCAGCTTTTCTAGGCCAGGTATTTCGCTCATATTTATTGTCATCAAGGATGATACTTTCTCAAAAGAAATTCCTAACCTCTGGTATCAGGTGAGAAAAAAAATAGGGGATATTCGAAACACATTACCCAGTGATATTGAGAGCCTGACTTTTAATGATGAGTTTAGCGATGTGTATGGCACGATGTATGCGCTGACTGGGGATGGTTTTGATAATTTTGCATTAAAGCAGCAAGCTGAAGACATTCGCGCAGAGTTGTTGAGAGTGGGCGATGTCGCCAAAGTAGACTTTTTTGGGGAGCTTAAGCAAAAAATCTATATCGAAATTTCAAATGCCAAACTCATTACCATGGGGATCAGCACAGCTGATTTAATCGGCATTTTGAAAACACAAAACGCTGTTGTGAAGGCTGGGACTTTTGAATCACCACACGAGCGCATCAGAATAGAAGTGTCGGGTCGCTATCAGACGCTTAATGATTTACGCAACATCCGCATCAATGTTAATCAGCATGACTTCAGGTTGGGTGACGTGGCAAGGGTCTATCGTGGTTATGAAGATCCGCCGCAAGATAGTGTTCGTTTTGATGGGGCCGCCTCCTTATTAATTGGCGTAAGCATGAGCGAAGGCGGCGATGTCATCGCCTTGGGTCAGCATTTGGATGCAAAGGTTGCCGAGATTAAAAAAAGGTTACCTATCGGGGTGAAGTTACAGACCGTGACGTCACAAGCCAAAATTGTTTCGCATTCTGTTCAAGACTTCGTCAGATCACTGACTGAAGCTTTGGTGATTGTATTGGGTGTGAGCTTACTCTCTCTGGGTTGGCGCACAGGCATTGTGGTGGCAATTTCAATCCCCATAGTGATGGCGGCAACATTCTTATTTATGAATGTGTTTGATATTGGTTTGCATAAAATCTCGTTGGGCGCGTTGATTTTAGCGCTCGGTTTATTGGTAGATGATGCCATTATTGCAGTCGAGATGATGTCTTCTAAAATGGAACAAGGATGGGATAGAGTGAAGGCGGCTTCCTTTGCCTATACTTCAACGGCTATGCCTATGCTGACTGGGACATTGGTGACAGTGGCAGGGTTTTTGCCGATTGCAACAGCAGTATCATCTACGGGTGAATATACGCGCTCTATTTTTCAAGTGACAGCCATCGCTCTAAGCATCTCATGGGTCGCAGCTGTGATGTTTGTGCCTTACTTGGGTTACCATCTTCTGCCAGATTATGCCAATGCACCCACCACACCTAAAGCGATGCAGTGGTTTAAAAGACTGTTTAAACTCACGGATAAGTCATCAGGAAATCACCATCATGATATTTATAACACGCGGTTTTATCTTGCATTTAGAAAGTTAGTGACGGCGTGCGTACGTTATAAAAAAACAGTGATACTGATTACAATCATTTTGTTTATATTGTCGATGGTAGGCTTTTCCAAAGTGCAACAGCAATTTTTTCCAGATTCCACCCGCCTTGAACTGGTCGTGGATTTGCGCCTTACAGAAGGGGCTTCCTATCATGCCACTGATGCTGAAGTGAAAAAACTGGAAGCTTGGTTACGTCATTGGAATTTACAGCAACAAGGAATAGAAAACTTTGTAGCATACATAGGAACGGGTGCGCCAAGGTATTATTTGCCATTAGATATTCAGTTGCCACATCGCGGCTTTGCGCAGTTAGTAATCTTGACCAAAAACTTGGAACAACGTGAACGATTGCGTACCGATTTGCTCAAACTGTTCGAACAAGACTTTCCTAGTTTACGCGCCTCAGTGTTGCGTTTAGAAAACGGACCGCCAGTGGGTTTTCCAGTGCAGTTTCGTGTAGACGGCACAGATATTGTTAAAGTGCGGGAAGTTGCACACCAGATTGCAGCGGTGATGCGCGAAAATCCAAATCTAAACAATGTGCAATTAAGCTGGGAAGAGCCCAGCAAGGTGATTAAAGTACATGTGGATCAATCGAAAGCGCGTTTATTGGACATCAGCTCAGTGGATATTGCCAACATGCTCAATGGCGCGATGAGCGAGTTGTATGTTACCGAGTTTAGAGAGGCTAAAGAGCGAATTGATATCGTGGCGCGTGGCACGGAAATAGAGCGTAGTCATTTGTCCAAAATTACAAGCTTGATGATTAAGACAAAAACAGGAGTGAGCGTGCCGCTTTCGCAAGTGGCTACCTTTGAGTCTGAGTTTGAAGAGGGTGTGATATGGCGTCGTAACCGTGTTCCGTCATTGACAGTACGGGCACATTTACAAGGACATGTGCAAGCCCCTGTAGCATCAGCGCAGGTGGAGCAAAAAATCGCAGACATCAAAGCGAACTTACCACTAGGCGTCGCCATCGAGACGGGTGGTGCGGTCGAAGAGTCTGCAAAAGGTGGTGATTCCGTGGCAAAAGGCGTTCCTTTGTTTATTGCGGTGGTCATGACCTTGTTAATTATTCAGTTAAAAAGTTTTTCCAGAGTATTTTTAGTGCTGCTCACAGCGCCTTTAGGCATCATTGGCGTGACTGCGGCATTATTGATTTTTGATATGCCGTTTGGGTTTGTAGCGATGCTGGGCACCATTGCGCTATCTGGCATGATTATGCGTAATTCAGTCATTTTGGTAGATCAGATTGATCAAGATAAAGCAGCTGGGTTAAGGGATTGGGAGGCGGTCGTAGAGTCCACAATCAGAAGGTTTAGACCTATTGTACTGACGGCTGCGGCAGCGATATTAGCGATGGTGCCGCTAACGCGTAGTGTGTTTTTTGGTCCGATGGCAGTTGCGATTATGGGCGGCTTGGCCGTTGCTACTGCATTAACCGTTCTGTTTTTACCTGCACTTTATGCGTTTTGGTACGGGATTAAGATTGAAAAAACTGCTGTGTCGTAAGCATATCGACTATAATTTGCACAGATTAAAACGAGGTTTTTATGGAATCATTTTCATACATTACAAATTACGAAACAGCACGCTTTAACATGATAGAGCAGCAAATTCGCACGTGGGAGGTGCTAGACCCCGTAGTGTTGCAATTGTTGCATGACGTGCCGCGCGAGTTTTTTGTACCAGAAGCCTATCAAGGTCTTGCTTTTGCAGATTTGGAAATTCCTATCGGATGTGAGCAGAAAATGCTCACGCCAAAGTTAGAGGCGCGTATTCTGCAAGCGCTGAGTATTCAAAAATCAGACCGTGTTTTGCATGTGGGAACTGGTACAGGATATTTGACTGCGTTGTTAGCCAAGTTGGCACAGCATGTGGTTTCGGTAGAAATTCATCCAGAACTAAGTCAATTGGCTACACAGAATCTGCGTGAGAATCATATCGACAATGTTGAGTTGAAAGTGGGCGATGCTGCTTATGGCTGGCCTACAATGGCTCCTTATGATGTCATTGTGTTTGGTGCTTCTTCGCCTGTAGAGCCAAAAGACCTGAGAGAGCAGCTGGCGGTAGGTGGGCGCATGCTGATTGTGTTAGGTAGAGCACCTGCCATGCATGCTACTTTGATACAACGTATTTCAGAAAATGCTTACAAGGAAGATGTGCTTTTTGAGACCTGTATAGATGAGTTAATCAATGCGGACCAAGGTGTGACGTTTGAGTTTTAAGAGAAAGTTATGTTTAAAAATCTAATATCAGGTTTATTTGTATTCAGTTGTTTATGTGGTGTAAGTGCACTGGCAGCTGAATCACAGCAAAATTTGCTGGACATTTATCAAGAAGCTTTAGCGCATGATCCTACGTTGGCATCTGCTAGCAGTGGAAATAAGGCAGCACAAGAAATTATCAATCAGGCCAAAGCGTTGTATCGTCCGAGAGTAGATTTTAGTGCGGGAGTCAGCGCAAGCAGAACAGACGTAAAATACAACGGTTCAAATTCCATTTTTAAAACACAAGGCGCCAATTCGTTTGAGAGCTACAATTACGCTGTAGAAGCAAGGCAGCCTATTTATCGCAAAGAGAATTTGGTGCAGATTGACCAAAGTCAAGTGCAAGTGAGTCAAGCAGATAAACAGTTGCATCTGAGCCAGCAAGATTTAATGTTGCGGACTACGCAAGCCTATTTTGACGTGCTGATCGCACAAGATAAAGTGGATTTGATTGTGGCACAGAAAGCTGCAATACTCAGTCAGCTGGATCAGGCAAAGGCAACCTTTGAAGTCGGAACATCTACAATTACAGACGTGAATGAAGCACAAGCGCGTTACGATTTGATTGTAGCGCAAGAAATTGCGGCAGATAACGATGTGCAAATCGCAAAACGTGCGTTACAAGCAATCACTGGAAAAATACCAGAAAGATTGGCGACGGTTAAGACGGATATTCAAGTGTCGCAACTCAAACAGGGTGTGCAGGATTGGCAAGAGGTTGCATATCAAAGTAACTTAAATATTCAAATTCAACAAGATGCACTCAAGCTGGCAGAACAGCAGATTGAATTTGCTAATGCAGGCCATATGCCTACACTAGATGCAGTGGCAAGTTACACGAATAGCTATAGTAATGGTGGCTCCAATGGATTTGGCAATGATTTAGACAATGCCACGATTGGTCTGCAATTGGCGATACCTCTTTACCAAGGAGGTGCTACAAGTTCTAAAGTGCGTGAGGCAACGTTTAAAAAGCAAAAGGCGCAAGATGATTTAGAGTTGGCTAAACGTCAGACAGATTTAGAAACGCAACGTACTTATCTCAATTTAAAAAGCAGCATTGCTCAGGTCAAAGCGTTGGAGCAAGCATTGGTGAGCAGTCAAAGCCAACTGGATTCGACCAAGTTAGGATATGAAGTAGGTGTGCGTACTAGTGTTGATGTGCTCAATGCGCAACAGCAATTGTTTGGTGCCAAGCGCGATTTGTTACAGGCACGCTACAATTATCTGGTCAATATCATTCGACTCAAGTCTGCTGTTGGAGTTGTCAGTGAAGCAGATTTGCAGGATATCAATCAACAGCTGGTTCAAAACCAACCATAATATGGCTAGGACTAGCGCTAGCGCGGTTGTACAGGCAAGCACTAGTCAACTTGTCATCATCGATATGCAAGCCAAGTTAAGTTTGGCGATGTCTCCATTGGCCTTGCAAAGCGTGGTTAAAAATATACAAATTCTGTTGCAGGCCGCGCGTCATTTAGCGCTGCCCGTGTTGCTGACAGAGCAATATCCACAAGGTTTGGGCGCAACATTACCAGCATTAACACCTTATTTGTCAGACGTGCATGCAATACCCAAAATGACTTTTTCTGCATGTAAAGAACCTAAGTTTTGTCAAAAGCTGAATCGAGATCGGTCGCAAATTATTCTTGCAGGCATGGAAGCGCACATCTGTATCTTACAAACGGCGCTAGCTCTTTTGAGTATGGGTAAGCTAGTGTTTGTAGTGGAAGACGCTATTATTTCACGCTCAGTAGCCCATCATGCAAATGCTGTGGCAAGGCTGCGGGATGCTGGCTGTATCATTACCAACACTGAATCTGTGTTGTTTGAGTGTTTGGGTAGCGCAAGTCATGAGGCGTTCAAGGCGATTGCAACATTGATAAAATAGCGAGTCAGGCTTGAACTGGAAACGCATCGTATTTATCGGGCTAGTCGCATTCGGTGCTTATCAGCACTTTTCTCAACACATCGTTACGCATAGCGCGGGCGAACTTGTCAGCACTACGCCATTTCTGCGGACAATACCCCTTTCAATGTGCATGGCTATACCATACACCACTAGAAACATTTGAAATAGAAGCGCGTGTGCTGGCAAGTGAACATTACGCATTTGATAGAGGTGCTGATCTGTCTCCTGTCGATTTGGTTTTGGGTTGGGGGCCAATGTCAGACAGCCGCGTACTAAGTCAAATCCAGATTTCCCAAAGCCAGCGCTTCTATTACTGGCATGTGGATGCGTTCCCTATACCACGTAGAGACATAGAAACACATAGTGCGAATATGCATATGATTCCAGCTTCTGGGGAAATAGAAGATCAACTGGAGTCTGTCAAAGTCGGTCAACATGTCAAAATCAGCGGTTACTTAGTACAAGTCAATGCGCCAAATGGGTTCCATTGGAAGAGCTCTCTTACCAGAGAAGATACAGGAGCAGGTGCGTGTGAGCTGGTATACGTTAAGACACTTTCTTTTTCTAACAGCTAAAAATATTTTTCACGGCATTGCTTAACTTAAGATTAGCTTAACCGTTAATCTAGTTAATGGCATACTAGTTGCTGTAACTCGAATTGAATACCGTTTTATTAATTATTGGCTATTACATACCTATAAAATTTATGCCTAAATTATTTCGTCATACCCAGAATGGGTTGTTGTATCTTATTGAATGCTATAAACATTTTGTTTTTTATAGCATTCTGTCGGGTATGCTTTTTTGTACAGAACTGGCTTTTGCCCAAAATAATGAAAATTTGACAGAAATGCCATTAGAGGACTTGCTGGCAAAAGAAGTCACTACTGCGTCAAAACTTGCTCAGCAAATCAGTGATTCTCCTTCAGCGGTGAGCATTGTGACTGCCAAAGACATTAAATCGTACGGCTACCATACATTAGCCGATATTATCGATAGTATGCGTGGACTCAACACTGTGACCGACCATGTTTATACTTATATGAGTGGCAGAGGGTTTGGTCGTCCTGGGGATTATCCTGGGCGGGTGATGCTGCTAATTGATGGGCATCAGGCAAATGATAACTTGTATAACGCCTCTTATTTGGGTCACGATGGCCTATTGGATACCGAGTTAATTGAACGTGTGGAATATGTCTCTGGTCCAGGTTCGGTGGTGTATGGTAATGGTGCTTTTTACGGCATTATTAATGTGATTACAAAGAAGGGTGCAGATTACAACAGCACTCAATTTGCCTTGGATGCCTATAGTCACAATGGTTACAAGGGGCGGATAACATATGGACATGCGCTTGAAAATGGCGCAGATATTTTGATGTCAGTTTCGGGCTTACGTAGTCGAGGTCAAGATTGGTATTTCAATGCGTTTGATACCCCAGCTACCAATTTCGGCATCGCTGAAAATCTTGATAATGAAAAAAATAAGCGCTTTTTCTTTAAGGGGCACTATCAACAATGGTCTCTAGAAGCGGCTTATGTCGATAGAAAAAAAGATGATCCAGCGGCTGCCTATGGCACAGACTTCAACGCAAAACCCAATAGTCTGCAAGACACCAATGCGTATCTTCATTTGAGTTATGAAGATGCGTTAAGTGAGCATTTAAAAAATGTATCTAAAATATATTATGGTCATTACCAGTACGATGCACAAAACCTGAGTAGTGGTGTGCTCTATCATGAAGATAATATAGGTAGATGGTGGGGCGCAGAGACCAAGTTTGTTTATACAGGTTTTAATCAGCACCAGTTGGTGTATGGTGCAGAGATCCGAGATGATTTTCAGCAAGACTTTATTTTCCCTACTGCTAAAGTAGAAAATAGCAGTTATATGGCAAGCGTTTACTTACAAGATGAGTATCGCTGGAGTCAGCAGTGGGCGCTTAATGCTGGTTTGCGCGGGGATTATGGAGGCAAAAATGCAAATAATTTAAGTCCTCGTTTAGCTTTGCTGTACTCGCCTCAGGAAAATTTAGAGATTAAAGCTTCTTACGCCACTGCGTTTAGACGCGCAAACGCGTTTGAAAAGTATTATGAAGATGGCTCTACACAGTTGGCGAATCCAGACCTGAAAAAAGAACAGGTAAAAGCCTATGAATTAGTAGTGGACTACCAGCCTGATGCTAAGAGCAAGTTAATGGGTTCGCTGTATTACTATAAGACTGAAGATGCCATACAAATTAACGCGCTTGTTTTACTGCCTGGGTTTACTCAGGCAAACAATGCCGATGCAATGTTTAGGACGCGTGGTATGGATTGGGAATATGAAAGACGATTCACACCAACCTCACGTATTCGGGCTAATTATGCATGGCAATACAGTACGCAAGAAAGTCGTCAATGGATGGTGAATTCCCCTAAAAATTTAGCAAAATTTAATTACGCACAGGATTTGTTCGATCAGCAATTGAATTTAGGTCTAGAGCTACAGTATGTAGGAAAAAGACTGACCGAACAGCGTGCGACCTTAGGCAGTTACAGTGTGGTCAATTTGACCATGTATAACAATACATGGTTTAAAAATACGACACTTTCAGCCAGTGTAAAGAATTTATTGAATCGGCACTATGCTGTCCCAGCGCCTGACTATTCGACACCAGACAGGTTTGAGCAAGATGGCGCTCGCGCCTGGGTGCAAGTGACCTACGACCTAAAATGACCAAGTCAATTCAACATTTTGGGGTTATGCTGGTATGGATGTGCTTGCCGATGCTGGCAACGTCCGCACAAGTTGAAGATCGCGATATGAAATCCGCGCTTATCTATAACTTTGCTGTTTACACCACATGGCCGGCACAGGAGAGCAATGTCCTGAGTGTGTGCGCATTTCAGGAAGATCAAGACAATATTAACTATCATTTGCTTGAAGAAAAAAAATCAATGATAAAAAAATCACCTACAAAACGATTGATGGGATAGAGGAGATTAAAAGCTGCCAAGTACTTTATATGGAGGAAACGCACTGGATTAAAGACAAGCGGCTGAAAGAACATATAGAAAAATATTCTGTGCTGACGATTGCAGATACTGGCAATCAGTCTGCTTATGCGAGTATGATTAACTTGCAACTGGAGAATAAGAAATATAGTTTTACCATCAACAATCAAGTGGTCAAAGAAGCCAGTTTGACATTGAGCTCCAAGTTATTGCGCTTAGCAACAAGGGTGTATTAGGATGATAGCGCTTTATTTTAAAAAGATGGTGATTCAGCAAAAGCTGCTCATTATGCAATTGTTGCTTGTGAGTTCGGCGATGTTGTTTGTGTTTGTATTAACCGTGGTTTATCAGTACATAAGTTATAAACAAGAACTCATGGATAGCCTGAATTCACAAATTTCGGTGGTTGAAGGCAATATTGGCTCTGCGATTGCATTCGACGATAAAGCAACAGCCACAGAAATTTTAGCAACACTGAGTCTGAATCCCAGCATTGACCAAGCCTATGTGGAGCTGCAAAATGGTGTCAAATTCTCCAGTTATCAAAGCAGAAACACTCATATCGTTGCATCAAGCAGTGAGAAGCATTATGTAAATCAGGCTGGCATCGAAATGATCAAGCCTATTATGGACAATGGCAGAAAATTAGGAGTCTTGCATGTGGACGCTAACTTTCTGGCGGTCAATCAACGTATTAAAGTGTTTGTTTTAGCTTTGCTTGGAGCTGTAGCATTAGCAATGTTGCTTGCCAGAACCATCGCAGCAAAATTAAATCATGTGATTACGGAGCCGATTATTTATCTTGAGCAATTGGTCACCAATATCACTAAAAAACACAATTACACACAGCGTTCAACAATTAATTCAACGGATGAAATTGGCGCATTATCCTTGGGCATTAATAATATGCTGGATAACATTAAATCTAGAGATGATAAGTTGGTTGAGGAGCTGAAACAGCGAGTGGTGATTGAAAAACGGTTGGATCAATTGGCCTACTATGACAGTGTGACCGATTTGCCCAATCGTCATGCGTTTACAAAAAATATCAATCAGTTACTTGGCTTTAATCAACAGGATCAATCGCACTTTTATTTATTAATGCTAGATTTGGACTTCTTTAAAGCCGTCAATGATACGCATGGGCATGAAGTAGGCGATGAGCTGTTGAAGCAATGCGGATTACGCTTACGCAGAATGTTAAGCGAAGAAGATGCAGTATTCCGCATTGGTGGGGATGAGTTTGCCATTATTTTGAAAGCGGTGAAAACTACACGTGATGTAGAAAAAATATGTCAGCGCATTATTAGCGTTGTTTCACAGAAGTTTGTCATTAAACTACATGAAATCTTGATTGGCACCAGTATTGGCGTAGCGCAATATTTACCAGGGGGCTGTTCTGAATCAGGTTTAATTAAGAATGCAGATATGGCGATGTATTGGGCCAAATCGGCAGGTAAAAATACCTACAAATTTTATTCAGAAGAAATAGAAGAGGTTAATTTTTATCGCCAGAAATTAGCGATGGACTTACAAAATGCATTAATTAATAACGAATTAGTGTTGCATTATCAGCCAATTGTTGAGGTAACAACAGAAAACATTATTGGGTTTGAAGCGCTTCTGCGTTGGGCACATTCGACCGAGGGTTATATCAGCCCTAACGTATTCATACCAATAGCGGAACAGAGCGGCCTGATTGTACAAATGGGTGATTGGGTGATTGAATCCGCATTAAAACAACTCAAAAGCTGGCAAAATGCACATGAGCCCGCCTTGTTTGTGAACATCAATATGTCAGCCAAGCAGTTTTATGATAAACGCATTGTGGATAGCATTAAAAAAGCGATTCAAAAAAACAGAGTTGATCCATCTACAGTTAATTTTGAGCTGACTGAGTCCATTATGATGGAGGATGTTGATAAAGCAATCGCCATCATGCAGTTATTAAAACAGATGGGTACAGGTATTGCAGTGGATGATTTTGGCACGGGTCATTCTTCTATGCGTTATTTAAAACAGTTCCCGATAGATACCATTAAAATTGATAAGTGTTTTGTTAACGGGCTACCAGCGGACAATGTAGATACCGCGATTGTAGAGGCCATTTTTGCTTTAGCAGAAAGTTTAAAATTTGATGTGGTGGCTGAAGGAGTAGAGACGCTACAACAGTTTGAGTTCTTAAAAAACAAGCCTTGCGCAAAAGTACAGGGATATTATTTCAGCAAACCGTTACCAGTTGGCCTAATTGAAAAGCTGCTCAATCAAAACAAGGTATTACAGTGATGCTTCAACGGATGAAAGATGGATTTCGATTTCTTTCATCACTCTGTGCGTCGCGCCAGTTTTTGCTTTGCTGAAGTTGAGCGCAGCGATACCCATTTGTTCACGCTTTTCTGGGTGTTCAATTAAGTATTGAATTTTAGACCTGAAATTTTCAATATCTTTGACTTGGGTGGCTGCGCCTGATTGCACAGCACCAACCGTGGCTTCGGCAAAATTGTAGGTGTATTTGCCAATTAAAATAGGTTTTCCCATACGCGCAACTTCAATCAAATTGTGCCCCCCAAATTTGAGTAAACTACCCCCTACAAAAGCAAAATCGCAAGCAGCATAGTAAACAAACATTTCGCCCATGGTATTGCCCAACACCACTTTTATATCAGCAGAAAGTGGCTGATGTAGTTCGCTGCGTAATGCGTATTTAATATGGCGCGTGGTCAGTAGCACTTCTACCTCATCAAAACGTTCAGGATGGCGAGGTACAATCACGGTCAGCACGTCCAAGTCTTTGATGGCATCCAAGATGAGCTCCTCTTCGCCCTCACGCGTACTGGCTGCAACAAAGATAGTGCGTTCATTTCCAAGTAAACTGCGTAATGCCTGACCTAGCATTTGCGTGTCTTGTGGAGCCGAGACGTCAAACTTCAGATTGCCCATGACAACAGTGTTATGGGCACCTAATATTTTGAATCGCTCTTCATCCGCAGCAGATTGCGCTGCAACGAGCGTGAGCTTTTGCAGGCTGCTTTTTATCAGGCTTCCAAGTTTGGCATAACCTTTGGCCGATTTTTCGGAGAGCCGTGCATTAAGCAATATCAGAGGCGTTTTGCGATGATCACATGCAGCAATTAAATTAAACCAAAGTTCCGTTTCCATGAGTAAACCAATTTTTGGCTGAAAGTGATTTAAAAATTGATTTACCGCAAATGGAATATCGTAAGGTAAATATACACTGATGACGCTGTCATTAAAAAGTTGAGCAGTCATGGCGCGCCCAGTGGGTGTGGTGTTAGTGATGAGAATTTGATGATGTGGGTATTGTGCCTGCAACATGTGAACGAGCGGCTCGGCAGCGCGTGTTTCCCCAACCGAAACACAATGCATCCAGATGACGGGTTTTTGTACAAGGTTGCTGAAAAACCCAAAACGCTCTTTCCAATGTTTAAGATATTCAGGTTGTTTAAGACCGCGCCATAACAATTTTAATGGCACAAATGGTAGTGCCAAACACAGCAGGAATGTATATATCATGCGATTCATCACCGTATTTTCTCATAAATTATGTAATGCAAAGACAAGCTTTACATAAAAGAAAAATTGTTTTTGGCATGCATATTGCTCATAGGCTTGTGTTGCCAGCAATAACCATATCCCCCAAATGGGTAGTGGTGCTGGTGCAAAGCCAGAGATAGAATCACTGGCTTTGGATGTTTGTAATATTAAGGCAAAGATTTACTGAGATTATATTTAGAAATACTTTAATGAATGGACGTGGATTATGACAACAGAAATTTATACTCGAATTAAAGATGTGCTTGCTTCCCACGCGGAGCTCAATCAAGCGGCTGATTCACTGAGTGAGGATGACGATTTATTTGCGGCGGGCATGAGTTCGCGCGCGACGGTTGGTGTGATGTTAGGTTTGGAGTCAGAGTTTGATATTGAGTTTCCAGACGCGATGTTGCGCAGAGAAGTATTTGAAAGTGTACGTTCAATCGCCAATGCATTAGAAACATTACGTGGCTAAAGTTTTTAATCAACCTCAATCAGGTGGAATCTAATTAAATGCAAACTCAAAACAAACAAAAAGAGATGGAAGCACGTATTGCGATTATTGATCGTATTGGTCGTGAAATTGCTCGCCCTAATGCAGATGATGTGGATATTAAAGCGAGATTTCCGATAGAAACAGCCAACGCGTTACGCGAAGCAGGTGCATTTATTTGGCCAATTCCAGTGGAATTTGGTGGCTTGGGGGTTGATTCATATGAGCTTGCCAAGCAATGTGCTGTGTTAGGTCAATATGATGCTTCTGCCGCTGCGGCGTTAGCGATGCATCATACGCAAATATTATCAGCCGTACATCACGCGAATGGCAATCCTGCACTTCAGGATTATATGCGTCGTGTGGCTAAAGAAAATCGGATTATAGCTTCCGTTACTTCAGAGGTAGGTCCTGGTGGGAATATGCGTAATAGCCAGTGTGCAGTGGAAAGACAGGGCGACCGCTATACATTAACCAAAAAGGCCACCACTGTTTCCTATGGTAGTTATGCCGATGATTTAATGATTACTGCAAGAAAAGATAGCACCGCAGCTGCTGGAGATCAGGTCTTGGTGATTGCAGAACGCGGTAATTTTGAGTTAAAAGATAAAGGTGTCTGGGATACATTAGGCATGCGAGGGACTTGCAGTGAGCCAGCAACTGTTGTGGCGCACGGCGAAGCTTGGCAAGTCATGGAGGTGCCTTTTGCGGACATCGCGACTTATACCATGGTGCCAACCTCTCATCTTTTCTGGGCAGCATGTTGGTATGGGGTTGCCACGGATGCCGTGAATAAGAGCCGAGAATTATTAAGACTCAAAGCGCGTTCTATGCCAGGCACTACACCCATGGGTGCACATCGCGTTGCTGATTTGGATGCAGAGCTACAGAGCATGGAGCACGAAGTATTTGGTATGGCGCGTGAATATGCAGATGCAATCGCGCAAAATGACAATGAAAAATTAGGGGGGTTGGCGTTTGCTAAACGCATCAATGCACTTAAACTCAATTGTTCAAAAAAAGTGATTGCTATAGTGACAGAGGCGATGGCGACGATTGGTATACAAGCTTATAAAAACAATAGCCCATTCTCACTTAGCCGCCAATTAAGAGATGCGCATTCTGCGGTTATGCAAGTGCATAATGACCGCATTCAACAAACCAATGCATCCATACTACTTGTACATAAAGGCGCTTAATCATGACGGATTTAAATACAGCACACTTACAATTTAAACAACAGCTTTTTGACCACAAACTACTTTTAAACAGTGGCGTGAATGGTATTGTGGGTCGTAGCCCACAAATTGTGGATCTGGTGCAAGCACTACAATCCATGGTCGATAGAGAATCGCGTAAAGACGGTGCGCTTAAAGCTGCATTTCCACCTGTGGTACCGCGTGAGCTTTTACGCAAAGTGGGTTATATGGAAAATTTTCCACAATTGTGTGGATCTATCCATTCATTTACGGGCGGTGATAAAGAGCATTTAGCTTTGCAACAAACAGTGAAAGATGGGGGGGATTGGTCACCGCATCTTACGCAGACCGATGTGACACTCACACCAGCCAGTTGCTACCCACTTTACCCTACACTTGCAGGTACTCTGCCAGAGGGCGGCGTATTGTTTGATTTGAATTGTTATTGCTTTAGACATGAGCCTTCAAACGATCCAGCACGTTTGATGAGTTTTGAGATTCGTGAAAACGTACGTGTTGGCGCGCCTAAAGATGTGCAACAATGGCGTTCTAGCTGGCTAGATCGGGGTCAAGGTTTGATTGAATCTCTAGGTTTGTCAGTGGTGTTGGATACAGCGAGCGATCCATTTTTTGGTCGTGGCGGCCGCATGATGAAAGCTAGTCAAAAGGAGCTGGAGCTCAAATTTGAATTGTTAGTCGACATTTGGGGTAAAGATAACCCCACAGCAGTGGCCTCATTTAATTATCATCAAGAGCACTTTTCACACATTTTTGGTATTCATTTAGCCAATGGTGATTATGCACATACCGCCTGTTTGGGTTTTGGTATTGACCGTTTGGTGATTGGTTTATTAAAAACCCATGGCTTTGATATCAAGGCATGGCCTGCCAGCGTACGAGGTGTGCTTGGACTATGAGTGAGGTTCAAAACATTTTTGCATTAACGCCTGAAGCTTATCAGCCACATGCACTGTTGCACTGCCACGATCAGAATTTTCGTGAGACCAATTGTTACTCAGACTTAGTGATTGAGATCATTAATGGTTTGGGGTTGAACTCTCTAGCCTGCTTAGGGTATACCTTGGCAGCAGATTTTGAGGGAGATCAATGGACGTTTGGTAAGCCTTCGCATCATGATTTGGAAAATCTCTATGGTGTTAGAGTTGAGGAGTTATCCTTATATCGTGCATTAGTCGATCAACTCGTGACACAAGTGCAACGTGGTTCGATTCCTTTGCTAGAGGCTGATGCATTTCATCTACCAGACACGGCAGGCATTGATTATCGTGCAAACCATGTTAAAACGACCATTGGCATTACACATATTGATGTTGTAAATAAGCGGATGCGTTACTTTCATAATGCGACATTTGCAGAATTAAAAGATGAGGATTTTGATGGTGTGTTAGCACCACAGGCCTCACAACACCAAGGCTATTTGCCACCGTATTGTGAGATTGCCAAGCTGAATTTAGTTAATCAAAAATCCGAAAATGAGCTACGTACCCTAGCTTTTGAGAGTGCCAAGTTTCATTTACGCAAACGTCCGCTTATTAATCCAGTGAAATGCCATGCAGAAGCCATGGCTGAGCATCAGCAAACGATTATTGCAGGCGGGCTACCAGCCTACCATGCGTATACTTTTGTGGCATTGCGTCAGTTAGGCTCGTCTCATCAACTGGGTGCTAACTTCTTGCGCTGGCTAGATCCAGAAGATGCAAATATGGCAGCGGCGGCAACGGCTTTTGCACAAATCGCGTCTACAGCAAAAATGCTGGTGCTGAAGCTGGCGCGCGTGACCAATAGTGGTAAGCCTGCTGATTTTTCAACTGTATTTGAAGAAATGGCGAATCAATGGGACACGGCAACCCTACATCTAAAATTGGCATTTACAGATTAGTGAACAATGGAGAAGCTACCACCTGTCGTGTGTCAGCCTAGTGAAGGCGTAAAGCTTTCTGGTGAAGTTATCAAAGAACTGAGCACGGCATTGGGTCAGCATTTTGAGTGGCTAAGCAGTGCCAGTGATGCTTACTTAACACCTCAAGACATTGATCAGCAGTCAGTGTTTCAACCAGCGATCGTACCTGGTACGGTCTCGCAGTTAATAAATCATCAAGAGTCGTTATCCACACTTGATCATTTAGATCATTGGTATCGGACTGATTTTTCAGCAGAACCTGATGCTTCGGCTAAAACCCTATTACGTTTTGCAGGATTACTCACATTTGCAGAGGTGTTCTTGAATAATGAATGTATTCTGCAATCACGCAATGCATTCCATGAGCATGGAGTTGATGTCAGTGACAAAATCAAGCCAAATAATCAACTATATATCTGCTTTAGAGCCATTGCACCAGCACTCGCAAAAAAACAACCGCGTGGTCGATTCCCAACACGTTTAGTCAATGAACGCCATTTGCGGTTTGTTCGTACGCCTGTGCTAGGTTACACGCCAGGGTTTGCCTCGCCTGCAAAATTGGTAGGACCATTTCGACCCATCAGCTTGATTACGCAGCGTCAATTTTTGCTAAAAACTGCTCAAATCAATACGGATCTGGATAAAGATTCGCAAGGTGATTTTACTGTAGGTGTTTTGTCATTGCGTGTATCCGTAGAAGATTTAACGCAAACCCGCTATACACACGGCAACGTCATATTGTTTGATGCGCAGTCTAATCAAGAAATCAGTCGTACTGCCCTCAGTTTGCATCAAGGCTTGCATCAAGACCAAGAAAATTGGGTGATAGAAGCGCATGTGCGAGCAGAAAACATTGCTGCTTATTGGCCGCATACACACGGTAATCCTAAGCGCTATCAAGTGATTGTTGCGTTGCAAAGTCAACAGGATGCGGTATCTGGACATATCAATTTAGGGGAGTACGGTTTTCGCCACCTTGAACGTGTGAGTGAGCGCTCGCTAGCACTAAAGTTTAACGGAGTGCCTATGTTTTTTAGGGGCGCTTGTTGGACACCGATGCATCCAATGAGTCTTCAGACTGAAGCAACCGCATTGCGCCAGCGCTTACAAATGCTGTGCGATGCAGGCATTAATATGCTGCGCATTCCGGGCAATATGTTGTATGAGTCAGACCTGTTTTATGAGCTATGCGATGCCATGGGCATTCTCATTATGCAAGATTATGCATTTACCAACTTTGATTATCCAGATAACGATGTAGCGTTTGTAGAAAGCGTCAAAAAAGAGGCGGTTGGCTTCTTGGCAAAACATGGCAGTCGTGCCAATTTGACTTTGCTCTCTGGCAATAGTGAGGTTGCACAGCAAGCGGCCATGATGGGTTTAGCATTAGATCAATTAGGGAACGCCATATTTGATGACTTGTTAAAAACGCTCTCATTGCAATATGCGCCTCAAGTGCCTTATGTGAACTCTAGTCCATCAGCCAAGGGTATTCCCTTTCATGTGGGTTATGGCACTTCGCATTATTATGGTGTGGGTGGCTATATGCGCAGTTTTGAAGATGCGCGCTTGTTCAAAGGCAGGTGGATTGCAGAATGTCTGGCGTTTTCACATGTGCCAGAAGACAGTAGCCTGTATCAATTTTTTGAAAATGAGTTTATTCCCTCGCATCATCCGCGCTGGAAGGATGCGGTGCCAAGAGATGTCGGTTCTGGATGGGATTTTTCCGATATTACGGATTTTTATATCGAAAAATTATTTGGCGTGACGCCAGCAAAGTTAAGAGCCATAGAGCCACAGCGTTATTTGGAGTATTGCCGCGCTACGACTGTGGAAGTGGTTGAGCGAACCATGTCTATTTTTCGTGCAGACTCCACAGAAGGACGTGCAGCGCTGGTCTGGTTTTTACATGATTTGAAGCAAGGCGCAGGTTGGGGGTATATCGATAGTTTAGGTAAGCCGAAATCCGCTTTTTATGGCTTGGCGCGTGCGTGTCAGCCAACCACATTATTATTTGTGGATGAAGGTTTAGAAGGACTAGCGCTTTATCTCGCTAACGATAACGCAGAAACATTGGCATGCCAATTAGAGATTGCCTTAATGACGGCAGATGGGCAGCAGTTTGCGCAGCAAACACAACCCATCCAGTTAAAATCACGTACGCTAGAACGTGTTGATGTAGATGCATTTTTAGGTCGCTTCGTGGATTCCAGCTATGCATATCGCTTTGGCGCAAGAGGCTTTGTTGCTACAGTGGCAAAACTGACGACAGCGCAAGGCAATGTCCTTTCGCAGAGAGTCTATGTAGATGCTGCATTAACGCAGCAAGTGCATCAAGATGTTGGGCTTAGTGTGAGTGTGCAGGCAATGGGCGAAACCAGTTACGCATTAACGATTAGTACTGAAAAACCTGCCTATTTTGTGACGATCGATGCGCCAAACTTTACGCTCAGTGACAATTACTTTCACGTGGTGCCTGGCTTTGCTACAATCGTAGCGCTGAAATCAGATGCACGACAGACGCTACATGGACGTATGCGCGCATTTAATGCAGTTAAAACAATTACAATAAAACAATAGTGTTCTATCCAAAATAATATTTAGAGAACATATGGGAATGATGTTAACAAGGGAAAATATTCTGCCTAAAAAGCTGTACCGTGGCTTTTTAATGCTGACCTGCTCATGGCAGGGAGCACGTGTGGCGGAAGGGTCATTGCTTTTCAAAGTACATGATGTGCCTGAAAGTCAAAAGCTACCTTTAATATGGTGCGGCGGGCCTCCAGAAATGGAGACAATTATCTCGGTGTTTGGGCAAGAACGATCAATTTACGGTCTGCGCGGCACTTACGATTATGCCGAAACCTCTGATTTAGTCATTCATTCGCTGAGCCAATATTATGCGGATGAGATTGAGCGTGCAATTCCATCAGATACATACTTGATAGCAGGCTACTGTGCTGCTGCCATGATTTCCATGGAAGTGGCCACCATTTTGACCAAACGCGGTTACAAAATTGGCTTTTTAGGACTCATCGACCGAGACGTGACTGAAAAGACCTTGCCATTAAAAATCGCCAGAAAATTCTTTGAGCATTTTGATGATCGCATTGGCGCTAGAATTCATGCCTATTTTGAGGAGTTTAAAAAACAATCCCTCAAGATCAATCTTGTGAATTGTTTTAAAGTGCTGAAGATTCGTTTGAATGATCAAGCGCCAGAATCAGACCCAAGAGATTTGATTAAATATAAAAAAGAGCCGAATGAGGCATGGTATGAACTAAAGCCATACCCAGGAAAAATATCACTGATTTACATCCGTTGGGCTGTGTTTGGTTACTTTCAGCTGGGATTTTTTAGAAACTATTGGCGTAAAATTGCACTTGGTGGTTTTACGGTGGACTTTGTGCCTGGTCTTTCGCATAAGTATCCCAACTGGCCGAAAATTATAGACATGCTACATCGTCGCTTGGTAGAAACAGGCTATTAATTTTACTTGATGATTATTGAGCAATGCCCATGCAAAACGAAGTGAATCGTTTCAACCAGCCCTTGGGTCAGCGCGTCGAAAACTGGCAAGGTGCCACGCCTCTTCAACCTATCCTCATGCAAGGCCAGCATTGCAGGCTGGAGCCGCTCAATCCTGACGTACATGCGCATGCCTTATATCAAGCCAATAGTGCTGATGATGGCAGCATGTGGACTTATCTGCCTTATGGCTCCTTTGATACCTTTCAAGACTATCAACAGTGGTTAGCACAGTTTTGTATGGGGCGCGACCCACTGTTTTATGTGATTGTGGATCAGGCTAGCCAACAACCCATCGGCTTGGCAAGTTACATGCGTATAGACCCATCTAATGGCGCGGTGGAGGTAGGGCATCTTGCCTACTCACCATTATTACGCGGCACCGTCATAGCAACAGAGGCGATGTATTTAATGATGAAACATGCGTTTGAACTAGGCTATCGCCGTTATGAGTGGAAGTGTAATGCGTTGAACCTTCCTTCGCGCCAAGCGGCGCTACGTTTGGGTTTTAGTTTTGAAGGCGTGTTCAGGCAAGCCATGGTCAACAAAGGGCGCAATCGTGATACGGCTTGGTTTTCGATATTAGATAGTGAGTGGCCAGCGCTGCAACAAGTACTCACGCAATGGCTTCAACCGCAGAATTTTGATGCCTCAGGCAAGCAATTGAGTCGACTGTCATCGTTGACTGCCCAGCTTAAAAAATAAGCTTAAAACTTGTGATTGTAAGTGATTTGTTGTCATGCAAAATGGCGCAATATGAAATTTTTATTAAAATTTTTTCGCGTAAGTAACTACTCACCTCCCTTCAATCCTAGCGGCTATCCCACATTTCCCAAAGTGCAAAATATTATGCTCAAATTGAGTGCATAAAAGAGTGTAAATTTTTATTGACGAACACTAGATAAAGGCATAAATTTACGCCAGCAACACAACATATTGTGTATTAGGTTATTTTTACATCTAAAAACTAACCACAGTATGTGTGGTCAAAAAGCAAGAAAAATCACACAAAAGCGCAGTTCGTAGACAATACAAATTGCAATAAATTAATAAAAAAGATAGTACGGGAGTAAGGCGATGCTCAAAGCAGTAGAACCCTCAAAAAAAATGGGTACATCACAAGAAGTGCAAATTCCAATCCAGTCAGTTTCTCTGGATATCTGGGACAAAAAATATCGATTAAAAGCTAAAAATGGCGACCATGTTGATAAAGACATGGATGATTCTTACAGTCGCGTAGCCCGTGCCTTGGCTGATGTAGAAACCGCGGAAGAAAAACGCCAAGAATGGCATGAAAAGTTTTTATGGGCATTGCGTCATGGAGCGATTCCCGCTGGCCGCATCACCTCAAACGCTGGTGCGCTAGAGCACAAACCCGCCACTTCAACCATTAACTGCACAGTGTCTGGCGTAGTAGAAGACAGTATGGATAATATCCTGGGCAAAGTGCACGAGGCAGGTTTAACGCTCAAAGCAGGCTGCGGCATTGGTTATGAGTTCTCTACGCTACGTCCAAAAGGCGCGTTTGTGGCGGGAGCTGGCGCATACACTAGCGGTCCATTAAGCTTTATGGATATTTATGACAAAATGTGCTTCACCGTATCTTCTGCGGGTGGTCGCCGTGGCGCGCAAATGGCAACGTTTGATATTAGCCATCCAGATGTCACGGATTTCATTAAAGCCAAACGTGAGAATGGCCGTTTACGCCAGTTCAATTTAAGCTGCCTGATCACCAAAGAATTTATGGAAGCGGTAAAAGCAGATGCTGAGTGGAAACTTGCCTTCCCCGTCACAGAAAAAGAAGCCATTGTGGATGGTCTGAACGTCAATGATGATCACCAAGTGGTGTGGCGCGAGTGGCCAGTTAAAGGTAAATACCTCACCAAGGCAGATGGTTTAGACGCAGGTAAAGTCGCATGCCGTGTCTATAAAACCATCAAAGCACGCCGCTTGTGGGATGTCATTATGTCCAGCACCTACGATTTTGCTGAGCCTGGCTTTATCCTGATTGACCGCGTTAATGAAATGAACAACAACTGGTTCTGCGAGAACATCCGCGCGACCAACCCCTGTGGCGAGCAACCCTTACCGCCCTATGGCGCATGCTTGCTAGGCTCTGTAAACCTCACCATGTTTGTCAAAAAACCATTTACGGATGAAGCCTATTTTGATTGGGCAGAGTACCGTGAAGTGGTCGGCATCTTCACGCGTATGTTGGATAACGTGGTAGAAATCAATGGCTTACCATTACAACAGCAACGTGATGAAATTATGCGTAAACGCCGTCACGGCATGGGCTACTTGGGTTTAGGCTCTACCTTTACCATGCTTAAAATGAAATACGGTGAAGAAGACTCTATTAAATTCACAGAAGAAGTCACGCGCGTGATGGCAGAAGAAGGCTGGAATGTCGGCATACAATTGGCCGAAGAAAAAGGCGCTGCGCCTATCATGGATGAGAAATTTGAAGTGACGGCAGACATGTTAGCCAAGCGTCCAGAAATGGCGGCAGATGGCATTAAAGTCGGCCAAAAAATTGCAGGCAAGGTGCTGTTAGGTAAGTACAGCCGTTATATGCAGCAGTTTCCAGAAGGCTTGCGTAATCAGATTGCCACTAAAGGCGTGCGTTTTACGCATCACAGCTCTATTGCGCCAACGGGTACGATTTCATTAAGCTTAGCCAACAACGCCAGCAACGGTATTGAGCCAAGCTTTGCGCATCATTACAACCGCAACGTGATTCGTGAAGGTAAAAAATCTAAAGAAAAAGTCGATGTGTTCTCTTACGAGTTATTGGCTTACCGCGAATTGATTAATCCCAAAGCCATGCCGTTTGGTACCTCAGAAGAAGAGAAATTGCCAGATTACTTCTTGGATTCATCCACCATCATGGCTAAGGCACACGTGGATATTCAAGCGGCCGCGCAAAAATGGATCGATAGTTCCATCTCTAAAACCATTAACGTGCCGACCGATTATGACTTTGAAGATTTCAAAAACATCTATCTCTACGCTTACGATAAAGGCTTAAAAGGTTGCACCACATTCAGGTTTAACCCAGAGGCGTTCCAAGGCGTGTTAGTCACTGAGAAAGACTTGGAAAGCACCACCTACCAATTTACGCTGGAAGACGGTACCAAAATAGAAGTCAAAGGCAACGAAGAGATTGAGTACGATGGTGAGATACACTCGGCAGCGAACTTATACGATGCGTTAAAAGAAGGCTACTACGGAAAATTTTAGTTTCTAAACGGCTGCGCTCGAGAGTGCGTTGTTAAAAATTGATTTTAAATCCTCATGTACTCCATGTACATTCTGGTTCAAAACCAATTTTTGCCTAGCACTCTCATCGCTCGCTACGTTTCTAAACATAAAATTTGGGGGTAATTTTAGGGTGATTTATACTCAATTTAGATTATCCAATTAAGTGTTTTGAATAGTAAAAAAAGTAAAGGTAAGTGGACAGAGTTGTTAAATTAAAAGTGAATTGAATGATTAGTGGGAGGGTTGTCATGAAACATGCGCTTCAAACACAGATTCAAAACGTTAAAACATGGCTTGCAAACATCAAGGCACACTTTAAGCCGTTGCAAGAACTCAAGTATTTAGGGGACATATTATGGCAGTTAAAATAGACAAAAAAATTACCGCTTACAAACTGGTAAGCGAAGAAGATAAAGCGCAAAAAGCAGAAGCAGAAAAACCAAGCAACGTAGTGGCGATGGGCGAACCATTAAGCCGCCCAGAGATACTGGTAGGCAGCACCTACAAAATCAAAACGCCTGTCACCGAGCACGCGCTGTACATCACCATTAATGATGTCATCATGCATGAAGGCACGCCGCAAGAGCACCGCCGTCCGTTTGAAGTGTTTATCAACTCCAAAAACATGGAGCACTTTCAATGGATCGTCGCTCTCACCCGCGTCATGTCAGCAGTGTTCCGCAAAGGTGGCGATGTCACCTTCTTGGTAGAAGAGCTCAAAAGCGTGTTTGAACCCAGTGGCGGCTATTTTAAAAAAGGCGGCAAGTTTGTCCCTAGTTTAGTGGCAGAGATTGGCGAAGTATTAGAAAAACACCTGCAAAATATCGGTATGCTGAAAAAGGAAGGCCTAGATCAACACCAACAAAAATTGGTAGAAGAGAAAAAGGCTGAATTCTTAGAAAAGCACGCTAAAAGTGGTGAGGCGGTGAATGAAGAGGGCTATCCAAAAGGCGCAAGCCTGTGCAAAAAATGTAATGTGAAGGCCAGTATTATTATGGATGGGTGTTTGACGTGTTTGAATTGTGGTGAGAGTAAGTGTGGGTAATTGTAAGAGGAGCGAAAGCTCTTTTTTATATTAATAATTTCCATGGAGACGCATATGAGTAAAAATACTCAGCATGTTGTGAAAGGCACTGACGGTGGTTGGGCCGTTAAGAAAGGCGGTAGCGAAAAGGCTAGCCGAGTTTTTGAAACTCAAAAGGAAGCTATTGATTATGGAAGGCAGGTGGCCAAGAATCAAGGTGCCGAATTTTATGTTCACGGCAAAGATGGAAAAATTAGAACTAAAGATAGTTATGGAAATGACCCGTATCCACCTAAAGACAAAAAGTAGAAATGGAAAACTTTGGACGAAATGTATTCTTAAACTGTCCTTTTGATGATGATTATAGGCAACTTCTATTATCAGCCATATTTACGATTAAGCACTTGGGCTATATACCTAGATTATCTTTGGAACGCGCAAACTCAGCTGAAACAAGAATCGATAAAATAGTTGGTCTTATCGTAGAGTCAAAATTCGGAATTCATGATTTATCTCGAATGGTTTCAGAGGCCGAGAGTGAGCATTATCGAATGAATATGCCATTTGAACTTGGAATAGACTATGGTTGTAAAAGACTCAAAGAGGGAGCTTGGTCTACCAAGCAAATATTAATATTAGAAAAAGAGCGGTATCGTTATCAAAAAGCTCTTTCTGACTTATCTGGATCTGATATAAAAAATCATGATGATGAGCCTCTTAAAATCGTTAAAGTGATAAGAGATTGGTTTGTAGCTACAGAAGAATTACACGATGCGCCAAGTGGCAATCTAATTTGGGCTAGATACAATGAGTTTCAAGCATATTTATTTGATGAGCTTGTTGAAAAAAATGGGCATCAGTCTGTTGATGATGTTCAAATTGCAGAAATTAATCAGTATATGAATCGTTGGGTTAAAGAGAATATATAAGTTTTTTGCCCTTAATCATAGTCAGAAAGAGTTCGGGAGGTGAGCTCGCGTAGGGCGCAATAACTGAAAGGCATTGCGCCGTTTTCTCTATCAACAAAAACCACTTTCGGCGCAATACGCTTCGCTATTGACGCCCTACTTTAAACACATTTAATCGGTATAAGAATCAATGAGCTCGTAGGGCGTACCCGTTTACGGTACGCCGTATGTAAAGTTACTATTTCGCTTCTAGGCGAGTTACTTTACTTTTGCTTGCTCAAAAGAAAGTAACCAAATAAAAGAGCACCCCGCTGCCGCTTGTTTCCTGCGCGTGTTTCCCCCCCATTGCGGGAGGCTTGCGCAACGCGCCCTAACAAGCCACACAAATCGTGGCTTGTTGCGGAGCTTGAACGGTGCGCGCCTCTTTATCCTCAATGGCTTCACATGCTCGGCGCGGCAAAGGGGGTAAGAAAACCTCCGAATGCCACCGTCGCAGGATTAAACCCTACTCTGTCATTCTAAGGCTTTAGTCTTGTAGGGTAGGTAACTTGTTACCCACGCGGACTCAACGCCTATGCAAGTGCTTTGAAATGCCAATCTTTCAAATCCCGTCATTC
>JANRLR010000005.1:0-196274 GCA_033762415.1 Methylophilus sp. | reverse complement strand
TGCACCAAAGGCATCACTTTGCCACTCCCATACTTTCTTAGCTGATTGGTCACGTCCAATTCTAGGCGTATTGAGATGATCTGTTTCTAAGTAGATGATTTGATCCGCATTGCTAATGGCTTGTGTCGGGTTAGCCAGTTGTTGTGCGGCTGGGTGAATGATGACTGCCACAGGGATATCATCTCTCCATACATAACTATAGAGCGGTGTTGCAATGCCGCCTGCTGCTTTTATCTCAGTTTGCAGATGATTGGCTTCATCATAGCTATATAGAACGGTACTTGCGCCTTGTGGGCTAGCCGCGGTGGTTTCTTTACGACTGCGCAGGTTTTTATAGTCGTAATAATATGTCGCCAACAACACCGCACTGCCACCTGTGCCTAGCTTTACTTCTTTTAATTGACCAGCTTGATTTCAGGTGTAAGTATAACCACGTGCTGTGAGGGTGTTGCCTGCTGGGTCTAGCGTGATGGCTTGACCGTTAATTGTAGCTAGTCTGTCTGTGTTGGGTGTGTAGGTGTAGGTCTTAGATCCATCTAAGGGGCTGGTTGAGCCAGTACGGTTAGCATTCGGGTCATAAGTGAAGCTTTGTGTTTTAGCAGGGCGTGCTTCGCTATTTAAACGATTTAGGTCATCATAGCCATAAGTGGTGGTGCCAAGTGGAGTGGTGATGGTGGTGACGTTGTGGTTCTCGTCATAGTCTAGGGTGGTAGCCGCTTGGGCGGATTGGCTGGAAAATAAAACTAAAGCCAAGCAGACTAAAAACTCTTTTTTATTGTTCACTGCTTGCGCCTCTTGGTCTAAAACAATGATCGATCAAAGAATGCTAACTTTTGTTTATGACATTATCGTTTCAATTTTAGCTTTTGCACTTCCTAGTACTGCATTTTGCAGCATTAAGTCATTCAGAACGTCTATCCCAAAGTTAATCACTACCTCAGGTTGTGGATGATTAAGTGCCGTGGCTATCTGCTGCAAGGCTTCCCTGCCAGTGATGTTGCTGAATTTAATCATATTGAGTAGTTGGAATGTCATCGCATTAAGCGCAATAAACCTGATTCTAAAAGCACTGTTTCTAAACATAAGAATATAGGTTTTAGTTTGTGTTGCAGGTTGTATGCGTTTGGAAATGGTATGGACGGGATAATTATATTCCAGCAAAAAATGCGCGTTAGTGAGGATTGGGCACTCGTTAAGTAAATCAGTATCAGCACTGAGAGTACGCTTTTGCTCGGGCATGTTGCTTACAGCGAGCTCTGCCCATTCGTAATGGGCAAGCTCTGTTAAAAATGTGGGTAGTTTGAGTTGCGTTAAATCTTGCGTGTTTAGAAAGCTTAAAAAAGCTTCTGGTATCTCTCTAAATAGGGGGCTGCTCGCTTGATGTTGCGCAAAAAATGCGCGGCACAATTGTTGCCATTTTCGTTTGCCTAACACGTTTATACAGACTGGAAAGCAGGCAGAAACTGAGCTGATGATGTTATTGAATACGATTTCCCGATAAATTGCCATGCGCGAATCTTTGACCCTTGCAGGCTTGGGATTGCGTTTGGGATCGCGAATGTGTGCAGTAAAAGCGATTTGATATTGTTGAAATGCTAACATGCTGCCACGCTCATCTGGTGATGGAAGCTACTCTGTATCTGTTTGATTTTATTCAACTCTGGCAAGATTTCTGGTAGCGGAGGGATGTTGGTATCACGCTCCAAAAGCGTAGGAAACGTACCAAAAAGCGTATAGGCTTGTTCAAGTAATTTCCAGACTGGGTCAATAATTGGCTCTCCATGTGTATCTACCAGTAAATCTGGCTGCACTTGCAGATGCCCTGCAATATGACTATAAACAATGCGCTCACCTGGAACTTGCTTGAGAAATGCGCTGGGATCAAAGTTAAAATTGATGCTGTTCACGTAGATGTTATTGATGTCCAAATGCAAATCACAATCGGCTTCTGTGAGCACTGCTTTAAGAAACGTGATTTCATCCATTTCGGAAATAGGCGCGGCGACATAAAAAGAAGCATTTTCTACAGCAATCCGCTGTTCAAGAATCTCCTGTGTTTGACGAATGCGCTTGGCGACATAATGCACAGCCTCTTCAGTAAATGGAATGGGCAATAAGTCATACAAATAACCTGCTTCGCCATGCTGAATATCCGTGCAGTAGCTTAAATGCTCGGTATAAAGTGGGATTTGATGCTGCGTTAGAAAAGCTTTTACTTGCTTTAAAAATTCAACATTAAGTGGGTCAGGCCCGCCGAGAGATAAGCACAAACCATGACATACGATAGGATAGCGCTCAACAAACCAGGCCAAATCAGCCGCCGCCTTGCCACTGGTGTTGATCCAATTTTCAGGTGCGATTTCTACAAAGGCAATATTTGCAATACTGGGGTCTTGATAGCGTTGCTGGATTTGGGGAATCAGCTCGCGCTTTAACCCCAAACCCACGCCTTTGATGTCAGTAATTAATGACACAGAATAATGGATTGCTTATTTTTTGTTATGGTTACAGGCGCCGTCTTTCATTTTTTCAGCTGAACATGCACCTTCCTTCATTTTCTCAGCACTGCATTTGCCTTCTGTTGCTTTTTCTGCAGAGCAACTACCTTCTTTCGCTTTGTCTTTCATTTCTGCACTGCATTTTCCTTCAGCGCTACATTTGCCTTCCGCCATTTTTTCTGCTTTTTTCTTATTAGCACCACATTTTCCTGTGCCACATTTTCCGTCTTTGGCTTTAGTGTCAGCATCTGCTACTTGATAACCGCTAGAAAGTGATTTAATGGCAAATGGGTTTTCTGCGGCATGAATGCTGGCAGCCCCTATACTTAATGCTAATGCGCTAGTCACTGCTAAAGCTAAAGATTTGTTTGAGATGTTCATGTTTTTTCCTTTAAAAATAAAATTGGTTGAATGCTAAATACATAATGCGTAAGCAGTACGCTTAAACTACCTATCATTTTGCTACGAAAATTACTGATGCGTAGATTCAATCGTTGCCGAAATACGTGCTTTTGTTTCAGGCGGCAATTGAATGCTGGAATCATTTTCAATGGCTTCGCTCATGCGCTTAAAACTTTTTCGCATCGCGAGCAATTGGCGTTGAAAGCGTCTGCAGTACTTACAAATAAATAAATGTAAGCGTACGGCAAGCCGTTCTCTTAACGTCAGATTACGGTCTAGCGATTGCGACACAAGTTGGCTAGTTTGTTTACAATTTAACATGTTCACCTTTCTGTGTTATTGCTATGCCTGTAACCAATTGATTTCCAAACACTTTCTAATTCCCATTCGGGCTCGATACAACATCACCCAAGCATTGGTCGAAGTAATATTCAATTCCTTACAAATTTCTTCGTTATCAGTTTCGTGGATGTCGCGCATCATAAAAAGGGAGGCTAGTTTGGTGGGCAATTTGTCCATACAGCTTTGTAGGATGGTTAAGAATTGCTTTTGCTGGAGGGCATCATGCGGGATGTCCCAAGCCAAAGGCTGTTCGCTCCAGTGCCCTGTTTCATCAAAAAATTCATCCATATTGGGATCCTCATCCCCAATCAGGTTGGAGGCTGCGATTTCACGTACATTTTTGCGCATGACATCAATGATTTTATGCTTGAGTATGCCAGTAAGCCAAGTACGAGGAGAAGACTGTTCTGCAAAGCTTGGGCTTTTGATGGCTGCGATAAAAGTCTCTTGTACGACATCTTCCGCCAGATGTGTGTCGCGTAACCTAGCCAACGCAAATCGATACAGATAATCGCTATGCTCAGTTAACCAATCATGTACGTTAGGAGTTGTCATGGTGCGTATTCAATCACGATAGGGAAGATTAGGCAATCGTGCCTGCCTTTTGTTGCAAGAGTGTTAAATAATGCGCTGCGTCTAAATTGGTTTGGTTGCGCTGTGCTAGCCAAATGGTTTCTGCCAAACATTCAATCAGATCATGTTGTGCAAGATGCTCGTCCTGATGCTTGTGCTTAAGCTTCTCATAAATGCCGACAATGCCTATGGGCTGATTGATGCTGAGCTGTTCATGAATAGACAGGTGCAGGCTCATATGCAGAAAAGGGTTGGTTTCTCCCATTTCAGGAAAATAATCTTGATGTTCGTATTGAGCTGGTCTATCCAGCATGGCGTGGTATTCTGGATGCAAAAGCATGACAGATACGGCAATCTTCTCTAAGTCTGTAAGTGTTTGCTGTAATTTAAAAGTTTGCCAAGCATGAAAGAAAAATGCCCTGACTTCATCTCGACTTGGATTAAATAAACTCATCTCAGACCTGTGCGGCAAATAGTCCTAATACCGCTGAGTATTGCAGCAAAGTATTGGTACCCAATATCGGCGCGATTTCACCATTACCATAAAATCCAATAATGGGGAGTTTGGGGAAAATGGTTTTGACAGCTGCTAAATCTTGGTCGTTGCCGTTGTAAAAATAAGGCCCACGCCCGATACAAGAAAACATGAGTGCAAATGCAGGATTTTGATGTAACTGCTGTTGTAGCTGTTGCGCTGTATTTAACATCTCTGCTTTTGCTGTTGTTGTATCTCTCAATGCCCAGCAGATCCAAGACCCTTGCGCTATGGGGTGCGATAGTGTGATTGTGTTGGCTTCATCATCCGTCATGACAATAGAAGCCAGTGCATATTCACCTTGTTCTAAGGCGTGGGCAGTTTTAGCATAGGCAATCATGAGTAAGTGGTATGGCAAATCATCAATGGCTACATTCTGTCTTTGACATGCGGACTGGATGCTTGTTAATGCGGGAATGTGTGCTACATGGATAAGATCTAAATGTTGACTGCTTGTCACTTTACGCGGGCTGGAAATGAGTTTGAGTCCATGACTAGCGGCAACCGCAACTTGGCAATGATGAATGCCAAATTCGCAATAGCCTTGGGTGGTGCCTTTACCGTTATGCCACACGGAAAATGGCCCTCGACCAGTCGCGTCACCAGAAATGCCGCCAAACCGCTTTTGTTTAGAATTTAGCCAGTTAGCGTTTAAGGCGCTGGGAGCAGCCAAAGTCAGTAGATATTCGCTAGGTTGCACAGCCTCTGAAAGGCTGCTAAAAATATCTTCGGAAAATATCATCGCAGCTGCAGCGGCACCATCTAATACCCATTCGTCTTCAGTAAAAATACCTGTGGCAGAGCAACCAATCACTTGTGTGGTGCTGGCTGCGATGGCAGCTGCTTTGATGGCGAGTTGAGGCGTTGTTGCAAATTCGGACGTGAGAAATAACAACACACTACCCGCGGTTTGCACACCTGCTTTTTCTAGCGCTGATTGTATCGCGGTAGAGACTAATGCGGGATTGGCATCGGCACCCGTTTTAATGCCTGTGGCAACTTTGAGTATATTGCTCAAGCGGTTTCACCTCGCATTAAGTGTGGCGTAGGAATGTGTTTGTCTTGGTATTCGCACAAATCTACAATACAGCATTCTCCGCATTTAGGGTTGCGTGCAGTGCAAGTATAGCGGCCATGTAAAATAAGCAGGTGATGCGCATCTTTTAGATAATGTTTGGGAATTGTTTTTAAATACTTTTGTTCGACTTGTAGCACATTTTTACCTGGTGCCAACTGGGTACGATTGCCTAAACGGAATAAATGCGTATCGACTGCAATGGTCGGTTGCCCAAAAGCAGTATTTAAAATGACATTGGCCGTTTTTCGTCCAACGCCAGCCAGTGCTTCTAGTGCAACTCTGGTATCAGGCACTTCCCCCTGATGATTGGCAAGTAATGCCTGACAACACGCAATGATATTTTTTGCTTTTGCATGATAAAGGCCAATGGTTTTAATATAAGGCTCTAGACCTTCAACGCCTAGTGCAACGATCGCCTGCGGCGTGTTGGCAACACTGAACAGCGTACGCGTGGCAAGGTTGACGCTTTTATCTGTGGCTTGCGCAGACAAAATGACAGCGATTAATAGCTCAAAAGTCGAGCGATAGGCTAACTCAGTGGTCGGGTTAGGGATAGCATCGCTCAGCCGTTTAAAAATCGCTTCACGTTTCTCAGCATTCATGCAGCTTCACAGCTTAATGGCTAGGTTTTAGTGAAGCAGTATGTGCTGTTGCTGCTGGCTTGTTTTTGCGTAACTCTAACCAGTTTTTGGTGGCAATTAAACAACCAAGACCAATAAACGCACCAGGCGGTAAGATCGCCAACAAAAATCCATGGTAATCAGGAATGACATGAATCACCCAAGCTTTTGCTTGGGGACCTAACGCTAAATCAATGCCAGATAATAGCGTGCCTTTGCCTACGAGCTCACGAATGCCACCTAAAAGTGTTAATACTCCAGTTAAACCTAAGCCCATCATGAAGCCATCCAATGCAGAAGGTAGCGTAGGGTTCTTTGCCGCAAATGATTCTACGCGTGCTAGCACAATACAATTAGTGACAATGAGCGGAATGAAGATCCCCAGTACAATGTGCAAAGGATGCACAAATGCATTCATGCTTAAATCAATGGCTGTGACTAACGCGGCAATGATTAAAATAAACACTGGGTTGCGGATTTCTTTTGGAATCCATCTGCGCACAGGTGAGACCGCTGCGTTGCTTAGGCTCATCACTACAGCAGTCGCCAAACCTAGCGAGAATCCATTGACCATAGAAGTCGTGACAGCAAGCGTTGGACACAGCCCAAGAAGTTGGACAACGCCTGGATTTTGCTTCCATAAGCCATTTTCTACAATTTCTTGATAACTTGCCATGATGGTTCCTTTGTTACTTAATGCTTATCCGCAGGAGTCTCTGCAAATAATGTATTTTGGTGTTGTGCAACATAGCTTAATGCGCGTTGTGTTGCCTTGACGACTGCGCGCGGCGTGATGGTCGCACCTGCCATATAATCAAACTGACCGCCGTCTTTTTTTACTTTCCACATTTCAGTCGTTGGGTTACTCAAAGACAAATTCTTAAATGCCAGAATCCAGTCGCCGTGGGCAACATCAATGTAGTCGCCTAAGCCAGGGGTTTCTTTATGCGAGATTACACGTACGCCACCTAAACTACCATCTTTACGCACAGCAATCAGCAGTTTGATGTCACCGCTATAACCGTCTTGTGCTGTGGCTTCTAATATCACTGCTGTCGCATGATTATTTAGTCTGGCAATATAAATTTTGGTTCCTTCTCTGTTATTCAGCTCACCACCTGCGGGTACATGAATGACATCATTCAGCAAATTGTTGTCATGCTCACTAGGAGGGAGTACCTGTTCAAACAGCTTCATTTTGGCAGCAGCTTCGCTGGCTTGTATGGGCGACTTGGTCGCAAAGTAAGTTTTGGCAAGAAATAGTGTCCCCACCAAGCTAAATACCACCATGATGAATACTGTTTTTGAGGTGTGTTTAATAATAGATTCTGTCATGGCAACTCTACTTTTGATGACCAAACACGCGCGGTTGCGTCAATGCATCAATCAATGGCACACAGATATTCATGAATATTACAGCAAACGCTACACCATCTGGGAATCCGCCAAACACACGAATTAAATAAGTAATGACCGCGATGGCCGCCGCAAAATATAGCTTACCTTTAGGTGTCGTTGGACCGCTAATCGGGTCGGTGATGATGAAAAAAGCACACAGCATGCTTGCGCCGCTAAATAAGTGAAAGACTGGTGACGTATAGTGCGTGGCATCTACTAGCCAAAATAGGCTGGAGATGAGTGCTAGTGCGCCTAAGAAGCCAAAAGGTAAGTGCCAGGAAATAATTTTCTGTTGCCACAGGTATAAGCCGCCCAGCAAATAGGCAATAGCGACATACTCGCTACCTTTTCCTCCTAATGTGCCAAATAAAGGTGCTTGGATAATACTCGCAATGTCATGACGTAAGGTGAGTTGCGTTTTTACATAGTCAAGTGGCGTAGCGGAAGTGACAGCGTCTATTTGAACGTTTTGCGGTAATAGCCCATTAAAAATAAATTGGAATTGTTGTGCAAAGCTAAGCTTGGTTTGCGCAATGTCTAATGCGGCAGGCCATTTTGTCATGAGCACTGGAAATGAAATCAGAAGCACCGCATAACCCACCATGGCTGGGTTAAACATATTGTAACCTAGCCCTCCATATAGTTGTTTGGCGATGACGATGGCAAATAAAGTACCTACTACGATGAGCCACCACGGCGCTAAGGGGGGAATCGCAAGCGCGAGTAGCCATGCTGTAATCACAGCACTATAGTCACTTAGGAATGGTTGGATCGGTCTGCCTCTTGCTTTGAGCATCAGAGCCTCAGCCAATAATGCGGTGATGGTGGCTAATGTTAATGTGATCAATATACCGCCGCCGAATAGGTAAGCATAAGTGATAATGGCTGGAACAAGTGCAAGCAGCACCTTGAGCATAATGGTGCTCACAGAAGGTGCGCCAGAGATGTAGGGGGAACGATTCATTTAATCTTTCTTCAGTGTTTCAGCGTGTGCTGATTTTTCTTTTGCTGCTTCAGCCGCCGCTTTTTGTGCTTTGGCGCGCGCAATGGCTGCGGCAATTTTATCCTGCTTTTCTGTGTCTACGCCAGATGGAGCTTCTGTTTCTGTGAGCCCGACTGTGGCGCGGCGTGCGTCAATTTCTGCAATTTCTTGTTGCATTGTCGCGTTAGTTGGCGCTGTGTTTTTTGGTAATTCCCCAGCCTGTTGTGCTGCGAGCTTTTGTGCTTTAGCGCGTGCAATCGCGGCAGCTATTGCTGCTTTTTTTGCATCGTCGGCATTGGTCGCAGCAGTTTCTTTTGGAGCGCTTTCAGTTTTTGCTAGGTCAGCTTTTCCTGCTTGTGCACGCTCAGCATGTTTTTGTGCACGCTCTAATTTTTCACGTTCAATCCGCGCTAAGCGAGCCTCATTGCGTTCGCGCGCAATATCGGCAGCTTCTTTGGCTTTGTCGCTAGCAATGATTTCGCTCTTAGCATAGCGGTAATATTGCACAAGTGGAATATTGCTTGGACACACATAGGAGCATGCGCCGCACTCAATACAATCGAATAAATTGTAGTCACGTGCTTTTTCAAAGTTATCTGATTTAGAAAACCAATAAAGCTCTTGTGGTTGCAAATTGACAGGGCAAGCATCTGCACAACGTGCACAACGAATGCAAGGCATCGGTTGTGGGGGAGGTGCAAATAAATTGGGCGAAGCGGCAATAATGCAATTAGCCGCTTTGGTAATCGGAACTCTTTCACTTGGTAAGTCAAAGCCCATCATGGGGCCGCCCATAATATAGTGGGTGGTGTCTGGCTTTTTACCACCTGCCGCAGAAATAAGGTGTGTGATGGGCGTGCCAAACAGCACCTCAAAGTTTTGCGGTGTTTGTACGTTGCCAGTGACTGTCACAATGCGGTTGACACAGGGCTCGCCGTGATCAAAAAAACGGTGTAGTGCAACGATAGTGCCTACGTTGAACACCTGAATGCCTACTTGTGTTGCGCGTTTGTCATGCGGGATTTCTTCGCCCAAAATTAGATGCACCAAGCGTCTGGCATCCCCACTTGGATAAAGCGTGGGAACTACTACCACTTGTATTGCAGAATCTTTGGTAGCGAGTTGCATGGCTTGGATTGCCTGAGGTTTGTTGTCCTCAATGCCAATATAGACATGACTTGCCCCTAATAGGTACTGAGCAATCGCAATGCCTTTGACGATATCTTCAGCGCGTTCCCGCATCAGCGCATCATCACACGTAATGTAGGGCTCGCACTCCGCAGCGTTGATGATTAAGGTGTCTACATTGGATTTACCATCTGTACGCAGCTTAATTTGTGTGGGAAATGTTGCGCCACCTAAGCCCACAATGCCAGAATTGCGTAAGCTATCTACCAATGTTTTGCGGTCAGCATGCCTCCAGTCTTGCGCCTGGTGTGCAATCCATGTGTCTTTGCCATCTGGTGTTAAGGTAATGCAATGATCTGGCAAGCCAGAGGGGTGTGGGATAACAGCATCCGCAATCGCGCTAATGGTGCCCGAAGTCGGCGCATGTACAGCCGCAGAAACCATGCCTTCAGGCTCTGCTAATAATTGTCCTTTGAGTACATGCTCACCCACTTGTACCTTAATCTTGGGTATATTGCCAACGTGTTGACGTAAAGGTAATACCAATGTGTCGGGCATAGGAAGTTGCCCAATCGGCAATTGCGTAGATTGGGTTTTGTTCTCAGGCGGATGAACCCCACCATGGAATCTAAAAATCTTGCCTAAACTGACTAATGCGTTCATGTACTTATCTTAAATTGCTATCAAGTGCGACAGCTTGGATTGGAATAATGGGATACTTCCATTTCCAGTTGTCAGGCGTTTCTGCAATCGGCTGCATCGTAATGCAGTCTACGGGGCAGGGTGCAATACATAGCTCACAGCCCGTACATTCGCTAGCGATAATCGTGTGCATATGTTTAGATGCGCCTAATATGGCATCCACTGGGCAAGCTTGTATGCAAAGCGTACAGCCAATGCAGGTGTTCTCGTCTATGAATGCGACAGACTTGGGTTTGGGCTGCCCGTGCTCTGCATTCAGCGGCTTGTACTCGACTCCCAGCAAATCTGCCAATGCATGCACACCCGCATCGCCTCCTGGTGGACATTGATTAATATCGGCCTCACCTTTAGCAATAGCTGTGGCGTAGGGCTTGCAACCCGGAAAGCCACACTGACCGCACTGCGTTTGCGGTAATATCGCATCAATACGCGCGATGAGCGGATCACCTTCTACTTTGAATTTGAGCGCCGCGTAACCGAGCAGTACGCCGAGTGCTAAGGCCAAGCCAAGCATGATGTAAAGTGCAATAAGCATAACTAATATCTATCTAAACCAGCAAATCCCATAAAAGCTAGGCTCATGAGTGCCGCGGTAATCATCGCAATGCCAGAGCCTTTAAATGGCGCAGGCACATCTGCCGCCTCCAGCCGTTCTCTGATCGAGGCAAATAAAATAAGTACCATGGAGAATCCAACGGCACCACCGAATCCAAACAAGCCAGACTCTATAAAGTTATGACTTGCTTGAGCATTCAGTAATGGGATACCCAAGACTGCACAATTGGTAGTGATGAGCGGTAAAAATATGCCAAGCATTTGATAAAGCAGTGGAAAGCTTTTTTCCATAATGATTTCAGTGAGCTGCACCGCGCCTGCAATCACCACAATGAAAGATAGCGTACGCAAATAAATGACATTATTAGGTTCTAGTAGGTAGTGATTAATCGCCCAGCTTGACATAGAGCCTAGCGTTAGCACAAAGGCAGTGGCCGCTGCCATCCCTATCGATGCTTCCAGCTTTTTCGATACGCCCATGAATGGGCATAGCCCTAATATTTTGACCAGCACGATATTGTTGACCAGAACGGTGCTAATCAGAATGAAGATATAACTTTGTGTCATTGAGTTGCTACCAATTATTGCTGCTTTTGATTAATAGGTAATTATACACATTCGATGTGTAATTTGCGTGCGGATTCAACCCGCTTACGCTCAGATTTGCTTGTCTCTGTCTAATCATGTTGTGCAATATAGCAAAATTTAATTATTCGTTAAAAGAATATGTGGCTATATTTTAATAATGTTAAATTATTAATGAGTGTGGACTTATTGAGTCGATACGATAGTTTTTTAGCTTAATTGTGCGGTTTAAGTTAGAATAAGCGAATTTAAGTGACTGTTGGTTGATCTATGTTAAAAGGTAGTTTAGTTGCTATCGTCACTCCCATGCACGAGGATGGAAGTCTAGATTTAGAAGCGTTAAAAAATCTGATTGATTTTCATGTCGAAGCAGGTACCGATGGTATTGTGATTGTGGGAACCACAGGCGAGTCGCCAACTGTGGATGTTGAAGAACATTGCTTGCTGATTAAAACAGCAGTGGAACATGCTGCAAAACGCATCCCAGTGATTGCAGGGACGGGCGCAAATTCCACACGTGAGGCCATTGAGCTGACCATGCATGCAAAAGCATTGGGCGCAGATGCTTGTCTGCTTGTCACACCCTATTACAATAAACCTACTCAGGAAGGTTTGTATCAGCACTTCGCGGCAGTTGCACAAGCAGTTGATATTCCACAGATTTTATACAATGTACCAGGTCGCACTGGTTGTGATTTACAAAATGATACTGTGATTCGCTTATCTCAGCTGAAAAACATTGTGGGCATCAAAGATGCAACAGGCGGCATAGAGCGCGGAACCGATTTGTTATTAAGAGTATCCAAAGATTTTGCTGTGTACAGCGGGGACGATGCAACAAGCTTGTCGTTATTATTGCTGGGTGGTCATGGTGTAATTTCTGTGACCGCAAATGTTGCGCCCAAATTAATGCATGAAATGTGTTTGCAGGCAGCGGCAGGTAATGTGGTCACGGCTAGAGAGATTAATGCTAAATTGTTTGGCTTGCATCAAAAGTTATTTGTTGAGGCAAACCCTATCCCTGTTAAATGGGTGTTGCAACAAATGGGTGTCATTAAAACAGGGATCCGTTTGCCTTTGGTTAACCTGTCCTTTCAATACCATGAGGTATTAAGGGCGGCGATGCAGCGTGCCGGTATTGAATCAGCGTAGTCGCTGATATTAAAAGAATTCAGCTGAGAGGCTATAATTTAGGTGGTGGACTGGAATGAATCAACAATCATTTTTTAAATTTTTAGGTATATTGAGTTTATCAATAATAATCACTGCATGTGATTCCATACCTTTTATTGATAGCTCTTCTGATTATAAAGGTGCTGGTCGCTCTAAGCCGCTGGAAGTGCCCCCTGATTTAACGGTTGCAAAATCCAGCGATGCTTACGCTGTTCCAGGTAGCGCAACGTACTCTACGTACAGTCAAGATCAAGAGGGTCAAGAAGTTGGCGTTGAAAAAGTGTTGCCAACATCAGATAGCGTTCGCATGGAAAAAGCAGGTACGCAGCGTTGGCTAGTGGTTAAAGCGCCCGCTGAAAAAATCTGGCCTGCCATTCGCGAGTTCTGGCTAGACCAAGGGTTTGCCGTGCGCGTTGAGAGTCCAGATGTTGGTATCATGGAAACCGAATGGGTTAAAGCAGATGCCATCAAACTGCAAGAAGACAAAAGAAATGTAGGTGAAAAATTTGATGCCTGGCTGGATAGATTGTCTGGCTTGGCGGACAGACGTAAATTCCGTACGCGCATCGAGCGGGGCGAAAAAGACGGTACAACTGAAATTTATATGACGCATCTTACTGTGGCAGGTGCACCTGATGATGGTAAAAATAGAGTGCAAACACAGCTAGGCGAAATAGACACGGGCTATCGTGCTGATGCAAATAAAAAATCTAATGTAGTGGATGATTTTGACCGCGATTTAGATGCTGAGTTGTTGCGTCGCCTCATGGTGAAATTGGGAGTAGAAGAAAAGCAGGCTAAACAAATTGTGGAAAATGCCGTCACTGCAAAACATGCCAAAGTAGCAAAAGAGTCTGATAGTAGCGTTACTTTACAATTGGATGATTCTTTTGATAGAGCTTGGCGTCGCGTTGGCTTAGCACTTGATCGTGTTGGTTTTGTCATGGAAGATAAAGATCGTTCAAATGGATTGTTTTTTGTACGTTATGCAGATGTAGATATTGATGATAAGCCAAGTAAGAAAAAGGGCTTGCTAGAAACGCTGAAGTTCTGGGGTGATGATGCTGATGAGAAGAATGCTCCCGCTGAAAAAGAGGAAAGGTCTATCGCGGACAAGTTACAGTTTTGGAAGGGCAAGGATGAAAAAACTGATCCAGCCAAACAATACCGTATCAAAGTAGCAGAAAATGAAGATGGTACGACCAATGTCAGTGTGGTAAATCAGGACGGTAAACGTAATCCATCCACCACAGCTAATCGCATTATTGCATTGTTGTATGAGCAATTAAAATAACACATGCGTTTTGCATCGCTAGGCAGCGGTAGTGCAGGAAATGCGACGATAGTAAACGTTGGCACTACCACGTTGCTCCTGGATTGTGGGTTTGGTTTAAAAGACGTGCTTGCAAGATTGCAGCGCCTGAATGTAGAGCCAGAGCAGCTGACAGGGATTTTGGTCACGCACGAGCATGATGACCATGCAAAAGGGGTGTTCAGATTGGCGGCTAAATACGCAATTCCAGTCTGGCTGACCCATGGTACGCAAAAAATGTGTGAGCGTTATGTGCCTGAGAACGCGAATGTTGCCATGAACATTATTGATAATCACACCAGTTTTTCTATTCAAGACTTTAATGTCACGCCCTATCCAGTTCCACATGATGCACGTGAACCTACACAATTTGTATTTTCTGATGGGGCAAAGCGGTTAGGAGTACTCACTGACACGGGGTGTTCCACTCCACATATTGAACAAATTTTAAGTGCCTGTGATGCATTGTTGCTAGAGTGTAATCACGATTTAACCATGCTGGAAAATGGACCCTATGCAAGACCTCTTAAAGACCGTGTCGGAGGGCGTTTGGGTCATCTGGATAACCAGAGCGCGGCAAATTTATTGTCTAAACTTGATAATTCAAAGCTAAAACATCTGATAGCTGCACACCTGAGTGCTAAAAACAATACACCAGCCCTGGCGAAAAGCGCATTGAGTTCAGTCGTAGGCTGCGAAGAGGATTGGGTTGGGGTAGCAGACCAAAGTATCGGTCTGGAGTGGCGCAGCTTATAGATTGCAGCGTGACAAATAAAAAAAGCCGACGTAAAGTCGGCTTTTTTACTTAAAGCTAATTACTTAGCTTCAGCAGGAGCAGCTTCTGGAGCAGCAGCAGGTGCAGCTTCAGCAGCAGGAGCAGCTTCAGCAGCAGGTGCAGCTTCAGCAGCAGGTGCAGCTTCAGCAGCAGGAGCAGCTTCAGCAGCAGGAGCAGCTTCAGCAGGAGCTTCAGCTGGTTTTTCGCCACAAGCTGTTAAAGCAAGTGCTAATAATGCGGCTAATAGAGCAGAACGTGTCATTTTTAATTCCTCAAATTTAGGCTGTTGTTAATCATATACGGAAAACTATTTTATAGTACCGAGTGCGCGAATTGTAGCAGTAATTTATCAAAAAACAATACGAATTGATGTGAATTGTAAAAAAAATTTAAAAAAATCGTTATATGGCAATAATTTAGAAGGAAATTATAAGAAATTAATCTACTTTTACTTTAAGCGCCTGTCTTGTCTCGTAATTTGACGTTCTTAAACTAAGAATTTTTTGGCTCACATCGTCTTTTTGTTGCATCAGGTTTCCAATGTCAATCCAATCGCCTAATGCAATTTGTACAGTAGTACTGAGCTCCTCAAAGTCGATAAACTCATTACTATTGCGCCTTGCGATACGCGGGGTAATTTCCAGTTCGACTTGGTTTCCTATTGTGCGAGGTCTGACAGAAAATCCTGTACTAATTTCGCGCCAATGCGTGGTGGAGTAAGTGTGGAAATGCTGTTGAGTCAGGATAATCCAATCTTGAGTGTATGGCACCATCTCACCCACATAGATGAATGCACGCTCGCCGTCTAATACATTTACAAATTGTTGCGTTGCATTTTTATGGTTGGATTGGTTGTTTTCAGTGTTGATTTGTATAGAGTTGTTTGAGTGCTGTGGCGTTGAGTTGATGATAATCTTACCACGCTGAATATTCGCTTGTGCTTCAACAGCGGATTCATAGGATTGTGTATTTTGGTCAGAGCGTATTGTGATTTTTCGGTTGACTCTTGCGGTATCGAGTTGCGATATCAGGTTTTCAATCTCCTGCATATGGCTAGCATCGGCACGAATGATTAGCTGATTATTGATACCAGTTGCAGTGCCATTCTCACCGACTAAAGGTGTGATGATGGGGAGTAGGTCATTGGCAAAACGGTGTTGCAATGTAATGACTTTTAACTCACTGCCTGCCCATGCTGACAGGCATGACCATAGCAGTATAAAAAGTATATTTCTCATGTAGCGTTGCTTATAAGCCCAACTGGGTTGGTGATACTGTGGTCGTAGTTTCATCAAGCAACTCATTGAATCGCATCATTAAGCTGGTAGCAGTTTCAATGTCGTTCAATGCATATTTAAAGCGGGCATGATCTACATGTACGCGTCTAATATAATGTTGACCATCTGCAACAATAAAACAATCTTTAGCAACTTTGGCTGCATCGTTTGTCACGTACACGGTCATTTTGTGACTATAAGTTTCCAGCAAACTGAATAAGCGCGGACAATAGTTAACGAGATAATCACTATCATGCACGACCATGGTGAGCTGGCTAAGCGCGTCTTTACTCAAAAATTGTTTCAGGTTTTCATAACGCGTGATACTTGCATAGTCGCCAAGCTTAAGATCTTGATCGAATATCATCAGCGTGTTGTTCGCTTGCTGAATCACAAGATCCAATGCGTGTGTATAGTTGCGTTCACCCAAAATAATACTATCTGGAATGAGTTCATTGTTTTGACTGTTCATATTGTGTTTATTCGTCCTCAAATATCAGGTAGCCAGCCAGAAAATGCGGGTGTAAGCATTTTGCTAATTGGCTAACAGTATTTTTTCCCAACTTATCGCTTTCAATATAACGGCGATCTGCCAATGATTGCAAACAGTCTTTTAGTGTATCGTCCACAACGATTGGTTCGCCATTCAAAAAAAATTCATTTTGAAAAAACAACATTTGTGAAGCGAGATTCAGATGGATTGCCTGTTGCTGTAAGCGCTGAGTAAACTGATCCAAGCTGGTTTTTTTATTCGGCTCAAACATAATGTGCGGTTTGGGCTCACTTAAATACTGACCTAAAAAGCGGCCGACCAGCTGTGCATTCCAATCGATTTTTTTAAGAAATGCACTGACCTTTTTTACCATGTCTGAGCTGATTTCTGCGGGGTGTTGTTGCAGTGTTAAATCTGGATCCTCATACAAGCCATCAAGGGTAATGTTATCCTGCAAATAGTTGAGAAACTCATGCGCTAACTCTTGCGCCTTAGGCGCTCTAAAACCAATCGAATATGTCATGCAGTCATCGCCTACTGCAGTGCCCCAATGTGCCACCTGCGGAGGCAAGTAAAGCATGTCGCCAGGTTCTAAAACCCAATCTTCTTCAGTGGTGAAATTTTTGAGTATTTTAAGTGGCGCACCTTCAATCAACGCATGGTCAGCATGTTGTGTAATTTTCCAGTGACGTTTGCCGCTGCCTTGTAATAAAAATACATCGTAGCTATCAAAATGCGGACCTACGCCACCACCATCGGGCGCATAACTCACCATCAAGTCATCTAGGCGAGCATGTGGAATAAAACTAAACTGCGAAAGTAGTTCGTTGGCTTCTGGCATGTGATGATTCACACTCTGCACCAGCAATGTCCAATCTTTCTCGGGCAATTTTGTAAAGTCGTTTTCGTCAAATGGCCCATTTTTAAGAAGCCACTTACCTTTTTTGTATTGCACGATACGAGACTGCACTTCTTCTTCGCAGGCCAATCCCGCAAGCTCGTTTGGGTTCATTAATCCATTGAAGTCAGGAATGGCCTGCTTGATAAGTAATGGTTTTTTTTGCCAATATTTTGCCAGAAATTCGGTGGGAGTCAGCTGGTTTAACAGTGTTAAAGGGGTGTTGTTGAGTGTATGCATGTTTGTATTTTAACTCTATTTTAATTGCCTAAAAATAAATTGCACAAACTATACAGATAAGTATATAGTAAATAAAAAAGTGAAGATTACACGAAAGGGGAGAGCAAAATGAATGCACCGAGCGACACAACAGTAGCAACTTTTCACGGCGGATGTCCACATGATTGCCCAGATACCTGTAGCATGCAGTATCACGTGAAAGAAGGTAAGTTGTTAAAAGTCACAGGCAATAAAGATCACCCTATGACGCGCGGTGGCTTGTGCGTTAAACTCCACGATTACGAAAAGCGTCATTATCACCCAGACCGTTTGCTTTACCCGATGAAGCGCACAGGACCTAAAGGCAGCAAGCAATTCACGCGCATTTCTTGGGATGAAGCGCTCGATACCATAGCAAGCAAATGGAAAGCGATTATTGCTGAACATGGCCCGCAAGCGATATTGCCCGTGAGCTATCTGGGCAACCAAGGTTTGGTGCACGGTTTAAACGGGGGCGATGCATTTTTTAACCGTATGGGCGCAACGGTATGCGAGCGCACTTTTTGTGGCGAGGGCTCATGCACCGCATGGCTATTGACTGTAGGGCCAACAGCTGGGGTTGATCCTGAAAGTTTTGCCCATGCTAAATACATCGTCATTTGGGCATGTAATTCCGTTAGTACCAATTTGCATCACTGGCACATTATTCATGAGGCGCAAAAACGTGGCGCAAAAGTTGTGGTAATAGACGCCTATGCTTCACGCACAGCTAAAGAGGCGGATTGGCACATTGCGCCAAAACCCGGTACAGACGGCGCGCTGGCAATGGCGATGATGCACGTGATTATTGAAGAAGGCCTGCAAGACCAAGATTATATTGATAACTACACGCATGGTTATAAAGAGCTGGCAGCACGTGCTAAAACCCGCACGCCAGAATGGGCAGAGAAAATCACTGGCATTCCAGCGGCAGATATTCGAAAATTTGCGCGTGAATATGCCACCACTGCGCCAGCAGCCATCCGTTTAGGGGTTTCGTTAGAGCGCAGCTATGGCGGCAGCCAAGCCATTCGTGCGGTGACTTGTCTACCTGCATTGATTGGCGCGTGGCGTCATGTGGGAGGTGGTGCGTTGCAGTTCCCAGTGTGGGAGCACCCCTATAAATTTGATGTGATTTGCCGCCCTGATTTAATCCCAGAAGGCACGCAAGTGGTGAACATTCTGCAATTGGGTCGCGCACTCACGGGCGAAACCAAGCTTAAAACGCCGATTAAATCGATGATGGTGTGGAACACCAACCCCGTCACACAATCGCCAGAGACCGATAAAATTGTCAAAGGCCTGGAGCGCGAAGATTTGTTTACCATCGCGGCAGACCATTTTATTTCCGATACTGCCAGTTATGCCGATATTATTCTGCCTGCCGCCATGGGCGCAGAGATGGAAGATATGGTGCTTTCTTGGGGGCATTTATACCTTACCTATAACGCCAAATGTATCGACCCACCAGGTGAGGCCTTGCCGAATAACGAGATTTTCCGTCGCTTGGCAAAACGCATGGGCTTTACCGAGCCGCAATTTAGCTGGTCAGACAGTGAGTGTTTAGAAAACTACGTGGATTGGGCGGCACCTACATGCGAAGGCATAGGGCTGGATTATTTGCGCGAGCACGGTTTTGCGCGATTAAAAGCGTTTGGCGATAAAGATGTGCGTGCGCGCCATGCCAAAGGTGAGTTCCCCACGCCCACAGGCAAGTGTCACTTTATGGTAGAAGGCGCAAAAAACTTTGTGGCTGGGCCGTTCCGCCAAATGTACGATGGCTTTCAACCAGGGCAAGATTTAGATCCGTTGCCCGATTATTTGGCCTCGCGCGAATCACCAGAAACCAATCCAGCGTTGGCGGCCAAATATCCGTTGAATATTATTTCGCCCAAAAGTCATGGATTTTTAAATTCTTGCTACGCCAACGTAACCGAGAAAATTAAAAACCAAGGTGAGCAATTTGTGATGATTAATGCGGCAGATGCTGCGCTACGTGGCATTAAAGAAGGCGACAAAGTCAAAGTGTTTAACGACCGTGGCGCGTTTGAGGCAGATGCGCGCATTACCAAAGATGTCAATGCAGGTGTGGTGGTGGCAACGCTTGGTTATTGGCGCCAACTCAATAAAGGCACGGTAAATAGTATTAGCTTGGCGGAGTTTGGGGATATGGGGAATTCGGCGAGTTTTTGTGATAATTTGGTAGAAGTGGCATTGGGGTAGGTTTGGTTTTGTAGGGTGGGCAATTTTGCCCACCACTTAGCTAAATTTTGAAAGCAAGAACTGCTCAACAAATCCAATAACGCTGCTTACATCAGGCGCAGAGAGCTTCTCCCAGTTTGCGTGCATCGCAAAGTCTCTTATCTTTGGCATTGAATCGAGTAGAGTTTTTTGTGCGCCTGATACTAAACCTTTTGATTTCAAGGCGCTAACAACTTCTTGCATGGATTTTTCACTTACGCTTAAGCCGTTATTAGTGGCGAATCTTTTTAGGGTGTCTTCAAGTGCCGCACAAGCGAGTACTGCCGCGACTTCTACATGATTTTCTGATAATGCATGCTTCGCCATGCCTATAAAGTCACCAAAAATTTCTCCAGAAATTTGAAGGTCTACATTGAATACATAACCACCTTCAAAGTCTTCTTTCGCGCTGAGAAAGACGCCTTTTAATACATTAATATCATAATCATAGCCACCACAATTCTTAAACGCGGTTAGGAAATTTGAGTAATGCGGAGAATTTTCTCTAAATACAGTAAGAATTAGATTCTGAGCACTAGTAGCCCATTGTTGCCAAACTCCCGAAGGAACATGAGTGCCTAACATACCATTGTTAGGAGTAAATGGCAGTTTTTCAAGCTGAATTTCTAGTTCGCTGAAGCGTTTCTGAAAAATAGGATTAAGCATAATTTTTATTTTAAAAATTAATTAGTTACATAGTAGATAATTATAAAAACTTATGCAATGATCGTAGTCACTCGCGCGCGACTGGCGAGTTACTTTCCTTTGCTTGTCCAAAGGAAAGTAACCAAAGCAAAAGACACCCCGCTACCGCTTATTCCCTTCGGACTTAGCGCCACAGATGGGCGGCTGCGGAACTCGCCTTCTAAAACCATTCAGGCTCAAACAGTCCTCGCCGCTCCCCATCTGCTGGCTCAAGCCTCAGGCGCGGCAAAGGGGATTGAAAGTCAAAACCATGCGAATGCCACCGTTGGAGGTTTAAACCTCCCCGTCATTCCGTACAAGTGAAGCGCGATACGGAATCCAGTAGTTTTTGTTTTAAATACAAATTCAAAATGGATTCCCGCCTACGCGGGAATGACGAGCATTGGTGCTTAGCAGGTTTTTATCCCCTTACATCACGCTGAGTAGCACAGACAAAATAAGAGTAAGGCGAGCACCTGTTCGAATCCCGCAGGGGCTTGTGTTGTGTGCAAGCCACTAGGTTGAGTTGCGCAGCCGCTTATTTTGTTGAGCAACGCAAGGGAGCCAAAGGTCGTGATGTGGGGTGTGATTTTAGTTGCGGCATAACCTAAAGGTTAGCCTCCACTGCAACTTTGTTGTCTTGGGTTACTTTCTTTTGCACAAACAAAAGAAAGTGATTAGGCGTCGGGCTACCCCCGACATGAGTTTTCAGCGTGGCAAAGGGGATTGAAAACCATGTAAGCGTCACCGTCATTCTGAACGAAGTGAAGAATCCAGTAGCAACGCAACAAAAATCTGGATTCTTCGGCTTACAGCCTCAGAATGACGAAGTGTGAAATTTCAGTGATGTTGCTTAAAACCTAGGTCCTAGCATTCTCTCCGTCATTCCCGCGCAAGCATGAAAACTAGTGCAAAAAACTAATATTAAAGTCGAGTTTCGAGGGACGGCCATCCAGTGGTTTTTTTGTTTTTGACTTAAATTCAAAATGGATTCCCGCTTTCGCGGGAATGACGGAGGTTGTACTGGTAATAAAAGCCCTTTTAGAAGAGATAAACATTTGAAATTAAAAAATAAAGTGAAATAAACTTACTGGCTAGAGTGGTTTAATGTATTCGTGTGTTGATTGCAGGCCTAGTCATTTTGTAGTTACTTTGTCATATAAATTCATTTTTTGTTCGTCAGTTTTTAATATTGCGCGATTACGATAGCTACAATTAAAAATTGGCAGTAAAAATAAATGAATAAGTTATATAAAACAGCTTGTGCGACGGTATGTGTTTTGTTATCAGTCGCCGCATTAAACCTTGACACAGGTATTCGTGCTGATCAGGCAATGTTAAAAGTGGAACGTATTACCACTGCTGGTTAGTTTTTTGCGCTAAAAAGGTAAGACTAAAAAGGTAAGAATGGTGCAGTGGCAATGCTCTGCATAATTCTGGAGATGAGGCGTTGATTTTTTTCTGCCAGCATAAACGCTAATAGATCAGTGCGACCTACCATTTTGCCAAACTCTCTTTCAAAGCTTAAGTTGCGTTCGCGGTCATTGAGTTCGTTGCTGAGTAAATAAAGCTCGCCATTTGCGTTACGGCTACTAGATAGCTTCCATGCGGCGATTTCGATATTACGCGCAACGTTGTAGAGACTTTGTGGGTGAATATCGTCAGTAAGAAAAAATGCGTCTTTACCGCCATGAGCTTTTTGTAACATGGTGTATAAGCCTACGATAAAGGGCAGCACGCGGTCGCCAGTATAGTCAGCGTTAAACGCCAGATAGATGGCTTCGGTACCTTGTTTATTCTCAATTTCTTTAAATTGCCAATGATGCTGAGTGCTTGCATCGAACACCCATTCCACCATTTTATCTGCATTGTCAGAAGTGCTTTTGGCAAGTTCTTTGGGGTTGCGTTTGTACAGTTTTAGCATGAGCGTTTTCAGACTTGCGGTGTTCTCTGCAATTTCAACATCCGCCATGCGATTCAAATCTGATTTGATGACCTGATTTGCTGCACTTTTGTCTGTGCGCTCTGGCATGGCCTTGCCTTCGGAAGCAGGGGGAGGGGGTGCGCTAGCGCAACTCGCTAGTATGATGATGCTGAAACTAAGGATAAATAATTTCATGCAGTAAGGGCGACTTGTTTGCGTAATATCCTTGTTTTGGGGAATTTGATGCTAAATGTACTACCCACGCCAACTTCACTTTCTATATGCAAGGCTGCCTGATGGCGGTTTAAAATGTGTTTGACGATAGATAAGCCTAATCCTGTACCGCCTGTCGCGCGGCTACGGCTACTGTCGATGCGGTAAAAGCGTTCCGTCAGGCGATCAATATGCTGAGGCTCTATGCCGATTCCTGTATCTCTTACGCTAAAGATGGCAGTATCTTCCAAGCGCTCCCACTTGATATAAATATGACCGCCTTCTGGCGTATAACGGATAGCATTGCTCACAAGATTGCTGAATGCACTGTGTAGCTCATTACGTGCGCCACTGAGATTGAGTGTAGGGTCAGTTTGTAAGTGAATTTTGTGTTTGCCCTGACTCAGTCCTTTGGCATCGTTATGTACAAGCTTTAACATTTTGGCCATATCAATGACGCTGTCTTCAGTGTTTTTTGCATTACTTTCGATCTGAGATAGGGTGAGTAAGTCTTCAATAATATGGCGCATACGATCAGTTTGTTCGTGCATCATATTGAAGTAGGGCTTTGCTGTCTCTGACACCTCGCCAACCATGTCTGACAAGGTTTCCAGGAAGCCACCAATGACGGTTAATGGTGTGCGTAATTCATGCGATACGTTGGCAATAAAATCTCGACGCATGACTTCTGTTTTTTCTAGCGCAGAGATATCGCGACAAATAAGGAGTTTTTGCTTGGCGCCAAAAGCAACGACTTGAAGTTGAAAAGTGACATCAGGGTTGCGCCATGATTTAAGTTTGATTGTATTGTTGTATTGCTCAGACTGCAAATAACCGACAAATTCACTGTTGCGTACTAAATAGTTAATGGGTTGATTAATATCATGATTTTTATCCAGTCCTAAATACTTTTCTGCGGGATCGTTAAACCATTCGATTTCATTTTGGGTATTGAGTACCACGACAGCATCAGGTAATGCGCTGGCGGCATGTCTAAATCGTTCTAGTGCACTTGTGAGTTGGCTTTGATTTAATGAGTGCTTGCGTTGCTCTTTATAGAGTAAGGCAAAAATATCTTCCCAATAACCATATCCGCCAGGGATCTGGTTGAGAATTGGTTTTGTCAGCCACTTGGTGAGCTTGTCTATCCAGTAAAGATGGCAGGCCAGATAAAACAGAACGCCTAAGTTAAATGCAAGTAGGGCGGAAATTGCACCAGCCATTGACCAAATCAGCGCGCAACAGGCGGCTAACGAAGTGATGAACCAAAAGGCTTTCCAGCGAATATCTTGCACAGGCTTATAGTTTTAATATGAACGGTTAATTATAACGAGCTTTTGTGGTAAAGAAGATGACAGTTTTTAATTTTTTTGATGATGGTTTTAGTTAGAAATGCGTTTATAGGGTGCAGCTAAAGGCTCTCCAATAAATACACCTTGGCTAGGCCAGGCTACACTTTTCCAATACGCTTCGATGAGTGATTCACCTGCAAGGTAGTGCAAAAGGACGACTTGTGGGTTAGGGAACTTTTGCCAATAGTTACAAGGTTCAGAAACCGCGCCGTAACTACCTGTGGCACCAGCTTCAATCCACTTGGTGCTTGGCATTTGAAATGCGCTGTCCAGATTGCCACCAGCGGAGGTGAGATGATCTGCGATTGCGCCAGGCAGAAAATTGAGCGTGTCTAAATGCTCAACGATCGCTTGACCGGTAAAGTAGAACATCACATCTTTTTTGTCACGAATGGCGTCAGTCTTGAGGGTTCTGAGGTAGAGCTTGCGGTTTTCCACAGTGCTGAGATCCGATGGAAAAAACGGCTCTCTTGGTTTGCTTCTTGCAGCATCATTTGTTTTTAAAAAGTAGCCCGTGCCTTCACTTAAACTAAATGCGCTCAACACACTGCGATCTATCAGCGATTTTGCGCTGGCAACGGAGTTTGTGGGCAGCAACATGGAGATCCTCAGTTTATGATCTTGATAGGGATGTAAAGACGCACTATTAAAATAAGGGCTAGGCTTGCCAGCACTACAGGTATTTTCACATTGCTTGGCATCAAATCCCAGCGTCATTGCAGAGGTGATGGAGTTACACATCACAGCGTAAGGGGTAGTCCAGACCATGACGATGACATCAATGTTGTCATCTAAATGCTTCTCTACTTTTTGCTTAAAACTGGTGAATTCCTCAACGCTTAAATTGGCAGGGCTGTCTGTAGAAAATTTAACTGGAATGACATTTTTTTCTGGAATTTGGCGTGCGGCTACATAATACTTAGCAACCTCTACGCTTTTAGGATCATTTTCGTTGTAGATCACCGCGACATTTTGCGGCGTGAGTTGAGAAGGTCTATAACGTATCGCCTCACTTAAGTCTTTGGCATTACTGTAGAAAGTATATGCGCAAAAAAATAAAACAATGGATAAAAGCACAGGTTTGCGTAATGTCATTGCAACTGAATGTCGTTATGGATACTCTATGATAGCTTAGATTGATTTTTAAAGAAGGGTTCAATCAATGACACAGACAAAAAATCATACACTGTTTATTACAGGGGCTAATCGTGGGATTGGCCTGGAATATGTGAAGCAATATGCGGAAGCTGGCTGGAAAGTGTTTGCATGCTGTCGCAATCCTGATCAAGCAGATGCGCTAAATGCTTTAGCGAGCAAGCATTCTCAAGTATCAGTACATGCTTTGGATGTGGGCGATTTCGTACAAATTGAATCGCTGGCGCGAGCACTAGCGGCGCAGGAAATTCATCTGCTCATTAACAATGCTGGCGTGTATCCATCGAGTCACTTTAAAGCGGTGGATTATGATGCTTGGGCAAGTGCATTCAAAATCAATACCATGTCTACCTTGAAATTGGCAGAAGTGTTTATTCCACATTTGGTAAAAGCAGGCAATGCCAAACTGTTGGCAATGACCAGTAAGATGGGCAGTATCGATGATAATACCAGCGGTGGAGAATATATTTATCGTTCGTCTAAAACAGCGCTCAATATGGTCGTAAAAAGTTTGGCCATCGATTTGCAAAAGTATGGCGTGTTGGTCGCTGCTTTACATCCAGGTTGGGTGAGGACAGATATGGGTGGTCCTAACGCTTTGATTGATGTGTCAACCAGTGTAAAAGGGTTACGTCGGGTGATAGAGCAATTAACGCTAGAGGAGTCCGGCAAAATGATTGGCTACGATGGCAAAGTGGTCAATTGGTAGCAGTTGATTTTTTAAAGGGTACACGCTCCTCAAGCTCATTGGTGTAGGCAGTGATGCCTTCTGACTCCTGACGTAAAAACTGTTGAATCACTTTTTCAAATTCTGGATGCGCTATTTTGTGATACGAGCACGTTGGTCTAGGTTCAAACCCTCTGGCTAACTTGTGTTCGCCTTGCGCACCGCCTTCAAAATATTGAATATGATTTGCAATGCAAAACTCTTGTGTTTGATAGTAGCAAAGCTCAAAATGTAAGCCTGACACAAATTGCAGCGCGCCCCAATAGCGTCCATACAGTGTGTTTTTATGATAAAAGTTGAGCGTGGAGGCGATCGGTTTGCCATCAATTTCTGCAAAAATAAGCAAAATGTTTTGCGGAATGTGTTGCCCAACCTCACTAAAAAATTTGCGAGTCAAATAGGGTGTTGAGTGGTGTTCAAAGTAGGTGCTGCAATAGCAACGGTAGAAAAAATCCCAGTCACTCTCTGTGATGTCGTTTCCTAAAATCCATCGACATTTCACGCCGCTCTCATGTACTTTTTTGCGTTCTTGCTTAATTTTTTTGCGCTTGTCATGGCTCAGTGTGGCTAAAAAATCATCCATATGTTGGTATTGATGATTGTGCCAGCCAAACTGTACACCAGTGCGTTTAAGCCAGTGGCTCGCTTCTAATAAGTCACTACTGTGCTGGTCTGGAAAAAGAATATGTGCGCTAGACAAATGATGTTTTGCTAATAGGTCGGCAAGCGTTTTTATCATTAGCTGAGACACTTCGTCATGTTGGCTAAGTAAACGCTTGCTTGTAATAGGCGTGAATGGAATAGCACTGACTAGTTTGGGATAGTAGGCGAGTTGGCTTCTTTCATAAGCGTCCGCCCAAGACCAATCAAATACATATTCGCCGTATGAGTGCGTTTTAAGATACAAAGGCATGGCACCCACCAGCGCTTGATGACTGTTATACACTGCCAGTGGATATGGGGTCCAGCCAGTGTTAGCGCCTACCGAGCCAGAGGTTTCTAGCGCGCTTAAAAAGGCATGGCTTAACAGCGGTGTGCCATCAGTCAACGAATCCCAAGCATCAGCTTCAAAAGCCTGCATGCCAGAGTAAATGTTGATGATGTAGTTAGACGCGTTTCCCATGAATCTACTTTAATTTATTCCATCAGGAAATAAAAGTGAATTTATGGGCGTGATAAGGATTTCGTTAGCGTGAAATGTTGATTAACTGATGTTGGCTAAATACTGCGTTAGGTACTAAATAGGACGTTTGCGTTGGCTTGATGCTTGTTTGTTAATGTTGACGGTAGGTTTGTTCTTACTTTTGATCTCTTCTTCTATTTGCTGAAGATGTTGCGCTTGCATTTTTGCCTCAGCTGCCTTTTGTCGTTCAACCAATTTTGCTTGAGCTAACTCAAGTTCTTCCAGTGTAATCAGATTGTCTTCGTCCACGTCTACATAGTTAAAGTGTCTGGCAATTTGGGGTAGACACAAGGTGGCTTCTTCACGGTCTAGCGTGTCGTCATTGTCTTTGTCGCATTCACTAAAACGTTGTGCAATACTGTCTTTCATTGCTCTGCGTTTTTGTTCAATTTGATTATGTTCTGGGTCTGTATTTTTTGCATAATCAGACAACGCTTTACGCAAGCGCGCCCGATCTTCAGGACTAAAATTTTGCTCTAAGGTTTTTTCAAGACCTGCCTCATCGTTGTCAGGCTTGACTTGCTTTTCTTCAGAAATTGGTAATGCTAGTTTATTGTCTGCAGTAGCAGTAGATGTGAGTAGCAAGCCTGCTAGAATGAGTAGCCGATGAATTGAGTTTAGTGGTGTAATGTTCAAAAACATATGCTTTGTAATTGAGACCCTAACTTAAGTTTTTATTTTAAAAGCTTGTCAGACTCTTGCTTTTTGAGAGCGTAATCATGAATTATGATTGTAAATCTATTGTTTCATAAAGGGTTTCAATTGTAACTATTTGTAACATGCTAATGCGATCAGTCCTTCATATGAGCGTGCGAGAAATGCAAAAGTTTCGCTGGTGATGGATTTATTCATTTTTAGGTCATATACTTGCGCTTGGGGGTCAATATACTGACGCAATTAATCTTTTAAAAGGTTAGAAAATGCTTGATAAAACAAAGAAAATACTGATCGTTGATGATGATTCTCGCATGCGTGAGTTATTGCATCGCTATCTAACAGAGCAAGGCTTTGGTGTCAAAACCGTACATGACAGTAAAGAAATGGATTTGGCATTGATTGGCGATGAGTTTGACTTGCTTGTGTTAGATCTCATGTTGCCTGGCGAAGACGGCTTGACCATTTGTCGTCGTTTAAGAGGGGTTAATTTCACCACTCCAATTATTATGCTCACTGCGCGTGGCGATGAGGTAGACCGTATTGTAGGGTTGGAAATGGGTGCAGATGACTATCTGCCTAAACCATTTAACCCGAGAGAATTGCTTGCCAGAATTAATGCTGTGCTGCGTCGGCACGAGCACTCACCTGAGGCCGAAAATGCCAATAAGTCTGAAGCGTTTAGTTTTGGTGAATTTGTGTTTGATGCCAACACACGAAGCTTGAGTAAGAGTGGCATGCCAATTACGATTACCAGTGGTGAATTTACTTTGCTCAAAGTATTTACTGAGCACCCTAGACAGCCTTTGTCACGCGATCGATTGATGCAGTTAGCACGTGGACGTGAGCTGGATGTGTTTGATCGCAGTATTGATGTGCAAGTATCTCGTCTGAGAAGAATTATTGAGACGGATCCTGCACATCCACGCTATCTGCAAACGATGTGGGGGTTTGGCTATGTGTTTATTCCAGATGGTGAGTCTAACTAGTCGTTCGTAAAGTATTTTTAAGCTACTTCTTTGAGATTACTCCCCCGCAAATTACTTTCCCGCTTGCTATTGCTGATTGCCATGCTGTTGGCTGTCAGCATTTATGCTTCTTTAAAGATTTTCGATTATTTTGATCGAGAGCCAAGAGCTACAACAGCGGCGCTTCAGGCAGTTACCATCGTGAATTACACACGGGCTTCGTTGATTGCTTCTCATGAAAACAGGCGGTTAGCCTTGTTATCAGAACTGTCTGGTCGTGAAGGCGTACGCGTATATGCAGCAGATTTTTTGGAAGATGTTGAGCCCTTGCCTGAAGACCCTTTTATCAGTTTAATGGCGCAAAAAATTCGCGATCGTCTGGGCGAAGAAACGATTATTACAGTGAATCATTACGGGATTCCCGGGTTATGGATTAGCTTTAACGTCGGGCTAGATGATTTCTGGGTAGTGATTCCAAAAATTCAGGTAGACAGACCTTTTCCTTGGCACTGGCTAGGATGGGCGGCTGTGGTTGGTCTGCTTTCACTGCTAGGTGCCTATATCATTGCTTCTAGAATTAATCGCCCGCTGAATTTGCTGGTTCATGCCGCAGAGCATTTGCGCAATGGTGAGCCTGCACCCAAGCTGCCAGAAGATAGTGTGGATGAGCTGCGTGAAGTCAGTCGCACCTTTAACGAGATGGCGGAATCATTGGTACGGCTTGATGCAGAGCGTACTTTGTTACTAGCTGGCGTTTCGCATGACATTAGAACGCCGTTAGCAAGATTACGCTTGGCTGTAGAAATGTTGCCTGATGAATCCACCTACAATATGAAGCAGGGAATGATTGAAGATATCAGTGATATGGATAATATCATTCACCAGTTTTTAGACTTTGTGAGAGGGGTCGAGGGTGAGCCGACCAGAATGATTGATATTAACGAGCTGCTGATTGCCTTGGGGGAGCGTCAAGCGCGTGCAGGTCGTGAGCTGAAGCTTAAACTAACCTCAACTTACTTTGTACCAATTAGACCATTAGCAATGCAACGACTACTAGATAACTTGGTAGGCAATGCCTATGCGTACTCTAAAGGCAAGGTGGAAGTAGAAAGTAAAATCACTGCGGAGCATATTATTATTAGTGTGATGGACAATGGTCCTGGCATTCCTCCCGAGCATGCAGAGCGCTTGTTGCGACCTTTTGAACGCATGGACAGCGCTAGAAATAAAAATGAGGGCGGGAGCGGCTTGGGATTGGCTATTTGTAATCGCATCGCCAAACTACATCGGGGTAGTTTGGAATTGATTAATCGCCCACAAGGTGGGCTGGAAGCAAGGCTATCACTGCCTATTCTGCATTAAGGTTGCCTGTGGGTTTTCCTTCCATGCGGTTTCGGCCATTTTGTTTGGCGTTATACAATAACCTGTCCGCGTGTATCATCATTTCATTGAGATTTTTTCTTAAGAGATTCGTTGCGCCGATGCTACAGGTATATTGAATGGTATGCTGCTTGATTTGAATTTTTTGACGCGCGATACTCGCCCTGAAGGCATCAATATGTTCAAAGTTGTTTAAGTATTGTGGTGATAAACTGAGTACCGCGAACTCTTCTCCGCCAAGTCTTGCCACAATGTCACCGTTGAAGTGTTCTTTTAGGGTGTTGGCAAAGTGCTTGATGACCTCATCCCCAGTGTCATGACCGTAGTGATCATTCACTTTTTTAAAGAAATCAATGTCCATCATCATGACGGTAAATGTAGTGTTTTCTGAAAGTGACTGAAATATTTTATTACCATGCTCAAAAAAATAGCGGCGGTTGTGCACTTCGCTAAGGTAATCAATATTGGAAAGATGTTTTGCGACATCCACGGCATCCAGCATGTCTAGATTTTGACTGATGCGGCAGAGCAGTATTTCATAATTAAAGGGTTTGGAGATAAAGTCATTTGCGCCTGCTTTAAGAAATTTAACAGCGAGCCTAGGGTCTGCCGAAGTAGACAGTCCAATAATGAGCAGTTGATCCTTGGGGTAGGATTCTCGCGCCTTTTGCACAAATGATATGCCATCAACGACAGACATCTGGTGGTCAACCAAAACTAATTTAATGTCGCCATGTTGTTTAAGCAAATTCAATGCTTCTAAGCCATTATTAGCCTGAATGACTTCAAATTTTTGCAGTCGTAATTCGCGTGCGATGACGAATTGTGAGACTTTAGAATCATCGACGACTAATACTTTAATTGACACATTTTTGTGCACTCTGTGTATCAGGTTGCGAATATAACTGGTATCAGAACCATGACCTTTAACCACGTAATCAATGACATGGCGCTTGATCAATTGATCACGCATTTCATCCTGATAGTGGTTCACAATGGCGATGACAGGAATATCAAACTCGCCAAGAAGGTCTACTTTTTCGAACGCATCGGAGTCTAAATTAAGCACGCTGGTGATGCCTAAGAAGAATTTGTCAGGGTAAGCGGTTAATAATGTTCGGGCACTGTCTAATGTACTGACGGTAAATACTTCTACGGGCAACTGGGATTCGATATCTACTTTTAACGCCTGAGAAAACGCTATATTTTGGTCAAGCACTAAAATATAGAAGAGTGCAGAAGCGTCTCTGCTAGCATTACGAATATGTTGAATGGGCATGTTGGAAATATATGCTAGATATGTTTAGCTGGATTGTTCAAATTTAAGGTTTAAACCAATTTAATTTATCTCTTAGTAGTACCACTTCACCAATAATCGTTAAACAAGGGGGCTTTAAGTCTGCAAGTATTACTTTTTCTGCAATGTCAGAGAGTGTTCCCGTAATCACACGCTGTCTTTGTGTGGTGCCCTGTTGTATAACCGCTATGGGCATGGTAGCGGAAACTCCACGTAAAATCAATTGTTTACAAATTTCAGCGAGTCCAATCAAGCCCATATAAATGACCACAGTTTGACGTGGGCGCATCATCGCCTCCCAGTCTAAGTCAACGGTACCGTCTTTCAAATGTCCAGTGATAAATAGGCATGCTTGCGCATAGTCGCGATGCGTGAGTGGAATTCCCGCGTAACTAGATACGCCATTCGCCGCGGTGATACCTGGCACCACCTGAAAGGGAATGCCATGAGCCATGAGGGTTTCGATTTCTTCTCCGCCACGCCCAAAAATAAAGGGATCTCCGCCTTTGAGCCGCAATACGCGTTTGCCTTCAAGTGCAAGTCTGGTTAAAAGATGATTGATTTCTTCTTGAGGTAGCGTATGCTGATTGCGTGCTTTACCCACGTAGATAAGCTCTGCATCGCGACGCACGAGCTCCATGACTTCTGGGCTGACGAGTTTGTCGTATACGCAAACATCGCACTGCTGCATCAGACGTAGCGCACGGAATGTTAATAAATCAGGCTCACCTGGCCCGCCGCCTACTAAGTACACTTCTCCCTTGGGATGTGTATCGGGTGTGTCGCTAAGTAAACCTTGCAAAAGGTTGCGAGCAGCATCTTCCTGACCAGAGAGCACGCGCTCAACCACGGGACCTTGCAACACTTCTTCCCAAAAATGGCGGCGCGCTTGTGTGCTGGCAAATTTAGCTTTAACTTGATCTCTAAATTCGCCAGCTATGGTGGCTATGCGACCATAGCTGGCAGGCAGCATGGTTTCGATTTTAGTGCGGATATAGCGCGCGAGCACTGGTGCATTGCCTTCAGAAGAGATTGCAATGACAACTGGGCTGCGGTCAATAATAGAGCCCATGGTAAATGTGCATAAACTTGGCGCATCAACTACATTTACAGGGATATTCTGTTTTTGTGATGCAACTGAAACCGCTTGATTCACTGTTTCATCATCAGTCGCGGCAATCACTAGACAAGCATCTGTGAGATGTACAGGGGTAAAATGATCTTGTATATATTGAATTGTTTGCGCAGAAATCAAAGCCTGAATGTCTGAGCACACTTTTGGTGAGACCAGCGTGATGGCTGCATGGGCTTTAAGTAGTACATTCACTTTGCGTAAAGCGATATCGCCACCACCAATGACTACACAGCGGCGGTTTTTAATATTGTAGAAAATAGGGAGTGCTTGCATGTTGAAATTTTACTTTTAAATGAGGATACTGTCGCGTACAAATGTTTGAATGATTGTCACATTAATAGTGGACAATGAAAACTGTTAAGATTAGCTGTGTTTAAAGATTAATCCTATGTATTTTTGTAGGTAGGCTGGGATTTTAAAGTATGTTAGTATTTTCCAAGCTCAATAATGAAGAGGTGTGTGGTGAATAAGCAGACGATGTCGGTAAGTAAGCGAACTTTTTTAAAGTTATTGGCGGTTTCAGGTATTTTTTATTTAGGCCAGTTGGCGACTTTTAAAACGAAAAATCACCAGTCTTTAGATCACAAGTCGTTAGATGATGACTACCTAATCGTCAATGGTTGGGTGATGTTGAAGTCTGATATAACAGGTTAAGGTAGTCTGCATATGTTAATTGATTTAAATTTAGTATCGAATACAGCCAACATGAGACAGTATGATGTCTGCATTGCGGGAGCGGGTCCTTCTGGCATTATCATTGCAAGAGTTCTGGCAGCACGTGGTAAACGTGTGGCTTTGCTGGAAGGCGGTGGATTAGAGTATTCCCAACAATCTCAAGATTTGTATAACGGAAAAAGCATTGGTTTAGATTACTTTGATTCTGTAAAAAACTGCCGATTAAGATATTTAGGCGGCGCTTCAAACCATTGGGGTGGCATGTGCTCTTTCTTTGAAGAGGCAGATTTTAAAAGAGAGATGAATGGCATGCCAGGTTGGCCTATCTCAAAAGATGAAGTATTTAAATATTTTGATGCGGCCAAAGCTGTGCTGGATTTGCCTAAAGACGCTTTCATGAATAAGAAAGAGTTAGGTTTTACCAACTTTACGCAGTTTATGTTTAGCTTAAGCCCTCCCACCAGATTTAACAGTAAATACCAAAAGGAACTCAAAGAGTCAAAACAGATAGACCTGTATATCAATGCTAGTCTTACCAATATACAGCTTGATCATACTTTGGATCATGTCAATCATTTGGAAATCACGAATAACAAATTAGCGAAATTCAAATTTTCTGCCAATCAATATGTGCTGGCGATGGGTGCCATAGAAAACGCAAGGATGCTGTTGGCTGCCAATAGTCAAGTTAAAACGGGAATAGGCAATGCTGGGGACATGGTCGGTCGCTGTTTTATGGAGCATTTCAATATTGGTTTTGGTCGGTTTGCAATTGACAATCCTAAACCATGGAAGGGCGGCATTGCCATTAGATCTACCACTGCATTTTCGAGTAAAGCCAATGTGGGTTCTGGGCATTTATTGTTTAGTCCCAATGAGACGATTATTGATTATGGTAGAACGGCGGCATTAAAGCATAAGCTTCGCCAATTGGTATGCCAATCAGAGACTGCGACCGAGTTATCAAGAAAAATGGTGGATTTTGATTGCGATGGTGATGGTCTGATTACGTCGATTATTGAGCAGTCGCCCAACCCTAATAGTCGTATCACCTTGGATACAGAAAAAGATAGGTTTGGCGTTCCTAAAATAATTTTGGATTGGCAATATACACAATATGACCTGAATACTATACGTACTTTAGGTATGGAAGCAGCAAAAGAAATAGCCAAGCTTGGATATGCCAGAGTACATTTGCGTGATGAAATTTTGGACAAGAACGTGGAAATTAAAAATTTCGGTGCGCATTGCCATCAAATGGGCACAACGAGAATGTCTAGCACCCCAAAATATGGCGTAGTAGATGAAAACTCTAGAGTGCACGGAATGAAAAACCTGTTTGTGGCAGGTAGTAGTGTCTATGCTACTGGTGGACCATGTAATCCTACATTTACGCTGGCAATGCTCGCGCATCGCTTAGGTGATTATCTTTCCAGCTCTGTCTAGCCATAGAGGGCATGTCAGTGTGGCTTGTGCTGATAAACAGGTAGTGCTTGATACCCTACCTGTTTATCTAAAGTTGTTTAGCTTTTAAGCATTGATCTGATATTTGCCTTGGCAGAACTAAATGTTTGCCTCATATTGTGCACGGCATTTTCGATAGGCATTTTGACGTTGCCTTTTATCCACTCGTCTGGCCTAGCTTTGAATATGGTGGAATGTGCGGTGCCATCCCAATCGGCTGGGGCTTTTTGGGTGTAGTAGTATACGGCAAACGAGCGCCTCATCATTTCGGGCGGATAAGTTACAGGCATCACGCCATGCCAGCTATGCTTGCCTGTACAAAGCCACAAGCACGGTTGAAGCTTGGTGCAAAATAGCCGCAAAGCTCAGTCACTTCTTTATTCCAGACATCTAAATAGCCGCCGTATTCTTCATTCCAGTCTTTGTTAAAGTAAATCAATCTATTTGGTTTGAGATCGTTTTGTTCGGGTGGGGCAGTCAATGAGTGAATAATTACTAGCTTGTCAGTCAAATACGTTAAAATTGCGTTTTAAATTTAAGTGTTAACGTTTTGAGCACACCCAAAAAAGTCTTTATCAAAACCTTCGGTTGCCAGATGAATGAATACGATTCATCGCGTATGGCTGATATGTTGAATAGCAGCGAAGGTATGGTGGAAACCCAAACTGTAGAAGAAGCCGACGTGATTTTGCTCAACACTTGCTCTGTGCGTGAAAAGGCAGAAGATAAAGTATTTAGTCACTTAGGTCGATTTATTCCGCTAAAAGAAAAAAATCCTAACTTAATCATTGGTGTCGGTGGTTGTGTGGCGAGTCAGGAAGGTGCGCATATTATTGAGCGTGCGCCCTATGTCGATGTAGTCTTTGGGCCGCAAACCTTGCATCGCCTGCCTGACATGATTAGAAATAAGCAAAGTAGCGGTCAATCGCAGGTGGATATTCGCTTTCCTGAGATTGAGAAATTTGATCATTTACCACCACCGCGCATAGACGGTGCATCCGCGTTTTTAAGCATTATGGAGGGCTGCAGTAAGTATTGCAGTTTTTGCGTTGTGCCCTTCACGCGTGGTGAAGAGGTGTCACGACCATTTGCGGATATTTTGACAGAAGCGGTGCACTTGGCAGCGCAAGGCGTAAAAGAAATCACGTTGCTTGGCCAAAATGTCAATGCGTATCGCGCTGAGTATGAAGGTGTAGAAGCCGATTTGGCGATGCTTATAGAAACGATTGCCGAGATTCCAGAAATTGGGCGCATTCGTTTTACCACGAGCCATCCTAATGAAATGAGTGAGCGGCTCATCAATTGTTTTGCGACTGTGCCAAAATTGGCTGTGCAGTTGCACCTACCAGTACAAGCTGGGGGTGACCGTGTGTTGATGGCAATGAAGCGTAACTATACTGTACTGCAATATAAATCGATTATCCGTAAGCTTAAAGCTGCGAATCCTGGTTTAACCTTCACTTCAGATTTTATTGTAGGGTTCCCAGGCGAGACAGAAACTGATTTTGATGCGACGGTGAAGCTGATGCAAGACGTTAATTTTGATTACAGTTTTAGCTTTTTATATAGTCCACGTCCTGGTACGCCCGCTGCGTTTTTGAAAGATGATACGCCACAAGACATGAAGCTGGTGCGTCTGGCAAAATTGCAAGCCATTAACGAAGCGCAAGGCGATGCAATTAGCCGCGCCATGCTAGGCACAGTGCAACGCGTGCTGATTGATGGGGTCTCATGGAAAAATGCAGATTTTCTGGCAGGAAAAACAGATAATAATCGCGTAGTCGATATTGCTGGAGAGGTGGGTTTAATCAATACTTTTGTGAATGTAAAAATTACAGATGTGAGTAACCCTAAACGCTTACAAGGTGAAATAGTTTAAGCCATGGAAATTACACTGAGTCCTGAAGACAATGTACGTCTCGCTAATCTATGCGGTGCGTTGGATGAAAATGTGAAGCAGATTGAGACTGCTTTGGATGTGAATATTAACCGCCGTGGTAGCACGTTTAATATTTCAGGCAAGCAAGATAATGTGCGCATGGCAGCACAAATGTTAGAAAACTTTTATGTGCGCGCCAAAAAACCGATAGAGCTGGAAGAAATTCAGCTGGGTTTGGTCGAAGTGGATCGGCTTAAACCAGAGGACGTGACAACATCGAACATGCCAGTACTAATGACGCGTCGCGGAGATTTGCATGGTCGCACGCCTAGGCAAGTTGCTTATTTGCAGCAAATTCAAGATTTTGATATTACATTTGGCATTGGCCCAGCCGGTACGGGTAAAACTTATTTAGCTGTAGCCAGCGCGGTGGATGCCATGACGCGTGACCGTGTCAAAAGAATCGTGTTAGTGCGTCCTGCGGTAGAGGCGGGTGAACGTTTGGGCTTTTTGCCAGGTGATTTGAATCAAAAAGTAGATCCGTATTTACGTCCACTTTATGATGCGCTATATGATTTAGCGGGCTATGATGCAGTCAATAAAATGTTTGAGCGCGGTGCCATAGAAGTGGCTCCTTTGGCTTATATGCGCGGCCGTACCCTTAACCAAAGCTTTATTATTTTAGATGAAGCGCAGAACACCACACCTGAACAAATGAAAATGTTTTTAACGCGCATCGGGTTTGGCACCAAAGCCGTGATTACGGGAGATGTAACGCAAATTGATTTACAGCGCCATCAAAAAAGCGGTCTGGTGGAAGCGCAGAAAATTTTAAAAGATGTTAAAGGTATAGCAATGACGCACTTCTTAAGTCAAGATGTTGTACGTCATCCTTTAGTACAAAAAATCATTAATGCGTATGAGGTTTATGAGGCGCAGCAGCAAAATGAATAATGCTTTGTGAGTATTAAATCATAATGTGTGCTTGATTTGTATTGAGTAGCGCCTCAAATTCTTTTGCGGGCAAGGGTTTGCTAAAGAAATAACCTTGACCGAAGTCGCACCCAATTTTAAAGAGTATCTCACGTTGCTCATGTGTTTCAATGCCCTCCGCAATCACTTTCATGCCTAATTTGTGTGCCATCACTATAATCGCTTCACATAAGGCAATGCTTTCTTTCGTATTTCCCAGAGACTTCACAAAAGACTGGTCAATTTTGATGTAATCGATATCAAATTTTTGTAGGTAGGATAAGGATGAGTAGCCAGTGCCAAAGTCATCCAATGCTACCTGAATCCCTGCATCTCGAAACTCTATCAGTTTTAAATTGATAAAAGCGTTACTTTCTAACAGTAGACCTTCTGTAATTTCTGCCACGATACTTCTGCCTGATAAGTTGGCTTCTTTCAGTTGTAGATGCCAAGGTTGTGTTTTTTCATGTTTGTCTGTCACCTGTAAGGGAGATTTGTTTACGCTGATTTGAAATGCGGGATCAAACGCGATTTGGCATCGTTTAACCTGTAGCATGGCTTGTTTAAATATCCAGTCACCAATTTCAATAATTAACCCGGAGTGTTCTGCAAGTGGTATAAACTCTGTCGGGCTGATGGAACCTAACATTGGGTGATCCCAGCGAGCAAGCGCTTCGGCTTTGGTAATTCTACCCGTTTTTAGATTCACAATTGGTTGGTATGCTACCCATATCTGGTTGTAATACATGGCGTGGTGCAATTCATTCAGCAAACGCATGCGTTTTTCTGCTACATTTTGCATGGTTCTTGTGAAAAAACTGATGTGGTTTCGTCCGGCTTTTTTGGCTGCATACATCGCTTGATCCGCATTTTTAATCAGGCTATCAGCATCTGTAGCATCGGTTGGATAAAAGGTAATGCCGATACTAGTTGAGATGTAAAGAATCTCATCATCCAGCTTAAATGGCATTTGAATTTTTTTAAGTATGTTATCTGCGATACGGTAAACATCGTTGATATCTTCTAAGTCTCCAAGAATCGCAGTAAATTCATCCCCACCAAGGCGTGCCATAGTGTCAGATTGTCTAATACAAGCAAGGATGCGATGAGCCGCCTCTTGAAGTAACTTGTCACCAATACTATGCCCTAGAGTATCGTTAATCTCTTTGAAGTTATCTAAATCTAAAAATAGCAAGGCTAATGGCAACCCAGATCGATTGGATTTTTTAATTTCTTGTGAAAGTCTGTCATTAAACATTTGGCGATTTGGTAAGCCAGTAAGCGAATCCAAGTTTGCCTGACGCCAAATCAGCTCTTCCGATTTCTTTTTTTGTGAAATATCTGTAAAGAGCGAAACACGATAATTGACGCTTTCGTCATCGTTATAAATGGTGTTGCAGGTGAGCCAAATAGGAAATACTTCATTACTTTTTCTTTTTGCCCAAGTTTCACCTTGCCATTTTCCTATGAGGTGGATTTGTTCACGCATCAATGGGTATATTTCTTCATCATGCTCGGGAGATCTCAGCATCTCCGTGTTTTTTCCTATGATTTCACTTTTTGTATAGCCAGTGATTTCTGTGAAGGCTGGGTTGACATCGACTATTTCTCGATTGGCATTGGTTACTACCATGGCCTCACTACTAGATTTGTATACAGAAGCCGCCAAGCGTTGCGACTCTTCTGCGATCTGACGCTGTGTCTCGTGGTCGAAATTATCAAGTGCAAAGGCAATATCTGTGCACATTTCCTCAAGTAGCTCAACAATTTTACTATCAAAAGCATCTGTGTTCGTGTCGTATACGCAGAGTACCGCAAATGGTTTCCCACCTCGGTTAATGGGGCTAGTGCATATTGCATTCCATCCATTAGCTAATATCATATCTCTCCATGCTAATGAGGTTTGCTCGGCAGACACATCATTGCAGACAATTTGTCTGTTTTCTCTGACGGATATTCCTGCGGGACCTTGTCCTGCGGGGATGCTGGCATCTGCTGAAATAAAAATTTTATCTAGGCACTCTGGATGAGCTCCATAGATTGCCACAGGTTTAATCTGTGATGTAGTGAGATTTAATTGACCCACCCACGCCATGCTTAAGCCGCCATACTCTACTGTACATCGGCATAGGAGCGGAAATAGATCCTCTTGGCGTTCCATGTGGACAATCGCTTGGTTGATTACGGACAGTGCTTTATAGAGTTTGGTCAAGCGTTGGATATGTCGATCTGCTACGATGCGCTCGGTAATATCGCGACCGATAACTGAGGTTCCTGTTATCTCTCCAGTTTCGTCATAAATGGGAGAGGCGGTTAATGAAATATGAATGTTTCTACCAGATTTGTGCAGTCGCACAGTTTCAAAGTGTGGAACGCTTTGACCTTTATAAATTTTTGTTTGAATGTCATGCTCTTCTGATCTGAGCTCTTGTGGAAATAGGGTAAGTATGGATTGACCGATCATTTCGCTAGCGGTATAGCCAAATATTTTTTCGGCGCCGTAGTTCCAACTTGTCACGATGCTATCTTTTGTTTTACTAATTATGGCATCTTGAGAAGAGTTGACGATAAATTGAAATTGTCGACCTTGTGTCTCCAAGTTTTTGTGTACAGTAATGTCATGTGCAATCCCTAATACACCAATCAGGTTGCCAGCTTGGTCCCACATAGGTGTTTTAGTGGTTTCAACTAAAGCAAGATGGCCGTCATCCGCATAGGTGACCCACTCTTCATTCATGCTGGCACCACCTTTTTCTATGGCTTTACGGTCATGGTCTCTAAAGAAGTCAGCTAGCTCTCTATCGACAAAGTCATAGTCTGTTTTGCCGATAATGTCAGCTTCTTTTGCACCATAAAATCGCTCAAACATAGCATTGCAAGCTAAATAAACGCCGTTTGGATCTTTCAGCCAAACAAGATCATTGATGTTTTTGAGCATAGCATTAAGTTTGGCTTCACTTTCTTGCAAGGCGATAAATCCAAGTTTGTGTTCATCGATACCTTCATAGATGTAGCTATAACCAATCAATAACAGCGCTAATAGGTAAGAGAGTCTTCCTACAGAGGTGGACACGTGACTGAAACTCAGGTCGACCACAATGCTGGAGAGCATTGCAATCTGTGATAGCACAAACAAACCTAATGCAACCAACACTGTTTTATTGGTGGGTTTGTGCTGGTACTTGATGACGAAAAATATGGCAAGACTTAACCAGAATATCGCATTCATATGAAACAACAAATTGACCCAAGATTGAGCTACATTTTGAGTGTTTAAAACGTAACCTGTTTGCCACCATAAGGTCAAAAAGGAGGTTAAGAGGGATGTTGCAATTGCGCACTTCAAATAGCGCTGCGCTGTAATTTCTTTGTTGGGTAATAGGTATAAATAACCAGCTGCGATAGTCATCATAGCCATCGCCAAAAGAGTGTGGCCAAGTGGTAGAAAAATGATGTTTAAGTTGGCAGGAGCGATTAGATTGAATGACGCTATCAGAGAGGCGGCGATCATGCATAGCTCTCGACATAAGCCAATTGCAAATCCCCACTTCAAAATACGTTCGTAAATTTTTTGATGTGTTTGGTATTTTGCGCTAGCGATGGCAAACAAAAAAAGATAGAAAATGGCTGCAATGCCGTGATTTACAAAGAAACGACTAACAAGTTCTGACTCCCCAGTAAATTGGGTAAGTGTGTCCAGTAGCGTTTTTGCCCAGCCAGTTAACATGTTTTTCTTATCTCCTCACACACGGGCGTGAGAATGCTTTGTTTAGCATGCTTTACCCAATTATTTATTTTTTACGAACAATTGGAAAGGCAACTTATATGCCATGATTAACTCAAACTACCTTACTTCTTGCAACTACTTAAACAGAGCCATTTCAGAGGCTAATGGCAGATAATTTTGGTGGTGACATTAAGCGTCCCTTTAAGCATTGCAACTCAACTGTTTTTGAGAATATTTAAATAATATCAATAGGTTGAGCGTGCATTGAATTATGTTTTTTTGTAATTCCTAAATAATTGCTTTGGTACGGATTTCGACAATACATAATTAAAAAAGTTTAATTATGTATACCGTTTATATTAAGAGTGTCTTTTAAGAGCGCTTTGTGAGGCGTAACAGGAAAACAAACATTTAAGTATTTTGATTTGATGGCGATAATGACAGTAACGATAAAAATCTGACATAGAAAAGTGGGAATAAAAAGAAATGTACTGGTCAGGCTAAAGATAACTGCTTAGAATGCATTACGATCTTTAAATTTTGTTGCTAAAGGTTTGTGTTAGCAGTATTAATCAGATTAAATTTTTAAAAGAAAAAACCATGGCACTTGTCTCTTTGCGTCAACTATTAGATCATGCTGCAGAGCATGCGTATGGTATTGCTGCATTTAATGTCAATAATATGGAGCAGGTGCATGCCATTATGCAGGCGGCAGAAGAGGTAGACAGCCCAGTTATTTTGCAGGCATCCGCAGGCGCAAGAAAGTATGCAGGGGAAGCTTTTTTGCGGCACTTGGTGTTGGCTGCTGTCGAGACGCACCCGAATATTCCAGTCGTCATGCATCAAGACCACGGACACAGCCCCGAGGTCTGTATTCAAGCGATGCGTTCTGGTTTTACCAGCGTCATGATGGATGGCTCATTAATGGAAGATGCGAAAACGCCTTCCACCTATGCTTATAACGTGGAAGCCACTAAAAAAATTGTTGAGCTTGCGCATGCAATTGGCGTATCTGTAGAAGGGGAACTGGGCGTATTAGGGTCGCTAGAAACTGGTCGGGCTGGGAAAGAGGATGACTCTGGCGCTGAAGGTGAGTTATCTTTGTCACAGATGTTGACAGACCCAGAAGAAGCCGCAGATTTTGTGAAAAAAACTGGCGTAGATGCTTTGGCAATTGCCATCGGTACTTCGCACGGTGCTTATAAATTTGCGCGACCGCCTACAGGCAATACTTTGGCGATTCATCGTATTAAAGCAATTCATGCGCGCATTCCGAACACGCATTTGGTGATGCATGGTGCTTCATCCGTGTCTCAGGATTGGTTGAAGATCATTAATGCGTTTGGTGGCGAGATGGGAGAAACTTACGGCGTCCCTGTGGAGGAAATTGTCGAAGGGATTCGACATGGCGTACGTAAGATTAATATTGACACCGATTTGCGGATGGCGACTACTGGAGCACTACGACAATATTTCCATGCGCACCCAGCAGAGTTTGATCCCAGAAAATATTTCAAGGTCACCATTCAGGCCATGAGCGACTTGTGTAAAGCGCGTTTTGAAGCGTTTGGGTCTGCGGGACAAGCTTCTCGCATTCAGCCTATCAAATGTGAAACGATGGCAGAGCGCTACAAATCTGGAGCGCTGCATCCAGTCATTAAGTAATCCCTAGGCTGTCTATTTTTTAGATTTTTTGTGGTAGGTGATAATTCGATCTACTTCATTTTTACTGCCCATGATGACGGGGACGCGTTGATGGAGTTGCGAAGGCACTAACTCTAAAATTCTTGTTTTGCCAGTTGTCGCCATGCCCCCTGCTTGCTCAACAATAAAGCTCATGGGATTCGCTTCGTACATTAATCTGAGCTTGCCACCCTGTTTCATGATCTTGGTATCGATGGGATACATGAAAACGCCACCTCTTACCAAAATACGGTGAATTTCTGCCACCATGGAAGCGATCCAGCGCATATTAAAATCTTTTTCACGCTCACCTTCCTCACCCACCAAGCATTCGTCAATATAGCGCTGTATAGGCGCTTGCCAAAAGCGGTAGTTGGACATGTTAATGGCAAATTCTTGCGTGTCTTCTGGAATTCTCATGTTGGCATGTGTTAGAAAAAACTGACCTGATTCAGTGTCTAGTGTGAATCCATGCGTGCCATTGCCTGTTGTGAATACCAGCATGGTTGATGTGCCATAAAGTGCGTAACCTGCGCAGATTTGCTGAGTCCCAGCCTGTAGAAAATCATGTAATGTGGGCTCTGCCAGTGCGCATTTTAAAATCGAGAAAATGGTGCCTACTGAGATGTTGACGTTGACATTTGAGGAGCCATCAAGCGGGTCAAAAAGTAGTAAATATTCGCCATACGGGCGACGGTTCTTTGTGATCTCGATGATGGTTTCTGTTTCTTCTGAAGCCATTCCAGCGATAAAACCACTTTGTTGATTGGATTCAATAAAAATCTCATTTGAAATCACATCCAGTGCTTTTTGCACCTCACCTTGAATATTTTCATTAGACAAGCTACCCATGTTGCCTTCCAACGCACCGCTATCAACGGCAATGGCAATTTTTTTACAAGCTTCCGCAATGTCAATGATGATCTTAGATAACGCTGGGCGTTGTGGATCTGATAAATGAAGCGCTAAAAAGTCTTGAAGGTTTGTAGCAGTCATGTGTTATTCCAGAAAATTGATTAAACGGCGAGTTCTGTAACAGTCGTTATTATGAGCTTGTTGATAACCAAATTAAAGGTTATTACGCAATGTATTAAGTAAGAAATAGTTTGAATTTGAAGCACTTATTTTGGGGTATCAAGTTTGTGTATATTTTAATTACCATCTAGTTCTGTTGGCATATAGATTTTTTTTATGTTGCTGCTACCATGGGGCGGAATTATATGGGAATTTTCATGCGTACATTTATTCAAAAGATTTGTATGGTGGCATATTTGGTAGCGTCTCTTGCGCCGCTAATAGCATCTGCAAATGTAAGTGCTGTGAGTCCAAGCTTTAGTTGTAGTCGCAATCTAACGGTTTCTTTTGAGAATGGCTATCAAGCAAGTTGTGATGGTGACTTTTTGTTTACGGATGGCATATTGCAAAATGATACTTTCATTCGTTTAATTGCTGGAGGTATCCTTGATGTTGGCGTAAATGCAAGCTTAATCGCACCGAACATCAGCTTGTCTGGTAGTAATGTTATATTGAATGGCGTTTTGGAAGCGGCAGGTGGGAACATTTCAATAAGTGCGAGTAGCTCACTGATTGTCGGTACAACAGCAAAATTAGATGTTGGAAATGTAAATACTTTAATTGGGAATTTAGGCTCTGAGGGCTCTGGAGCAGTAATTTCAACAGGTGACATTTTTATTACGAATCCCACTAAGCCCGCGCTGATTATTGGTCTTAGTGACGCTTTACCAGTAAACGCTGGAGGAGATATAACTTTAGTGGGCTCAGTTCCTGAGCCTTCTGTATATCTGTTGCTACTGCTAGGTTTAACCAGCGTTGGTTTTGTCAGTCGCAAGCAATGCACTAAATCTTAAGCTTGATTCGGCCAGACTTTTTTGCCTAATTCGAATACTGCCACGCAAATTGCCCCTACTAGTAAGCCAATAATACCATCTATTATAATCGGCGATATTGTCCTTAATATGCTGCCAAATGTTGGTAAATGCTTTAAAGTTTTAGTGATGTGTTCACTCGCATGATGGATCATAGGTATATTGTGCCCTATCATGCTACCCCCGACCAAAAACATTGCCGCTGTACCGAGCACAGAGAGGGTACGCATCAGGTGTGGTGTCACCGCTAGTAGCTTTTCCCCTAATTTGCGTTGCGCTTGACGAAAAATGCTTGCACCTTTTTTAAGCATGAGGTGTAGCCCTAAATCGTCTAGCTTGACAATCCCAGCCACTAAACCATATACGCCAATAGTCATGATAATAGCAATCAGTGCGACCACTGTAATTTGTTTGGTAAAGCTGGCGGTAGCGACTGTGCCAAGTGCAATGACAATAATCTCAGCCGATAAAATAAAATCAGTTCTAATAGCACCTTTGATTTTGTCTTTTTCCAAAGCAACTAAATCTACGTTCGTGTTCTCAACGGCTTGTTGTAGTTCTGCCTGATGCACTTTGTCTTCATGTTTGTGTAAGAGTTTGTGCGCAATCTTTTCAAATCCCTCAAAACATAAAAAGGCCCCGCCTATCATCAATAGTGGCGTGATTGCCCAAGGTGCAAAATAACTAATGGCAAGCGCTGTAGGCACCAAAATGAGTTTGTTAATGAAGGAGCCTTTTGCCACAGCCCATACCACTGGCAGCTCGCGCTCAGCAGATACGCCAGTCACTTGTTGTGCGTTTAGCGCAAGGTCATCTCCTAATACGCCTGCGGTTTTTTTTGCAGCCATTTGAGTCATGACAGAGACGTCATCTAAAATGGTTGCAATGTCATCGAGTAATGCTAATAAACTGCCAGCAGCCATTTGTGTTCCTATTGTAAGTATTTGATAGTTTGAATTTTACGCGACGCAGGTTAAAATACACTCATGTTTTCACAAAAATTATTTCGCTGGATGCACAAGGTCGCATTGTTTGCGATGGTGTTTGCATCGCTTGCGCCTAGCATTTCCCATGCGTTAGCAAGTCAAAGTAATGCAAAAGGCTTCTTGCAAGAAGTTTGTAACGCAAGCGGTCAAAAGTTTTACATTCAAGTGGTCACAGCACAAGGTCAAGCACAGCAAACAGTGTTTGATGTCGAGTCTGGAAGTCAGCACCCCATCAGCTTCAGTCATCATATGGATCATTGTCCATTCTGCCATGCTGGCGTGATGGATGCGGTGGTGCCAGAAGTAAGCCCGATGTTTGCGCTTTATCTAGAACAGCTAGAAAAGCATATTCAAGACCCCTATCAGACACCACTCTTTACCACCCCCAGTTTTCAAGCACCGCTCACTCGCGCTCCTCCAGCACTTCATCTCTCAATCTAACGATTGGTTGGTGTTCCTTTTTTAAGTGATGTCTTAACTCTAGAACGAGTCGTGCTCGTCTCACATGTTTGCGCATGCATTTTTTGAGTCCACCAACTAATCAATTCTATTTTTTGATTTAAGTAATTGCTTAGGAGTACAAGATGAAATGTAAAAATATACGTTTGGTGTGCATACAAACGTTGATAGCCTTATTAGTATCTAATTCGGCGCTAGCAGAGCATTTGAAGCTAGATGATATTAATGTGATTTCTGAAGAAAATTTACCTTTGAATAAGGATTACGCCACTACAGCAGGGGATGCCGCAAAATTGCTGGAAAATGAGATGGGCGTGAGCTTATATCATGCGGGTGGCGTATCTAGCTTACCCGTGATACATGGCTTAGCAGATGATCGCATTCGTATTCAAGTGGATGGGATGGATTTGATTTCGAGTTGTGCTAACCACATGAATCCTCCGCTTTCTTATATCTCGCCAGCAAATATTGGATTTTTAGATGTTTATGCAGGTATCTCTCCAGTCAGTTTAGGTGGCGATAGTATTGCAGGCACAATACAGGTGAGTTCAGAAAAGCCTGCGTTTGCACGTTCGGGGGAAGGATTGTTAACTCACGCTTTTGTTAACGCATTCTATAAAAGTAACAATAACGCTAGGGGCGTTAACTTGTCCGCAAGTGTTGCGAATGAAGATGCCTATATGCGCTATACAGGTTCAACGGTAGAGGCTAATAATTACCATGCAGGTGGTAATTTTAAAGCTGCTGGCTTGGCTGCATCGGGAAGAGGTTGGCTAGATGGCGATGAAGTCGGTTCCAGCTACTATCAATCCATTCACCACGCCTTAGCTTTTGGCTTACATCGCGATAACCACTTGTTTGAGTTTAAGTTAGGGCTGCAAAGTATTCCTAATCAAGGTTTCGCCAATCAGCGTATGGATATGACTGATAATGATGCACAGCAATATAACTTTAAATATGAAGGAAAATACCATTGGGGTAAGTTAGAAGCGCAGGCTTATCATGAGCGTGTGCGTCATAGTATGCAGTTTGGTGAAGATAAGTTATTTTGGTACGGCGCAGCTGGAAATGTAGCTGGCATGCCAATGGATACCTTGGGTAGAACAACTGGCATCAAACTAAAAGGCAGTATAGATATGTCTGAACGGGATTTGCTGAAGGTTGGGGTTGAGTATCAGCGTTACCGTTTAGATGACTATTGGCAAGCCGTGGACAATAGTGCGATGATGTCACCCAATACATTTGTGAATATCAATAATGGTCAGCGGGATCATTATGATATTTATGCTGAAATGGATTCCCAGTGGAGTCAGCAATGGTTCACACAAGTGGGTATGCGTAGTAGTACTGTCAAAATGAATGCAGATAATGTAGCAGGTTATAACGCCATGATGTATGGTGCTGCCGCTGCCGCATTTAATGCTACTGATAGAAGTAAGACTGATAACAATATTGATATAACAGTCTTAGCACGCTTTACCCCAGATAGCACACAAAGCTACGAGGCAGGTTACTCAATCAAGACAAGATCACCTAATGTATATGAGCGCTACAGCTGGGCAAATAGTAACTCTATGGTTATGAACATGAACAACTGGGTTGGAGATGGTAATGGGTATGTAGGTAATCTCAATTTAAACCCAGAAACTGCACATACATTGAGTGTTACAGCTAAGTGGCATGATGCAGCCAATCAGGATTGGAAACTCGCTATCACGCCGTACTTTACCTATGTGGATGATTATATTGATGCCGTGACGTGTGCAAGTATAGGCAAAACTTGCGCTACCAGAACAGATGGCTTTGTGAATCTAAGCTTAGATAATCAATCGGCACGTATTTATGGCATTGATATTAAAGGTAAAAAACTGATCAATAACGGTGGTGATATGGGTAGCTTTACCGCAACTGCATTGTTAAATTACGTTAGAGGTGAAAATACAGAAACAGATGATGATCTGTATAACATCATGCCGCTTAATGCCAAGTTTGGAGTGGAACATCGGTTAGGTGGATGGAAAAACAATCTGGAGGTGAAGTTAGTCGCTGCAAAAGATCATACTCAAGCGATTCGTAAAGAAAATCAAACTGCTGGATATAGTTTGATGAATTTTTATACCAGTTATGATTGGAAGAAAGCCCGTTTTGATTTGGGTGTAGAGAATCTATTTGATAGGAAATATGAGTATCCCTTGGGTGGTGCATATATTGGTCAGGGGGCTACGATGATGTCTACAGCTTTGGCTCCACAGCAAGGCGTGCAGGTGCCTGGAATGGGACGCTCTGTGAATGTGGGCGTGACTTTATTCTATTAGGGTGGTTCTTTTCCAAACATTACTATAGAATACGCAACACTATGATTTCTCAAAGATTATTTCGATGGATGCATAAAGTCGCATTGGTTGCGATGGTGTTTGCATCGCTTGCGCCCAGTATTTCTCATGCGCTAGCAAGTCAAAGTAATGCAAAAGGTTTCTTGCAAGAGGTTTGTAGTGTCAGCGGTCAAAAACTTTTTATCCAAGTAGTCACCACGCAAGGTCAGCAGTTGCAAATGGCACTGGATGTTAAGCCTGATCAACAACCCGCTTCAATCAGTCATCATATGGAGCATTGTCCGTTCTGCCACGCTGGTGTGGCGGATGTGATGTTGCCAGCGCCTCACGCTGAGATGATTGTGCGATTAGAGGTCGTCGCACATCAGCTTGCGCAGTACAGTACTCTTTTTGTATTTTCCACTACTTTCATTTCCCCGCCTAGTCAGGCACCCCCTACCCTTTAATTCACCTAGCTTTGCTATTGACCATTTGAGTTTTTAAATGGTGAGTTGGTTTTATTGTGAGCCTCATCATTGAGGCTCAGCAGTTGATTAAGGGGTAGTTCATGCGTTTTCTAAAAGCAGCATTTGCAGTGATAAGCTGCGCGCCATTGTTGGCTGATGCCAGCTGTGGTAGCGCATTTTGTAACTTAAATACCGATTGGGATATTCAATGTGCCTTGGTGAAGCAAGGTATGCGGCTTGTTACGTGCTGAATATATCTAACAAGACGAACTACACACCGCACTTACAGCTCAACCAGAGGGCGGTTTGTTGCGACTAGTGTTAACACATCATTCTATTTGCATATTATAAAAATTAACGGGAGCATCTTATGTATTACAAACAAATTTTTGCAGCAGTATTAGCTGCGTTGCCACTTACAGGATTAGCCGAGCATGAAGGAACGATTCATTTGGATGAAATATCTGTGGTGACTAAAAAGGAATCGGCCTCTTTGACTCAGCCGACCAAAGAGGAAGCAAAGGTAGAACTTGATAAAACTGCGGGCGGTACGACTCTAGTCAATATGGAAACAGTACGAGAAGGTCGTATGTCTAACTACAATGATAGTTTAGGCTTGGCGAGCGGCGTGTATGTGCAGTCTCGTTTTGGATCTGAAGAAACACGACTTTCGATTCGCGGTTCAGGATTGCAGAGAACATTTCATGGTCGCGGGTTGAAACTAATGCAAGATGGCATACCTGTAAATCTTGCAGATGGCAGCTTTGATTTCCCAGCAATTGATCCATATGCAACCGACTATATAGAGGTCTATCGCGGTGCTAATGCGTTGCAATTTGGCGCAAGTAATCTAGGTGGGTCAATTAATTTTATTTCGCCTACTGGTTATACCGCGCCAAAGTTTCAAGCAAGAACTGAATTCGGTAGCTTTGGTTATCAACGCTTAGGACTACAAACAGGTGGTGTGATAGATCAATTAGATTATTTTGTTGCGGTTTCAGGGTATAGCCAAAATAGTTACAGGCATGATGCAGAGCAAGAGGCACAAAGAATCAATGGCAACATTGGTTATAAAGTGAGTGATGATATTGAGACAAGATTTTACATTGGCTATACCAATAATGATTCACAAATTCCAGGCAACTTATCTAAAACGCAACTGGAGACTAATCCTAAATTTTCGCAGAATGACGAAAGTCCAGCCAATGCAATTCTCAGTGGTACAGGCATTTGGGAACGCAATATTGATTTATGGCGAATTGCCAATAAGACCACAATCCGTTTTGATCATACGCAATTAGAGCTGGGCGCATTTTATTCAAACAAAAATCTATACCACCCGATTGTTGATTTGGCTTATTTATCTTTCTTGCCATTTCCGCCATTTTCAACCGGCACATTTGCTACTTTAGGTGTGATTGACCAGAAAACGAATGATTTCGGTTTAAGCGCTAAGCTAAAACATGAGGGTGAGCTTGCAGGAATGAGAAATGAGTGGGTGGTTGGTGTGAGTCCCACTTATGGTGAAACTAGAGACAAGCGTTATCGCAATATTCAAACGCAAAAAGGAGCGATGACAAATGACTTCGATTTAACGGCAAGTAATTTTGAAGCTTTTGCAGAAAACAGATTATTTGTAATGCCTGATTTATCAATGATTGCAGGTTTGCAGTACACCTACTCAAAAAGAGAAGCAAAAGATAGGTTTATCAATCCTGCAACGGGGAACGAGAGCTATGACAAGACGTATTCGCATGTAAGCCCTAAACTTGGTCTGATGTATCAATTACAGCCACAAGTACAGTTGTTTGCGAATGTTTCGCGTAGCTTTGAGCCGCCTTCATTTGGAGAGTTAGTTAATCCAGCAGTCGCCAGCACACTCAAAGCGCAAACAGGGACAACGTTTGAAGTGGGCTCTAGAGGCAATAGTGAGTATATCGATTGGGATATTGCGCTTTACTACGCCAGACTGCACGATGAAATGTTACAGGTATCTGCGATCCCTGGCGACTCCACCACTATCAACGCAGATAAAACCATCCACAAAGGACTTGAGTTAGGTTTAACAGCAAGATTGCCGCTCAATTTAGAATCTAGAAGTAGTTTGCTAATCAATGACTTTAAATTAGATGGCGATGCTGCCTTTGGCAATAATCGCTTGCCTGGTGTTCAGCGCTCGCTATTACGCTCAGAGCTCATTTACCGTGGCAATCACTTCTTAAATGGCTTGTATATTGGCCCAACCATTGAGTGGTCGCCACAAGACTATAGCGTTGATTTTGCCAACACTTTATTTGCAGACAACTATTTTATCTGGGGCATAAAAGCAGGACAGAAGATTGACGCGCATTGGGCATGGTTTTTAGAAGGTCGTAATTTGGCTAATCAAAAATATGCGGCTTCGGTAGAGGCGTTTAGAAGTGCCGCTGATGCAGGGGCAGACCTAAGACGATTTTTACCAGGAGATGGCCGTTCGGTTTATGCTGGGGTTACTTGGAACTACTAACATTAATTTGGTTAGGCAACGCTCTTTTGCCTAACCCTTAATCAATAAGGAGAACAACTATGTCAGCAAGTCGCAAGTATTTACCTATCATGATTTTATTATTCGTCAGCTTAGTGGCGCTGATGAGTAAAGGCATTGCCGAGGTTGCGCAAACAGCAGCAGTTGAAGCCACTATTAAAGCGCAATGGGAAAAGCCCAATCACCCGATTCGTGTGCCTGTCGTTGTGATGAGCGGGGAACATGCGATTGCAGATTGGATTCAGGAGCCCAAAGGTGGGCGTGCATTGTTAAAGTTAACTGATGGGCATTGGCATACGCTGATGTGTGGTGATGCCAATCTTGCGCAAACAAATCATTTAATCAGTGCGGGTGTACCTTTAGCGGACGCTGAGCGCTTATCTATTGCTCTAAAGCAAGCGGAGACAAAGCTAAGCCAAGATGAGCGCGCGACCATTAATAGTTTTAATGGCATGATAGATATGTTAAAAGCACCACAACACCATGAGCAGCATACTGATTAAGCTTAGACTTTATCACCTATATTTAACTGGTGGCATCAGGCAGTAATGGCTTCTGGCACGGTGTCTGGGCTAATAAAATAGCTCACGTTCTTACGTGGAGAAATAAAGCTTAATACATCGGCAGGTAACTGGCTGGGTCTTAGACAGTTAGTGATGCTGATGGTGGCTTCTTCACGTAAATCCAGAATGGTCGGTGAAAAGGGGTCGTCGTCAGGCTTATGCACTTTGATGTAGGGTCTGAGTGGATAGTTGGGGTTGCTAGAAACAACAGTAGCATACTGACTGTTTGAGAGCTTGACGATACTGCCAGGTGGATAAATGCCTAGCGATTTGATGAAACGTTTGAGTAGGTCTTCATCAAATCTAGCACGTAGTTGTGAATACATGACCCCTAAAGTTTCGTACGGTGTTTTGGCGTGTAACGGGTTGTTTGGGTTGCATAAATTATCATAGGTATTGGAAATGGCAATGATTTTTGCAAGCAGGTCGATCTCGTTAGATTTTAACCCTAAAGGAAAACCTGAACCATCCGCATACTCGTGATGGTGTAACAGTATTTTTGCAATACGTGTGTCCAGACCTGCGTCTGTTGCCATACGCGCACCTGTTGTAGAGTGCTCCTGATATTGTTTGAGCTCACTGCCAGCCAGCGTATCTTTTTTAATCAGGATATGCTCATGTATTTCAGCTTTGCCAATATCATGCAATAACGCGGACATTCCTAATAAGTGCGTTTCCTGTTCAGAAATGTCGATGGATTTAGCCAGCATTAACGCCAGCACAGTCACGTTGAGTGAATGCTGATAGTGTAAATCGCTTGATTGATGACCATTGAGCGCATGAATCGCAATGTCACCTTCCATTAGTGCTGTCGTTACCATATCAGTCACAATGGTTTTGGCTTGTTGCACACATTCTTTAGGCGAAGTTAAAATGTGGCGGTTAATGTCCTTAACAATATTGCTGGTTTCAACAAATTTTTTCTCGTTATAATTAATCGCGCGCTGTAATTGTTTGAGTCTTTCCTGTTTGGCTTCGGGCAGCGTGTGTTCAAACTTTTTAGCTGGCACCTGATGGGTGTGCTTGGCTAACTCAGCATTAATATCGCTCTTAATCGGCGTGAGTGAGAGCGGCGTGAGTGAGAGCGGCGTGCAGTCGCTGCGATTAGGGTCATAACGTAATTTTTTTAGACCAATTTTTTTGATTTTATCAATTTGCGTGTCATTTTGAACCTTAAAGTTACTTAAGGTAAATGGATGATCCATCCAGCCCAAATCCAAATGAATATATAGGCCTACGCATAATTGGTTAATATCGATAAAGTGTGCATGCTGTTGCATTTTATTTGCCGTCCTTGATATTTGCTTGTGCTTTGAGTAGCGCAATAAATTCTGAAGCGGTCACAGGTTTGCTGTAAAGATACCCTTGTGCTTCAGTGCATCCCATTTGTTTTAAAAACTGCTCTTGCTCAACTGTTTCAACACCCTCTGCAATGACAGAAAAACCCAGACTGCAAGCCATTGCATAGATTGCGCTTGCAATCGCCGCATCATCCACGTCGTGCGGTAGATCTTGTATAAATGAGCGGTCAATTTTCAGTGTGTCTAACGGTAAGCGCTTTAGATTGGATAAAGAGGAGTAACCTGTGCCAAAATCATCAATAGCCAAACGCACGCCCATGTTTTTGATTTGATCGAAAGTGTTAATCACATGCTGCGTGTTTTGCATGACAGTGCTCTCAGTGATTTCGAGCTCAAGTAACGCGGGATCACAATCTGTTTCGAGCAAAATGCCATACACCGTATCAGCAAAGTTACTTTGCATAATTTGTACACCTGAGACGTTAACAGCAATACTTCTTAGATCGCTTGATTCGTTAATCCATGCTTTGGCATGCATTGCCGCCTGTGTGAGTGCCCACTCACCAATGTGTAAAATAATGCCCGTTTCTTCTGCAAGAGGAATAAATTTTGCAGGGGAGACGATGCCCAACTCTGGATGGTTCCATCGAATCAATGCCTCTGCCCCGATAATTCTTCTGTTGGATAATGAGACTTGCGGTTGGTAATAAATTTCAAATTGATTACGTTCTAGTGCGCGTCGCAATTGATTTTCAATAGTAAAGCGCTCTTCCACATTCTTACTTAATTCTTTGGAATAGAAACAGAAGTTATTTTTCCCCTTATTTTTGACGTGATACATCGCAATATCAGAAGCTTTAATCATGCTATCCACGTCTATCCCATCTTGAGGGAAAATCGAAATGCCGATGCTGGCCGTAATGAACAGCTCTTTATCATCAATTAAAAATTCTGACTGCAGTGCATGAATAATTTTTTGAGATTTTTCAGCGGCATGATCAGTGCTTTGCAGGGCATCCATGATGACTAAGAACTCATCTCCACCCAACCGACCCACTACATCAGAATCGCGAATGGTGTTTTTGATTCTTCTAGAAACAGCATACAGCAGTTTGTCGCCAGCAAGATGGCCTAAACTATCATTAACGGATTTGAATCGATCAATGTCGATAAATAGCACGGCAATCAACCGTTCTTCACGTTGTGCGCGTTTAATCGCTTGCTCAAACAGCTCGTTGAGTAAGCGTCTGTTAGGTAATCCAGTCAGTGGGTCGTGATTGACCAACTCGTACAGTTTATCTTGCGAGCGCTTAATTTCAGTGATGTCCGAAAATACGCCAACATAATTCGTCGTTTGTTGGTCTTTATTTTTAACGACAGTAATGTTGAGCCATTCATTATATTGCTCACCATTTTTACGATAGTTGGTGAGTTCGCCAGACCATTTTCCCTCTTTGGAGAGTGCGTTCCAAAGCTCATGTTTTCCCATTTGAAAAATAAGCGGCTGCCCGCCTAAGGTTTCTTCTTCGCTATAACCTGTGATGGCAGAGAATCCTTTATTAATACCAATAATGTTGCCATTGGTATCCATAATCATGATGCCTTCACTGGCACTATCAAATGCAATTTCAGCAAGATTAAGATTTTTGCCAGTATGTTCACGTTGTATCGCTACGCTTAGCGATCTACCAATCGCCATCAATGATCCTAGCTCTTGCGATGTGGTTTTTTCAGAATCGTAGCAACGCTCAATTACAATATTGCCCCACCATATTTTATCGACAAATAGCGGGACAATGGCAATGCAAGTGGTGTCATGCTGTTTTAATAGGGCGCGTTCATCTGGAGGTAAGTCATTGATTTCACAGAAAACTGGATTGCCTTTTTCTAAGATTTCCTTCCAACGGATCAAGCGCGCATCATTAAAGTTGATGGATTCCAAATTGCGGCTAGGGTTAACAAATCCAGCAATAGACCATTCATATAAAATTTTAGCGCGATGGTTTTCTTGGCTGTTGGGCGTTAAAAATTTTAAAATGGCACCACGCGTAAATCGCAATGCCAAGCAAGATTGTTGTATGACTGCGCTGGCGACGGTGTGCCAAGAATCGGCAGAATGTAATAGCCAATCACAAGAAATCAGTGCGTCTAAAATAGCACTACGGTTCTGCAACTGGTTTTCGATAAACTTATGCTCGCTGACATCTCGTGCATACATGACTAAATGCTCGCGAATCGTCTCATCACTGAAACACGCTATTTTGGTCACATCCAAAATTTTTCCTGAGCCTTGAGGCAGATAAATGATTTCCTCATTGTGGTATGGTTTTTGAGTTTGCCATGTGACTTCATCCGATTTTTCGGAATATTCAAAAGCTGCTTTAAATACAGGGTGTATCGTTGAAGCCAGTTCATGCGTCGACCGATACGCATATTCATCAGTTTTAATTTGGAAGAGATTTAATAGCTTTTGATTTGCCTTTAACCAGCGATTATTGCCATCTTTAATACAAATGTAATCTGGGCTAGTATTGATAAGCGTCTGCAATATCGATTCGGTCTGACGCAACTTGGCCTCTGTATGCACTTGGCTTGCGTTGTCATACATATAAAATAGTTTTTGGTAGGCGTGGTTTTTGGTGTCTGTATTGACAATGACAAATGACTTAAGCGTGCGCAACTCACTGCCATAGGCATACTGCAAGGTAAATTCTGAATGTAGTTTGCTGATTTCCGTTTGAATATGCTGATGAATTGCAGTGGGAAGTCTGCCAAAATGTTTTTCAATTGGATTAAAAGACAGTTGGAACGTTTTGCAGGCAAGCTGGTTGGCATAGCTGACGTCATCATTTTCATTGAGCGTGAAAATGGCCACGTTCTCCAACGCGTCTAAGATAAGCCAAGGGGTTACACCGTCGCCCAAATCAGGGGTCACTTGATTTGGCTTCGATTTGGCTGACTGTAGTTTGGGTTTCTTGTACTGCACTAAAATATACTTCCTTAAGCTACAAACCGTATCCATCTACCTATTTAAAAATAGGGTAGAGATTATGGCTGTTTTTGTTAAACTGGTTATTAAGCTTATCGGCATAGATTGCGCTTAACTTTAGGGTTTTTTTGGAAAAAAGTGTTGCCAGAAGGCTGAGGCAAATGGCACATAGATAATGCATAAATGGAGAAGTGATGTTGCGCTTAAAAAATGTAATTTTGTGGGGTGTGTGTGCTTTGTTATTGATGGGGATTGCATCTCATGCGCATGAAGCACATAGCCTTCAGCAACCTGATCAGTTGGCAATAAGCCTTGCTACCGATCAAGCAGGGAGACTATGGCGTGCCAGTGTAAAAGAAGGCATTGTGTGGGTCGATAGTAGTGTTGATTTAGGCAAAACGTTTACTACAGCGGTCAGCGTTAATATAAAACCTATGAAAATTGCGGCTGGGGGTGAAGCCAGACCTAAAATTGCCGTTTCAAAAGAAGGCAATATTTATGTGACTTGGACAGAGTCGTTAAAAAAGCTATATGCAGGTTATATTTGGTTTGCACGCTCTGTGAACGGTGGTAAAAGCTTTGATGCGCCTTATATTGTGCATCAAGACCGTGCAGAAATCACCCATAGTTTTGATGCGCTAAATCTGACACCTGATGGCAAAATGACAGTGGTTTGGATAGATAAACGTGACTTAGTCGCAGCTAAAGCGGCGGGTAAGTCGTATGACGGTGCAGCGATTTATTATGCGGTCTCCAATAATCAGGGCAAAAGCTTTGAACCAGAAAAAAAGCTGGCAGATAGCGGTTGTGAGTGCTGTCGCATTGCGCTTACCAATAAACCAGATGGGACGGTAGTCGCGATGTGGCGCCATGTATTTGCTGGTAGCGAGCGTGACCATGCCATTGCCGAAATCACACCTGACAATAAGGCACCTGCCATCGTGCGCGCTAGCTATGGACATTGGCAGATTGATGGTTGCCCGCATCATGGCGGCGCGCTGGCTTATGGGCAAGGGTTTGGCTATCACATGGCCTATTTTGATGGTGCAGGAGAAACGCCTAGCCTCATGGTCGCACGTATGGATGGTGAAGCATGGGTGGCTTCACCCCCTAAAAAATTTGGCAATATGAAAAACAATGCGGGGCACCCTGCCATCTATAGCCTTGGTGATCAGGTCTGGCTGGTGTGGCGTGAAGCTGTTTCAGGCCAGTCAGAGATCTATAGCATGCGCTCTTCGGATGGAGGCAAACAATGGTCGTCAGCGCAACGTATTTTTAGCGTCAATAGCAAAGTGGATTATCCTCAGTTGATTGAAATCAAAGCAAAAGTGTATGTAGCGGTCAATACTGGTATAGAAGGCTTTAAATTGATTCCAATGACAGATTAATTTTTGACTATTGAAAATCATCAAAACAGCCTCATTATATAAATAACTTAATTGTTTTTTATCAGGAGTCTTCCATGCGTTTTGATAAGCTCACCACCAAATTTCAACAGGCGTTAGCCGATGCCCAAAGCCTTGCTTTGGGAGCGGATAACCCAGTCATAGAACCACAACATTTACTGCTTGCCATGCTTAATCAAGAAGATGGTAGCACAAGCGCTTTGCTCTCGCGGGCTGGTGTGCAAGTGGCTTCTCTTAAAGCTAGCTTAAACACTGGAATTGCTAATTTGCCCAAGGCCACGGAAAGCAATGGCGATGTTGCGATTTCACGGGATTTGAATAACTTGCTGAATGTGACGGATAAGCAAGCACAAAAGCGTAATGATGCCTACATTGCCAGTGAAATGTTTTTGCTCGCCTTGGCTGACGATAAAGGCGAAGCGGCAAAATTACTTAAAGCGAATGGCTTAAGCAAAACGGCACTGGAAACAGCCATACAGGCGGTGCGCGGCAATGAGAATGTCAACAGTCAGGAAGCTGAAGGCCAGCGTGAAGCACTCAAAAAATACACGTTGGATTTAACCGAGCGTGCACGTATGGGCAAGCTAGACCCTGTCATTGGGCGTGATGATGAGATTCGTCGCGCGATTCAGATTCTCGGACGTCGCACCAAAAATAACCCTGTGTTGATTGGTGAGCCTGGTGTGGGTAAAACTGCCATTGTAGAAGGTCTAGCGCAACGCATAGTAGATGGCGAGGTACCAGATACGCTTAAAAACAAAAAAGTGTTGAGTTTGGACATGGCTGCATTGTTGGCCGGCGCCAAGTATCGCGGTGAGTTTGAAGAGCGTTTGAAAGCGGTGCTCAAAGAGCTCGCACAGGATGAAGGTCAAACCATTGTATTTATTGATGAAATTCATACCATGGTGGGTGCTGGTAAAGCGGAAGGTGCCATGGATGCGGGCAATATGCTTAAACCTGCCTTGGCACGTGGAGAGTTGCATTGCGTGGGTGCAACCACCTTAGACGAATACCGCAAGTACATTGAAAAAGATGCTGCTTTAGAGCGCCGTTTCCAAAAAGTATTGGTGGATGAGCCAACCGTGGAGGCCACCATCGCGATTTTGCGCGGCCTGCAAGAAAAATACGAATTGCATCATGGCGTGGAAATTACCGACCCTGCGATTGTCGCAGCGGCAGAATTGTCGCACCGCTATATTACCGACCGCTTTTTGCCAGACAAAGCGATTGATTTGATTGATGAAGCTGCAAGCCGCATCAAAATGGAAATCGACTCTAAACCAGAAGTGATGGATAGGCTGGATAGGCGTTTGATTCAACTCAAAATTGAGCGTGAAGCAGTACGCCGTGAAAAAGACGAAGGTAGTAAAAAACGTTTTGAGTTGATTGAAGAAGAAATCTCCAAGCTCGAAAAAGAATATGCAGATTTAGAAGAAATCTGGAAAGCCGAAAAAGCGGCGGTGCAAGGCTCTGCGCATATTAAAGAAGAGATTGAAAAAATCAAGCAACAGATGGAAGAAGCAACGCGTAAAGGTGAATGGCAAAAAGTTTCTGAGTTGCAATATGGCAAATTACCTGCGTTGGAAGCGCAATTGAAACAAGCCTCTAAAGCTGAAGAGTCTGCTGGGGAAGTCAAACACAGAATGCTGCGTACCGAAGTGGGTGCCGATGAGATTGCTGAAGTGGTAAGCCGCGCTACGGGTATCCCTGTGAGCAAAATGATGACGGGTGAGCGTGATAAATTGCTGACCATGGAAAGCAAACTGCATGAGCGCGTTGTTGGGCAGGATGAAGCGGTACGCTTGGTGTCTGATGCAATCCGTCGTTCACGTTCTGGCTTAGGTGATCCAAACCGTCCATACGGTAGCTTTTTGTTTTTAGGCCCAACGGGGGTTGGTAAAACTGAGTTATGTAAAGCATTAGCGAGTTTCCTGTTTGATTCAGAAGACCACTTGATTCGTATCGACATGAGTGAGTTTATGGAAAAACACTCTGTGGCGCGTATGATTGGTGCACCTCCAGGCTATGTGGGTTATGAAGAAGGCGGAACGCTGACTGAAGCCGTTCGCCGCAAACCTTACTCTGTGATTTTGCTGGACGAAGTGGAAAAAGCGCACCCAGATGTGTTTAATGTACTGTTACAAGTGTTAGACGATGGTCGTCTTACCGACGGTCAAGGTCGCACTGTGGATTTTAAAAACACAGTGATTATCATGACCAGCAATCTTGGCAGCCATATGATTCAAAGCATGTCTGATCAAGATTACCAAGTGGTGAAATTGGCCGTGATGGGTGAAGTGAAAGCGCATTTCCGCCCTGAATTCGTCAACCGCATTGATGAAGTGGTCGTTTTCCATGCGTTGGGTGAAGCACATGTGAAATCCATTGCCAATATTCAGCTGCAATATTTGGCTAAACGTTTAACTGCAATGGAAATGCAATTGACGCTTACCGAAGCTGCGATTGCAGAAATCGCAAATGCTGGCTTTGACCCTGTGTATGGGGCAAGACCGCTTAAACGTGCAATCCAGAGCGAGATTGAAAACCCGCTGGCACGGGAAATTTTAGCAGGAAATTTTGTGGCAAAAGATACCATTGTGGTAGATTTTAAAGCAGGAAAAATGACTTTCACCAAAGGTTGATGTTGATAAAGCATGCAAAGGCGCACACACTAAACATATGAGTCATTCAAGATATGTGTATTTCGTCAGTTTTTTGATGGCGTTACTGGTGTGTGCGCCCAGTGCTGCATTTACGCAAAGCCAATTAGAAACATTTGACAATGAACCGCCTGTAAATAGAGACCTATTGATGCAAGCGAGCTTATTGCTCGATCAAGATGGGGATGCGGACGCTGCATGGAAAGCGGCTAACTTGTATTGTCAGGCCACACGGTTTGGCAGTGCAGAAGGCGCTTATCGTTTGGGAATGCTCTATGCGGTAGGGCAAGGCGTGCCAGCAAGTCGCGAGTTTGCGGCCAACTTGTTTAGGATTGCCTCCAACCAAGGGCATGTTGAAGCGCAAAAAATGCTGGAAACGATTGAAATCAGCTCCAATGAAAATCCACCCTGTGTGCAGCAGGATATTCTGCCAGAAAAATCTCCTGTAAAACTTCATGCACCCGTTTCTCCCGCTATCGATACCTACATTGCATCATTACCTAAAAGCAAGCGCTGGTTAGTGGATTTGGTGGAAAAAGTCGCCAATTGGCATCAAGTCGATAGCAAATTAGTGTTATCAATTATCACTGCAGAATCGAACTTTAAAACGAGCGCTCTATCTAACAAAGAAGCGCAAGGATTGATGCAGATTATTCCCGCAACAGCGGAGCGTTTTAACGTTAAAAATGCGTTTAACGCCAGTCAAAACATCAAAGGTGGCGTGAAGTATCTGCGCTGGCTGTTGTCATATTTTAGAGGAGATGTCACCTTGGCTGTGGCGGCATATAACTCTGGCGAAGGTGCGGTGGATCGCTATAGAGGCGTGCCTCCCTATAAAGAAACGCGCGCTTATGTAAAAAAAGTGATGGCACTGTACGGGCAGGATACGCACAAATTTGACGCTAACATGACGTCTCCATCGCCCACTTTAAAAGCGATGAAAGCTAAAAAGGCGAGAATATAATGAACCGAATGACACGCATATTAATGACCATGATGATCGCCTTGGGCTTGAATGGTTGCGCTACAACAGGTGTGGAGCAGACGCGGGCAGAAGTGCAGCGTATCTCACCTGAAGAACTGGCTAAACTCATGGCACCCGCAGTGGCCACGGTGAGCTTAGATGAACTGCTGGCAGATGCTAAACAAGGTAAAACGCCAGATGAAATTATTGCCAAAATTAAAGCGTCCAATTCTCGTTATGAACTAACCCCAACACAAAGTCTGGAACTCAATAAAAAAGGGTTAGACATCAAAGTACTAGAGTTTATTCATCAGGAAAATGAACGTGCCAAACAAAACGCGTTAGCAGATGAAATGAATAAACGCCAGCAAGCACAAGCAGAAAAAGAAAAAGCGCTCAAGCAAGAGCGCGACTTGGCGCGTACACAATATTATGACCCCTACTGGGGCATGTATTACGGAAGACCTTGGGGGCCCTATGGCCCCAACCCCTATACCTTGCGTTATCGTTACTTAGGCCCGAAATTTGGTTGGGGTTTGGGTTACGGTTGGTAAGGACAGCCCGCATTAAAAATTTAAGTAGTTGCACAAATACCCGCTAAGTTACATGAATTCTTCAGGCATGTCGTCTGGGATGGATGTGTTTTTAAATTAATTGTGTCTGACACCATTTATCCATGCAAGTATAGTGAGCGGTTGTGCGGTTGTAGGGCGTCAATAGCGCAACGTATGGCGCCGAAGGAAGGTTTTAAGGGAGATTTTTGAGTATTGAACATTCTCATGCGGCGGAATACATTTCATTATTCCGCCCTACGCGGGCTGGTTAGGCCGGAGATGTTTGTAATACTGCTTCACCAATAATTTTATCAAGACGCCGAATGTCGAGACCTTTGTTTAGATTAACTTTTATATGCCCAGCTTTAGTCCACAATTCAATTTCTGAATTGAAATTAAAAATACCATGTCCATTTTCTGATGACCACATGTATATTGAAGAATATGGCAATGAGTATATTTCTATTTTCTTACCAGTTATTCCTTGTGCATCTCTAACTATTAACCGTTTGTTGGTAAATATTGCAGCATCTCTAAACGTTTTATATGCTGCAATTGCAGTTTCTCCTTTAACTAAAAGATCATTAACATCTTGTGGAATCTGACATTCAGAGACCAAAGTCCATGCTAAAATGCTGTTTGTTTCTGCCATTATTTCCTCCTAGCCCGCGTAGGGCGGATAAGTTTACGCAATCCGCCGCATGGAATCTTTATTAACATCACCTCCGACGGATAGCGCTCCGCTCATCCGTCCTACAAAACCATACAAACTTCTCACTATTCTTACTAAATAATACATAAAAATCACGATTTACTGATAAGAATATCCTGAATATCCGTGTTAATTGTTTCGTAAGCGATGCTCGCTTGGACGCGTGTAGGTTCGGACATGACATTTTTTATTTTTCTATCGATGACATTGGGAATCAGTGGTTTTGCCAAAAATCCGTTGACGTTGAGTGTCATGGCTAATCCAACTGCTTTTGTTTGTGTCAGCCCACTCAGTACAATAATGCGCGTATTGGGTTTGGCAAATGTCCTATCCGTTCTAATGCGTTTGATGAGTTCAAGACCATTGATGTCTGGCAAAAAAATGTCTGTAATAATCAGATTAAATTGCACTTCCTCAAATAGCGCGATTGCAGATTGCGCATCTTTAACAGCGGTTGTTTGTAAATAGCCTAAGCTATTCAGTATTTGCAGGATGGTATTACGTGTGAACTCATCGTCTTCTACGATCAGTATTTTAAATTCACTATTCGTTTTAGTGGTTGTTTTAATATAGTGATGTACTGCTGTGGGTGAAACCTCCAGCAACTGATTGCGATAGTTGTCAATAAAGGTATAAAAATCCTCTGTGCTCATTGGTTTTGCAAAAAAGTAACCTTGCCCAATATCGCAATCCATTTTCCTGAGCATTTCCCAATCTTCTTTAGTTTCAACGCCCTCAGCCACGCTCTTGATTCTAAGCTTATGTGCCATATCGATGTTTGCGGCAACGACAATCAACATGGCCTCATTGTTAGCAAATCCATGTATAAAAGATTGATCAATTTTGAGTTCGCCAAACGCGATGCGTGTGAGTTGCTGTAAATTGGAGTAGCCAGTGCCATAGTCATCAATAGAGAGTGTAAAACCATTCATATATAAACGAGCTAAATTCTCTAGCGCCTGCGGTGCTTCCGTCATCGCCGCGGATTCAGTGATTTCTAGCGTGATGTATTTAGTATCGACCCCCGCTGCTTTTACTATGGAGGTAATCTTTTCTGCGATAAGTGGATCGGTTAAGGAGACTAATGAGAGGTTAGCGGCAATATGCAAGGCGTGATTTTTGCCGAGTAACGTTCGACATATCGATGCAGACTCTTCTAACATTAAGTAGGTAAGTGAGTCTATTTGTCCGCTCTCTTCTAGTTTGGGGATGAATGCATAGGGAGAAACGATGCCATGTTCAGGATGCAGCCATCGTGCAAGCGCTTCTGCGCCAACGACTTGTCCAGTTTGCAAGTCAACTTTGGGCTGTAAAAATGGTTTAAATTGTTTTTGACGGATGCCTTCAAGAATTTCCTCAACAGAGAAATTAAACTGTTGAGGTGCGGCTTTGGGAGCAGGAGCAATTGGAGTGTTGCCGCTTTGGGAAAGAATATGTTTAAGTTTTTGTAGGCTGAGTGGTTTCTCTAATGCGCCCAGTAGTTTGATCTCATAAAGGCTGGAGACTTTATTGACGACAGCGAGCAGTTTCTTGTCCATCGCACTTAAAATGACCACTTCAACATGAAAGTGTTCTGTACCCAAGTGTCTAAGTAATTCCATGCCATCCATTTTGGGCATTTTGAGATCGCAAAATAGGATGTTAATTGGAGGATTCGCATGACGAATCATATCCAGTGCTTCTTCACCATTCGTGGCCTCGGAGATAGCATTTAGACCAAGCGAGCGTAGCATTTCTACGACGATTGAGCGTTGCAAGCGGTCGTCTTCTGTGACTAATACACGTAAATCATGGATCGGCATCAATTATTACCTCTCAGATCGGTATTCATTTTTAGCGTTATTAGAATGATTGAGTTGGTGATGCATGCAAGCATCAAATAGAAGGATGCTTTGATTAGTCCAGATAATGCCATATCTGACGCGGCAATGCTACCATGCTATATTTATCTTTCAAATATGACGCATTAGGTAACTCGTTCCACCTGCCATATTATAAACAAATGCTTTTGTATATTTAAAAGACATTTATGTATCTATAAATTAAAATGATAGTGCTAATGTCAGCCTATCTAACCGAGTGTTTATGCATCAATTTACGCAAACCATACAAGTCAAAGCGCAGGGTCGCCGCTTATATGACATCACACCTCAAGTGTCGCAGTGGGTAAGTGCGCAGCAAATTCAAACAGGTTTGTTAACTTTATATATTCAGCACACCTCAGCAAGTTTACTGATTAATGAAAACTACGATAGAGATGTGCTGGTCGATATGGAGGCATTTTTTAACCGTATCGTGCCCGATGGCGACAAGCTGTTTATCCATATTGTAGAAGGCCCTGATGATATGCCTGCGCATGTCAGAACTGCGCTGACGCAAACCAGTTTATCGATTCCTGTGCTTGAAGGTAATGTCGCGCTTGGTCAGTGGCAGGGCATTTTTTTATTTGAACATCGACACATGCCAGCGACCCGTCGTATTTTAATGCACCTCATTGGTGAGTAGGCGTTAGGCGCACGCAATGTTCAAGCAGGGGCGCCCTTTAAATACGCAGGAGCGTGCGCTATTCAAACCTTACTTTGCTAGCATTGTGCTTGATCAGGTGCGTTTAATTGAAGGGGCTGTGCCCTTTTGGTTGTGGCGTAATATGTGTGCTGTGGTGTTATACAACCGCATTTATTTAAGGTCTGGCGCATATCAGCCCAATACTAGGCAGGGCGTGGCTTTGTTAGGACATGAGTTAACGCATGTTTCTCAGTTTTTACATGGGATGACTTTGCTAAAATATGTGTGGTCATGCAGACATGGCTATCGCAACAGCCCATACGAAATAGAGGCGTATGCAAAAGGTGAGATGATTGCTGTAAGTTTTACCACAAAGTGAGAGAGATAATGCGTTAAGTAGGCTGATTGCTTTAGTCTGGCGAGCTGGCTTGGGTTTTGCTAGTATAATAATAATGCAGCGCGTAGGTTATGCCTAATTGAATATATTTATTGTTAAGGAGATTTTCATGAGATTTAAAACTGTATTTTTACTGCCAGCGTTACTCACAGCTGCGTTGTTGTCTGCTTGCGGTGAAAAGGCTGAAGCGCCAGCACCAGAAGCTGCACCTGTACCAGCAGCAGTTCCAGCGGCTGAGCCAGCACCAGCAAAAGTAGAGCCAGGTGGCTATGAGCCAACACCAGAAGAGCGTGTGCCAGGCATTACTTTGACACAAGAAGAAATCGACCAAAAATATGCAGAAGCACGTGCAGCAACACCACTACCTGTGATTCCTGGGGAAGCAGCACCTGCAGCGCCTGCAACTGAAGAAGCACCAGCAACTGAAGCCAAGTAATGTTAAACAAGTAGTGCTAATTAAGCAGTATCAAAGTAATTAAAAAAAGCGCACTTAAGGTGCGCTTTTTATTGGCTATGCAAATTTGGATGGCACAAGTTTAGCGCAGTGAACTCCAGCTTAAAGGATCTATCGGTACGCTGTTTTTGCGTAATTCATAATAGAGACCGTGGGTTTCATTCCCACCGCTATTGCCTACAGATGCAATCGTATCGCCACTGTTCACAATGTCACCAACACCCTTGAGTAGCGCTTGGTTATTGCCATACAAGCTCATATAGCCATCGCTATGATCAACAATAATCAAGTTGCCAAATCCACGCATCCAATCAGCAAATACCACGCGTCCACTGGCGATGGATTTTACTTCGTTGCCTTCAGGTGCTTTGATGAATAGACCTTTCCAATTAACGCCAGTATCGGCACGGCTGGATCCAAACCGATTGATAAGTTCTCCGCGTACAGGTAGACGTAACTTGCCTTTGAGGCTTGCGAAGTTTATGCCAGAAGAACTTTCCTCAGGAAGTTCTTCGTTTTTGGCGATCGCATTACTCTCATTATCATGCGTTTGTTTAGATTTAGTTTGGTTTTTTCTGGAGGATGCTTGAACTGATTTTTTTGCTTTAGGTTTGCTAGCAAGCTTTGTTAAACGCTCAACTAAAGAGGAAAGATTTTTTTCATCGCGTTTTAATCGACTAATTTCATTGCGTTGCATGGCAATTTTTTGTGATAGTGATTTAACAATCTTGGCTTTTTCCTGTTTTTGCAATTCCAATGCTTTTTTCTCGGCCATTTGTTTGGCTTTTAATTGTTCGACTTCTTGTAGTTTTTCAGCTGTTTCTTCATTAAGTGATTGAATTTTATGTAAGTTTCCCTGCATTTTTTCAATGAGTTCGCTGCGTGCCTTTGCAATGTAGCTATAGTATTTGGCATCTCTGGCAATCGAGTTAGGATCTTTGCTTTGCAAAATCAATTGTGTATAAGTTTGATTGCCGTGCAAATATTGTTGATTCAATTGCTGACTTAATTTTTGTTGTTGGTCAGCCAATTGTGCATTGACTGCTAGTGTTTGTTTTTTGAGATTTTCTAATGTGGTGCTGTTTTCTTTTTGTTTTTGATTGATTTGGTACAGTTTTTTTTGTGCTTGGCTGATGGCTGTTTCTGATTCTTTCAGCGCGTCAGACGCATCTTTATGGGCATCCTGCGAAGTATTGAGTTCTTTTTTAAGTGACTCTATTTTTTGCTGCACTTCATTCAGGTTTTCTTTTGCAGCCTCAATTTTTTTGGCGGCAAGCGCAGTAATTACAAAACTGATCAGTCCAATGCCTATGCATAGCCTAAGCGCTAAACTTTTTGCCATCATGCGTTAAAATTGACCAAGCTAATTCCAGACATTTCAGCAGGTTGTGGAATGCCCATTAAATGTAATAGCGTAGGGGCAATGTCAGAAAGTGCACCAGAATTTGCCAGCGTTGCATGGCGACCAATGTAAATAAAAGGCACTAGGTTGGTAGTGTGTTGCGTATGTGCTTGCTTGCTTGCAGGGTCAAACATCATTTCTGCATTGCCATGGTCGGCGGTAATGATGATTTCTGCACCTGTGCTTTGCGCTGCTGCAACAACCCGCGCGATACAAGCATCCAGGGCCTCCACTGCTTTGATTGCAGCAGCCAGATTGCCAGTATGGCCTACCATATCACCATTGGCATAATTGCAAATAATGGCTTGATATTGTTTGGATTTTATCGCTTCCACTAATTTGTCTGTCACTTCAGGCGCACTCATTTCAGGCTGCAAATCGTAGGTGGCCACTTTGGGAGAAGGAATCAGGATGCGATCTTCACCTTTAAAAACGGTTTCTTCACCACCGTTAAAAAAGAATGTGACATGTGGATACTTTTCAGTTTCGGCAATGCGCAATTGTTTGTATCCGAGCTGCGAAACATACTCTCCAAACGTATTCGGTACGCTAAACGGTGCAAAGATAGGAGTCGCTTTCTTTTGATTCTGATCGTATTGCGTGAGCGTGAAGTAGTAAGCTAGTTGTGGAACGCGCCGACGCTCAAAGCCATCAAAATCAGGATTGAGAATCGCATCTGTCATTTGTCTCGCGCGGTCGCTTCTAAAGTTCATATAGACGATACAATCGCCATCTTCAATTTTGATAGGGGCCTCGTCTGGGTTGCGAATGACGGTACATTTAACAAATTCATCATTCTCGCCGCGCGCATAAGCGTGTTCCAGCGCCTGCATAGCAGATGACTCACTATATTCTGCTTCACCCTCGACCAACATATGATAAGCAGGCGCTACGCGCTCCCACCGTTTGTCTCTATCCATACTGTAGAAGCGCCCGCTCACAGAAGCAATCTTGCCAATACCGATAGCTTGGAGATGCCCTTCTAGCGCTGTTATATAAGGTGCTGCACTCTTGGGTGGCGTGTCACGTCCATCTAGAAATGCATGCACGTATACTTTTTGTAACTTGAGATTGGCTGCCATGGTTAACATGGCATGGATATGGCTTTGGTGGCTATGTACTCCGCCATCAGAAAGTAGACCAAAAATATGCAAAGCTTTATTGTTATCTTTGATTACTTGTAATGCATTAGCTAACTCGGGGAGGTGGTAGAAATCACCGCAGGCAATGCTGTTATTGATGCGCTCAAAGTCTTGAAAAACAATACGTCCCGCGCCTATGTTTAAATGACCTACCTCAGAGTTTCCCATTTGACCATCAGGCAAACCGACATAGTGTTCTGATGCATTGATGACGGTATTGGGATAGGCTTTTTTTAGAGCGTCTAAATTAGGCGTGTGCGCTTGAGCAATCGCATTGTCCTGCCATTGTTCACTATGGCCAAATCCATCTAAAATCAATAAAATTACGGGGGTGATATTCATCTCGATGTCTTAATTTAATTCGTCTTTATCTATTATAATGGTGACTTGTGTTCAACGCATAGCGCCAAATAGCGGATTGTTTCTAGTTTTGCTTGAAATCTCTCTTTCTATCACCATGTTAGCTTTGCAATTCAATTAAAAACTTAAGGATGTTACGTTGGAATTTATCAAAGAAAATGCCATGTTAATTGGCTTGGCAGTCGGCTCTGGCTTAGCGTTGATCTGGCCTATGCTGAATAAAGGGGCATCTGGTGTGCCGAGTGTTTCTCCTACCGAAGCCGTGATGCTAATGAATCGCTCCAAGCCATTGGTCTTGGATGTGCGTGACGAAGCAGAGTTTTTAGCGGGACATATACAAGGTGCAAAACATATTCCATTGAGCGAATTGGCTGGGCGTATTAAAGAGATTGAAAAATACAAGGATAAACCTGTGCTGGTGCACTGTCGAAGCGGTATGCGAGCAAAAACAGCTTGCACGATTTTACAAGGTCAGCAATTTACAAAGCTCAATCAATTGCAGGGCGGTTTAGAGTCGTGGCAAGAAGCTAAATTGCCTCTCGTGAAGTAACTGAGAAAAATAACTGAGTAAAGAATTGATTATGGCTAAAATTGTAATGTATACCACTGCGGTATGTCCTTATTGCATCAATGCAGAGCGCTTGCTGCGGAGTAAAGGTGTGGCAGAGATTGAGAAAATCCGTGTTGATTTACAGCCAGATTTAAGGCTGGAAATGATGGAAAAAACGGGTCAGCGTACTGTGCCGCAAATCTACATTGATGAGCAGCATATTGGCGGCTTTGATGATTTGCGTGCGCTGGATTTGGCTGGAGAGTTAGATTCTTTGCTAGCTGCTTAGTGTTTTTTATATGAAGTTTTTATATATTTGTCATGTATTAGCGTTAAAATACCAGCTCAATCATGATTAAAATCTCTTATTTTTATAATTTACATATCAAATCGGGAACGAAATAATGGCACAAGAAGATAGCGCAAACCAAGCGACAGCAAACAATCAACCAGCTTTTGGTATTGAAAAGCTTTATATCAAAGACGCATCCTTAGAAGTGCCTAATGCACCACAAATCTTTACAGATCGCACTGCGCCACAAGTCAGCGTAGAACTTGCTAATGCTGCGCAAAAAATTGAAGATGGTATTTTTGATGTTTCAATCAAAGTGACAGTGACTGCTAAAGTCAGTGAAAAAACTGCATTCTTAGTAGAAGTGACGCAAGCAGGTATTTTTGTAATTCGTCATGTGCCAGAAGAAAGTTTGGAGCCAGTGCTCGCTGTTGCATGTCCTAATATTCTATTCCCATATTTGCGTGAAGCAGTTTCAGATATGGTGACGCGTGCTGGCTTCATGCCTGTATTGCTTAATCCAATTAATTTTGAGGCTTTGTATATGCAACAAAAACAGGCTGATGAATCTGGTGCAAAAGCCAACTAAATTTTTTGCTAAATTGCTTGCGACAGGCTTAGGTTTTTTAAGCCTGTTCTTCGCGCTCAATGCACATGCGTTAGACTTCCGCTCTGTAAGTGTGAATAAAGCGATTCTCTACGATGCGCCGTCTGAAGAAGCTAAAAAACTGTATATTCTGACCAATGGTTACCCCGTAGAAGTGATTGTGAACTTGGGTGAGTGGATTAAGGTGCGTGATCATTTTGGTGCGCTAAGTTGGATTCAAGGTAAGCAGTTAAGCACAAAACGTACAGTATTAGTGGTAGAAAACAAAGCAGAGATTCGGCAGCTTGATGATGAAAGTGCTGCTTTGTTAGCGACAGTGGAGAAGGATGTTCAGTTGGAAGTGCTGCCTGCAACCGCGAAAAATGGCTGGGTTAAAGTGAGGCATCGCGATGGGATTGTCGGATATATTCAAAAGTCCGTGCTTTGGGGTCTTTAATTTTTGTCAGATGGAACACGTAAGCCATGTCTAAATTAACAGGCTCAAAAGTTGCCGTGTTGGGCGCTGGTGCATGGGGTACCGCGTTGGCGATGCATATTAGCCAACAGCATCCAGTATCACTATGGGCACGCAATAGTGGCCACGTCTCAGGAATGCGCAAAGCGCGTGCAAATCCCAAGTATCTAGGTGACTTCCCCTTTAATGATCAACTGCAAGTAGAAGATGATTTGGCACAAGCGATTGCAGGTGCTGAGATTGTGCTGTCCGTCGTGCCTACTGCAGGTTTTAGAGCAATACTTCAGAATCTTAAAAAAATAAATTTTACACAGCCTTTGATTTGGGCGCACAAAGGCTTAGAGCCTAATACAGCTAAGCTGCCATTTGAAGTTGCAATGGAGGAGCTAGGCTCGGCACATCACTGGGGCGCGTTGTCTGGGCCTAGTTTTGCCGCAGAACTGGTGCGTGGTTTGCCAACAGCAGTCACTTTAGCCGCTAACGATCAGGTATTTGCAAGACGCGCTTCTACTTTGATTCATGGTGGATGTTTGCGTGTTTATGATAGTACGGATGTAATTGGGGTTTCGGTAGGTGGTGCGATTAAAAATGTAATGGCAATCGCCGCAGGTATTTCTGATGGTATGGGTTTTGGGAATAATGCGCGTGCTGCGATGATAACGCGCGGCTTGGCAGAAATCACGCGGTTTGGCGTGGCGATAGGGGCTAAAGCAGAGACGTTTATGGGTTTAGCTGGTGCTGGTGATTTGATTTTAACCTGTACTGGACAATACTCTAGAAATCGGGAAGTAGGACTTCAGTTGGCTAGCGGTAAGGCACTTGCTGATATATTGCAAGGGTTGGGGCATGTGGCCGAGGGTGTGAATACTGCGCGGGAGGTGATGCGACGTGCCGAAGCGATTGGCGTTGATATGCCCATTACGTATGAGGTAAATCAGGCTTTAACGCAAGGTAAGTCAGCGCGAGAGGCGGTGATGGATTTACTCGGTCGAGAACAGAAGCCTGAAGGTATTTGAGGTTAAGCCTATTAACGCGAGTAATTAGGTCTGTTGTAGTTAGGGAGTAGTTGTCTAATAGAGCTTTTTCTGCGGTCTTTAATGAGACGCTTTTCAGCATAAATCATTGCGCGTCTGTCATCTTTGCTTTGTTTTTCTCTGCGATCTCCACCTTCACGTCTGTCGTCAAAACGCAAAAACTGACATTGGCATCTTGCGACATCACAACCTTGCAGTGGTAGAACTGGCGCTTGATCCACTAAAATTGGTTTGTTTTGATAGGACATTGCAAATTGGCAAGCATGATTGCCAGCATCAATCTTGACGCATCGAAACAGTGATTTAGATAATTTTGCTTCAGAATCCAGCAATAACCGTTTTAGACGTAATTCAGATTGTTGCTGTTTGTACCACAAGAATGCTATAGCAATGACGAACGTGGCGATTAGAATAAAAAGTACCATACACGCAAACTAAATAAATACAATTAGCAGTTAGCGTAACTAAATTCAGCAATAAAATCAAATATTAAAGCTTGAATTTCGGACTATATTCTTAATATTTATTCTACGATTTGTGGTTTGTTGCGGAATTTAGCATCCATTAATGAACCCAATTTGCCGCCAAGCTTCATACAGGACGATTGCAGCTGAGTTTGATAGATTTAAACTTCGGCTATCTGTCAACATAGGCAAGCGTATGCGCTCAGCGGGTGCAAATTCATTGCGAATATGTTCAGGTAAGCCTCTGGTTTCGGGGCCAAATACAAAGACATCACCAGCTTGAAATTGCGTGTCAGTATAGCGTGCGCTGCCTTTGGTGGTGAGGGCAAACATGCGCTTGCCACTTAATGTAGTTTTGCAGTGTTCCCAATTTTCATATACCTGCATTGATGCATATTCGTGATAATCTAACCCAGCGCGCTTCAATTGCTTGTCATCTAGACTAAATCCTAAAGGTTTAATCAAATGTAACTGTGTGCCAGTGTTTGCACATAAGCGAATAATGTTGCCTGTGTTAGGCGGAATTTCTGGCTCGAAGAGGACAATGTTGAACACGATAACCTTAAATATTGAAGATGAATCGGTATTATCTATAAAGTACGCGCAACTAACCAACAACTGACGCTTGCCGCACCAGCATTTTTCAGTGTTTTAGCCAATTCATTCAGGCTGGCGCCAGAGGTCATGACATCATCTACAACCGCGATGTGTTGGTCTTTGTAGCTTTTGAGGCATTTGAAAGCGCCTTTAATATTCCTGACTCTATCTTTGAGGGCAAGGCTCGCTTGTGGTGGTGTATTCACGACTCTTTGGCAATGTTGAACATCCAGTTGTGAATTGAGATACTTGGCCACGACTTTTGCAATTTCTAAGGATTGATTAAAACCACGTTCTTGTAGGCGTTCTGGATGCAGAGGCATCGCAATGATGGTGTCCACTTGTTGAAGTTTTACCTTTTCGGCTAATAAATTACCTAAAGTCTGGCTGAGATGCAGCGCGCTTTTGTATTTATAGGATTGTAATATGCGATCAATTGGGTAAGCGTAATTAAATAGGGCGTGCGTCTGGTCAAAGTAAGGTGCGTGTTGGATGCAGTTTCCACATAGATTGCCATAAGCCATCAACCCACATTGTGGACAGCATTGTGTGGAGTGCCAAGGCAGCGCCGATAAACACGGCTTGCAAATGGCAGTTTCATATGGCGCAGCTTCCCCACACAGCAGACATTGCTGCTGTAGTACAAAGGCTCTAAAAGATTTCATCTTTAACATTAGATTATTTTTTAATCAAATGTTAATGTATTGGCTTGGGTTATTAAACATCATATAATTGCGTTAGTTTTGAATCTTAAATTTAAGTAAAGAGTGGTCGCCATGCACACGCATCATCAAAGTATACAAGAATCTATTATCAACACAGATGCTTTAACTGTTAAAGGTACTTGTGAGCATAAAACCATTACGCGTTGGTCTGTAGATGAAATTGTAACGCTTTTTGAAATGCCTTTTAGTGATTTGATTTATCGTGCACAAACAGTACATCGAGAAAATCACGACCCGAATGCAGTACAAGTGAGCACATTAATTTCTATTAAAACGGGCGGTTGTTCAGAAGATTGTGGGTATTGTCCCCAAGCGGCGCGTTATCATACCGACGTAGAAAATGAGCCATTAATGCAGCTGGATGAAGTATTGGCTGCCGCAAAAGTGGCTAAAGACAATGGTGCAAGCCGCTTCTGTATGGGAGCTGCATGGCGCGGACCAAAGCAAAAGGATTTAGAGCCCGTGCTAAAAATGATTAGCGAGGTGAAGGCAATGGGGCTGGAAACCTGTGCAACACTGGGTATGCTAAAAGTGGGGCAAGCTGAGCAGCTCAAAGAAGCTGGATTGGACTACTACAATCACAACTTAGATACTGCGCCCGAGTTTTATGGTGATGTCATTACTACACGTACTTATCAAGACCGTTTAGATACTTTAGATCGTGTGCGTAGTGTTGATATTAACGTATGTTGTGGCGGCATTATCGGCATGGGCGAGTCACGCAATCAGCGCGCAGGTTTAATTGCACAATTAGCTAATATGGAACAGCCCCCAGAAAGCGTGCCGATTAATTTACTTACTCAGGTAGAAGGCACACCATTGCACGGGACTGATGCCTTAGATCCATTAGAGTTCGTGCGTACGATTGCGGTGGCACGTATTACCATGCCTAAGAGTTTTGTACGACTATCAGCTGGACGCCAAAGTATGCATGAGGGAATACAAGCATTGTGTTTTATCGCAGGTGCCAATAGTATTTTTTATGGCGAAAAATTACTCACTACTGGTAATCCAGAGATGGAAACAGACAAACAACTGTTTGCAAAATTAGGCATGCATTCCATTTAAGATGTTGCAGGCATTACAACAAGCACTTGATAAGCGCAGAACAGAAGGCCTATTGCGGCAGCGTCGGCTGTTGGATTCGCCGCAGGCTGAACATATTGTTGCAAATGAAAAGCCTTATTTATCATTTTGTAGCAATGATTATTTGGGTTTGGCGAATCATCCGCAACTCATTGCTACAATGCAGCAAGCTACAGGAGAGTCTGGGGTCGGGAGTGGCGCATCTAATCTGATTACAGGGCATCACCGCTATCATGATACGCTAGAAAAGCAATTGGCTGCGTTTGTGAATATGCCAGCGGCTTTGTTGTTTTCAACAGGATATATGGCGAACATTGGTGTCTTGGGGGCGCTGGCAGGGCGCGAAGACGCAATTTTTGCAGATAAATTGAATCATGCATGTTTGAATGATGGAGGCTATTATTCTTTAGCTGAGTTCAATCGCTTCCCGCATAACGACGTGATGGCTTTAGAAGCACTACTGAAAGCGAGTCAGGCAAAGCATAAGTTTATCGCAGTGGATGCCGTATTTAGCATGGATGGTGATATTGCACCATTGGCAGACTATTTAGCATTGTGTGAGCAATATGATGCCTATTTGTATGTGGATGATGCGCATGGTTTTGGTGTGTTGGGCGCGCATGGGCAAGGCTCGCTCAATCATCTTAAATTAAAGTCGCCACGTCTGATTATGATGGCGACGCTAGGTAAAGCGGCGGGTGTCGCGGGCGCATTTGTTGCAGGCGAACAGGTCGTGATTGATTATTTGATTCAAACCGCCAAGAGTTATGTGTACAGCACGCCTGCACCGCCAGCCTTGTCAGCAACTTTGTCGGCTTCGGTGAAGCTGATTGAACATGGTGATGCATTACGTGCGCGCTTACAGACTTTAATTATTGCTTTGAAGCAACATTTAAAAGTGAGCCGTTGGCAGCTCATGCCTTCGGAGACAGCAGTTCAGCCTTTGCTTGTAGGAAGTAACCATGAGGCATTGTCGCTAAGTGAGTATTTACAGACAAGAGGCATTCTGGTGCCAGCCATTCGTCCGCCAACCGTACCAGTGAATACAGCGCGTTTAAGAATTTCACTTTCTGCGGCACATCAACTGCAGGATGTTGTAGCATTGGCAGAAGCGATTAATGAAGCAGAGGAAGTCATCACACCATGAGTTGTCATGTGGAAATTGTAGGTCAAGGTCAGCCGCTTGTCTTATTGCATGGTTGGGGCATGCATAGTGGTGTGTGGCAACATATGGTCAAGGCACTCTCAGAAAGTTATATGTTATATCTGGTCGATTTGCCAGGCACTGGAAGCAGTCGACCCATAGAGCCGTATCATTTACATGCAATTGCTGATGAGATCGCGCAAGTCATTCCTGGAGTAACCGATATTTTGGGTTGGTCATTAGGTGGATTGGTAGCACAGCGCATTGCGCTTAACCAGCCAGACCGTGTGCGTAGGTTAGTGCTAGTGGGTTCTACCGCATGTTTTATATCAAAACAAGGTTGGCAGCATGGGATTGACCCAGAACATTTTAATCAGTTTGCAGACAAGGTAAAACATGATTACAAAGCGGCGATGCTACAATTTTTAACCTTGCAATGCATGAAAGCAAGCGATGCGCGAACAACGATCAGACAGTTACGCGCCAGCTTTGAGAGTAAACCAACTCCGACGCAGACCACTTTAAATCGTTCCTTAAATATTCTGCTTGATACAGACTTACGTGAGGATGTTTTAAATTTACGTAAGCCCGTGTTACTGATTCATGGCGATAGAGATAATCTGGCGCCGTTATCTGCTGCACATTGGATGTCACAGCATTTGCCTATTGCGTATTTGCGCGTGATGTCAGGTGCTGCGCATGCGCCATTTTTATCTCACACAGAGCAGTTTATAGAAGCGCTCAACCAGTTTCTAGAGCCATAATGCAAGATCAATATTCAATAGACAAGGCGCGCGTACGTGCATCGTTTGACCGTGCCGCGACTAGTTATGATGCGGCGGCAGTATTGCAAAAAATGGTACGCGAAGAGATGCTCAGTCGGCTGGAGCTAATCAAGATTGACCCTGCTACGATATTGGATGCAGGCTGTGGTACTGGTCATGGTACGTTCGCATTGCAAAAGCGTTATCAGCATGCGCAAGTCATTTCTCTGGATATAGCCATCGGAATGCTCAAACAAACGCATATGCAGGCACCTTTGCTAAAAAAAATTCTCGGCAAAAAAAATCTGGTGTGCGCAGATATTGAATCTTTGCCATTGGCTGATGCAAGTGTGGACTTGCTTTGGTCAAACTTGGCCCTGCAATGGTGTGACGATTTAGACCAAGTATTAGCAGAAGTGAGACGCGTACTAACGCCCAATGGCTTATTTATGCTCAGTACGTTTGGTCCAGATACGCTAAAAGAATTGCGCATCGCTAGTCAGAATGGATATACCCATGTCAGCCGTTTTATCGATATGCACGATATAGGTGATGCACTCACACGTGCTGGAATGAGCGCACCTGTGCTAGACGTTGAGTGCTATACGTTGGTTTACGATGATGTAAAAGCGGTGATGCGTGATTTGAAGTTAATCGGCGCACATAATGCAACCTCTGGACGCGCCCGTGGTTTAATGGGTAAAGGCTTTTTACAACATCTGGCGGAATCATATGAGCAGTTTAGGCAAAACGGCAAGCTTCCAGCCACTTTTGAGGTGGTGTATGGTCATGCGTGGAAACCTGAGGTGCCGCCAATGTTAGAGCAGGGTCTTGCGCCCATTCATTTTAAAAAGCGCTAAAGTAGATGGCGCGATCTTTTTTTATCACTGGTACTGATACTGGCGTAGGCAAAACCTATATAGCGTGTCAATTGATTCGGTACTACGTGGCACAAGGTTTTAAGGTAGTAGGCATGAAGCCAGTGGCGGCGGGGAGTGAGCTCATTGACGGAGAGTGGATCAATGAAGACGTTGCATTGTTAGGCGCAGCAAGTAATGTCAAAGCACCCAGAGCACTGGTGAATCCATACTGCTTTAAAGCACCAATCGCTCCTCATATTGCCGCGAATGATGAGAAGGTTAAGATTGATTTTGAGGTGATTCTTTCGGCTTACAATCAACTCTCCCAGCTTGCCGATGTGGTGGTGGTTGAAGGTGCAGGAGGCTTACTCGTGCCCTTGTCTGAGCATACCACTATTGCCGATTTGATCAGCTATCTGGATATCCCGACAGTTTTGGTGGTTGGGATGAAGCTGGGTTGCCTGAACCACGCATTATTATCCAAAGAGGTTGCTGCTAGTCGCAAGCTGCCGCTCAAAATGTGGGTAGCGAATACAATAAATCCTCCAATGCTGGCTTATGAAGAAAATCTTCGCACGTTAGAGCGTCTATTTCAGGGATTTGAACGCTTGCAGCTCAATCATTGATGTCTTTTTTATGACAGTAAACAAATGTTAAAAAGCGCTAATCTACCCATAAGGACTATTGAATCTAAGTAGTAAATGGCACATGATGACACCAACAGCTTGAGACCAGTTAATTGAGAGCAAACGTTAGTTGACTATTTTCTTAATAAGTACCTGAGGTTTTTGATCTAACTCACTGTTAAATAGAGAAAATAAGTATTTGTAATATGGCTACTACCCATTAGGGCTATTGAGTACAGTGACTAACATGAATAGAATCGGTTTTAACAACTTTAACGCAATATTTTTATAATAATTAGGGAGTCATAATGAAGAAAATTTTATTAGCAGTATGTTTTGCTCTGTCAGCAACGGCAGCACAAGCGACCATCGTGAGCGGTAATGGTTACTTGTCTTTGAATGATACAGGTACTGTCACTTTTTCAGGTGATATTAACGATGTAGTTCTTGGTGCGACAGGTGGTTATCTTGGTCAACTTTCTGCAACACAAGATACAATCTTAGAAGTGACTTACCTCGGTAAAGAAGCTGCGAATAAAAACTTTTACGTACAAAGCAGCGTAAACGTGTTTAATACAGACCTTTCTTCAATCGGCGATGTGCAAGTGTTTGATATTTCAGCTGGTTTAATCGATTTTGGTTTTACTGGTAACGGTGGCTTGAGTGCTAATAATGCGACTGGCTTAAATTTAGGTCATATTGCTTATATCGTCAATGGTGCTGAGTATGGTGTTTCTGGTTATGACTTTATCATTGGTTTCAATGATGGTGGTTCTCTAGATGGTGACTTTGATGATGTTGTGGTTGGTGTGAATGCAGTACCAGTACCAGCAGCGTTACCATTGATGGCATCTGCATTAGCAATGTTTGGTGTAGCGCGTCGTCGTAAAACTTTAGCTTAATAAGTAACTTTATTAAGTAGAAAAAACCCACCTAGTGTGGGTTTTTTTATTATCTGTCATATCTTGTTTTTGTCTAGAGTATTCATTTGTATTAGAGATACAACTTATTTTGCATCAAGTAGTTGATCACAGGCTGTGGACTTAGGTAAAGAGCACTCTGTTGCTGTCGAATGAGATGCCTAATTTGGCTAGAGGAAATCTCTAAGGCTGTGATGGATTGCATGGTCATCAATCCCGCACGTAATTGCGCTAGCTTGCGCGTGTCTTCTGTGTAATGGTCTCGCATAAAAGCTTCTAAAGTCTTGTTCAAGCCTTGCTTGCTAGTGCCTTGCGGGCGTTGCACTAAGATAATGTGGCAGTATTGAATAATTTCTTGCCAGTGATGCCAAGTGTCAAACTTCAAAAAGGCATCACTCCCTAAAATCAAGCATAATGCGGTATCGCTATGCTCTGCATATAGAGACTTTAGAGTATCGACGGTATAAGAAACATCGTTGCGCTCAAGTTCGCGTGTGTCCAAACTGAACAAAGGGTTGTCGGCAATTGCAAGCTTGATCATTTCAGCTCTTTGTACAGCAGAAACTTCTGGAGTCGGTTTATGTGGCGGATTGGCAGAAGGAATAAATTTAACCTGATCAAAATGAAGTTGTTCAGCCACTTCTTGAGCCATGCGTAAATGACCATGGTGAATTGGGTTAAAAGTACCCCCCAAAATTCCCATGAGTTGATAATGTGGTGTTAGACTCATTGGATGGCGACTATGCGGCGTTTATGTTTGCGACGAAAATAAAACAAACAGATGAGCCCGGCTACATTAGGAAGCCATATATACCAGTGTGCCCAGGAAATACCATCCACTTTAAAGTCTGAAATTGGCCATAAAATAGGCGTGGGAAAGTAAGTAAATGTATGGAATGGAAAATCCAGCACAATATGAAATGGCCAAGCTAACATGGCAAATGCAATCTCCTTTTTCCAAAGGGCAATGATACCAATCGCAGTAAAGCTAATGACAAAGCTATGGCCAACGTTATAGTTGCTAAAAAGCCAACTAGGTAGGTCAGCGATTGGTGGCGGGCCAGGCTGCCATTGACCATGCAGGACTTGCAATGCGAGATAAGCGCCAAACGAGATAAGGTCTGGCATCGCACCAAAAAATAGGGCAAGTGCAGCATAGCGTTTGTAGCCAAACAGCCCATAACCCCAAAGTGCGTGGCTGAATGTGTCCAAGATTTAGGCTCTCACTTGGCCATCACCCAGCACAATATATTTAAGTGAAGTAAGACCTTCCAAGCCTACAGGGCCGCGTGCATGCAGCTTATCAGTAGAGATACCAATTTCTGCCCCCAATCCATATTCAAAGCCATCGGCAAAGCGGGTAGACGCATTGACCATCACGCTGCTTGAATCAACTTCTCGTAAAAATTGGCGTGCTTTGGTATAGTTTTCGGTGACAATCGCTTCTGTATGTTGGCTAGAGTGCTGGTTGATATGCGCAATCGCTTCATCAATATTTTCGACCACTTTGCAAGAAATGATGGCATCTAAATATTCGGTGTAATAATCTTCTTCTGTCGCAGGAACTGCTTCTTTAACGAGCGCGCAGGTTTCTTTGCATCCGCGAATTTGAATCCCGTTGGCTTTGAGCATGTCGGCAATCTTAGGTAACGCCGTTTTTGCAATACTACGTGAGACGAGCAGAGACTCTGCTGTATTGCATGTGCCTAAGCGTTGGGTTTTGGAGTTTTCTACGATACGAACCGCTTTTGCCATGTCGGCATCATCATCAATATAGACGTGGCAATTGCCATCCAAGTGTTTGATCACTGGAATGCGTGCATCATTACTAATGCGCTCGATCAGCCCCTTACCACCGCGCGGTACAATGACATCCACGTACTGCTTCATCGTAATGAGTTCGCCTACTGCAGCGCGATCTGTCGTTTCTACCACTTGTACCGCGGCTTGAGGCAAGCCTGCCTTTTCAAGGCCTTCGTGCACAAGTTTTGCCAAGGCTTGATTGCAATGGATGGCTTCTGAACCACCGCGTAAAATACAAGCATTGCCAGACTTAATGCATAAACCAGCTGCATCGACGGTCACATTTGGGCGCGCCTCATAAATAATGCCGATGACCCCAAGTGGCACGCGCATTTTGCCAATTTGGATGCCAGAAGGGCGATATTTAAAATCGCTCATTTCACCGATTGGATCTGGCAAATTGGCAATTTGTGTCAGTCCTTCAGCCATCGTGGCAATGGATTTCTCGGATAGTGTGAGGCGATCCAGCATCGCAGCGTCCATGCCATTATTTTTAGCAGCGGTTAAGTCCTGCTGATTAGCGGCCAGCAAGCTTGCATTTTCGCGAATAATCGCTGCTGCGATAAAGGCCAATGCCTGATTTTTAGTATTGGTATCCGCTTTTGCCATGGCGCGGGACGCTTGTCGTGCTTGGATGCCGATGTTTTGCATGTAGTTTTGAATGTTCATATAGCGTTATTCTACCTTGATTTGCGCTTGATGCGCGCAAGTCCAAAACAGAGTCTTGAAATCTCTAACCATGCATCGCCCTGTTTGACACCTTTGGCAATACGATCAATTTCAGAAAGCTTGCTTAATGACGCTTCAATCTGGCGCAAATTTAAACGCTCCAACGCATATTTCATCATTGCTTGGCGATCACCAAATATGCGTGCAGTCGTCATTGCGTTCTGCAAATTTTCGCCTTGTGCGATTGCAAGCTTAAGCCGTAGTAATGGTCTGATTAACCAAATCAATGGGTTCATAATGGCAACGGGCTGTTCACCCTCATCACGAAGCCCTTGTAAAATGCGGACAGTCCGCTCGCTATCGCCTTGCAGCATCGCTTCGCCCAATTGAAACGCATCGAAGCGTGCTACATTGAGCACAGCATCTTTGATTTCAGCTGGGCTGATTTCGCCTTGTGGATATAACAATGCTAGTTTTTGAATTTCTTGATGTGCGGCCAGCAGATTTCCTTCAACTTGATGCGCAATGAACGCGAGTGAGGCCGCATCAGTGGTTTGTTGTTGTTGAGCCAGGCGTTGTGCAATCCAATCAGGTAGTTGATGGACGGCAACCTCCTTGATTTCAATGACTGTGCCATGCTTTGATAATGCAGCATACCATGCGCTGTTTTTAGCGTCGCGCTCTAACGTGGGGAGCATCAGAATAGTCGTAGTGTCTGGCATTGCTTGACTCGCCAGTTCTGTGAGTACTTTTGCACCGTCTACCCCAGGTTTGCCGCTGGGAATATCAATTTCCAAAATGCGACGTGTGGAGAAAAGTGAGAAATTTTGGTTGAATTGCGTAATTTGTTGCCAATTGAACTGACGTTCGACAATAAAATGACTGCGTTCTTCAGCCCCTTGCTGGCGCGCAAATTGTCTAATTTGGTCTAAACATTCGGTTTGTGCCAGAGGCTCATCACCCACTATAACAAACAGGGAAGGTGACGAGCTGGATAAATATTTAGTCAGTTGTTGAGGCGAAATCAACATGCGGTCAAGGTTTCTTTAATGCTGCCAATCTACGCATCAACCTTCCTAACACTTCCTTATGCATGTCTTCAACCAATAGTTTTTCTTCATCCTGTTTCGCAAGTAAGTCAGTGTCGCTGTATGAAAACTCGCGGCGTGCTTCTATTATTTCAGACTTACTCCAGAGTTGTTCGGACATTGGTTTGGTGCGGTAATGGATACGGTAGTAAAGTTCGTATTCATTGACTTTACCAGTGCCGCTGAGTGAAAGGATGCGTTTTTCGTTTTCTTCCTTAAGCAGATCTACTTGTAAGTCAGCATTCTGCGCATCAGCACTCACTACAACGCCATTGCGTGCCAGTGTTTTTTTAAGTGGAGTGGTAATTTGTGTCTGACCGCTAATGAGCATATGCTGATAGCCAAACTCATTGGCTTCGCGAAGGTGAATGCCACAAGCGGCGAGGTAGCTACTGCATATGAAGATAAGGAGATAGCGCATCAAGCCAGTCATGTTTTATCCTACGACAATATTAATGAGTTTATTGGGCACGACGATAATCTTACGTACACTTGCATTTTCTAAGTGTTTTTGCACAAAAGGTTGGTTGACCGCAATTGCCTCAATTTGTGATTTTTCCATACTCTTAGATAAGGTAATGCTGCCACGCAATTTACCGTTCACTTGTACTACGTATTCTACTTCATCTTGCACCATGGCAGAGGCGAGCGCTTCTGGCCAAGGGGCTTTAAGAATGTCTTCACCATAGCCCAACGTTTTCCATAAAGATTGCGTAATGTGCGGGGCAATAGGGGAAAGTAAACGTAAAAGTTTAGAAAACCCTTCGTGCGCAACTGCTTGCCAATGTGGCTCTGCTTCCTTTTGCACTTTTTCGAGCGCGTTGAGCATTTTCATAGCGGCAGATGCAACCGTATTAAATTGCTGACGTGATAGGTCAATCCCAGCTTGTTTCAGTGTGCTATGCACTTCGCGGCGTGAGGCAGCCAAGTTGCCGGTTAACTTATTAGGTAAATCTGCTTTTTCAATACCTGATAAAAGGTAGCCTAAGTTCCATACGCGACGCAAAAAGCGATGCGAGCCTTCTACACCGCTGTCAGACCACTCAAGGGTTTGTTCGGGCGGCGCGGCAAACATCATGAAAAAGCGCGCTGTGTCCGCACCGTATTGCTCTATCAATGCTTGCGGGTCTACTCCGTTGCGCTTAGATTTAGACATGGTGCCCATGCCTTGGAAGTCAACAGGTAAGCCATCTTTTAGTGCTTTGGCACCAATGGTTTTTCCATGTTCGTCATGGATAAGCTCAACTTCCTCTGGGGCAAAATACTCAATGCCGCCTTTGTCTGTGCGGCGTGAGAAAATATGGTTGAGCACCATGCCTTGTGTGAGCAAGTTGGCAAAGGGCTCATCGTAGTTCACCAACCCCAAATCACGCATGACTTTGCTCCAAAAGCGTGAGTAAAGTAGGTGTAAAATCGCGTGCTCTATACCGCCAATATATTGGTCAACTGGCATCCAATAGTTGGTTTGTGCGTCTACCATGGCTTCGTTGCTAAAGCCAGAAGCGTAGCGAGCATAATACCAACTTGAATCTACAAAAGTGTCCATAGTGTCGGTTTCGCGCTTGGCAGACTTGCCACATCTAGGGCAAGTGCAGTTAACGAAACTTTCTAATTTATTCAATGGGTTGCCAGAGCCATCTGGGACGCAATCTTCTGGCAATTTAACTGGCAGTTGGTCGTCTGGTACAGGCACATCACCACAGCTGTCGCAGTGGATAATGGGAATCGGGCAGCCCCAATAACGCTGACGGGAAACGCCCCAATCGCGTAAACGCCAGTTTACTTGCTTGTCGCCGAGGCCTTTAGCCTTGAGGTCGGCGGCAATAGCGTCGACAGCGGCTTCGTACTTTAAGCCGTTATATTTCCCAGAGTTGATACAGTTGCCATTTTTTTCTTCATACCAAACTTGCCAGCGACTTGTAGTAAATTGATTATCGCTTATTGCTTTGTTAAGTTGCTCTATCCCTTTTTCAGAGAAATTATTTGATTTGATACCAGATTTAGCTTCTTTAAGTTCTCCAGCTTCAATTACCTGTTTAATCGGCAAATTATATTTTTTTGCAAAGCCAAAATCGCGCTCATCATGCGCAGGCACTGCCATTACGGCACCTTCACCATACGTCATCAGTACATAGTTGCCCACCCACACTGGCACTTGCTCGCCAGTCAACGGATGAGTCACAAACAGGCCTGTATCCATGCCTTCTTTTTCCATGGTCGCCATATCGGCTTCCATCACTGAGCCTTGCTTGCACTTATCAATAAACGCTTGTAACTCTGGGTTGTTTTGCGCGGCCAAAGTGGCTAGCGGATGTTCCGCAGCGACTGCACAGAAAGTGACACCCATAATGGTATCAGCGCGGGTGGTGAATACCCAAAGTTTGCCGTCATCAATTAAGGCACCATTGTTGTCTTTAATATCGTGTGTAAAAGCAAAGCGTACGCCTGTACTTTTGCCTATCCAGTTGGCTTGCATGGTTTTCACGCGCTCAGGCCAGCCAGGGAGTTTATCCAAATCATCTAACAGTTGTTGCGCGTAGCCTGTGATATTGAAGTAATAGCCTGGAATTTCACGTTTTTCCACCAATGCGCCCGTGCGCCAGCCGCGACCGTCAATCACTTGCTCGTTCGCCAATACGGTTTGGTCAACGGGGTCCCAATTCACCACTTGGGTTTTTTTGTAGGCGATGCCTTTTTCCAGCATACGCAAGAAAAGCCATTGGTTCCATTTATAGTACTCAGGTTGGCACGTAGCCAACTCACGCGACCAGTCGATGGCAAAGCCAAGTGACTTCAATTGCTTACGCATGTAAGCAATATTGTCAAAAGTCCATTGTGCTGGCGGTACATTGTTTTGAATCGCCGCGTTTTCCGCAGGCAAACCAAACGCATCCCACCCCATGGGTTGTAGAACGTTAAAGCCTTTCATGTGGTGATAACGGCTTAAAACATCGCCAATCGTGTAGTTACGCACGTGTCCCATGTGCAGTTTTCCACTGGGGTAAGGGAACATGGATAAACAATAATACTTGGGTTTGTTGCTAGTTTGTTGGGCAACAAAGCTGTTATTAGCTTCCCAAAAAGCTTGAGATTGCTGCTCGATTTCTTGATATGGATATTGCTGTTGCATGGTTACGCAATGTAGTGATGAAATAAAGCCGTATTATACTAGATGCGCCTGAATGATGCGGACTAAATAGACGGATTGCTGCTGTTTAGTCGGCAGAATCTGCTTGCATATTTTGATGCGTGAGCCATTGTTGATGATTTAAAATGGCGAGTTTGGAAGAGCCTCTATAGGTTTGGTAGAACTCAACTTGTTGTAAATCTATTTTTGCGCTGCCTTTAAATAGTGCAATGATTCTGCCAGAAGGATGTTGAGCAAACCAGTCAGCAATGTCGGTTTGAGGCACGATTTCTGGGGATTGCTGTAATCGGCCTAAAAAATTGAAGATACCAGGATATTTTGTGCCGATATAGGCAATTGGCACATGCTGTAACTCTAATTCGTACAGTTTTTTGCTGATAGGGCGCACGTCGTAGGCGCCGTTCGAGGATTTCATCACAACAAACATTAAGCAAACGATGAGACTGACTGAAAACACAGAGAGCTGAGTCACTGTTTGAGTTTGCGTTGTTTTGGGCAATGCAAATACAGCAAGCCCTAAGGCGACGATAAGCCAGCCTAGCCATTGTGGTAGCGTTTGTATCCATAGCGCGCTATTTGGATGCGATTGCAGGTAGCTAGGTAAATATACCAGTAATAATCCTAAGGCAATGGTTGCTAATGTAATAGGTAAGACTTGGCTGCGTGAGGTGCTATGTGTATTTTCAATCACGCGGGCAAGTAGTAGAGCAAATGCTGGGAATAATGGTAATACATAATGTACCTGCTTGCCGCTGATAAATGAGAACGCGATAAGTACAGGTAATAACCACGCCAAGCAGAATCGTGTGCCCCAGTCATTCTGAGTTCGTACTGTTTTGAGTAAGCCTTTCCAGAATGCACCCCATAATAGCCATGGGAATAGCAATACAGGTAGTAACATCAGATACCACCAGATGGGGCGCTTATGTGCAAAGGAATCTACCATGCGATTCGCGGTCTGTCCCCAAAAAATGGCGTGTTGATATTCGCTTCCACCATGTATGCCTGCGGGAATCGCCCATAAAAGTGCAATACTGATTCCGGCTAATACGGCATAGAGAATAGGTAAATACCAGTGTTTAATGCTTAAGCGCTCTTGACTTCCCCACCAGCTGGCTAGTAATGCGACAGGCAAAAGTTGCAATAGTATCGTTGGGCCTTTTGCCAGTAGCCCGCCCGCAATAGCGAGAGCGAATAATAGCCAACCTTTTAGTGCGCGGTCTTGGTAAGCGATGATTAATCCTAATATGCCTAACACGGTAAAAAATGCGATGAGCATATCAAACATGAGCGCCGTGGAATAAATCACCCATAAGCCACTGGCAAGTAAAATCAGTGCTGTATTGTGAGAAGTATTGTGCTGCTGCGGCCACAATCTGGCTGCAAGTTGGCGTGTTAAAAACACGGTGGCAAGCGCAAATAGGGAAGGTACTAAGCGTGGCCACCAGTCATTGACACCAAAGACCGCCCAACCTAGGTTGATCAGCCAAAATAACATGGGTGGCTTGTGGCTATAGGCGACATCATTTAAATAGGGAACTAAATAATCATGCTTAAGCCACATGTTCCACGCCACAGTGACATAACGCGTTTCATCGATGGGAAAGTAGGATCGACTCACCAAGCCGATGGTAACCAATATTAACCAAATGAAGATGATATGCAGGGTGCTATTGAGCTTCATTGGGGGAGTGCCTTGACTCTTGGAATAATCCAATATTGCCAAACAGCCAGTGCCACAACACCGCCAATGACAAGACCACCCAATACATCAAGAGGGAAGTGTTTTGCCAATGCGACACGTAACATGCCATTAAATATTGCGAGCGTAAAAACCAGAACACGCATCCATGTTTTGGGTAAGCACATGGCAAGAAAAATACAGCTGATAAGATAGTCGCTGGTATGTCCCGATGGGAACCCGTGGTAACTTGATGCCAGCGATGGGCCTACCCATGCGTCTAATGTACCATTGGCTGCATGGGTAATTTGATCTGGGCGCGCATGACCAAGGGTCATCTTTAGGATACGTACGATGAGAATAGAGCCTACCAATTGCGCCAATAAATACCCCCATCCAATAATGCGGAGCGTGGTTTGCTGACGATAATAACCCCAGATTAACATGCCAATAAAAATGGCATAGAGTGGGTACATGATGTTATCACTCAGCCATTTTAAAGATTCACGATGCTGTAAAACCCAAGGGTGTTGTGAGATGGCTTGCACATGTGTCAGGTCACCGTAAAAATAAGTCCATGCTAGCGCAAACAAAAAGTATGCAAACCACAGTCGTTGCGTGAATTTTAACCTTGCATGAAAATCAACATTGCGCCAGCACATGGTATTCTTTGAGTTCTATTTGAAAAGTGTGGTTGACTTTGCAACTGCTGGGAATGATTTTGCTGGGAAATGCAGTTGCTAAGTCACTGGTTTTGATGATGAGTAATGCTTCAGGATGCAACGCTGCCCAACGCTCCGCACTGGATAAATCCACTTCAGTAAATGTTCTGTCGGCATAATAATTGAGAATGCCGCGCGTGACATTAATCACTGCAACAGGCTGTGTATTGGCGGCATGTTCTGATACGGTATGCGCAAGTGCACGCGCTGAGAATAACGGGTTGAGTAGCGTGGTCATGCCGCCAAAGATTAACCACGAAAATATAACAGAGGTGATGCTAGTCGCATATAACCAGTGTTTAAAATTATAGCGTGTGGATATTGCACTCAGGATGGCAAGCGTTGCGGTAGCCATTGCAATCCAAATGGCTTGGCTTGCTGTTTGGTTTAAGTAATGCTGTGAAATGTAGGTGATGAGTCCTGAGATTGCCAATAAATACAAAACTGGAGGCCAAGAAAACCATGGGCTGGTTTTGGTTTTCGCATCGACTTGATGTATTGCCAGTGCGCCTGCTACGCATAGTGCGGGAACTAGCGGTTCTAAGTAAATAAACAGCTTTCCTGATACCAGTGAAATGCCTGCAAGTGGCACCATTGCAAAAATAACGATTGAACGTGACAGGGCATGGTCTTGTTTGAATGCCTTGATCAAGCCACTGAAGATAGGCCCCGCCCAAGGCATGATCAGAATAGGCAATAATACTAAATAAAAATAAATCGGTTCTTTGTGACTCCATGAGTTGATGGTACGGCCTACCAGTTGCTGATGCCAAATGGTGGAAAGATAAGCGCCTTGTCCTGATTGATATACAGCAAACATCCAAATCGCCACTAAACCCATTATCGCGAGCAGACCAAATATGGGGCGTAGTTTACTGAGGCTGGCAACACCACTTTTGTGTGCTATCCAAATGACCCCAGGTAATAAAGTAAATAACAATGAGATGGGGCCTTTAATTGCTAAGGAGAGGGCACATAATGTCCAAAAGCCAAACAGCCATCGTTGCTGCGGATTCCTGTCAAAATGCAATAACATCAGCCAACTAAAAGTAGTTATTGCAGTGAGCAACATATCCATGCGCACAATTTGTCCGACGATGAGCGTGAGTAAAGAGGAGCCAAACAGCACGCTGGCCCAAAAACCACATTGACGCCCAGCGATGAAATTGCCTACTTGAAAAATGCCTATGCCAGCAAGTAGTGTGGCTAAAGTAGAGACTATTCTAAAGGCAAACTCACCCTGTCCAAGCAGTGAGCTGACGATACATATGATCCAAAAATACAGCGCAGGTTTATCAGGATAAGGGGCACCGTTCAGATGTGGCACCAGCCAGTTGCCTGTGCTGAGCATTTCACGTACGACTTCGCCATATCGCATTTCATCTTGCACCCATAAGTCACGTGGAATCAGCAAGTTAACGCAATATGCGGCGACAAATAAGAGCAATAATACCAGCCAAGGCTTCTGTTTGAAGGCTGTTTTCAAAGCAATATTGAAGGTCTTTTGTGGTGTATTCATAGGCTGGAACATATCAATGGAGAATGGTCTATGTTAAATCCAGCCGATTGATTGAATATCGCAAACGTAATTTATACAAGCGCGGTAAAAATTTGGTCTTTGATCACACTCATGTCACCCAAGCCATTCACTTTGACGTATTTGGGTGCGCCACCAATACCAGAGTTGGCCCAATCTGAATAATAGCCTACCAATTGTTTGGTTTGTGCATGGTAAACTTCAAGACGTTTTTTGACCACCTCTTCTTTGTCATCATCACGCTGTACTAAATCTTCCCCTGTGACATCATCTTTACCCGCCACTTTAGGTGGGTTGAATTTAATGTGGTAAGTACGCCCAGATCCTGGGTGTGAACGACGACCACTCATGCGTTCTACAATGGCTTCATCTGGTACGTCAATTTCTACCACGTAATCGATGCCTACCCCTGCTTGCTTCATTGCCTCAGCTTGTGGAATCGTACGTGGAAATCCATCAAATAAAAACCCCGCCTGACAATCGGCATCTTTAATGCGCTCTTTGACTAAGCCGATAATTACTTCATCAGGAACCAGACCACCAGCATCCATGAACTTTTTTGCCTCTAAGCCCAATGTGGTACCAGCTTTCACTGCTGCACGTAACATGTCACCTGTAGAAATTTGTGGAATATTGAATTTTTCTTTGATGAAAGTAGCTTGTGTACCTTTGCCTGCACCAGGTGCACCTAACAAGATTAAACGCATAATCAGTTCCTTAACAGCAGTATTGAAGTGAGAAAACGAGCATTATATCAGGCTAAAAAGTTTGCAATAGCGACAAATTGTGCAACATGAAGATTTTCTGCACGCAATTGTGAATCGATATTGAGTTGTTCAAAGCCCGCATCATTTAAAAAGCCTTTTAATGTATTACGTAATGTTTTACGTCGTTGCCCGAATGCAGCTAACACTACTTTAGCAAACAGTGTCTCATCAAGCGCTGGGTAAGGTGGGGTTGCATAAGGGATGCAGCGCACAAAGGCCGATTCTACTTTAGGCGCAGGGTTAAATGCCTCTGGTGGTACGGTGATTAAATACTCCATTTGCAGGCGATATTGCAGCATGACAGACAGTCGACCATATTCAGCGCTAGAAGGCGCTGCTACCATACGCTCCACCACCTCTTTTTGTAACATAAAATGCATGTCAATGATTTGATTGACATTGTCTAAAAGGTGAAACAGGATGGGACTAGAAATGTTATAAGGTAGATTGCCGACAACTCTAATTTGTTCGCCTATTGTCGTGAAATCAAACTTTAATACGTCCGAACTGTGAATCGTAATTTTGTCTTGTGGGTAAAAACCTTGCATCCACGCAATAATATCGCGGTCAATTTCCACCACATGCAAGTGGTTTAAGTGCCTCAGTAGCGGTTGCGTTAATGCACCCAAGCCTGGACCAATTTCTACCATCAAATCATTGGCTTGGGGTGCGATGGCATTGACCAAGCTTGTGATAATCGCTTGGTCGGTTAAAAAGTTTTGACCAAAACGTTTTTTAGCTAAGTGTTTCATGTGCGGTACGTTTGCGTTTGGCTAAGTCAATGGCTAATTCAATAGCAGCAATCAAGCTGCCCATTTCGGCTTTACCTGTGCCAGCGATATCAAGCGCTGTGCCGTGGTCAACGGAAGTGCGAATAATAGGCAATCCTAAGGTGATGTTAATGCCCTCACCAAAGCTGGCATGCTTGAGCACCGCAAGCCCTTGATCGTGATACATGGCTAAAAAAGCATCTGTTTCTCGGATGTTTTTCTGCGAGAACATGGTGTCGGCAGGGAGTGCACCCACCAGATTCATCCCTTCCTGACGCAAAGATTCTAAAGTGGGGTTGATAATATTTATTTCTTCACTGCCTAAATAACCGCCTTCGCCAGCATGCGGGTTGAGCCCGGCAACAAGGATGCGCGGACGCGCAATACCAAATTTTGTCACCAGGTCTGCGTGTAATATGCGTATGGTATTACTGAGGCTTTGCGTGGTAATGGCTGTACTGACTTGGTTGAGCGGCAAATGCGTAGTCGCTAAGGCGACACGCATGCCACCACCAACCAGCATCATCACGACTTGTTTGGTTTGGGTGAGCTCCGCTAAATATTCTGTATGCCCAGTAAAGGGAATGCCTGCATCATTGATAATGCCTTTATGCACTGGCGCAGTGACCATGGCATCAAACGCAAGTGTTTGGCAACCGTTGACTGCGGCTTGAAGTGTGTTGAGCACATATGCACTATTTTGACTATTGAGCTTTCCTGCGATAACACTTTGCGCAACAGGTAGATGCAGTACCGATAGCGTGTTCTGCGCTGTATCCGCTTGGTTTTGTGCATATGGCTGAATGTTGAATGGCAGGTTTAACATGGCTGCACGTGCTAAAAGCGCATGTTGATCAGCGATGATAGTGATGTTGGCATCGAACCTATGCTGCGCGAGCATGACGCATAAATCCAAGCCGATACCAGCAGGTTCGCCAGCAGTAATGGCTATACGAGGTAGCTTATCCACGTTGTAGCGCTAGCTGTTTAAGGATTGTGCCAAGATTAAAATTTGTCTTCGAGTCGTAATTCAACATAGGCGCGATCGCGTAATTCACGAACCCAATCGTTATAAGCTTCTTCAGCCTTACGCGCACGAATTTCCTGACGCGCTTTCAGTCTGGCGGATTCTTTAGACATGTCTTGATCACGACGCTCAAGCACTTGAATGATATGCCAACCAAAAGGAGTGCGCACTGGCTCACTAATTTCACCCAGGCCAAGAGTTTTCATGGCTTTTTCAAAAGCGGGTACCGTGTCGCCAGGGTTGACCCAACCTAAATCCCCCCCGTTAGATGCGCTACCATCTTCAGAGTATTGGCGTGCCATGTCTTCAAATTTAGTGCCATGTTCTAAACGTTCTTTAATGCTATCCATCTTATGCTTGGCATCATTTTCCGAAACAACTTCGTTGAGCTTAATTAAAATGTGCCGCACATGCGTTTGTTGTACCAGAGTATTTGCATTGCTAGTACGCCTATCGGTGAGTTTGATCACATACACGCCATTGGGTGTGCGGAATGGGTTAGATACTTCACCTGGCTTCATTGCTTTAAGCATTTCTACAAACTGCCCAGGGAATTGACTTGCATTCCGCCAGCCAAGTTTTCCACCTTCTAATGCGTTGGGAGCATCAGAGTAGGTAGATGATGCCTGTTCAAAGCTCATGCCTGATGCCAGTGCTTTGAGAACTTCTTCCGTCTTGGCGCGTGCTTTTTGCAGGTCACTAGGCGAGGCATCTTCAGGGGTGCGGATCAGGATTTGAGAAATCTCAAAGTCATCATGTTCGCCTTCTCTGCTTGCCTGAGTGGTGAGGTAATTATCGATCTCACCTTCAGAAACCACAACGCGACTCTCAACCTCACGCTCTTTTAACCGAGCAATTGTAATTTCACTACGAATGTCTTCGCGGAATTTACTGAAGTTAACGCCATCTTTTTCTAATGCTTTTCTAAACTCAGCAACGCTAAGCTTGTTTTGGTCGGCTATACGTTCTATGGTTTTATCTAACTGACCGTCATCAACTTTAACGCCAGTTTGTGCGGCATACTGTAGTTGCAGGCTGTCAACAATCAGGCGTTCTAACACTTGCTTTTGTAGTGCAGCATCGGAAGGTAACTCAGCCCCTTTTTTTTCTAACTGCGCGATTACACTTTTGGTGCGATCAATCAGTTCCTGTTCTGTGATCACAGACTGATCCACTATTGCAATAATCCGATCGATTTTTTCTACTTCAACTGGTTTTGCTAGCGTAATCGGAGCAGCTAGGCCTAGGCAGATGAATAGGCTGGCAAGTTTGATAATTGGTGTGAATTTCATTGTGCGTAATTTTGCTGTCTATAAAAATTAGGGATTTCTCCGCTACTTTGGTATCCAGCAATGTCCCTGCGTAATAAGCTGAGTGGGTTTGAGCCTAATGAGGCAAGTCCACCCAGTTCTAGTTGAAAAAATAAAGCATAGTTGGTGTTTGCTGTCGCTGTTTTTAAGCGTTGTAAGACAGTACGTGCACGCCAGCAGCCAGCGTCATATTCTACACCAGCGAGGCTCTCAATAAGATTGGATTCTCTTATAGAGTAGTTATATCGACCCACACCATACCATCCTTTGCCTAAAGGCCATTGTCCCGAAATATCAATTTGTTCGAGAAAGTCTTCTGTATAACGATAACCCATGTTAATGAGTTTACCAGGCTCAGGATTATACCTTGCGAGTAAATTAGAGCGTTCAATGCTAGAAGCATCTGGATTGTATTGCCAAAATGCGTCTACGTTCCACTGACTGGAAAGCCTTGCGGTGAAGCCTGCTACGATGTCCGAAGTTTTTCTATTGCTAGCGGTCTGGTTAGGAAGCGTCACCTTTTGGTCATCAAAGTAAAAGCGTTCACCTATGGTGGCTGCAATACGTTCAATTCCCGTATCGCGGTCAATCAAGCGCGTGGTGAGTCCAAGACTGATTTGGTTGGCATTGTTAATGCGGTCTTTCCCTGTGAACTGGTTTTCGGTAAATAGTGTTGCTAAGTTTAAATCTGATAATGCAGAGTCAAATACGGGCAGGAGACTCTGATTTTCATAGGGCGTGTACACATAAAAAAGTCTAGGTTCAAAAGTTTGAGTATAGTTTGTGCCCCAAAGGGTGTTCTCTGCGTCAAGATAGAGCCCGCCATCTAAACTCACAACAGGCAACACTCTATCTTGGCTGTTATTGCTAATGGTTTGACTGTTGACAATAAATGTATTGTTGTTAAGTCGGTACGAAGATGTGTGTACGCCTAGTTTTGGCGTTAAAAATCCATATGAGCGTGTCAATGGCATGCTAATGGATGGGTAGGCGACAAATCGGCTGCCAGTGGCGGCTTTTGGCGCACTTTCATTGCGATCAAAGTAAGTCCATTGACTTAACAAGTCTAGGTTGAATGCATCATATTCTTTGTTAGCGGTTAATGTCAGCTCGGGTAGCCGTTCGTAGGTGTAAGAGGTGTTGTCTAGTGTTTGATACTTTTGGACAAGGCCTCTGAAGTGCCAAGTATCATTTTGAAAATCAACAAACCCGTCTTGTGGCAAATTAACGCGGCTGGTGCTGATGATTCTGGTGGATAAGTCAGAAAAGTATTGGTCATCGGAGACGCGCTCTATATTATAGCCTGCTGTCCAGCCACCGCCAAAATCATGTCGATGTGACAGATTGTAGTAATACCTGTTTCTGCCATTCTGATCGTCGTTATTGAGGTATTCTATACTGTCAGTACCAGAGTAGGATTCATCTAAGTATCTAAACTCACCACCTAATTGCACGCCACGTTTACTCAAATAACGTGTGGATAAAGTAGCGTCCATATCAGGTCGGATATTCCAGTAAAACGGCGCCAACACTTCAAAACCACTGCGTGAAGTAGTGCCCACAGTGGGGGCAAGCAGTCCTGATTTGCGCTGATTATTAGAAGAAAAACTCATCCAAGGCGTGTATATGAGTGGTACACCTTTAAATTCAATATACGCATTTCTAGCTTCACCAGATTTGGTGTAGTCGTCAAGAATAAGGTCTTTGGCCTTAATATACCAATCGTCTACGCCTGCTTCACAGGTGGTAAATCTGGCATGTCTGAGGTGTTTTTTATCTTGCCCTTCAAATAGAATTTGTGCGGCATCGCCGCGCGCGCCTTCAAGTTCGCGTTTGACATCCATATTGTCGTCCTGCGTACTGTCGCTGCTGCTGTAAAAATTGGGCTGTTGAATATTATCTTTTGATGTGCTGGCTGAATCTGCTAACGCGTCGTTGTCGATAGGTGCTTTGGTCTTATTGTTCAGTACGATAGAAGCATCGCGCATCTCGCCAATACTCTCGCTGAGTCGCATGCGCAATTCTGGCCCTGTGATTTTGCTGCCACCCAACTCTATTTTGGCATTGCCTTCTACATGCAGTTCATCATTGAGCGTATCGTACTCAATGTTGTCGCCAGAGATTGATTGATCGCCTTTACGGATCGTGGCATTACCAGAAGCGCGCATTTTACGGTCTAAATAAAGATCGAGTTTGTCGCCCTCTATTTCGATTGCATCCTCAGGCTTTTGAGTCTGTTCTTGAGTGGTACCCTCTAGCATTGGCTCAGTAGCCAAATTTTCTGCCAGTACAGGCGTGACAATGCCCAGCGCGACTACCGCTAGAATAAACGTCATGCCATTATCGAGAATTTTTTGCTGGAGTGTTAACAAAGCAGGCGATTTAAAATAGGGAGTCAATTAATTTTTAAGAATAATACAAGTATTTCGCATGAGTGATAAAATCGCACAAAACCTCATTTTAATCAATAAAAAGTTGTATTTAAAACTGTCATTATAAGGCATGTATGCTAAATACTAATCATCATTATCAAGGCAATTTGTGGATAGAAAACAGCAATTAGAAACTTGGCTCAGCCAGGAATTACCTCAACATTACACGCTGACTACAGCATCTGCGGACGCAAGCTTTAGGCGTTACTTCAGAGTGCATCTGGCAGATAAAACGCTGATTGCAATGGATGCGCCACCACCACAAGAAGATTGCAGACCATTTGTGAAGGTCGCGCAGCTACTTTTGGCGGCGGGATTAAATGTGCCGCAAGTGTTAGCACAAGACATTGAGCATGGATTCTTGCTATTAAGTGATTTGGGAGATGACACTTATCTTTCTCAATTAAGTGAGAAGAACGCATCTATCTTGTATGGAGATGCTTGCCATGCGCTCATTAAAATGCAGTTGGCCAGCCAGCCAGACGTGTTGCCACCTTATGACGAGGCGCTTTTAACGCGAGAACTACAATTGTTCCCAGACTGGTATATTGCCAAGCACTTAGGCGTGACCTTGGATAGTCAGCAACAAGCTGTGATAGAAAACACCTTCAAACTGCTGAATCGCAACATATTGGCTCAGCCTCAGGTTTACGTGCATCGAGATTATCATTCACGCAATTTAATGGTCACAGCTGAAAATAATCCTGGCATATTGGATTTTCAAGATGCTGTTTACGGCGCGATTACCTATGACTTGGTATCTTTGTTTAAAGATGCTTATCTCTGCTGGGATGAGGAGCTCATGATGGATTGGGTGGTGCGCTATTGGCAAAGTGCTAAAAAAGCTGGCTTGCCGGTCAGCGCTGATTTTGGCGAGTTTTATCGCGACTTTGAGTGGATGGGTGTACAGCGTCATATTAAAGTACTAGGAATATTTGCAAGGCTTTATCATAGGGATGGCAAAGATGGCTACTTGAAAGATATGCCGCTGGTCATGACTTACTTACGTAAAGCCTGCGAGCGTTATTCAGAACTGAGACCATTCTTGCGCTTGTTGGATGCGCTCGAAGGACGTCAGCCACGTCCTAAGTATGTGGTTTAAAACATAGAAAGTCACTCATGAAAGCCATGATTTTAGCTGCGGGTAGAGGTGAGCGCATGCGCCCGTTAACTGACCATACCCCTAAACCGTTACTTAAAGTAGGGGGCAAGCCGCTCATTGTTTGGCACATTGAGCGTTTAACGCAAGCTGGATTCAAGACATTGGTCATCAATCATGCGCATCTTGGACAACAAATAGAAGATGCGCTTGGATCTGGTAGCCAGTGGGGTGCGCAGATTCAATACAGTCCAGAAAAGATCGCGCTCGAAACCGCAGGAGGTATTGCAAACGCGTTACCTTTGCTCGGGGATGATCCGTTTTTAGTAGTGAATGGTGATGTCTTTACCGCGTTTGATTTTACACCGCTTAAGACAGTGCTAACGCCTGCGCATCTTGCACATCTGGTGGTGGTAAATAATCCAGCACAGCATCCGCATGGAGATTTTGCTCTGCAACAAGATAAGTTGTATGCAGAGGGTGCGACCAAACTGACTTTTTCAGGTATTGGTGTCTATTCTCCCGCTTTATTTAAAGACATCGTGCGAGGTGATGCCGCGAAGCTGGCTCCCTTGCTTAAAGCGGCGATGCAGCAAAGCTTGGTGACGGGAGAGCACTATCAAGGCATTTGGCATGATATTGGTACGCCAGAACGCTTGCAGGCAATAGAACAGCAATTAAACTCGCCTAAGGTTTAGTGTGACCTAAAGTTTGATGTGGATATGCAGACCAAATGCATCTTGACAGTTTTATCTTTGCTGAATAATCCAGAATAATCATTTTTTTAATAATTCTGAAATATAAACTTCATCTAATACCAATAGTGCCCATTTAATTTTTATGGAAGTTATCTTTTGGAAAATAAAATCAGCTTCAAAGATAGTATCGATCAAAAAGTTTTCAACGCAATTTATTCTCGATCACTCGTTTACAATACCTGTTGGGAGGATCCCGCCGTAGATCGTCAGGCGCTAAATCTCACAGCAGATGACGTGATGGTAGTGATTACAAGCGCAGGTTGCAATGTGCTGGATTACGCGCTGGAAGGCCCCAAACGCATTCATGCTGTGGATGCGAATCCGCGTCAAACCGCGCTGCTAGAGCTTAAGCTAGCGGGCATTAGAAAGATGGATTACCAAGACTTTTTTGCTGTATTTGGTGAGGGCTATCACCCTCAATTCCGCGAAGTCTATTACGATACCGTACGTAAAGAGCTAGGTGATTTTAGTCGAGACTACTGGGATAAAAATCTCAGCTGGTTTGCTAGCCGTCGTGGTAGTTTCTATTTCCACGGGCTTTCTGGCTTTGTCGCTAAAATATTTAGCACGTATCTTGCGTTACGTCCAAATTTGGCTGAACCAGTCAATGCTTTGTTTGAAACCACAAGTCTAGAAGAGCAGCGTCAGATTTACGATGAGAAAATCCATCCGCAAATGTGGGGGAAAGCCATGAATTGGGCAATATCACGTCAAATCACGATGAGCTTACTAGGCGTGCCAGGGCCGCAGCGTAAAGAGGTGATTGCGCAGCATGAAGGCGGTGTGGCAGGCTTTATCCGTGCTTCAATCGAATATGTTTTCCGCCAGTTGCCAATGTGGGATAACTATTTCTGGAGCGTATACATCCGTGGTAAATATGGAGAACATTGTTGCCCAGAGTACCTGAAATATGACAATTTTCTCGCTCTGAAAAATGGGCTGGCAGATAGAATCAGTTTACATACAACAACTGTGACCGAGTTTTTGGATCATACCGATGATCGAATTTCTCGTTATGTGTTGTTAGACCATATGGATTGGATGGCAGGATATTATCCAGAAGCGCTACGTGATGAGTGGCGTGCAATTTTCGCGACGGCAACACCAGAAGCGCGCATTTTGTTCCGTAGCGCACACGCAAAACCTGCTTATTTAGAAAAGTTGCAAGTGGAAGCTAAACATGGAAATTCGTTGGTTAGTTTGCGCGATCGCTTGCATTTTCATGATGAGCTTGCAATGAGATTACAGCGAGAAGACCGCGTGCACACCTATGCAGGTTTTCATATTGCGGATATTTCTGCATGAGTTTAGTGGCGGATGCACGCATTCTCTTCAAGCTGTTACGCGGCATGCCCTCAAGTGGTGAAGCAGCCAGTCGATTAGAAGGGTTTTATGCTGGGCAGGCAGAAGCATATGATGCGTTTCGTGAGCGCTTGTTACATGGTCGCCAGGAACTGATTCAGCAGCTTCAATTACCAGACAATGCCTATGTAGTAGAACTTGGCGGCGGTACCGGACGCAATATCGATTTTTTTGGCGACAAGCTCAATCAACTCCAACAATACCAAATTGTAGATCTTTGCCCGTCTTTACTGGAAGTGGCGCATAAGCGTGCTAAGCGATATCCAAACGTGAGTGTAGCAGAGGCAGATGCCTGTACTTATCAACCGCAATCGCCTGTGGATTGTGTGATTTTCTCTTACAGTCTCACGATGATTCCAGATTGGCAAAGTGCTCTCAACAATGCCAACGCCATGCTCAAACCCAATGGTAAAATCGCGGTAGTGGATTTCACCTTGTCCAAGCAGCAAAATTCTTTAGTAAGTGTGTTTTGGCGCAAATGGTTTAGCCACGATGGCGTCCATCTCAACTCTGACCAACCGCAGCGTTTGCAGGCGATGTTTCCACATGGGGAATACATAGAGAAATTTGCAAAAGTGCCTTATTTACCATTCGTACGCGTGCCTTATTATTTGTTTATTGCGAATAAGTCATCCTAAAGTTTCTTGAGTTTTTCTCTCTGATGTAATGCATGTAAGGTCGTGCTATGTGGTCTACATTCGCATGGCTTTCTGCATTCATCACCAAGCGATTGAACATTCCGTGTAAAATCATGGTCAACATTAAACCTGAGCTTTGAAGGCGGACGATGTTCGATCTGAACGAATTTAAACAACGCAGAAATGCTTTAATCAACACGATGGGTAAGGGGATTGCCATTATTCCTACAGCACCAGAAGTAGTGCGCAACCGTGATAGTCATTATCCTTATCGCTTTGATAGTTATTTTTATTATCTCAGTGGTTTTAAAGAGCCAGAGTCACTGCTAGTACTCGTGGCTGGCGATGAACCTAAGTCCATTTTGTTTTGTCGCGACAAAGACTTGGATAAAGAAATTTGGGATGGGTTTCGCTTTGGACCTGAGGCGGCTAAGACAGCATTTGGCTTTGATGAGGCTTACTCTATTAAACAGTTGGATGAAGTACTACCTAAGCTATTGGGAAATCAAGCTAAGTTGTATTTTAGCTTAGGTGCAGATCCACACTGGGATACCCGAGTGACAGGTTGGTTAAACCAGCTGCGTGAGCAGGTACGAACAGGCGTGAGTGCCCCACATGAAATTGCAGATATTCGCAGGCTGGTGGATGAGATGCGCTTGCTTAAATCGCCTTATGAGCTTGATATGATGCGCCGTTCTGCAGCGATTGCTGCTGGTGCACATCTGCGCGCAATGCAAAAAACCAATGTAGGCAAGATGGAGTATGAAATTGAGGCGGAGTTCTTGCATGAGTTCTATCGTAAAGGTGCGCAAGCGCCTGCTTATACCAGTATCGTTGCAAGTGGCACGAATGCTTGTACCTTACACTATAATTTTAACAATGCTGTGTTAAAAGAGGGTGATTTATTATTGATAGATGCAGGTTGCGAGCTGGACGGATATGCTTCAGATATCACGCGTACTTTTCCTGTCAATGGTCAATTTAGTGCGCCACAAAAAGATTTGTATGAACTGGTGCTTGCCGCGCAAGCCGCAGCCATCAGCAAAGTGAATACACAAAGTCACTGGAACGCGCCGCATGAAGCTGCATTAGAGGTATTGGTAGATGGCTTTATTCACTACGGTTTATGTCAGGGTTCACGTGAGGAAGTGTTAGAAAGCGGCAGTTATCGTCAGTTCTATATGCACCGTACAGGACACTGGTTAGGCTTGGATGTGCATGATGCAGGCGAGTACAAAGATCAAGCGGGTCAGTGGCGTAAGTTACAAGTCAACAATGTGCTGACAGTTGAACCTGGTTGTTATGTGCGCCCAGCAGACAATGTGCCCGAGCATTTCTGGAATATCGGAATACGTATCGAGGATGATGCAGTCGTGACTGAAACAGGCTGTGAAATTATCACAGCCGCAGCACCCAAAACGGTGCAAGAGATTGAAGGCGCGATGCGTAATGGCTAACAGTACGATGCGTGAGAATATCTTCATTGTAGGAGGAGGGCCTGTTGGCGTAACGTTAGCTTTAGCGCTGGCGCAAGCAGGGGTAAAGGCCACTTTGTTAGAAGCACGCGCTAAGGGCGCTGCATACCCAGATGGTCGAGCATTGGCGCTCTCGTACGGTACCAAGATGATTTTGGAACGCTTGGGGGTATGGGCAAAAGTAGCCCCTAAAGTGACACCCATCAATACCATTCATATTTCACAAAAGGGCAGTTTTGGTCGGACGGTGCTTAAAGCACACGAACATGCATTGCCAGCGCTCGGCTACGTTGTCTCTTATGGCGCATTGAGCGCTGCTTTGGATGAGAGTTTAGCAACAACAGACACACAAGTTTTGTATGAGACAGAAGTCATTGCGATTGAGCCGCATGCCACTGCTGCTGAGATTCGGTATCAGGTAAAAGGTCAAACACATGTTGTTAACGCGGCATTGGCCACTTTGGCGGATGGAGGGCGTAGCTTAAATGATATCGCTGGTTTAGAGCGCGAAGTTAAAGCGTATGGGCACGATGCACTAGTGGCGAAGGTGCAGGCAGAATGCCCGCATGACAATATTGCTTATGAGCGCTTTACTCCACAAGGCCCAATGGCACTGTTGCCAAATGGATCGGAGTTTTCATTGGTGTGGACTGGACCGTCGGCTGAAATTCAACCCTTAGTTGCTTTGGATGACGCTACTTTTCTAGCAAAATTACACGCGCACTTTGGTGATCGCGTGGGCAGGTTTATTACAGTGGGCAAGCGAATGACGTTTCCTTTGCGTTTGGCTACGCTTAATTCTGCGGTTGTGCCACATTTGGCTGTCATCGGCAATGCTGCACAGACCATGCATCCAGTAGCTGGCCAAGGATTCAATGTCGGTTTACGTGATGCATGGGCACTTGCGCAACATATTGCATCTCATCCTCAGCAAGAGATAGGGGGAGAAGCAATGCTGCGCGCTTATACAGAAGCAAGAGCAAAAGATACAAAGCGCGGATCAGAGTTTACTGATTTCTTGGTCAGCATATTTTCAAATGATTTGCTGGGAATGCATATACTACGCAGCAAAGGTCTGGCATTGCTGGATATGGCTAAGCCAGCTAAAGACTTTGTGGTAGAAAAAATGAGCTATGGAAAGTAAAGGCTTAGTGGAGATTCTGCATGGCTAAGTTGACGCAAGCAGATGTTGTTATCGTAGGCGCAGGTCTAGTCGGGCTGACTGCGGCGGTCGCTTTCGCACAGCAAAATAAAAAAGTGGTGTTGGTTGATGCTAAGCAAAAGGCAATAACCCGTACCCAAAGTGGCTGGGATGCTCGTATTTACGCGCTTACAGAGGCCAGCGTGCATTGGCTGGAAATGATTGGCGTTTGGGCACATGTAGATCAAAGCCGTATAAATCCAATTCGGTCAATGCAGTTGTGGGCGCTAGATGCAAGCTCACCACTCGTACTTAATGCGGATGATGCGCACCTGACGCAAATGGGCAGCGTGATCGAAAATCAAAACCTGATGTCAGCCTGCTGGCAAGCACTGTCCCAGATGGATGTGATTGTTGTTCAAGGGATTGATTGTGATGCATTGCATATTCAGTCAGATCAAGTCACCTTAACGCTTGCTAATCGTGAGCGCATATCTGCAAAACTGTTGCTGGCTGCTGATGGAGCGAATTCATGGGTGCGCGGACAGCTCAGTATCGGGGTGCAATTTAAGGCGTTTCATCAAACTGCGGTTGTGGCTAACTTCAGCGCAGAGAACCCTCATGCGGATTGTGCTAGGCAATGGTTTGGGGTGCATGAGACGCTTGCCTTATTACCTTTGCCAGAACAGATTGTGTCTTTAGTGTGGTCGCTGTCAACCGAACGTGCTCACGCCTTGTTAAGGTTATCAGAAGGTGAGTTAGGTGCTTTGGTACAGGAGCGTACTAAACGCTGTTTGGGTCAGCTAACACAGATCGGAACGTCTGCTGGATTCAGCTTGAGTCAACAAACTGCTCATCAATTGATTTCGCATCGTGTAGTTTTGGTGGGAGATGCTGCGCACCAAGTGCATCCTATGGCAGGTCAAGGGGTTAATTTGGGTTTTGGCGATGTCATGAAACTGACCGAGTTAACGACTAAACTGAACGCCATGCAGGATGTTGGTGATGTTGCATTGTTGCGTCAGTATGAGCGTGCTAGAAAACCTGATATTTTGCAGATGAATATGCTTACTTCCAGCTTAGATGCTATGTTCGCAAGTCAACTCGCAGTCCTTCCAAAAGTTGCTGGTTGGGGTATGCAAGTATTTAATCGGCATGATGTAATTAAAAAATATTTAATTGCACAGGCTACTTTATAATCGAGATTATTTTTTGAAACTGAAAGTTTAATATGAAACTAAAACAGTGGGTTTTGGCAACATTGATTACGGCTACAACGTTGACCGTGAGCAATTCTTGTGTTGCTGATGAGGCCAGTCTTAAAAAGGCAATAGAAGCCGCTTATCCAAAATTTCAAGTGCAAAGTGTTGTTAAAACACCTTATGCAGGTTTGTATGAAGTGTTCATGGGTGGCCAAATTATCTACACGGATGAAAAGCTGACGTTTCTCATCGCTGAAGGTCGCTTGGTCGATCCAAAAACCAAAAAAGATATTACAGGTGAGCGATTAGAGGAGCTTACTAAGATTGATTTTAATAGCCTGCCATTAGACCAGGCGATTAAAGTGGTCAAGGGCAATGGTAGTCGTAAATTGGTAGTGTTCTCAGATGTGGATTGCCCTTTCTGCAAGCGCCTAGAGCAAAATGAGTTATCGAATATTAATGATGTCACCATTTATACATTTTTGTATCCAATCGAACAGCTGCATCCAGATGCTGCCAACAAATCAAAAAGTATTTGGTGTGCGCCAAATCGCACAAAAGCATGGCAAGACTGGGTATTGAATAATCAATTGCCTACGAGCACTGGTAAGTGTGACGTGCCATTAGAGCGCGTAGGGGAGTTAGCTAAAAAATACGGTGTGTCAAGCACTCCTACCATGTTTTTTACAGATGGTAAGCGTATGCTGGGCGCCCAGCCGTATAAAGAGATTGAGCGTTATTTGCAAACGGCCAGCGCTAAGAAATAGAAGCTTTATTGAGGTTGTCAATATAAAAAGCTACTGATACGGTAGCTTTTTATTTGAGCTAATTACTTAGCCCACCACTTGGCCCATTTTGAAGATAGGCATATACATTGCAATGACTAATCCACCAATAAGTGTGCCTAGTATTACCATGATTGCGGGCTCCATCAGGCTGGAAATCGCTGCAACTGCATCATCGACCTCACCTTCATAGAAGTCTGCAACTTTTCCAAGCATTGAGTCTAAAGCACCAGACTCCTCGCCAATTGCAGTCATTTGCAACATCATATTGGGAAATACCCCAGCATTCTGCATGGCATTAGTCAGGCTAGTACCTGTGCTGATTTCACTCTGAATTTTTTTAGTGGCTTCATAATACACGCGATTGCCTGAGGCTCCAGCAACAGAGTCTAATGCTTCAACCAAAGGTACGCCAGCAGCAAACATGGTGGAGAGTGTTCTGGCAAAGCGTGCCATAGTGGCTTTTCTAATGAGTTCACCAAACACGGGTGCTTTGAGAATCAGCCTATCCATGGTGTCCTGCATCTTTTCGGAACGCTTCCAAGTGTAAAGGAAGAACCATATGCCAAAGCCTAGTGAGCCAAAAATCGCCCACCACCATTGCACAAAAATGTCGGAAATAGCCATGACAACTAGTGTAGGCGCTGGTAAGTCTGCGCCAAATCCACTGAAAAGCTCCTTAAATGCAGGAATAACAAAAATCATGATAATAGCGGTAATGATAAAGGCTACAACAATAATAGAGATTGGATAGACTAAAGCGGATTTAATCTTTCCTTTAATGGCCAATATTTTTTCCTTATACGTTGCTAGACGATCTAATAACGTATCTAGAATACCTGCTTGTTCACCTGCACCGACTAAGTTGCAATATAAATTGTCGAAAAAGAGGGGATACTTTCTGAATGAAGCGCTTAAGCTGCTGCCAGTTTCAACGTCTGCTTTAATATCTCCTAATAGTTTAGATACGGCAGGATTGCTGTGCCCCTTACCTACAATATCAAACGCCTGAAGCAATGGAACACCTGACTTCATCATTGTTGCTAATTGTCTGGTAAACATTGTGATGTCTTTATCGGTCACTTTACCTTTGGCGGCAAAACTGCTTTGTTTTTTGACTTTGCTAACGGTAATGCCTTGACGTCTCAGTGTGGCATTGACAACGGCTTCCCCTGAGGCACGCATTTCACCTTTGATGATTTTGCCTTTTTTGTCTTTGCCCTCCCAAACAAAGGTGATTTGTTTGATATTTTTAGCCGCCATGGATTGATCCTTAATTTAAATTGATGCTTACGCTAGCCCATTATTCGTTGGTCACAGCTTCCACTTCTTCGATTGAAGTGAGCCCTTGTTTTACTTTGAGAAGCCCAGACTCGCGCAAGTCTTTAACGCCTTCTTTTTTTGCCTGATCAGCAATATCATGGGCGTTGCCGTTGGACATAATGATTCTGCTGATGGCGTCTGTGATGGGCATGACTTGATAAATGCCTAAACGACCCTTGTAGCCGCCGTTACACATTTCACAGCCGCCTTCTTTATGTCCGTACAATTGCCAGCTTCCATCTAAATCTTCTTCTTTGAATCCTACTCTCAACAATGCTTCTTTAGGGACATTCAACGGCACTTTGCAGTTTTTGCATAAACGCCTGGCCAATCGCTGCGCCGTAATGAGTGAAACTGCTGAAGCGATATTAAAAGGAGCGACACCCATGTTCATTAAACGCGTGAGTGTAGAAGGGGCATCATTGGTATGCAAGGTGGAGAGCACCATATGACCTGTCGACGCTGCCTTAATTGCCATGTCGGCAGTTTCAAGGTCACGAATTTCACCAATCATGATGATGTCAGGATCTTGGCGCAAGAATGATTTTAATGCGGCGGCAAAGGTTAGACCTTGTTTGTCATTCACATTCACCTGATTAATTCCAGCCAAAGGAATTTCCGCGGGATCTTCTGCGGTGGAAATATTAACACCGGGATTATTTAAAATATTTAAACATGTGTAGAGTGACACCGTTTTACCCGACCCAGTAGGACCTGTCACCAGCACTAAACCATAAGGCCGGCCGACCGCGTACAACAATGCCTCTTTTTGTTCGGGCTCATAACCTAGCGCCTCAATGCCAAGCGTCGCGCTGGTAGGATCCAGAATACGCATCACGATTTTTTCGCCGTGTATTAACGGTAGAGTGCTGACGCGAAAATCGATGGTGCGTGTTTTTGAAAGTGTGAGTTTCATACGTCCATCTTGCGGGATACGTTTTTCAGAAATATCCAGATTCGAAATCACTTTGATGCGTGAAGCCAATTTGTCTTTAATGGCGAGAGGGGGCTGCGCTATTTCTCTTAACACGCCATCAACACGATAGCGGATGCGATAGAACTTTTCATAAGGTTCAAAATGCAGATCTGAAGCACCCATATTAATGGCATCTAGTAGCATTTTTTGTAGAAACTTAACAACAGGCGCATCGTCAACTTCTAAAGTAAGCTCAACCTCTTCCTCTTGCTCGCTACCCATGTCCAATTCAAAGTCGTCACCCATCTCAAGATTAGACATGGACGTGTCTTTAGATTCGACGAGCCTATCTATCCATTTGCCTAGCTTGTCATCCTCTACAATCACTGGGGACAGTGTCATTCCCATTTGGAATTGCACGCTATCTAGTGCATGTAGATTAGTCGGATCAGAAATTGCGACGAAGAGAACATTGTTGCGATTTTGTAATGCCAGTACCCGTTGCGACTGCATTAATTTTGCGTCGATGGACTTGGTGGGCAGGTAATCCACGTTAAATGCGTCTAGGTTTAAGTGCGGAAAGCCAAAGGCGCGCGATGATGTTTCAGCTATTTTTTCTGCGGAAAGCTTTTTGTTAGCAATAATTTGCGTGATAAAAGCAACTTTTTGAATATTAGCTTGATTCTGAATGTTGTTGGCTTCATCTTCAGTAATGAGTTTTTCTTGCACGAGCATGCGCGCAATCCCACTTAGCTTACTCGATGGTGTTGTAGTTGCCATTCGTAATGTTTCGCTTTTAGTCTTTAGTTTAATTCTTTGTTGTATAAGAATATTTTATCTTAAACTTAATAATGCACTTTAACTTTTTTTTTGTAAAGTTAATGCTGTTATTTTTACAACATTTATATAGATTTATGTACTAAGTCTTTGGTGTATAAGCAACAATATAAAAAAATCTTGACTTTTTACAATTTGTAACATATAAATCTCGTTGGCGTTTGGGTCGAGTGTTTTTAGCCGTCTTTGATTTAAGTTTTTTGAATCTAGCAAGATTTTAATTGTCTGTTTGGCGACTTGAGTTCTTGAGACAAACTTTTTGGGGTGCCCCCCTGTAATATATGTAAGGAAGTAGAAATGGCAACAGGTACCGTAAAATGGTTTAATGATTCAAAAGGTTTTGGTTTTATTACTCCAGATGATGGTGGCGACGATTTGTTTGCACACTTTTCAGCAATTGTAGAATCTGGATATAAAAGCCTCAAAGAGGGTCAGCGTGTGAGCTTTGAAGTGACAGAAGGCCCTAAGGGCAAACAAGCTTCAAATATTCAAAAGGCTTAAGTCTTAATATTGGAGTAACAAAATAAAATAAAACGGCACAAACACTGTGCCGTTTCTTTATTTTATTTACATGTTGTTGATAATTTCTTGACCGAACTGGGCGGTGCCCACTTGGGTAGCGCTTTCCATTTGGGATGAAAAATCAATCGTCACGCGTTTGCTAGCAATCGCGCTAGCGACGCCCTTAAGAATTAAGTCTGCGGCTTCTGTCCAGCCCATATGGCGTAACATCATTTCGGCAGATAAAATTAATGAGCTGGGGTTTGCCATATCTTTGCCCGCAATTTTGGGTGCTGTCCCGTGTGTAGCTTCAAACATAGCTACCGTGTCGGAAAGGTTAGCGCCTGGGGCAATACCAATGCCGCCGACTTGTGCCGCCAGTGCATCGCTCATGTAATCGCCATTCAGGTTTAAAGCTGCTACCACATCGTAATCCGTTGGGTGCAGTAAGATCTCTTGCAAGAATGCATCTGCAATACAATCTTTAATCACAATGCCGTTGGGTAGTTTGCACCATGGTCCACCATCCATAGGCTCAGCGCCGAACTCCTCTTTAGCCAGTTCGTAACCCCAATCCCTAAAGCCCCCTTCAGTAAACTTCATGATGTTACCCTTGTGTGTAATCGTCACGGATTTTCTATTGTTATCAATAGCATACTGAATTGCTTTGCGAATTAAGCGTTTGCTGCCATCAATAGAAACAGGTTTGATGCCAATGGCTGAAGACTCGGGGAAGCGAATTTTTTTACGCACGCCCATATCACTTAGAAATTCGATGACTTTTTTAGCTTCGTCACTATTGGCTGCCCACTCAATCCCGGCATAAATATCTTCTGTGTTTTCGCGGAAGATGACCATATCAGTCTTTTCAGGATGTTTAACAGGGCTGGGTACGCCAGTAAAATATTGAATGGGGCGCAAACAAACATATAAATCAAGCTCTTGTCGTAGTGTGACGTTGAGCGAACGTATCCCGCCACCTACTGGCGTAGTCAACGGACCTTTAATCGAAATAACGTAATCCTTAAGTGCTTCCATGGTTTCTTTTGATAGCCATGTGTCTTTGTCGTAGATGGTGGTCGATTTTTCACCCGCATAGACTTCCATCCAAGAGATTTTACGTTTTTCTCCGTAAGCCTTACTGACTGCGGCATCCACCACTTTAATCATCGGTGGTGTAATATCAATACCAATGCCGTCGCCCTCAATAAATGGGATAATGGGCATGTCGGGCACGTTAAGCGTATTGTCCGAATTTACAGTGATTTTAGAGCCTGTTGCTGGAACTTTAAATTTTGAAGCCATTGCTAATTTCCTAACATGTTGATTTTATTTAACAAACCTTTTAACGTCGTGTGCCAGTTTACACCTCATGAGAAGCATGCCACGTTAAAAGACTATATTCCCATCCCTAATGTCTATGCCGCTGGTCGACTAGATACCGATTCTGAAGGTTTACTCATTTTAACTGATGATGGTGCTTTACAACATCGTTTAAGTCATCCTAAGCATAAAGAAGTTAAAACTTATTGGTCGCAGGTTGAGGGTAGCCCTACACAAGCAGATTTAATGCCACTTTTGGCAGGAGTGGATTTGGGTGATTTTGTCACGCAACCAGCGTTAGTGCGTATTATGGATGAGCCAGATCGCTTATGGGAGCGTACTCCGCCGATTCGAGAGCGCAAAGCGATTCCAACCACTTGGCTGGAAATCAAAATTAGTGAAGGAAAAAACCGGCAAGTGCGCCGGATGACCGCTAAAATAGGCTTTCCAACGCTACGCCTTATTCGTTATGCGATAGGAGAGTATACTTTGGATGGGATTTTGCTTGGGCAATATACACAACTAGACATTAAAGGATAAAAATGAAACCAGTGCTCATTTTCCGCCACGCGCGTACAGAAGGTGCGGGTTACTTAGGCACATTTTTGGAGCAGCATGACATACCTTGGTGCGAAGTACGCATTGATTTGGGTGAGGTTTTGCCAGAATCCGCACTCGCCTATAGCGGGTTGGTTTTTATGGGTGGTCCCATGAGTGTGAATGATGATTTACCTTGGATTGTGCCAGCACTCAATTTAATCCGTGAAGCTGTAGCTGCGGATATTCCAGTACTGGGGCACTGTCTGGGTGGGCAACTGATGAGTAAGGCGCTGGGAGGTGTGGTAGGAGCCAATCCAGTGAAGGAAATAGGCTGGGGCAATATCACTGTAAGTAATCATGCGGAGGCTCAAAAATGGTTTGGAGATACCAAACAGTTTTTAGGCTTTCACTGGCATGGTGAAACCTTTACCTTGCCATCGGGTGCGGTTCATTTACTTTCTAGTCAATATTGTACAAATCAGGCTTACTCAATGGATAAGCATCTGGCCTTTCAGTGTCATATAGAAATGACCGAAGAGATGGTCAAAGTATGGTGTGAAACAGGCAAGCATGAAGTGCTGGAGTCAGTTTCCAGTGCAGGGGTGCAGGGGTTGGATGATATTCAGCAGGCCTTGCCTGAGCGCGTGAAGGCATTAAATCAGTTAGCTAATACTGTGTATCGTGAGTGGATTAAGGGACTCAGATATTAGATATGGTAAAATGACATGAAAATTAATGAGAACAATCATGTCAGGAAACACGTTCGGTACTTTATTTACGCTTACTTCATTTGGTGAATCTCACGGCCCAGCGATTGGCGGCGTGGTGGATGGCTGCCCGCCTGGTTTGGAGTTAAGTGTAGAAGACCTACAGGTAGATTTGGATAGACGCAAACCAGGCACTTCTCGCCATGTCACGCAGCGTAATGAATCTGACACGGTTGAAATTTTATCTGGCGTGTTTGAAGGCAAAACCACAGGCGCACCGATTGGTTTGTTGATACGCAACACCGATCAACGTAGCCAAGATTACAGCAAAATCATGAACACCTTCCGCCCTGGTCATGCGGATTATACCTACGAGCAAAAATACGGCATCCGTGATTATCGCGGTGGTGGTCGTTCTAGCGCGCGTGAAACCGCAGTGCGCGTGGCGGCAGGTGCGATTGCCAAAAAATGGCTTAAGCAAAAATACGGCATTGTGATTCGCGGCTATTTAAGCCAACTGGGCGAGATTGAAATTCCATTTAAAAGCTGGGATAGCCTAAACGATCCAGAAAATAAACTATTCTCGCCTAATATGGACATCATGCCCAAACTAGAAGCCTATTTGGATGATATACGCTCACAGCGCGATTCCGTTGGTGCAAAAATCACCGTAGTGGCAGAGCACGTACCAGTGGGCTTAGGCGAGCCGATTTTTGATCGCCTAGATGCTGAGATTGCCTACGCCATGATGGGTATTAACGCGGTAAAAGGCGTGGAAATTGGCGAAGGCTTTGCCGCTGTCGCGCAAAAAGGCAGCGTGCATTCAGATGAGCTCACGCCTCAAGGGTTTGCAACAAACAATGCAGGCGGTATTTTGGGCGGCATCTCTAGCGGGCAAAACATTGTAGTGAATGTCGCGTTTAAGCCGACTTCAAGCATCCCACAAGAGCGCAATTCGATTGATATAGCGGGTGAACCAGTGTTGATGCAAACGACAGGTCGTCATGATCCATGCGTAGGTATTCGCGCCACCCCAATCGTAGAAGCAATGTTGGCGTTGGTTTTGATTGACCATGCACTGCGTCATCGTGGACAGAATGCGGATGTTACCAGTAGTGTTCCTAAAATATAGCGTGTAATGGTTGCGCTGCGTGGTTCTGATTTTTTAGCGCTGTACGTTACATACTTTCTTCGTTGTTGCGTGTTGTGTGGCTTACTTCGTGTGTGCATTAATTATTACAGCTTGCTATGAGCCACTCCCTACACAGCAATCTTTCCCGCTTTTATTTCATCTACTACTTCTTTGTCGGTGCTTTTGTGCCGTATTGGGGTTTGTATTTGCAGTCTGAGCAGTTTTCTGCGGCGGATATTGGCATTCTCATGTCGTTGTTTCAAATCAGCCGAATATTTGCGCCTAATCTATGGGGCTGGCTGGCAGATCATACGCAACAACGGGTAAAGTGGATTAAGTTAACGGCATTGTTAGGTTTAATAGGGTTTGTTGCAGTATTTTGGGCGCATGGTTTTTGGGCGCTATTTTTTGTGATGGCGGCTTTAAGTTTATTTACCAGTTCAACACTCCCCTTGTCAGAATCACTTGTGCTTGCACATTTGGCGACGACTAATGGTCATTACAGTAAAATCCGTATGTGGGGGTCATTAGGGTTTATTGTTGCCTCCGTAGTATTGGGATTTTTTATTGATGGTTATGGCATTAACACTTTATTATGGTTTTTGCTGGCGGTACAGATTATCCTGTTTGGACTCAGTTTTAGGTTGCCAGAAGCGCATGTTGCGCCACATGCGCATGATCATTTTTCTATATGGGCAATCATCAGGCAGCCTGTAGTGCTGGCTTTGTTGATTGGCTGTGCGCTGATGGTTACGGCTCATGGCGTACTCTATAATTTTTATTCTATTTATTTAGAAAATCATGGTTATAGCAAAAGTACAATCGGCTTGCTGTGGGCATTGGGGGTGGTGTGTGAGATTTGTGTTTTCATGCTTATGCCTAAAATCATGGTTCGGTTTACTTTAAAATCAATCATGCTAATCAGTTTGGCGCTGGCGGTACTGCGCTTTAGTTTGATCGGATTGGTGCCTGAAAATCTATATTGGTTGCTATTGGCGCAGAGCTTGCATGCCTTTACGTTTGGTAGTTTTCATGCAGCTTCAATAGAGGTTATCACACAGTTTTTTAATGGACGTCATCAAGCCAAAGGGCAAGCAATATACAATAGTGTAGCTTATGGCGTAGGCGGCACAATAGGAGGGCTTGCAGGAGGATTTGCCTTGCAGTATTTTGGTGGGCAGTATACCTTTATGCTAGCTGCTGCGTTTCCATTGTTAGGGTTTATAGTGATTGCATTGGGGTTAAAACTATCGCAGCCTTATGCGTCGAAAGGAATGTTTAGTGAATAGCAAAAAAATATTGGGTAGCGCTGTACTTCTGTTTGTGGGGTTAACTTCTTTGGTGTATGCAGAAACTAAAGTGAATGTGGTTGGTTTGTTCAATGGCAAGGCGGTTGTGATCATCGACGGCGGCGCACCACAAACAATGATGGCAGGGCAAACTAAAGGTGCGGTAAAGCTCGTGTCTGCAGATAGTCAGAAAGCAACATTTCTGATTGATGGCGCAACGCGTGAGCTAGGCATGGGGCAAGGCGTGTCAGTTGGTGGTGCTTCAGATGCTGGTAAAGGGGATGCGCCAGTGAGGTTATATGCTGATTCTGCAGGGCAGTTTGTCGGAAATTTGTCGATTAATGGCGCAAGCATGAAGTATGTCGTTGATACTGGCGCTACTACTGTTGCAATGAATAGCGCAGATGCCAAGCGTGCCAGAATTAATTATTTAAGTGGTGATAAAAGTATTGCAACGACAGCAGGTGGGCCTGTAGAGGCTTACCGAGTCAAGCTCAATACTCTAAAAATTGGTACCATTGTGCTCAATAATGTAGATGCTGCAGTGATTGAAGGCGGATACCCAGAGGTTGTTTTGTTAGGGTCTACCGCATTGACGCGTTTAGAAATGAAGCGAGAAAACTCGACCATGACACTGACTAAAAAATATTAATACGCGTCAAGATTGGTTTACAAAGGAAGTGTTTACTCACTTAACTTAAAAGTTAGCCAACACCGAAACTTTGTATATGCGGATTTAGTGAGTCCGTTTGTCTCGCTCAATCAATGCATATGCAGAGTGATTATGGATAGACTCAAAGTTTTGGCTTCGGCCATTCGCTTCGCTCACTTAACTTAAAAGTTAGCCTATACCGAAACTTTGTATATGTGGATTTAGTGCGCCCGTTTATCTAACTCAATCAGTGCATATGCAGAGTGATTGTGAATAGACTCAAAGTTTTCACTTTCTACGACGTATTTATCAATACGTTTTTCTTTGTTCAGTTGTGCAGCGACATCACGTACCATGTCTTCCACAAACTTAGGATTATCATATGCGCGTTCAGTGACATATTTTTCATCAGGGCGTTTGAGTAAACCGTAAAGTTCGCATGAAGCTTGCTTTTCAACGAGACTAATAATATCTTCCAGCCACATAAAGTCATTCAGTAAAGCAGTCACAGTCACATGTGAACGTTGATTATGTGCGCCGTAATCCGATATTTTTTTAGAGCATGGGCATAGGCTGGTGACAGGTACCAACACTTTAACGGTAATGGAAAACGCCCCATTTTTGATTTCACCAATAAAGGTAACCTCATAGTCTAATAGGCTTTTTACGCCAGAAACTGGGGCTGATTTGTTAATAAAATAAGGAAAACGCATTTCAACATAGCCAGACTCTGCTTCTAATCGATTGACCATTTCACGTAAGATTTTTTCAAATGACTCGATGGAAATCGCATGTTCGTTGACGTTCAGTATTTCAACAAAACGAGACATGTGCGTGCCCTTGAAGTTGTGCGGTAGATGCACATACATGTCAAACACGGCAACAGTGTGTTGCTCACCCCCCGTTTTGTCTTTTACGATCACTGGATGACGAATCGATTTAATGCCAACTTTATTGATATCAAGATGGCGAACATCAGGCGTGTTTTGTACATCCTCGATGCCTTCAAGTGTAGGTAAATTCATGTGGTCGTCATCTCCAAAAATGGCTGGAATAGTTGTTATCGTAGCCTAAGTTAACTGTTTAGTACAAACGAGCTAGCCTGATTAATAAATTTATTGCGTTTGCATTAATATTGCGGCGCATTGCTACAAAGTCAAGAGCGATGAGCGCCGCTTGCCAATTAGGTAATAAAAGCGAGCTTTTTCTTAATGCTCTCTATGATTGACTCTGCGTTAAGACCGCACTCAGCCAGCATAGTTTCATGTACACCATGTTCTAGAAATTTGTCTGGTAATCCTAGCAGCAAAGTTGGCTTGTGCAGATTTAACAGTTGCATTGCTTCCATCACCGCAGTGCCTGCGCCGCCTAACGTGGTATTTTCTTCTACTGTCACCAGCAGATCATGACTGTTTGCAATGTCTTGAATCATCTGTGTATCTAGCGGTTTGACAAAGCGCATGTTTACGACAGTTGCATCCAGCGCTTCTCCTGCACTTAGGCTTGCACTCAGCATACTGCCAAAAGCTAGGATGGCGACTGTTTTTCCTTGGCGTTTGAGTTCGGCTTTGCCTATTGTGATGCTATCACTGAGATTAGGATTGATTTTAGCGCCAGTACCAATGCCACGTGGATAGCGTACAGCGGCAAGACCTTGATAATTGAATCCTGTGGTGAGCATTTGCCTGCATTCATTTTCGTCGCTTGGTGTCATGATGACGATGTTAGGGATGCAACGCAAATAGCTTAAATCAAAGCTGCCAGCATGTGTTGGCCCATCTGCTCCCACTAGCCCCGCGCGGTCTATCGCCAATAGCACATCTAAATCTTGTAATGCCACATCGTGAATAAGTTGGTCGTAAGCACGTTGCAAAAATGTTGAGTAAATAGCGACCACTGGTTTCAGACCATCGCAAGCCATACCTGCAGCAAAGGTAAGCGCGTGCTGTTCTGCAATGCCTACATCGAAGTAACGCTCTGGATATTTTTCGGCAAATGCGTTTAAGCCAGACCCATCACACATGGCTGGTGTAATGCCAATGAGTTTTGAGTTTTTATCTGCCATGTCTAATAACCATTCACCAAAAACTTGGGTGTAGGTTTTTTTAGTGGAGTTTGTCGTAGCTAATCCATTCGTTGGATTAAATTTACTGACGCCATGATACTTATTGGGATCATCTTCTGCTGGGGTAAAACCCTTACCTTTTTGTGTGACCACATGCAAAAATTGCATACCTGACAATTCGCGAATATTACTTAAGGTGTCCAAAAGTGCTGGTAAATCATGTCCATCAATTGGACCAATGTAGTTGAAGCCAAACTCTTCAAACAACGTGCCAGGGGTGACCATGCCCTTGGCGTGCTCTTCTGCGCGTCTGGCAAACTCTTTGACTGGTGGTACGATGTCCAGCATTTTTTTACCACTGCGACGCACGCTATCATAAAAGCGTCCGGACAATAATCTGGCCAAGTAATTATTCAGTGCGCCGACATTATTTGAAATGCTCATGTCATTGTCATTAAGAATTACCAACAGGTTGGCATCCATATCACCAGCATTATTGAGTGCTTCAAATGCCATTCCTGCTGTCATCGCTCCATCGCCAATGATGGCGACACTGCGGCGATCTAATCCCGCCTCTTTTGCGGCAATGGCCATGCCTAGTGCAGCTGAGATTGAGGTGCTAGAATGTCCAGTGCCAAAGGTATCGTACTCACTCTCTGACCGACGCGGAAAGCCTGCTATACCATTCGGTTTGCGCAGATTTTGCATCGCCTCGCGCCTGCCTGTGAGAATTTTATGAGGGTAAGTTTGGTGACCTACATCCCAGACCAAGCGGTCGTCAGGCGTGTTGAATACGTAATGCAAAGCAATGGTCAGTTCTACCACACCCAAATTAGAGGCAAGATGCCCCCCCGTTTTGGCGACACTCTCTACTAGGAAAGTACGTAACTCAGCAGCTAGTTCAATGAGCTGATGACGGTCTAGCTTTCTGAGATCTTGCGGGTTTTGTATGGAGTTGAGCAGTTTTAACATGATGGTTTGTGATACTTAAAATTGGCGCTGTGTAATGAAATCAGCCAAGCCTCTAAGCCGATTGGCTTCATCAGAGAAGCTGGATAACGCAGTCAGTGCTTGTTGATGTAAATCATGCGCTAATTTTTTTGCTGCATCTAGACCCAAAATAGTTACGTAAGTGGATTTGTGATCCTGTGCATCTTTGCCCGCTGTTTTGCCTAATGTGGCTGTATCTGCCTCGGTGTCAAGAATATCATCTATCACTTGAAAGGCTAAGCCAATCGCCTGCGTATAGGTGTCGATAGCAGCAAGTTTTGCATGCTGGGGAGATGCTATCGTATGCGCCCCCATTAAGGCGGCCGCGCGAATCAAGGCTCCCGTTTTATGCTGATGCATGATTTCTAATTGATGTTGGTCAAGCATGCGTCCTGTATTCTCAAGGTCTATGGACTGTCCACCCGCCATGCCGCGCGAGCCAGTAGCATAGGCTAAAAGATAAAGTAGCTGATTTTTTTGTTCAGGGGCTAAGTTAAATTGAGGCGTAGCGATTAATTCAAAAGCCAGGCTCTGTAACGCATCTCCCACCAATAAAGCGGTCGCATCATCGTACTGTTTATGTGTGGAGGGTTTGCCACGACGTAAGTCGTCGTCGTCCATGCACGGCATATCATCATGCACTAAGGAAAACGCATGAATCAGTTCCACAGCAGCTGCAGGGACGTCCAGCTGATTTATATCAGCACCACAAAACTCACCCGTCGCATAGGTCAGCAATGCACGTACACGCTTACCGCCGCCTAAGACTGCGTAGCGCATGGCATGATGTAGTTTGTTTGGTGCTATTTCTGGCGAAGGCATATGGGTATCCAGCACGTTTTCAATACGTGCTTGCATGGTGCTTACCCATTGTTCAAATGCTAAATTTCGTGCTGTCATGTGTAAGCAGTTAAATGTCTTCTTGCTTAAAAGTGCTGAGTTGATTGGCTTCTGTCAAAATGCGTACGCGTTGCTCTGCATCTGTCAGTGATTGGTGACATTGCTTGAGGAGCTCTGCCCCACGCTGGTAAGCAGACAAGGATTGCTCCAATGGTAAATTGCCCGCTTCCATTTGACTGACAATGGCTTCTAGTTCAACAATTGCAGCTTCATAGTTGAGTGTGGCAGGGGTTTGATTTTTAGTCATTTTTTACGCATTTAGATAGCGTTTTATAGAATAAAGGAGATTTTATCAAAACTCCCTACACTTGCGTATTTTATCGTCAGCTATTTAGGCAAAATACGTGTTAAAAAAGCGCGAATATCTGCGATTTCTTGTGGGTTCACACTATGTGCCATTGGATACGCATGCCATTCAACATGGAAATGTTGCGCAGTAAGCTGATCACGCGAACGTTCGCTGGTTTGAATCGAAATGACATTGTCAAAATCGCCATGCGCCATAAAGATAGGTGTCTCTTGATTGGCCGTTTGCTTTTCTTTTGCCAAGGTAGCACTTAATGGTAAATAGGTAGACAATGCAAGTGCGCCAGCCAATTTTTGCTTGTAACGCGTGGCAGTGAATAACGCAATCGCCCCACCTTGCGAAAATCCAGCAATGGCAATGCGTTCTGCGGGAATGCCTTCTTTAATTTTTTGCTGAATAATTGCCTCAATCTCAGCTTGTGATTCACGGATGCCAGCTTCATCTTGCTTGCTATCCAAAGTTAAACCATACAAGTCATACCAAGCACGCATTTCATAACCATTATTCATGGTGATTTTTCGATAAGGCGCATGTGGTAGCACAAATTGAATATATGGCAAATTGAGCGTTTGGACGACAGGCTCAAAATCATGACCATCGGCACCAAGGCCATGTAACCAGATGACACAGGCAGTAGAAGAAGAGTTGATTTGAATGAGTTTCAGCATGGGGTTAATATAACTCTTACCCAATTAATGTAAATCAAAGTTGTAGATTGCTTGAAAATGGTTGCTTTATAAAAGGAGAAGGAGACCTAAGTCTCCTTCTATTGGCTATACTTGTTACCAATCAAGAAATTTTATTTGCAAACACCAGTTGTATAATCACAGGTAATTACTGTCGCTGCATCTGATTTTGACGTGAAAGTGAAGTTAGCGGTAGGTAGTGCTGCAGCACTATAAGTAGTTGCAGAACATGCACTGATTGTAGCAGCAGGTAATGCAGCAATATCACTATCGGCTTTGGCGGCAACAGCACCACGGGCGATACCTACAGCTTCAGCCAAGCATGCACGGTCTTTTGATTTGTTAGTGTAGTTAGCGTATTGTGGCAATGCAACTGCAGCCAAAATACCGATAATTGCAACAACAATCATTAACTCGATCAGTGTAAAACCTTTTTGGGCTTGTTTCATCATATTTAATTTCCTTTTAAAAAATAGTCTGTTTTAGTATAAACACACTGACTTGCGTTAATACCAGTGCTTGCAAAGATATGAGCAATGGGTATGCCAACTTTTTTGTATTTATATTAACTATTTGATTTTTAAATGTAATTTAATTTTTAACGGTCTATAAAAATAGGAGTTTTGATAAAATATATTAGAAAAACAGAAAAACTGTGAAAGAATAAGCTAGGTTTTACCCTTTAGTTCTCGCTTTTGATGACAAAAAATGTCACTTTCTTACATTTGTGTCACCTGTTTAAGGCTTGCTAGATAGAAATATGGTCGATTGAGCGTGTGTCTTTGGCAGGCGTCGTGCGGAAGCCAATAAAAAAAGGGACATTTTATTGTCCCTTTTTTATTTACCTTTGGAGTGCATCTGTTACCAGAACTTCCACCAAGGCTTACTGTTGGTGCCAGCTTTTGCAGTACTTGTACTGGCTGCCGCCCCTGTGGCGGCTTTAGTTACTTTGAGTCTTCGGCTACCTTTTTCAAGTTAGCTAAGCCACTGTCATAAACGCCTGTGACAAACTTAACAGCTGTTTCGTCATCTTGACCAGCTGGGATAGGTGGGTTCAGTTTGTAAGTACGGTAAAAACGGCCTACCCAAGTCACTGTTGATTCGCCAGCGCCAGGGCCAGCGGCGACTTGCATGAATGAGTTGTAATCTGCGACTGGAGCAACGCCGCCCACAATTTCATATTTAATTTTCATAGAAGCATCATCTGCGCCGCGCAGTTTTTCGTTAATTACGCCGCCGTCTTTGAGTGTGAGTGTACGGAAAGTCGCCATTTCTCCGTTTTCATCTGCTTTTTGTTCTAATTTATCGCTGGCAATGGCTGGATGCCAGTTTTGCATGTTGCCAAAATCTTTGATGATCGCCCAAACTTTTGCAGGCTCGGCTTTAATGACGATGGTTTTTTCTACTTTTTGCGGGCTTGGGCCGTGTGCTGCTGCATTAAAAGATAAAGTCGCTAATGCGATGAGTGCTAAAAACTTTTTCATTCATAATCTCCGCTTAAAACTGCTGTTGTCATAGGTCTTGTTTTAATACAAGCATGTATTATAAAACACTTGGGCATTCATGCCCATGTTTTCCTTAACGTGACATATCGATTGTCGTTGACCAGAGCAATACGCATTATTGCAATATAAATTGCCCAAAAGCGCGGCTTTTATCGCCTGTTTTAATCGTGTTGGTGACTTTGTTGGTATTGGCATCAATGACGCTCACGTCATTGGTGCCCCAATTAGCAACTAAAACTTGCTGATTTTCCAAATCATAACTAATACCTTCGGGTGTCATGCCCACTTCTATTGTGGCAATCACTTGATTAGTTTTGAGGTCAATGACGCTCACACTGTCATCTTGTGTATTGGTGACGTAAAGCTTGGTGTTATCTGCATTGATGGTTGCGCAATAGGGGTGTTCACCTACCTTAATGGTTTGCACTACAAGTTGTGTTTTTGTATCGATGACGCTTACCGTGTTGCTATAAACATTGACGCTATATAAATACGCACCGTCACGGCTAAGCGCTAAACCAAAAGGGTGTTTGCCTACAGTGATGCGCGCTTGAATGCGCAAATCCTGCGTATTAAGCACGACAATCTGGTTGCTATCGCGTGTGGCTACGTAAAGTGTTTTGCTATCTGGGCTGACAATCAAACCTGCGGGAGCAGCGCTCACCGTGACTTCGCGCACTTTATTATAATGGCGAGTATCGATAGCCAATATTTTGTCACTATACCAATCTGCTACATATAAGGTGGCGTGGTCAGGTGAAATCGCAATGCCTACAGGAGAACTATCTGTAAGTATGGAATCTACGACTTGATTGTTTTTGGTGTTGATGACAGAAATGTTTTGACTTTCTACATTGGTCACAAACACACGATGGAGTGCTTTGGAAACTGCCACGCCTACAGGCGCTTTTCCTACTTTGATGGTGGCGAGTACGGCATGGTTTTTGGTGTGAATGACAGATACCGTATGCTCTCCTTGATTGGTAATATAAGCAGTAGGCGCAGCTTGACAAGCACTTATCCCTAGCCCCAGTGCCAGAAACCAAACGAAGTTCTTCATAACATGTCCGTAATGATTGATTTAATTAGATTTTATATGGAAAAGAAACGCTTTCAATAATGCCTAAAATATGAAAAAATTGCACTAAATAAATTAGGTAGTTGCAAAATGTTAGATCGTGATGGATATCGCCCCAATGTGGGCATTATTCTTTGCAACTCGCAGAATCAGGTGTTTTGGGGAAAACGTATTAGAGAGCATGCTTGGCAGTTCCCGCAAGGCGGCATCAAGTATGGCGAAAGCCCAGAGCAAGCAATGTATCGTGAGTTGATGGAAGAAGTGGGCTTAAAGCCTGAGCACGTCCATATTTTGGGGCGTACGCGTGATTGGTTGCGTTATGACGTGCCTGCGACATGGGTGCGTCGTGAGTGGCGCGGTAGCTATAAAGGACAAAAGCAGATTTGGTATTTGCTACGTTTGGTTGGCAGAGATACAGATGTTTCACTACGTTCGAGCAGTCATCCGGAGTTTGATGCATGGCGCTGGAGTGATTACTGGGTACCGTTAGAAGATGTCATTGAGTTCAAGCGCGATGTATACAAATCTGCTTTAAATGAGTTGGCTGTGCATTTGCATGTCAAGTTAGATAGAACACACATCAAAAGCATGCGGTAATTCAGTTTCTCGCAAATAGCAGGCTTAACTTACTGCTGGCTTGCAGATGCCATTTCTTCACCGAGTCGAATAGTTTTGCTTGGCTGCCAGTGGGAGTTAAATGCAAAAGTGCTTTTCTGGAAAAGCAGTACGACCGTTGATCCAAGTAAAAAGCGCCCCATCTCTTCGCCTTGTGTTAATTTAATACTTTTGTCTTCATAACGCCAACTACGAATATGCTTGCTGCGTGGTGGATTGATGATGCCGTTTGGTGCGTCGTGCCAGACAGTCGCCATGCTACCTACAATGGTTGCGCCAACTAGCACCATCACAAAAACACCATGTTGGTCAGACGCAAACTCACAAATTACACGCTCGTTACGTGCAAATAAATTCGGTACATTGGCTGCTGTGATGGGGTTGACTGAAAATAAATCGCCAGGCACATAAGTCATACTTTTCAAAGTGCCATCGCAGGGCATGTGGATGCGGTGGTAGTCTTTGGGGCTTAAATACAGGCAAGCAAAATGCCCGTTTTCAAATTTTTCGGCTAAGGCTTGTTGCCCTGCAAGTAGCGTCAGCGTTGAATAGCGATGACCTTTTGCTTGAAAAATTTGGTCTTTTTCGATGTTGCCAAATTGACTGATTGCACCATCAACAGGGCAAATAAAATCTGCTTTGGCTAACGGTCGTGCATTGGGCTTGAGCGGGCGCGTAAAAAAGTCGTTAAAGCTAGTGTAACTTGCAATATCAGGGCTGGCTGCTTCAGCCATGTTGATTTGGTAGCGTTTTACAAACCAGCTAATCACTGCAGTCGTTAGCTTGCCTGCTTTTAAGTTCGCAAGCTTACCAGCAAGTATTGTGAGTGCTTGCTTGGGCAGTAGATATTGTAAAACAATCGAAAAAGGCATTGGCAACCCTAATATTTTTTGTCACTCTTCGCTACGCTCAGAATGACGTTGTGTGATAAAAAAAGGCAAAACGTATCCCGATTTGCCTTTTTTCGCGTAATTGGTGGGTTACGCTACGCTAACCCACCCTACAACTAACGACTACAAACTAATTTTTAGATTGGTCTACCAATTTGTTTTTGGCAATCCATGGCATCATGGCGCGTAATTGACCACCCACTTGTTCAATTGGATGCGCGGCATTTAAACGACGACGTGCAACCATTTCTGGATAGTTGGTGCGGCCTTCTAAAATAAATTGTTTTGCATAACTACCATTTTGAATGTTGGCTAAACACTCTTTCATCGCTGCACGGGCTTGGTCACTAATTACTTTAGGGCCAGTCACATATTCACCATACTCTGCGTTGTTTGAGATTGAGTAGTTCATGTTGGCAATGCCGCCTTCATACATTAAATCTACAATCAATTTAAGTTCGTGTAAGCACTCAAAATAAGCCATTTCTGGGGCGTAACCAGCTTCAGTCAAGGTTTCAAAACCTGCTTTTACGAGCTCAACTGCACCACCGCACAATACAGCTTGTTCACCGAATAAGTCTGTTTCTGTTTCTTCACGGAAGTCAGTCTCGATCACGCCGCCTTTAGTACCGCCGTTAGCTGCTGCGTATGACAACGCGATTTCTTTTGCTTTGCCAGAGGTGTTTTGGTACACAGCGATTAACGTTGGTACACCACCACCTTTTAAGTACTCTGAACGCACAGTGTGGCCAGGACCTTTTGGTGCAATCATAATCACGTCTAAATCAGCACGTGGCACGATTTGGTTATAGTGAATGTTAAAGCCGTGCGCAAAAGCAACTGCTGCACCTTTTTTCAAATGCGGGGCAACTTCAGCGTGGTAAATGCCAGCCATAGTTTCATCAGGCAATAGCACCATGACCACATCGGCTTCTTTCACGGCATCGGCAATGTCCATTACGTTATGACCAGAGTTCACCGCTTTAGCCCATGAACTGCCTTCTTTGCGTAAGCCTACAGTCACTGTTGCGCCGCTATCTTTTAAGTTAGCTGCGTGTGCGTGACCTTGTGAGCCGTAACCGACGATAGTGACTTTTTTGCCTTTAATGATGCTTAAATCAGCGTCTTTGTCGTAATAAACTTTCATTGCTTTTGCCTTTCAATACAAATGCTTATCAATAATTAATTGGGTGAAAAATGTTAAAAATTAAACCTTTAGAATGCGATCGCCACGACCAATGCCTGAAGCACCAGTCCGCACCGTTTCTAGAATTGCGGTTTTATCAATCGCTTCCAAAAATGCATCTAATTTACTGCATGAACCTGTGAGTTCGATCGTGTAACTGTTGTCTGCAACATCAATGATACGGCCTCTAAAGATGTCGCACATGCGCTTCATTTCGTCTTTGTAGTTACCACTTGCCTTGACTTTTACCAGCATGAGTTCGCGTTCAATGTGCTTGCCATCATTAAGATCCAGCACTTTGACTACATCAATCAATTTGTTTAATTGTTTGATGATTTGTTCAATTACATCGTCCGAGCCCGTTGTTACAATGGTCATGCGTGACAAAGTTGGGTCTTCCGTTGCAGCCACAGTAAGCGACTCAATATTGTATCCACGTGCAGAGAACAAACCCGCAACCCGTGAGAGTGCGCCTGCCTCATTTTCCATGAGGAGAGAAATGATGTGTTTCATTATTTGTCTCCCTTGGATTTTGGTAATTCCATTTGTGATAAACCTTTGCCATTTTCCACCATTGGGAACACGTTCTCAGATTGCTCAGTAATGAAGTCCATGAATACAAATTTATCTTTTTTGGCGAAAGCTTCTTTTAATGCGCCTTCAACATCGCTTGGCTTAGTAATTTGCATGCCAACATGACCGTAAGACTCGGCCAATTTTACAAAATCTGGCAGACTGTCCATGTAAGATTCTGAATAGCGGTTCTCGTAAAAAAACTCTTGCCATTGACGTACCATACCCAAGTAGCGGTTGTTCAGTAAAATGACTTTAATCGGCAAGTGATATTGCGCACAGGTGGAGAGCTCTTGAATATTCATTTGAATACTGCCTTCACCCGTCACGCAAGCTACCTGTGCATTCTTATCCGCAAATTGACAGCCCATTGCATAAGGCAATCCAACGCCCATGGTGCCTAAGCCACCAGAGTTAATCCAGCGACGTGGTTTGTCGAACTTGTAATATTGTGCCGCCCACATTTGGTGTTGGCCTACGTCTGAGGTAATGTAAGCGTCCCCTTTAGTGACTTCCCATAACTTTTCAATGACATATTGTGGTTTGATCACTGTATCAGACTGCTCATAGCGACCGCCATGTACCAAGCGCCATTCATTGATCTGCTTCCACCAATCACTGATGTCAGGAGATGCCTTTTCTTCCGTCAATATATGGTTCATTTCGGCGAGTACAGAATGTACATCACCAACAATAGGCACATCCACTTTTACGCGTTTGGATATACTGGAAGGATCAACATCAATATGTATGATGGTGCGTTTTTGACTAGCAAAGTGTGCGGGGTTGCCAATAACGCGGTCGTCAAAACGCGCGCCAACAGCAATCAAAACATCACAGTTTTGCATCGCCATGTTGGCTTCGTAAGTGCCGTGCATCCCCAACATGCCTACAAACTGTTTATCTGTAGCAGGATAACCACCTAAACCCATTAAGGTGTTGGTCACTGGGTAGTTCAATGCGCGCGCCAGTTTCACTAGCTCTTCAGCACCATTGCCCAATACTAAGCCTCCGCCAGTGTAAATCATTGGACGTTTGGCACCTAATAATAGCTTAACGGCTTTTTTGATTTGACCGCTATGTCCTTTTAGGATTGGGTTGTAAGAGCGCATCTCAACCGATTTTGGATACATGAAATCAGCGATATGTGCAGTAATATCTTTAGGAATATCAACCACTACTGGTCCAGGGCGACCAGTCGCTGCAATGTAAAATGCTTTTTTGATGGTCGCTGCAATGTCTTTGACATCTTTTACCAAAAAGTTATGTTTTACACATGGGCGTGTGATGCCCACCATGTCTACCTCTTGGAAAGCGTCCATGCCAATCGCTGGTACTGGAACTTGCCCGCTAATCACAACAAGTGGAATAGAGTCCATATAAGCTGTAGCAATACCTGTAATGGCATTGGTTGCACCAGGGCCGCTGGTCACAAGTGCAACACCTACTTCGCCAGTGGCACGTGAATACGCATCTGCTGCATGTACCGCAGCTTGCTCATGGCGTACTAGGATATGTTTAAAGCCGTTTTGTTTATAGATGGCATCATAGATGTGCAAGACCGCACCGCCAGGGTAGCCAAATACAAATTTGACTTTCTCCTCATTGAGGCAACGAATAACGATTTCAGCCCCAGTAATTGCTTTGGCGCTAGTTTCGTTTGCATGATGTCCGTTCGAATCCATAAAACCTTGATTTTTTACTAATAATTGTAGAACCCTCAACATTAACTGTTTAAGTGCGTTTGGTCAAGTTTGAGGGTGAGTTGTTTGTTTTGCTGCTGACTAACGATTAGCTTGCGGACTCAAAAAATGTCTTAATAGTGAAAATGTTTGAGATCAAACTTATTGGTCGATTGGTGGTGCCACTTTGAGTACTTCTTCAACCGTGGTAATACCTGCAGCAATTTTTTCAGCGCCATTGAGCAGTAATGGTTGCATGCCTTCTTGGTAGGCCGTGGTTCTGAGTACTGCTAAATCTGTATGTGGGGAGATGAGCTTTTTAATTTTGCTGGTGAATGTAAGCATTTCATAGATGCCACTTCTGCCACGGTACCCTGTGTTTCGACATTCCAAACATCCGACTGCTTTCATTGCTTTGGTCGGTTTGGTTCCCTTGAATGGATAAGTGACAGATGTCCACTCTTCATCGGTCAGCTCGGTAGGCGCTTTACAAGCTGGACAAAGTGTACGCACTAGTCTTTGCGCCATAATGCCGACGATACTAGAGTGTATTAGGTAAGAGGGTACGCCTAGATCTAGCAAGCGTGTAACAGCGGCTGGCGCATCATTGGTATGTAATGTAGAAAGCACCAAATGACCAGTGAGTGCTGCTTGGATGGCCATGTCGGCGGTTTCCATATCGCGAATTTCACCCACCATAATGATGTCAGGGTCTTGACGCATCAGCGTACGAATGCCTTCAGCAAAGCCAAGCCCCACATTTTGCGTCACTTGCATCTGGTTGAATGCAGGCTCTATCATTTCAATCGGGTCTTCTATCGTACTCACATTGACTTCAGGGGTAGCTAGCTGCTTAAGCGTGGAGTATAACGTGGTGGTTTTTCCTGAGCCTGTTGGACCTGTGACCAAGATAATGCCGTTAGGTGCTTTCGTCCATTGTGACCATAGCTCTGATTGCTTTTTGGAAAAGCCTAATTTGAGAAAATCTTGCACGATGATTTCTGGTGTAAAAATACGCATCACCAGTTTTTCGCCAAAAGCGGTGGGCATGGTAGAAAGTCTAAGTTCAACTTCTGTGCCATCTGTACCAAGCGTTTTAATGCGACCATCTTGTGGGCGACGTTTTTCTACCATGTCCATGCGACCCAGTAATTTAATGCGGCTGGTAATGGCATTCATGATGTTGCTAGGTAGTTGATACACTTGATGCAGTACACCGTCGATTCTAAAGCGCATCACACCCATATTTCGACGGGGTTCCAGATGAATGTCACTGGCGCGTTGTTCAAATGCGTATTTGAGTAGCCAGTCTACAATGTTGACAACATGCTGTTCATTGGCATCCAGATTTTTATCTTTGCCCAATTCGATGAGTTGTTCAAAGTTTTGAACGCCAAGAATCTGACCTGTTTTAGCTAAATTGGCTTGATTGATAGAAGTGGCAAGGTTATAAATTTCTGGCAAATAGCGGTTGATTTCTAATGGGTTAGCCATCACCAGTTTAATTTTCAACTGCAATACACGTTCTAACTCAGCAACCCATTCTGTGTGGAAAGGGTCAGAGGTTGCAATGGTGACTACATCGCCTTTAACGGAAATAGGCATGATTTTTAAACGCTCTGCGTACGCTTTGGACATGATTTGTGCGGCAGATGAAAAATCGAGTTTCAGCGGATCAATATGGTAATACTCAGTTTTTGCTTGCGTTGCCACAAACTGGCAGAGATGCTCCACAGAAAGTAGCTTGTGCGGAGGTTTTAAATCTTTCCATTTCTGGTCTGCAATAATCACTACTGGATGCAGGTTGGAGCTGTCTTTTTTTCTATCTTTATAGAGTTTTTCTGCATGCTGCTTATCAATCCTGCCATCGTTCACCAACATGCGTAACACTTCACCTAAATTGAGTTTGCTTGTTGTTTTTGGGAATTTAGAAGGAGGAAATGCTGAGTGAGTATCCATAAGTGTTAAGTGATGCCTATTGATTCAATATGAGTTAACGTGTTGATTTTAGTTCATTTTAACACGCATGCTTAAGTCTATGGCATGAATGTGTTTAGTAAGGCTGCCAATGGAGATTCGATTGACGCCTGTTTCAGCAATAGCGCGGATGGTTAATAAATTAACATTGCCAGAGGCTTCTAGTATTGCGCGACCTTGATTCTCAGACACCGCTTCACGTAATTGGTCTAGATTAAAATTGTCCAATAAGATGCTTTTAGCGCCAGCTACAAGCGCTTCTTTCAATTGACGGATATTTTCTACTTCAATTTGTATGCTGGTGGTTTTATTCAGTTTAAATGCTGCGTCAAGTGCCGCATGGATACTGCCCGCCGTCATGATATGGTTTTCCTTGATAAGGATGCCATCATACAATGCAAGGCGCTGATTATATCCACCACCTATTGTGACCGCGTATTTTTGAGCTAAACGTAGGCCTGGTATTGTTTTGCGTGTGTCCAATATGAGTGCGGACAATCCTTCAATGGCTTTGACATACTGGCGCGTGACAGTCGCTGTGGCGCTGAGTGTTTGTAAAAAATTAAGTGCAGTGCGTTCTGCGCTTAACAAAGCACGTGCATTACCCTTAATTTCGCATAGTGTCTGATTAGGGAGCAACGTGTCGCCTTCTGCAACATGCCAAAGCAGCTGTGCATTACTATCTAACTGTTTGAAGCATGCATTTACCCAGTCAATACCGCAGATCACTGCGCTTTCTCTTGCGATTATGGTGGCTTCTGCCAATTTTTCTGCATGAATGAGTTCTGCAGTGAGGTCGCCGCTTCCCATGTCTTCGTGTAAGCAGTGTTTAACTGAAGTATTCACGAGTTGCTGGAATGCAACGGAATCTTTGGGAAATTGTTGGGTAAATAGCGGTATTGTCATGCTTTACATTATAATGTGTTTGTTACTCAATTACTTAAAACTAATATGCAGCTTTTTTATACAGTAAATAGCCCTTATGCGCGCAAAGTACGCATTGTTGCCAGCGAAAAACATGTTGATTTGGAACTCAAAGAAGTCGTGTTGACTGACCTGGATTGCCCCGTTGGACAGCACAATCCTCTGGGAAAGGTGCCAGTGTTGGTGATGGATGATGGCGAGCCGCTATATGACTCCAGAGTAATCGTCGAATTTTTGGATTATCGCACGCCAGTTTCACATTTGATTCCGCAGGATCACACTGCCAAAATAAAAGTGCGTCGGTGGGAGGCGTTGGCTGATGGTGTCTGTGATGCAGCGGTGGCAGTAATGCTTGAACAGCGTAAACCAGTTGAGTTGCAGTCTCAAATGCATATTGAAAAGCAAATGGGTAAAGTGGTTGCTGGAATGACGCAATTAGATGCTGATCTGGTTAAAAAAAAGTGGTGTGTAAACGAGACGTTTAGTCTAGCGGATATTGCGTTGGGATGTATGTTGGGTTATTTCGACCTCAGGTTTAAAGACATGCGCTGGGATCATAAAAACTGGCAGGATAAATTTCCTAACTTGGCAAAGCATTATAGTGTATTGGTAAAGCGCCCCAGTTTTAAGCAGACGATGCCAGTCGCTTAAATTCGTGATACTTAGTGGCTAGACATCAGGAAAGTCATCACCTAATAGACTTAAGCGTTGATGACTCTTTCTGCGCATGGACTGTCTGTCATTTAAGCGTTTTTGTGCGGCTGATGGGAAGTCCGTAAATTGAATAATATTTCTCTCAATCAGGATATTGATTAAATCTTCCAAGACGCGCGCCAGTTGAATATCGCTCTCACGAAATGCAGAGTGGCTGTTGAGCTGCCCTTCAAGAAATGCCAAATACGCTTTATCATTCGGTTCGATTTGCTGCCATCCATCACCCAAGTTTTCTTCGGCGCTTGCGGCAACAATTTCGCCTTGCTCATTTTTTAATACGTAAGCCATATCACACCCTAAAATCCAACTTGCTTAGTTGAGGGTTATTCTATTAGTAGATGATAGATTTAGATTCAACGAACAAGTGGCAAAATGCGCATTACTTTGAATTTTTAATGCTTAATATTGATGGCTTCATTGAGCGCGTCAAACAAAGGTTGATGAATGGCGCGCGAGTGCTTGTTCCAATGCTTCCAATTTTTGTCTAGTTCTTCTTTGAGGCGAGTGGCTGTAGCCAAGTCCCCTGATTTTGCTGCCCAAATGGCGTACTCGGCACGTGATTCCGCGGAGCCAAATGTGGTAGTGGCATAGATAAATTCGTCTCGTGCTTTGATATTATCAGCTAATGCAGCATAACATTTGGCGAGCAGGATGCTGACCTGTTCTGCTCTAAAATTTTCCTGTTGCTGTCTGAGCGTGAGCAGCAAATTCAGTGCTGGTTGTGCTTGATTGACATGTAACTTTGCTTTTGCTGCGCCTAGACATAGCTCTGGGTCATTAGCAAAGGGGCCCGCAAGGCATGCGTCGAATTGCGCAACGGCTTCTTCATACTCGCCAGCATTGTCTAAAGCCGCGGCTAAACGGATTCTGTTTTGAACCGTTGCGCTTAAATCAAAGGCCTCTTTTGCTTCGCGCAGTTCGCGGGTGGGGTCAAGTAGCTGAATGGCTTTGCTGGAGACCTTTCTGACACCACGCTTCATTTGAGATGCTGGCATGTACTCCGTTAAAAAATAAACCAAACTACCTAGTAAGGGAAAGGAAAATAAAATGATGAGCCAGTACATCTGGCGCCCTGTTCTGATAGCGTGAATGGCAAAAAAAATGGCAATAATAATATGGATACCAAGTCCTAAAAAGGGCATATTTGTCTCTCACTCTCAGTAAGTTAAATCGATGAAGTAATGATGCCACCGCCCAAACAAACGTTGCTTTCATATACGACTGCTGATTGTCCAGGGGTAATCGCCCACTGCGGTTGACCAAATCTAATTTCCATTTCTTCGTCGGCGATTTTATCAATTTCACATGGCGCATCAGGTTGACGATAGCGTGTCTTTGCGGCGTAGACCCAGTTGGTTTTGGGCTGCTTGCCACTAATCCAATGTAACTGGCTGGCGCGCAGACCGTCACTTTGTAGCAGTGGATGTGCATGACCCTGAACCACGATAAGCTCATTCTTTTCCATATCTTTTGCGGCAACAAACCACGGCTCACCATTGCTGTCGCGGCTTCCGCCAATTTTCAGTCCCTGACGTTGACCCAGCGTATAGTACATCAGTCCGTCATGTTGTCCGACTCGCTTGCCTTCTGGGGTTTTAATGTCGCCAGGTTGGCGGGGCAAATAGCGCTGTAGAAACTCTTGAAAAGGACGTTCGCCAATAAAACAAATTCCAGTGGAATCTTTTTTTTCTGCGTTGGCTAAGCCTGCTTCACGTGCCATTTCTCTCACCTCACGCTTTAGGTACTCACCCAGTGGAAAGAGTGTTTTTGATAGCTGCGCCTGATTTAGGCGATGCAAGAAATAGCTCTGGTCTTTGCTACCATCGTCAGCTTTTAAAAGCTGATACTCACCAGATTGAATTGGATTTTCACGTACTTTTGCATAGTGCCCAGTCGCAATCAGGTCTGCGCCCAAGCCTAGTGCGTGATCTAAAAAGGCTTTAAATTTGATTTCGGCATTACATAATATATCTGGGTTCGGCGTACGGCCAGCTTGATACTCCTCTAAAAAGTTAGCAAAGACGCGGTCTTTGTATTCTTTACTAAAGTTCACTGCTTCAATCTCAATGCCAAGCTTGTCAGCGACAGAAACTGCGTCAATTAAATCTTGTTTGGATGAGCAATACTCATCGGTATCGTCATCCTCCCAGTTTTTCATGAACAGCCCTGTGACCTGATAGCCTTGTTGTTTGAGTAGCATCGCGGTCACTGAAGAGTCTACGCCGCCAGAAAGACCGACAATCACATGCGGTTGACTCATAGCGCTTCACCCAAGTAAGTCAGCGCATGAAGTGGATACTGTTTGCCAGCAAGGTAATCTTCTACACACATTAACACTTGCGGACTGCGCATCAATGTTTGTTTTTCGCGAATCTCATAGGCTGACATCCAAACTGCACGCACAATACCATCGTCGAGCGCCTGCTCTGGAAAGTGCGTGCCAAGTGCGCCTGTGAATGCAAAGCGTAAATAGGTCACGTGATTGAGCGGGTGCTTCCAATGATAAATACCGACGAGTGAGTTTGGTGTAAATTCGTAGGCAGACTCTTCCATTGTTTCACGCACGACTGCTTGTAGCAGGGTTTCCCCATCTTCCAAGTGACCAGCAGGTTGATTAAAGCGATTACCGCGATCGGTCTTTTCCTCGACCAGTAAAAACTGACCGTCTCGTTCAATAATGGCTGCGACAGTGACGTTGGGTTTCCATTGTTTGGATTTCATGCAGTATTTTCTAAGAGTGACTATAGTTGTTATTTTACCGCTAACCTGCTAATTGCGGAAATAAGCCTGTCAGTCCATGTGCAATAAATTCCACTGCCATTGCTGCTAAAATGAGTCCCATCAGCCGCGTGACGATATTAATGCCTATCGTACCCAATTGATGGGTGATGGTATCGGCTAACTTTAATAGAAGCCAGATACAACCTGCGATGACTGCTACGGGGATGACTAATGAGAGATGCCCCAAAAAGCCTGGATACTGTTGTGCGCTTAAAATCATATTGGAGATGGCACCAGGTCCTGCCAACAGCGGAATACTTAATGGAACGATAGCAATGACTTCGCGTTCAGCTAAGTTTTGTGCTTCTTCGGCCGTTTGTCTAGTGCCCCCCTGTTTGCCATGCATCATCGAAATGGAGATTAATAAGATTAAAATCCCGCCTCCTACTTGAAATGAGGGAATGCTGATGCCAAAAAAATCTAGTAGACGATCCCCCAAAAAGGCGGAGATACTCAGTACAATAAAGACAGTGAGCGCAACTGTACGCGCAGTTCTGGCGCGGTCAGCTTTTTGCCAGCCATCGGTCGCGCTAATAAAAATTGGCAGGCTGCCAATTGGATTGACGATAGCAAAGAGTGAGATGGTAATTTTAATTAAATGGTTAAAATCTATCATATTTTGTATTAGTTGAGATTACACTGGTGATTTTATAACTTTCATTATATTCCTGATTAAATGTCTAGACCTATTATTCTTGCTTCACGTAGCCCAAGGCGTATGGCGCTTTTAAAACAAATCGGTATTGAATGTACCGTCATGCCTGCGGATATTGATGAAAATCCTATCCTAGGTGAGCATCCTTGCGACTACGTGCAGCGCCTTGCAATAGAAAAGGCAAAAATGATCTACGAAACATGTCGGCTAACATTGCCAGAGCAGCTTGTACTGGCTGCAGATACTACTGTGGCGATTCACGATGAGATTTTAGGTAAGCCTATTGATGATGCAGATGCGATTGCCATGCTTAAAAAATTATCAGGTGCAACGCATCTAGTGCATACAGCGGTGGCGGTTTGTGGTTACAATCGAATATTGTGCATGCTGAACACCACTCAGGTAGACATGATGTCCTTAACCGACGAAATGATTGCCAGTTATATTACTTCTGGTGAGCATCAAGATAAAGCGGGTAGCTACGGTATACAGGGTTTGGCGGGCACATGGATTCAACGGATTGAAGGTAGCTATACAGGTGTCATGGGGTTGCCTTTGTACGAGACAGCGCAGCTGCTCCATCAAATAAAGGTATAAAGTTGGGACAAGAGATTTTAATCAATGTAACGCCGCAAGAAACACGCGTGGCGATTATGGAACAAGGGATTGCGCTAGAGTTGCATATCGAGCGCAGTTCCTCTTTAGGCATTGTAGGCAACATTTATCGCGGCACAGTTTGTCGCGTGCTGCCAGGAATGCAATCAGCGTTTGTGGAAATTGGTCTGCAACGCGCTGCTTTTCTGCATGTGGCAGACATTATGGAATGCCATATCGAAGAGGGTGACCTTCATATTGAAAAGCCGATACAAGAAGTCCTGCATGAAGGACAATCTATTATTGTGCAAGTCATTAAAGAGCCCATCGGTACAAAAGGTGCGCGGCTGACGACGGAGATTAGTATTGCTGGGAGATTTTTGGTATTTCTGCCTTTTCAAAATCATATTGGCGTCTCGCAACGCATTGAGGTTGAAGAGGAGCGAGAGTTTTTACGGAACCGCTTATTAGGCTTGCTGCCTGAGCAACGTGAAGGTGGTTACATCATACGTACCATGTCAGAGACAGCCACAGATGATGAGCTGTTGGCAGATATTGAATATTTACACAAAGTTTGGCAAAAAATTCAAGCGGAAAGCCAGCATGCGAGTGAGCGCTCACTGATTTTTTATGACTTAAGTTTACCCAAACGTATTTTACGTGATGTGGTTTCAGATGAAACAGTCAGCATCAGGGTCGATTCCAGAGAAATGTTCGATCGATTAAAAGAGTTTGCAGAACTCTACGTAGCTAGAGCAATACCATTGCTCGTGCATTATAAAGGCGAGCGTGCTTTATTTGATTTTTATGCGGTCGAAACAGAAATCGAGAAGGCGCTGGCACGCAAGGTGGAATTAAAATCTGGCGGCTATTTGATTTTCGATCAGACCGAAGCGCTTACAACGGTAGATGTCAATACGGGTAGTTTTGTCAGTGGAAAAAATCTTTCTGATACAATTTTTAAAACCAATTTAGAAGCCGCGCAGTGCATAGCCAGACAATTAAGATTGAGAAACCTTGGAGGCATTATTATTGTCGATTTTATCGATATGGATGAAGATAGCCAACGTGAAAAAGTGTTGGAGGAGTTAAAAAAAGCCATTGCAAATGATAGAGCACGCATTAATGTCAATGGCTTTACGCCGTTAGGGTTGGTGGAGCTGACGCGTAAGCGCACGCGCGAGAGTTTGGCACACTTGTTATGTGAGTCCTGCGTGGTATGCCAAGGCCGGGGCGAGCTTAAAACAGCGCAAACCATTTGCTATGAAATTATGCGCGAGTTGCTACGCGAGTCTAGGCAATTTAATGCGAATGAGTTTAAGGTGTTGGCCTCATCTGAGGTGATTAGCATGCTCATGGACGAGGAGTCGCAGAGCTTGGCCAACCTTTCAGACTTTATTAAGAAGCCAGTATCGCTACAGGTTGAATCCCAGTATGGACGTGAAGAGTTTGATATTGTCTGGATTTAGAGCACACAGTATTTGTTAGACTGTTAAATTCAGTCCTTCGAAGTTGAGTGCTTTCATTTCATTCTCTTTTTCTAGTTTTTCCTGCCTGATTTTAGAGGCGAGTAACATTGCCTTCATCATTTGTAGCAAGGTGTCGTCTAGCAGTTTGCATTGGTCAGAAATCTTTTTATGTTCTTGGCTGAGTAGCATAATCTGCTTATTGAGCGCGTCAGAACTGGATTTAGCTTCCATCAAGCCTCTCAGGCGCTGATCTAAAGCCTGTTTATGCGTTTCTATCTGAATTTTAAGTGTCACGATTACATTGTTAATCCAGCGCTCGGTATCATCGTGTGCTGTTTGGAATGCGCGTTGCGCTTCTGCGCCTAGGCTTAAGAAAAACCTGCGGATAAGAAAACGTTTTTCTGTTAATACGTTGATTGGGTCCGCACAAAAATTATGGGTTACTTTTTCTAGCGATTCCATTCTGGCTAGAAAATTCCTCATATCGAGTTCAGGTGGTGCTGGAATATCAAAGCCATGTTGTGTGCGAAAGATGTCATAAATATGCTGTGCTAGGCGACGAATGCTGCCGCTTTCTGTCGTGACATGAATCGCCAGTTCATTCGCTTGTTTCATCAGTTTTCTGATGCTTTGATTCAATTTGATGGTGGTCCAGCTATCATGCATTTCTTTGCGGCTCTCGGCAATTGAGCTGTCAAGGTAGGTTAAACTTAGATGACGTAAGAGCTTTTTGCCAATGCGATTAATTTTTTGTTCCGCTTCTTCAAACGCAGGCAGTGATGAGTCGTAACGCTGTTTGTCAGATTGTGCCTTGGCTACTAAATCGTTAAATACGGTTTGATGTTGACCAAGTAAACCTTTCAGTTCTTCAAACTGTACGCGTGAATGGTTGAGTTTGAGCTGCATAATTTTGCGTGACTCTTTGACCATATCGCTGCATTCTTTGGCGATAGTCGTGCCTATGATTTCTTGTTTTGAATTTGTCAGTTGATTTGACAGTTCATTCTCAAGCAACTCTATGCCACTGCGTTTTAGTAAAGTATCGTCTTTTCTAATTTTAGCCAGTAAAGCTTTTTGTGCAGAAATAGTGAATATCTGGCTTTTAGGAATCATGAGTTCATGTGCGGTGTGCTCTACTTGTTTTTCAATCTCACGTTTAATCTCAAAGTCTGATTTAAGATCGTCCCAAAGTACATCGATTTTATTGAGCACAACAAGCTTGTGTTTGGCCTGATCGCGAATAAATTCGTTCCAAATTTGCATGTCAGACTGCGTGACGCCAGTGTCTGTAGCAGTTAGAAACAAGACGGCATGGGCGCCAGGGATGATTTTATGTGTCAGCTCAGGTTCTGTGCCCAGTGCATTCAGGCCAGGCGTGTCAATGACAACTAGGCCGTTTTTTAATAGCTCATGGGGGTAGTTGATGATGGCATGACGCCACACAGGGATCTCAATGCGTGTGCGTTTCTGCTGCATATTATTCGGATCTTTGGGGCTCCATAAACCAAGTTTGATAGCCTCTTCAGTGCTGACTTCTTTTTTTTCTATGAGTTGGCGTAACGTTTTACGCATTTGTTCTGGAAAGTCTGTTTCTAATCTAAATTTTTTCCACAACTGTGGCATCGTCTTTAGATAGGTGAGCGAGTCATCAGACATTCTGGTTTCGATAGGTAAGAGCTTAATGCAAGGCTCATCGCTCTCATCCCAAAGCAATTCGGTAGGACACATCGTGGTTCGACCAGCTTCACTAGGTAATAAGCGCTGGTCATGATCAGCAAAAAACAAAGCATTGATGGTTTCGGTTTTACCACGCGAGAATTCTGCCACTAAAGCGAGAATCAGACGGTCACGTTTTAGTGTGTCTGCAAAATCTGTGAGGCGTAGCTCCTGCAAAGAGTTACTACTTTCACTACGCACTAGCCAATCTCGATAAGCGGTAATTGTGTCTGCAAGTGAAAGACGCCAACGGTTATACTCTGTGATTTTATGTTGTAAAGTATCTTGTGTCATTTGCAGTGGAGTCTCTATCGTCAGTTATAGGATAACATACTGTTACGTCACATATTAAATCATGAACTTTAGGTATTTTCACTAAAAAATTGAATTTAAATGATTTTCTAGATATGCGACGAATGAAATGTTGAGCATTTGCAACAGTATCATGGCTACTAATGCTGAAAAATCAATACCATTCACTGGCGGAATCCAGCGTCTTAATGGTGCCAAAATGGGTCGAGTCAGTGCGTCAAGCACACCTGAAATTGGCGTGTGCGGATTAACCCAACTTAATAGTGCTTGTAACAATATGGTATAGAAAAACAAATCCAGACTTAGACGAATCAGCGCAAGTACGGCAAGTAATGCAATGTTCAACCAGATAAAATTTTCATGGATAGAGAGCGGCAAACCACGCATGAGCAACAAAATAAACAGAAGTAAGTACTGTGCTAAAAATGCAAGAAATAACGTGGATAAATCTAGTTTTTTCCAGCTGGGAATCCATTTCCTTGCAGGTTTTACTATAAAGTCGGTGAGAGCGATGGTCATTTGTGCCAAGGGGTTTTGGAATGGCGCTTTGAGCCATTGTAAATAAAAGCGTAGTAATAGCGCAAACGTGAATATGCTAAAGAGGGTGTTAAGTAAAAAACTGAATGCACTTTGTAACATACTTATTCACTTCCTAATTGATCGCCCAATATTTTAGCGCGTTTTTCAGCTGCTTGAGCTGCTTGAATAATGGCTTGTTTTACTTTTAAGCTTTCTAAGCTTAATAGGCCTTGTTCGGTTGTGCCGCCCCTAGAGGTTACTTGCTCACGTAAAATATTGACGGGAGTAGTACTCATATCTGCTAGCAAGCTAGCGCCTTTAAAAGTCTTGATGCTTAATGTTTTAGCCTGTTCTGCGCTTAATCCAAGCTGAATGGCCGCTGCTTGCAGTGCCTCAATCAAATAAAATACGTAAGCTGGACCACTTCCTGAAATCGCAGTGACGGCATCAAGCGCTTGTTCATCGTTTAACCAAAGTGTGTCGCCAGCAGTATTTAGAATTTGTGTGGCAATACTTTTTTGAGCCTCGGTGACTTTTTGCATGGCATAGAGCCCCGTGATTCCTGCCTGAATCTGTGCTGGGGTGTTGGGCATGGCGCGGATCAGACTAGAGTAAGCCCCTAACCAGCGGCTTAAATCGTTTGCACGAATGCCTGCGGCAATGGAAATGACCAGTTGTGTATTCAGTAATGGCGCCAGCTCAACAGCCAATGCCTTAAGTTGCTGCGGCTTTATCGCCAAGACAATCACATCATATTGTGCAATGGCGTTTAGATGTTGTGTCGTTTTAACACCCAAGCGAGTGGTTAAATCTGCCCTTTTAGCTTCGTCTAACTCGACAACAAGGATATTAGCGGCGTCAAATCCTTGGTGCTTTAAACCGACAATCAGGGCGGTCGCCATGTTGCCGCCACCGATAAAGCCTATGGTGTAATGATATGGAGGGTTCATTCAAATTGCCTTCTAGGTTGCATTGTTCTTTCACCAAATATAGCAGAGCCGATGCGTACAATGGTAGCACCTTCAGCGATAGCGGCTTCAAAATCTTCCGACATGCCAATAGATAATGTATCAAATTCAAAGCCTTGTTGTTGTAAGTCGCGATAAATATCGCCAACGATTTTAAACTGCGTACGTTGCTTGGCTAAATCTTTTGTGGGTGCAGGGATGGCCATTAGGCCACGTAATTTGAGATTCGGTAGTTGTGATATGTCTTTTGCAAGTGTGGCGACTTCTGCCACGCTAACACCGCCTTTGCTAACTTCTTCGCTACTGTTAATTTGTAGGCATATGTTTAATGGTGCTAAATGAGGCGGTCTGGCATCGGATAAGCGTTGTGCGATTTTGAGTCTGTCTACAGAGTGTACCCAAGCAAAATGCTGCGCAATGAGTTGGGTTTTGTTACTTTGAATCGGGCCAATAAAATGCCATTCAATTTGGCAGTCAGTCAGCAGCGCCTGTTTGGATAAGGCTTCTTGTAAATAGTTTTCTCCAAAGATTGTCTGACCTGCATTGTAGGCTAAGCGAATTTTCTCGGCGGATTGCGCTTTGCTGACGGCGCATAATTGAATTGTATCATTACGTCCAACATTCGCTTTTGCTTGATTGATTCTTACATGAATTGCTTGCAATGTTTCGCTAAAAGTGTTCATAATTCAACCATCTTAAAGATTAAACTTTGTGTAAAGTCTTAAGAGTTCAAAGCCTCATTATAAAATATTGCTGGAGCTGATAGTGGATATTTCTGATTTACTCGCATTTGCTGTTAAAAATAAAGCTTCTGACCTGCACTTATCCGCAGGTTTGCCGCCAATGATACGTGTGCATGGCGATGTGCGTAAGATCAACGTGCCAGCATTTGACCACTCTCAAGTACACGATATGGTCTATGACATTATGAATGACGGTCAACGTAAGGTGTATGAAGAAACACTAGAGTGCGATTTTTCATTTGAGATTCCAAATTTGGCGCGTTTTCGTGTCAATGCATTTAACCAAAATCGTGGTGCAGGGGCTGTTTTTCGTACCATTCCATCTAAAATTTTGACGCTTGAACAACTCAATGCACCCGCTATTTTTAAAGAGATTGCCAATACGCCGCGCGGTATCGTGTTAGTGACTGGCCCAACTGGCTCAGGTAAATCGACAACGCTAGCGGCGATGGTGGACTATATCAATGAAAACGAAATGGCACATATCTTAACGGTGGAAGATCCGATCGAGTTTGTGCATACCTCTAAAAAATGTTTGATTAACCAGCGTGAGGTCGGGCCACATACTTTGTCATTCCAAAATGCTTTACGCTCAGCCTTGCGTGAAGACCCAGACGTCATATTGGTGGGCGAGATGCGTGACTTGGAGACGATTCGTTTAGCGTTAACTGCGGCGGAAACAGGGCACTTGGTATTTGGTACTTTGCATACCAGTTCCGCGGCTAAAACGGTAGACCGCGTGGTGGATGTGTTCCCGGCAGCTGAAAAAGAGATGGTGCGCTCTATGCTTTCAGAGTCACTCAGAGCCGTTATCTCGCAAACCTTATGCAAGACAAAAGATGAGCAAGGGCGTGTTGCTGCGCATGAGATTATGATTGGTACGCCAGCGATACGTAATTTGATCCGTGAGAATAAAATCGCGCAGATGTATTCTTCTATTCAAACAGGTCAGAATGTAGGCATGCAAACGCTAGACCAGTGCTTGCAGGATTTGGTGCGTAAGAATATGATCACTGCAGCAGAAGCGCGTGGAAAAGCAGCTAATAAAGATGCGATTATTGGTTAATTGAACATGAACAGCATGTTCAATTTTTTAAATTAGGAATAATGCATGGAACAGGGACAGGCAGAAAAGTTTGTATTTGACTTGCTCAGATTGATGATGACTAAAAAAGCCTCGGATATGTTTATTACGAGCGGTTTTCCGCCAGCCATGAAAGTGGATGGTAAAATGACACCAGTGACCACTCAAGTGTTGTCCCCACAACAAACGCGCGAGCTTTCTCGTGCCATCATGAACGATAAGCAAACATCAGAATTCGAAGCCACAAATGAATGCAACTTTGCGATTGGATTGCCTGGCGTTGCACGTTTTCGTGTCAATGCTTTTATCCAACGAGGCACCGTGGGGCTGGTATTCAGAACTATTACCACAAAAATTCCCAAGCTTGATGAATTAGGGCTTCCTGAAGTGTTAAAAGAAATCGCGATGACTAAACGTGGTTTGGTCATATTTGTGGGGGGTACTGGCTCAGGCAAATCTACATCTCTGGCGGCAATGGTCGGCTATCGTAACGAGAATAGTTATGGTCATATTATTACGATTGAGGATCCTGTTGAGTTTATTCATGAGCACAAAAATTGTGTGATTACGCAGCGTGAAATTGGCGTAGACACAGATAGCTGGCAAGTCGCGCTCAAAAATACTTTGCGTCAAGCGCCAGATGTCATTCTGATCGGAGAGATTCGAGACAGAGAAACCATGGATTATGCGATCGCTTTTGCTGAGACAGGACATTTATGCATGTCTACTCTGCATGCCAACAGCACAAATCAGGCGCTGGACAGGATTATCAACTTTTTCCCAGAGGAACGCAGGCAGCAGTTGTTAATGGATCTTTCCTTGAATCTCAAATCGGTAGTATCGCAACGTTTGATTCCTAAAAAAGACGGAGTAGGGCGTACCGCTGCGGTAGAAATATTAATTAACTCTCCGTTGATTTCTGATCTGATTTTTAAAGGTGACGTGCACGGCATTAAAGATGTTATGTCGCGCTCTCGCGAGCTCGGCATGCAAACCTTTGATCAAGCGCTGTTTGACTTGCATGAAGAAGATAGGATTTCTTATGACGATGCGTTACGTAATGCTGACTCAGTGAATGACTTGCGTTTGAAATTTAAACTGCATAGTCGTGACGCACATGTGAAAGACAATTCCGCTGGATTAGATCATTTGGGCATTATGTAGCCACATAAGCAAATAAACATATGCAAATAAAAAAGCCAGTGAATAAATACACTGGCTTTTTTATTTGCATAGAAGCTGAATGTGTTTATTCGACAGACACCTCTACACGTCTGGCTTCTTTTGGGTCGCCAGTGCCTAAGGTTTCTGTTGGTTTACGCATTTCAATGTTAGCGGCATCCACACCCGCTGCAACTAATGCATCAAAGGTCGATTTTGCGCGTGCTTTTGCAATTTGATGATTGAGTTCTTTATTGCCAGAAGCATCATGGAAACCAGAGATGACAGCTTTGGTATTAGGGTGTGCCTTTAGCCAAGCTACAATGGGCGCAAGCGAGTCGTTGGATGTGCTAGGCAGGTTAGTTTTAGCAATATCAAAATACAGCTTTGCGGCACTAGGCGTTTGATCTATAGCTACTGGTTCAGCAGTTTTTACTGAGATTTGATTCTCTAGCGCAAGGCTAGCGCCAAAAATAGCCTGTAGCTCTTCACCGACTTTAACTTTGGCAGCATCAGAGTCAACGATCCCAGTTAATAAGACATGCTTCTCGTCACCCTCGGCTTGCAGTGCTTCACCAGAGCAGAGTATGGATTTAAGTTTGTCAGCTTGTGCAGTCCACGCACTTGCATCTCCCTTACTTGTAAAGTCGCTGCAATGTGCGGTAAAGCCAAAACTTTCTGTGATTACTGGCGCGGAAGCAGGTGCTACTGCTTCAACTGGCTTAGCGCTACCACAGCAATCACTGGAAGGGCCGTTGCCCGTGAGTAGCATGAGTAATAAAATGAGGGCGAGAATCAACGCGACTACCCACGTCCAGCGGGAATAACATGATTGATGGTTATGCATTTGAGTCACCTCGAATTATTTTCTTACGCCGCCAGAAAGTTCACCTTGTAGTTTTTTAAGTTCTGCCCATTTATTTTCTGCGGCAAGTGCTGATTGTTGTGCCCATGTTTCTGGGTTGGCAATACGGAAACGTGAACCGCCTTTATCTAAAATTGCGCGCATTTGCGGTACTGTTTGCGCAGCAAGCTCCGCAAAAGTATTTACACCATTCTCTTTAAATAACTCATTGATTTTTGGGCCAATGCCTTCAATGATGGTTAAATCATTTGCATTTTTGATGGTAAATCCAGCAGCTTTTGCCGCAGCTAAGTCAATAGTGGTGGCTTTAGGTGGTTCTGCTGCTACGCGCTGAGCGGGTGCAGTACTTGGTGTGTCAGCGACTTTAGCAGCCAATGGAATAGAAGGTTCATCTGATTTTTTTGGTTTGCAGCAGCAGCTACACAGCCAGCGATTGAGCAACCATCCGATAAGAATCCCCGCAATTAGCCAAAACCAGCAACATGATAGTGTATTGAATAGTGAACTCATTTTGACTCTCCCAAAAATGGATTAAAGATAAAACGGTAACAGCAGCGATTTTAATTAATGCACTATCGCCATAAAAAATCAATACGTCAATACGTTTGGCTGTCTATTCTCAATATCGCTAGGCGGAATTGCAAAAATTTACAATCTACTAAACCTGGCTTGTCCTTCTACAAACGTGTATTCCACTTGACCTGGTAGCTCTAAGTTTAAGAAGGGGGTATTTTTACCCATGCTTTTAAGCTTGTTTGCTTCTATTTTAGTGAACGTTTTTGAATCAAAAATGACAATATCCGCAGCGTCTCCGATGCTTAATCGACCTGCGGGAATTCCCATAATATTGGCAGGAGAAGTAGAAATCCGTTGAATGACAGTGCTGAGTGGTATTTGATAGGCATCGGCCCACTTTAGACTCAGTGGTAATAAAAGTTCCAAACCCGTTGCGCCGATCTCAGATTCAGCAAAAGGAAGTATTTTGTCGTCATCATCCACAGGAGTGTGGTCGGAGCAGATGGCATCAATCGTCCCATCCTTTACGCCTTCACATAGTGCTTCTAAGTCACGTTGCGTGCGTAACGGCGGGCGAAGGTGCGCAAACGTATTGAAATAGCCAATATCTAGCTCAGTCAAATGTAAGTGTTGTATGCTGACATCTGCCGTGACTCTAATGCCTTGTTTTTTAGCATTGCGTACCAGTGTTACCCCTTCTGCAGTAGAAAGTCGGCAAATGTGTAGTTTGGCGTTGGTTTCGCTAGCAATACGCAGAATAGTTGCTAATGCCAAGCTTTCCGCAGCGCTTGGAATGCCTTTAAGTCCTAAGCGGCTTGCTACCTCACCATCGTGGGCAACGCCATCCTTGGCTAGGAAAGGATCCTCAGCGCGCAAAAATAAAGTGTAGCCAAAGGTGGTGGCATATTCAAAGGCACGCCACAACACCTGAGTATCTATAATGGGTTGATCAGCCTGCGTAAATCCTACGCATCCTGCCTGAGTGAGCTCGTACATTTCTGTGAGCGTTTTACCTTGCAGTTGTGTTGTGAGTGCACCTAATGGATATACGTGTGCGAGATTAAGTGTTTTTGCGCGATACTTGAGCATCTCAACCAAGCCTGGTTCATCCAATGTAGGCTCGGTATCGGGCAGGCAGGCAACGCTAGTCACACCACCAGCAACGGCGGCTTGCAATTCGCTGGTGAGCGTGGCTTTGTATTCCAGACCTGGTTCGCGCAAGCGTGTCGATAAATCGACCAAGCCTGGCGCTACAATTAATCCTGATGCATCAATCGTCTGGTTTGCGGAAAAGCCTGCGGGAGCTTGCGCGATCCCAGCGATTTTTCCCTCTGTAATATAGATGTCTTGTATCGCATCGCGCTGATTGGCTGGGTCAATCATGCGTCCATTTTTGATGAGAATGTTCATGCTTGCCCTCCGCTTGCAAGAATCGCCATGACTGCCATGCGCACCGCAATGCCGTATGTCACTTGCGGCAGAATGACAGACTGCGAGCCGTCAGCGACCGCTGAGTCTATTTCAACGCCGCGGTTCATGGGACCTGGATGCATGACGATCGCATCGCTTCTCGCTAAATCGAGTTTTTCTTGTGTCAGGCCATAGGTTTTAAAATACTCTTGACTGCTGGGCAGCATAGCACCATTCATCCGCTCATTTTGTAATCGCAACATCATCACCACGTCTACATCTTTTAGACCCGCTTTCATGTCATGAAATACTTGCACACCCAATTTTTCGATGTTGGTGGGTAACAAGGTTTTGGGGGCAATCACACGTACTTCAGGTACGCCTAATGTGGTGAGCGCATGGATTTCACTACGTGCAACGCGTGAGTGCAAGACATCGCCGACAATGGCCACGCGCAGATTATGCATGTCTGGTTTGAACTTTCTAATGGTAAACACATCAAGCAAACCTTGTGTTGGATGCGAGTGCCGGCCATCGCCAGCGTTGATGACGCTGATGCTGTCTGGTACATGTTGCGCAATCAAATGCGCCGCACCACTTTGATAATGTCTGACAACAAACATATCAGCGTGCATGGCAATGAGATTGTTCACAGTGTCTAAAATACTCTCACCTTTAGACTGGGAAGATGTGCTGACGTTAAGATTAAGCACATCAGCTGATAAGCGTTTGGCAGCGATTTCAAAAGTGGTGCGTGTACGTGTGCTGTTTTCAAAAAAGATGTTACATACCGTTTTGCCGCGTAGAAGGGGCACTTTCTTGACTTCACGTTCGGCAATGCCAACAAAAGATTCTGCGGTATTTAAGATTTCGTTCAGTATGCTTTTAGGCAAACCTTCGATGCTTAGCAGGTGTTTAAGCTTACCCTCTGCATTGAGCTGCGGATTAAACATGCGGCGACTCCTCATGATCATGAGGAGTGCTGGAAGTTTCTAAGCTAAGGTGAAGCTTGCCCAAGGTATCTTGGGATAGTTGAAATGATTGGTGGCTTTTGAGCGGAATATCTGCACCTGTGATTTGCGGTGTAATTGGTAATTGCGCACCACCACGGTTAACCAGTACAGCCAATTTGATGCTAGCAGGCCGTCCATAGTCAAACAGTTCATTCATGGCAGCGCGTGTGGTGCGGCCAGTATAAAAGATATCATCAATGAGAATAATTTCTTTATCATTCACGTCAAAAGGAATCCAGGATGGTTGGTTTTTAGATTTAAGTCCACGTTTTGCATAGTCATCGCGGTACATGGCGGCATCGAGTTTGCCATAAGCAATGTCTGTATTTAATGTATTTAAAATACGCTCTAACACCCAAACGCCACCACTGTATATGCCAACCAATGCAGTATTGGGTGAAATAAGCGGTTTAATTTGCTGCGTAATTTCTTGAATCAAAATTTCAGGATCAGGTAGTTTCATGTGCTTTATGCAGGAATGTGATCAAAATAAGATTGTAATATGGTTTGTGCGGCCACTTGGTCTAGCATCGCTTTTTGTGCAAAACCAGAAATGCCTACGGCTTTTAGTTGTTGCGAAGCTTCAACAGAGCTTAAGCGTTCATCTATCATTTGTACAGGCAGGTTAAAGCGTCCTTCAAGGCGCTGCGCGAATTTCTTGGCAAGATGTGTAAGCGCATGCGGATTACCATCAAGATGCATAGGCAAGCCTACTACTAATAGTTGTGGGCGCCATGATTGAATAAGCGCAGCAATTTGTTCAAATTTGGAGGCATTGTCTTCAGCCACGACGGTAGTAAGTGGGTGCGCTAATTTCAACATGGTTTCGCCAACCGCAACACCAATGCGTTTCTCTCCAAAATCGAATGCCAGCACAGTGCCAGCAATTTCAGGATAAGCCCGTTCCAAAATAGGTAGATGGCTCTGACTCAAACTTGGTTTGGCCTCAGGCATGACCAGCTACATCCGATAAGCTGGCAAAGTCAACGCCGACGAGTGCCATCGCGGTCTCTAATTTTTCACTATAAGGTAAGTCAAAAATTAAATTGTTCAAATCTTTTTGCTGATTGGGGCTCAGTGATAGCCAAGCATTCTTACTGATTTCACTTTCGAGTTGGCCTGCTGTCCAGCCAGCGTAACCTAAAGCAATTAACATTTTGCTGGGGCCTTGATTCAGTGCGGCAGACTCTAAAATGTCCTTAGAGGTGGTGAGTGAAACGGTCTCATTAATCATTAAGGTAGAGTTGTACTCTGTGCCAGTGGCGTGTAGTACAAACCCTCGTTCAGTCTGCACTGGGCCGCCATAGTAGACAGGTTTTTGATTGATATTGGGAAAATCGCATGAGACTTTGATTTGTTCAAACAGATGATCCAGCGTGATTTGCATCGGGCGGTTAATGACCACTCCCATTGCGCCATCCTCATTATGGGTGCAAATGTAGGTGACTGTTTTGGAAAAATAGGGGTCTTGCATGGCTGGCATTGCAATTAAAAACTGACCAGTGAGATTCATGTTTTCCAATGGACGCATTTTAACATACTCTAAATTTTTTCATAGTTATCATTGACTTAATTTAATGAGTCTTCTAAAAAGCCTGTGACTTCCAAACCAAAACCCATCATGCTAGGCATTTTGCGAGGCGTCGCTAATAGTTTCATTTTGCGTACGCCTAAATCTAAAAGAATCTGTGAGCCGATGCCGTAAGTGCGTAGCTCTTGGTTGTAGCGTATTTTTTGGTCTGCATGTTGTATGCGTTCAATAATTTGTTGTCCATTTTCGTCATGATGCAATAATACGATGACGCCACATTCTGCTTGGGAAATCGCCTGCATGGCACGATGAATATTCCAGCTATGCGAGTGATTGCTGCTGTCCAGTAAATCAATCACAGAAAGCGGCTCATGTACGCGCACCAGCACTTCTTGAGACCGCGATGGCTCTCCTTTAATGAGCGCTAGATGCGTTTCTTGTGCGATTTTATCGCGGTAAGCAATCAGTTGCATTTCCCCATAAGGCGTACTGATTTGACGTTGCGCAGCGCGTTCCACCAACTTTTCATGTTCAGCGCGGTAATGAATTAAATCTGCGATGGTGCCAATCTTAATTTGATGCTGTTGTGCTACTTCAACCAAATCAGTTAAGCGTGCCATTTCACCGTCATCCTTGAGAATCTCACAGATGACACTGGCGGGCTCACAGCCTGCCAGCATGGCTAAGTCACAACCTGCTTCGGTATGACCTGCACGCACTAAAACGCCACCATTGATGGCGGCAAGCGGAAAAATATGGCCTGGGCTCACAATGCTTTTTGCACTAGCATGCTTGGTGATGGCCGCTTGAATCGTGGTTGCGCGGTCGGCTGCTGAAATGCCTGTGGTGACACCTTCTGCTGCTTCAATAGACACTGTAAAGTTAGTGCCTAATTTAGCATCGTTCTTTTGCACCATAGGTGGCAAATTAAGTTGTTGGCAGCGTGCTTCAGTGAGCGTTAAGCAGATTAAACCTCGGCCATATTTAGCCATAAAGTTAATATGCTGGGCAGTGACGAATTCTGCTGCAATGACAAAATCACCTTCATTTTCTCGATTTTCATCATCCACCAAAATAACCATTTTGCCTTGCTTAATGTCAGCAATAATTTCTTGAATCGGACTAATATGGTGTTGGGGCATCAAGCGCTTTCATTGTTATTGTTAGACCATTCTGTCATGCGTTCAACGTAGCGCGCAATGAGGTCGATTTCCAAGTTGACACGACTACCTATACCCAGATACTGGATAATAGTATTTTGTATGGTATGTGGGATGATGTTAATAGAGAAAATATCATGCTCAATCGCATTCACTGTCAAGCTCACGCCGTCAACGCAGATGGAGCCTTTTTGAGCAATATATTTAGCTAAGTGATGTGGTGCACGAATCGCCAGTAACCAGCAGTCACCCACAGGTTCAAAACGGCAGACCTGACCAATGCCATCGACATGTCCACTGACTAAATGGCCACCCAGACGATCCGACAGTCTGAGCGCTTTTTCTAAATTAACATGCTTTGGACTGTCTAAGCCAACGGTGACCTCTAATGTTGCTTTAGAGACGTGGACAAAAAAATGTGTTGCATCCAGGTCTGTCACCGTTAGGCAGACGCCATTCACTGCAATGCTATCACCAACAGCGACATCCTCTAGCCCGAGTGAAGCTGCTTCAATAGTTAATCTGACATCTTCACCTTGTGGCAAGACATTTTCTATATAACCGATGGTTTGAATGATTCCTGTAAACATAGTCGGATTTTAACAGCACTATGCAAGATTAAGTAGGCTTTATGCCAGTTGTTAAGCACAAAAAATCAATTGACAAGCACTGGTATGCAATTTGCTTAAAGCTATTGTAATTAATCAGGATGGCAACATGATCGTACCTATTACTCATAAAATTAAATCGATATTAACTCCAGAAAAAGTTGAAAAGCATGTATTAATCGCACAGCAATTGAAAAATCTAGCCGCAAAGGAAGCGGTGAGCATGAGCGTGCAAATGCTATCTGCACTGGGAGAAGACCAGAAATTAGAGCCGCTAGCACAGTTAAAGTGTCTTTACGCAATAGATGAGTTAGTGCGTGATCATATTGATCAAATATTAGCTAAGCGATTGAAAGTAAAGATGTATAACAGGGATGTGGGTGTTGCGATTGATGCGCTTGTTTACCCCTATTTTAGGCGTTTGTTTTTAGAGTACATGCGTTGTGTTGAATGGTTGTCTTCTACCAATACACGTTTAAGTTTAAAAAATGAAGAACAAGCTTTACTGTTGTGCCGCGCCATTAATGCAACTTTGAATATGATGATGTGGCGTTATTTTGATGATCAGCCTGCCCCTGCGGAAGCGTGGTCAAAAGCCCACTACTTATTCAAAATTGCCGAAAAATCATCACTACTGCGCGAGCGTGTGATTCTTTATCCACAGGATAAAAGCGCGACAGACTTTGCTTCACTCTATGCGGGTGGATTGATGCTAGGTACGCTCAAAAATGGAAACTATCAAGCAGCCGAGTTTCACTTAACCGCCAAGTTATTGTTTGACTGGATACGTGAAGCGCACCTTGAAAAAGCATATGCAAGTGATAAACATCAGTTTTTTGTGAATCTTAATCAAGATAAAGGGATAGAAAGAATCCGTGGGTTTGATAAGGCGGCTGATTATCGATATTTGAAAACACAACATCTGGTCGTGCAAATTGAGCAGTTATTGCACGAGATACATACAGGAACACTCTCTACAGAGCACGTAGTTAGAAGTTATGGCTCCATTCGTGTAATGTCCAAGTTGCTTAAAAAGTTGAATCAGGATTGGTCGCCCACTTTATACAAACGTCAACGTAGGACAGCTGATCGTATTAAACAGCAAACGCGTATTGTGGTAACCAATGGATTAGCACAAATATGCAAGCAGCTGTCACTAGATCATGACCAGAGTGGTGCGGCAGATAAGCAGTACGTAGATAAGCGGTACTATGATATTAAAGCGAGCACTTACCAAGAGTTAAGTCTTACGCAGACCAGAAACGTGTTGATGGGTGTAGATGAGTGGGCGCTACTTGAGGTGAGTGAAACAGGCTTTTCAGCAGATATTGGCACAACACCAAGTGCTTGGGTAGAAGTAGGTAAATTGGTGGGGTGTCATCACCCCATCCATCGTAGCTACGTGGTGGCAGAAATTAAAAGCCTTAAAAGGCTAAAAAATGGTGCTTATCGCGTGGGCTTGCAAATCATCAGTTTGCATTCTTTATGTTTGGAGTTGATTAAACAAGACCTCAGCCAAGTAGAGCTGTCCAAAGGATTTTATTTGGACAACATGGGTGATGATGCAGATTTGAGTAAAGTAAACTGCGTGTGGATACCCGCCAATGATGCAAGTCAGCGTATTCAATCTTCAGTAATTATCCCATTTGCTGAGTACAAACGAAATCGTGAGTTTAAAATAGAAGTCAATGGCGAGGACAGAACTCTGGTGCTTGGGCGTGCGTTAGATATGCATGCTGAGTGGGTGCGAGCCACAATCGCTTCTATACAATAATTCAGTTCTGCATCAAGTGTGGGTAGAAAGTAACAGCACAAAGCTGTTAAGATTCTACCCATGTTAAATTTCAAGCATCTATTACCGTTTGAGTTGTTGGTAGGGCTGCGTTATACACGCGCCAAACGTAAGAACCATTTCATCTCATTTATTTCATTTACCAGCATGATAGGCATTGCACTTGGTGTGTGGGCGCTGATTGTGGTGCTTTCTGTCATGAACGGATTTCAGGAGGAGCTAAGAAGCCGTATTCTTGGTGTGGCCTCGCATATTGAAATTACAGGTATCAATAATCAACTTTCAGACTGGCCAGCAGTTGCAAAGCTGGCAATGCAAGCGCCCACAGAAGGGCAGGCTAAAGTCTTGGCGGCAGCACCCTATGTCATGGCGCAAGGCATGTTGAGTTATAGCCAGGCAGTACAAGGTACTATTGTGCGCGGGGTGTTGCCAGTAGAAGAGTCCCGTGTATCTGATCTTAGTCAGCATATGAAAGTCGGGCATCTAGAAGACTTGAAATCAGGCGCATACAATATTGTGCTGGGCTCAGATTTGGCGATGCTGCTTGGTGTGACGGTAGGCGAGAAGGTTGTGTTGATGGCACCTCAAGGGCAATTCACACCGACAGGTCTTGTCCCAAGGATTAAGCAGTTTACGGTAGTAGGCATCTTTCAGATTGGCATGTATGAATATGACTCTGGTTTAGCCCTTATTCATATGGACGATGCCGCTAAATTGTATCGTATGGGCAATCAAGTCTCTGGCGTTCGCCTAAAGCTTGATGATTTATTTGATGCGGCTGAAGAGTCTGCTCTTCTGAGCAATCGTTTAAACGGTGCGTATTTTGTCACAGATTGGACGCAGCAGCATGCCAATTTCTTTAAAGCTATACAGCTGGAAAAGCGGGTGATGTTTATTATTCTTGCGTTGATTGTGGCAGTCGCTGCTTTTAATATCGTTTCTACCTTGGTGATGGCAGTGACTGATAAGCGTGCGGACATTGCCATTTTAAGGACGTTTGGGGCGAGTCCCAGTTCAATTTTAAAAATTTTTATTGTGCAGGGTGCGCTCATTGGTGTGATAGGCACCCTGATAGGCGCGGTAGCAGGCGTGCTCACGGCGCTTAATATTGAAACCATTGTGCCCTTTATTGAGCGCACCTTTCATGTGCAGTTTTTGGCAAAAGATGTGTATTACATCAGTGACTTACCTTCAAAACTTATTTGGTCTGATGTGTGGACGATTTTGATTTTGTCTTTTGTGTTGAGCTTGCTCGCGACTTTATATCCAAGCTACAAAGCCTCTAGAATCAATCCTGCGGAGGCCTTGCGTTATGAGTAGTATTATTCGTTGCCAAGCGCTGACCAAGACTTACGCTGGTTTGGAAGTCAGTGTGCTGAATGGCATTGATTTAAATGTGGATGCGGGTGAGCAAATTGCAATTGTTGGCGCATCAGGCTCTGGCAAGAGCACTTTGTTACACTTACTCGGTGGATTGGATCAACCGACGAGTGGCACTATTCAGTTACTTGGGCAATCGTTGAATAGTTTGTCGGAAACCCAAAAGGGAGATTTGCGTAACCGTAGCTTAGGGTTTGTTTATCAATTTCACCACTTATTACCTGAGTTTACTGCATTAGAAAATGTCGCTATGCCTTTACTGATTCGGCGTATGGCGCAAAAAGAGGCGATGGCACATGCGGCTGATATGCTAGTCAAAGTGGGCTTGCAACATCGTCTGGAGCATATGCCAGGAGAAATGTCTGGAGGTGAACGCCAGCGTGCAGCGCTAGCGCGTGCACTGGTCACGCGTCCTCAGTGTATTTTAGCGGATGAACCTACAGGTAATTTGGATCGTGTGACAGCACATCAAGTCTTTGATTTGTTGTTAGAAATTAATCAAGACATTCAAACCAGCCTGATTGTTGTTACCCATGACCTGAATCTTGCCGCCAAACTCAAGCGTCAATATCAATTGATCGATGGTCAATTACAGGCGCTTGCTATTTAAATCATGATCGTGGTTGCGCTAGGCTTTGTACTGGGGGCTTGGTGTTTACAGCAACAAAGTGATCTGCCTAACATCACGATTCTTGGTGTATTTGCACTGAGCGTGTGTTTGATTGGAGTGGTGTTATACCGTCATTTTCAACATAGGCATGTGCTGATACACCAAAAACTCAAGTATGTTGCTTATTTTGTGATGGCCACATTTCTTGGCTTTGCTTGGGCGGCACTTTTTGCAACGTATCGTTTAAGTGATGAATTGCCTAGGGCGTGGGAGCAAAAAAGCATTACATTGGTGGGGGTGGTGGCATCACTTCCGGAGGCGACTGAGCGTGGTGAGCGTTTTACTTTTGATGTAGAAAAAGTGCTGACTGCGCATGCAATAGTGCCACACCATATCTCGCTTAATTACTATGAAAATTTCTTTCAAAAAAACCAGCCAGATACCCCAATAACGCAACGCTTTCATGCAGGCGAGCGTTGGCAGCTCACTGTACATTTAAAACGTCCACATGCCAGCTACAATCCTCACGGTTTTGATTTTGAAACGTGGGCACTCAGTGAAAATATTCGCGCTACAGGCACGGTTCGTAATAAAAGCGGTGTTCGGAAACTGGATGATTTTGTCTGGCGGCCGAGTTATATCATTGATCGTATCCGCGCCTTAGTCGGCCAGCGTATTAGCCAAGCGCTGATAGACAGGCCTTATGCAGGAGTTATCCGCGCACTAGTGATTGGTGACGATAGCCAGATTCTACAGCAGGATTGGAATGTGTACTTAAACACTGGGACTAACCACTTAATGAGCATTTCTGGGCTGCATATTACGATGCTGTCTGGACTGGTGTTTGCACTGACGGCCATGATTTGGCAACGTTTCCCAACATTGGTATTGAAATTACCAACGCGAAAAGCGGCCAGCGTCTTTGGTATGATTACAGCACTGCTTTATGCAGCATTAGCAGGGTTTTCTGTACCAACACAACGCACTTTGTATATGTTGATGACGGTTGCTGTGATGTTATTATTGGGACGGAAACTCTCTTTTGAGAAGATATTATCGATAGCGCTAGTAGTTGTTGTGTTGTTTGACCCATGGGCGGTGACAGCAGCAGGATTTTGGCTGTCTTTTGGAGCCGTTGCGGTCATTGTGTATGCTTCTGGCGCAAGATTGGCACCTGCACACTGGCTATTTTCAGCCATAAAATTACAGTGGGCTGTTACCCTAGGACTCTTGCCTATTCTGGTAGTGTTATTCGGGCAGATTTCTTTGGTGTCACCCATTGCTAATGCATTTGCGATTCCGTTGATTAGTTTTGCTGTCGTTCCTCCCGCAATATTTGGCAGTCTGTTGGGCGTTGAAAGTCTAATTCAGTTGGCGCAAGCAGCACTTGATGCTTGTATGGTTGCATTGCAATGGCTGGCGCAACTGCCTTTTTCTACTTGGCAACAGCAAGCGCCTCCTACATGGGCTGTGCTGATTGCTTTGTTTGGGGTTGTTTGGCATTTATTACCCAAAGGCGTACCGTTAAGATGGTTAAGTTTAGTCTGCGTATTCCCCCTTTTTTTGGTAAAAACACAGCCTTTAGCACAAGGGGTGCTGAAAGTAACGGTGTTGGATGTTGGGCAAGGTCTGGCAGTTGTGTTGCAAACTACCAAACATACCTTGCTGTACGATACTGGGTCACGCTTTACGGCGCAAAGTGATGCAGGTAGTCGTGCGGTCATCCCTTATTTGCGTGGTGAGGGAGTTAAGAAATTAGATGGGATGATTCTTTCCCATGATGACATTGATCATGTGGGTGGAGCTTCCTCTGTATTAGAGATGTTACCCGTCAACTGGATGATTAGTTCGCTAGGGGATCAAGCCGAATTGTTGCAATCAGCAGTGTTTCAAGCGCATGCGCCGTTACGACACTTTCATTGTTTTGCTGGACAAGCCTGGACATGGGATCAAGTCAAATTTGAGGTGTTGCATCCAGCAATCGAGAGCTTTGAAAATGCAGAGATTAAAGATAACGATAAAAGCTGCGTATTAAAGGTCACGAGTCGATATGGGTCGATTTTAATCCCAGGTGATGCAGAAAAACATGCAGAGTATTGGATGTTAGAGCAGAACCCATCAATATTAAAAAGTGATGTGTTGGTCGCTCCGCATCACGGGAGTAAAACCTCTTCAACACAAGGTTTTATTGAGGCGGTAGCGCCGCAATATGTTGTTTTTACCAATGGATATTTAAATCGGTTTGGGCATCCTAAACCAGTGATTGAACAACGTTATTTGCAAAACCATGTGCAAATTTATCGGTCAGATTACTCCGGTGCAGTACAGATGGTGTTCAATCAACACCAAACGCCTGTAGTCACGGCTTGGCGAAAAGCTTATCCTAGATATTGGCAGGATCAGTATCCAGAGTAAATCTTCGTTAATTTGTGACATAAACTTGCTGAAATCGGTACTTAACGCTAAAGTAGCGGAAGTTTTATTAAGAAGGAGTTTTTGCTGTGTGGGAAATTATTTTAGCTGCAGGTTGGCCTATTTGGCCGCTTATTATTGCCTCAATTATTGCATTAGCAATTATAGGTGAGCGTTTTTGGGCATTACGCAGCGAGCTGGTTGCGCCAAGTAATCTACTCCCCGAAGTACAAAAATGGTTGGGGCAAGGCGGTTTAACTAAAGAGACATTAGCAAAATTAGAAGAACACTCTCTGCTTGGGCAAGTATTTGCCAGTGCTTTAGCCAATGCTAAAAACTCTAGAGAAATCACAAAAGAAGCAATTGAAGAAACGGGTCGTGCAGTTGCGCATAAGCTAGAGCGCTACTTGCCTACGCTAGGCACTATTGCAACTGTAGCGCCCTTATTAGGGTTGTTAGGGACGGTAATCGGCATGGTGGAACTGTTTGGTTCATTTACCAATAGTGGTCATGATGTCGCGCAGTTTGCGCGTGGTATTTCTGTCGCGCTATACAACACTGCGGCAGGTATTGTGGTTGCAGTGCCTTCGATGATTGCATATCGTTATTTCCGTGGCAAAGTAGATGGTTTGTTAGTGGATATGGAGCAACAGGCAATCAAATTGGTTGAGATTATCCATGGTGATCGCAAATAGACAGTTAGATATTGCAAGATAGCACTGACGTTTTTTATATCATTATTACTCAGGTTTAAAAGGTTAAGTCACCATGAATTTCCAACGAGGTAAACGCCACGAAGATTTAGAAATGAATCTGGTGCCATTGATTGACGTATTACTGGTCATCATTATTTTCTTGGTCGTGAGTGCAACGTTTTCACGCACGAGTGAACTGCAAATTAACTTGCCCACAGCAGAGGCGAATGCACCGCAAGAAAAACCATTGACGATTACGGTTGAAGTGGATGCCAATGGTCGTTACATGGTGAATAGCAACGAAGTGGCGGGCGGTAGTGTGGAAGCCATCTCTAATGCGCTCATCAGAGCAGTAGGCGATGGTAAAGACCCCACAATTATCATTAATGCGGACGCTAAGACCACGCATCAGTCAGTGGTGAATGTGATGGAAGCTTCACGTGTTGCTAATTTCACGCATATTACTTTTGCAACGCAAGTACACTCGGGGTCATAGTCAGTTTGCAATTATTCATGTTAGGTTTGATCCACGCTAGGCAGCACCTCATCAGTTCGGCAGTTTTTCATGTCGGAATCTAAAAACAATAAAGAAAAACTTTCACATATCCCAAACGCAAAACAGTTGTATATGCGTTTGTTTCGCTATGCTTGGAAATATAAGGTTTACTTCTTTATTACCATCACAGCCACAATCATTCTTTCTGCTAGTAATACCGCATTTTTGGCGTTGATTAAACAAGTCACAGATGAAGGGTTTGTCAAACAAGCTGCTGATAAAATCACACTATTACCTTTCTATTTGTTTGCTTTGATGTCAGTGCGTGCTTTGGCGGGGTTTACCTCAGTTTACTGCATGCGCATCGTGGCAAGACGTGTGGTGGAAAGATTGCGTATAGAAGCGTTTGAAAAATTAATGCACCTGCCTGTGAAGTTTTATGATGCTAATTCGATAGGCTTGTTAGTCTCTAAGCTGACTTATGATGTCGAACGTTTATCGACCGTTTGTACACGCTCCGCGTTGAATGTAGTGCGTGATGCCTTGACGCTGATTGGTTTGGTCGGTTATATGATTTATCTGGATTGGCGTTTGACCTTGGTGTTTGCTGTGGTCACTCCCTTTATGGCGCTTTATCTTGGCAAAATGACCCCTAAGTTGCGGATGAATGCTAAAAAAGTACAGCAAGCAGTTGGCGAGATTACCAAAACAGCGGAAGAAGGCATTGCTGGACAGCGGATTGTTAAGATATTTGGCGCACAAGATTATGAAATTGAGCGTTTTAGTGAAGTCGTCTCTAAAAACCGCCAACTGGAGTTGCGCTCAACCCGCATTGCTGGGCTCAATAGTTTTGTAGTAGAGTTTTTGGCTGCATTAGCGCTAGCGCTGGTTGTTTATTACGCACTGGGTCGGTTTACAGCTGGTGTATTTGTTGCCTTCACAGGTGCGCTGTTAATGATTATTTCGCCAATCAAACAATTGACTTCGGCAAATGAGGACCTACAAATTGGGTTGGCTGCAGCGCATAGTGTGTTTGATTTAATTGATACGCCTGGCGAAGAGGACTCAGGTGAAAAATCCATTGAACGCGCTAAAGGTGAGATTGAATTTAGAAATGTCACCTTACGCTATGAGAGTGCTAAGCATGCGGCCGTTGATCAATTTAGCTTTACCATTCAGCCAGGCGAAAAACTGGCGCTGGTGGGCCGTTCTGGTAGTGGTAAAACTACTTTAGTGAATCTATTGCCACGGTTTTATGAGCTACAGCAAGGTTTAATCTTGTTGGATGGTATTGATATACGTGCGCTACAGTTACGAAACTTGCGCGAACAATTTTCTTTGGTCAGTCAGGATATTGTGCTGTTTAATGACACGATATTTAATAATATCGCTTATGGTGTATTAAGAAGTGCCAGCGAAGAAGAAGTGATTGCTGCAGCTAAAGCGGCCTATGCTTGGGATTTTATCGAACAATTGCCCAAGGGTTTGCAAAATGAAATTGGTGATAGAGGGGTGCGATTATCTGGTGGGCAAAAACAGCGCATCGCCATTGCCCGCGCGATCCTCAAAAATGCGCCGATTCTGTTGTTAGATGAAGCCACTTCAGCGCTCGATGGCGAGTCAGAAAAACACGTACAAGCAGCGTTAGATACATTGATGCAAGGCAGAACGACCATTGTCATTGCGCACAGACTCAGCACTATTGAAAATGCAGATAGAATTTTAGTGATGCATCACGGTAAGATTGTAGAGTCTGGCACACACCAAGACCTGCTAGCGCAAAACGGGCATTACAGTAAGCTGTACCATAAAGAGTCTGAGGCTTAGATTCCATGCAAAATTGGTTTCTTAAACAATGGCAAACCTTTGGTTTAGCGCAAATAGTGTTGCTTCCTTTGTCATGGCTGTTTGGTGCGCTGAGTGCTTTCAGAAGGTGGCTATATGCAACAAAACTGTTAGTCTCTTATCAGTTGCCTGTCCCAGTGATTATTGTAGGGAATATTAGTGTAGGTGGCACTGGTAAAACGCCTTTGGTGATTTATCTGGCAGATCAGCTAAAAAAAATGGGATATACGCCAGGCATCATCAGCCGCGGATATGGAGGCACGCAATCGGGAGAAGTGACGCTAGAGAGTAATCCACTGGATTTCGGCGATGAACCAGTGCTCATCGCCAAGCGCACAGGCTTTCCCGTATGGGTCAATGTTAACCGTGTCGAAGCGGGGCAAGCACTCTTAAAGCAATATCCTCAGTGTAATGTCATTATCAGTGATGATGGCTTGCAACACTACCGTTTAAAGCGCGATATTGAGCTAATCGTAGTGAACTCCAAACATTCACTAGGTAATCAGCACTTATTGCCGTCAGGCCCATTGCGCGAGAAAGTCAGTCGGTTTTCTACCGTAGATGCAATTGTAGATACTGGACGTGTAGGCTTAAAAACTAAAATCCAACAACCCCTACCGCCCATTTTTTCGATGCAATTACACATGCTCGGTATTTTTAGTTTAGATGAACAATCTAAAATGAGTTTAGAGATGCTTAAATCACAACGTGTTGTTGCCATCGCAGGTATTGGGCACCCAGAACGTTTTTTTAATTTTGTTAAAGGATTGGGTTTGCAATGTGAGTATCGTGCGTTTAAAGACCATCATGTATTTACACAGCAGGACTTTGCTGATATGCAAGATAAAACAATTTTAATGACAGAAAAAGATGCCGTAAAATGTAAGCAGTTGGCGTTAAATAATGCTTGGTATATGCCAGTGAGCGCTATGTTAGCGCAAAGTGAAGAGCAAAAAATGCTTGTTAGTTTAATCGTAGAACAACTGCAAAAACACTAATAAAGAAACACAAAGGAATATGATGGATCCCAAATTACTACAAATTTTAGTATGTCCTGTGACCAAAGGTCCGCTGATTTATGACAAAGCCAAAAATGAGCTTATTTCAAAATCAGCGCGGTTAGCATATCCAGTCCGTGATGGCATCCCGGTGATGCTAGAAGATGAAGCACGCCGGCTAGAAGAAAAAGAATATTTAGAATAGAAGTAATGCGATAGATAATTCAAAACTTCGTGTCACAGTGCGAGAGATAAGTTATGTTTAAAGTTGTCATTCCTGCCCGCTACGCGAGCACTCGTCTTCCAGGCAAGCCCTTACTTGATATTGCGGGTAAGCCAATGGTCATTCGTGTGGCAGAACAAGCAGCCAAAAGTCATACGGATGAAGTTGTGATTGCTACCGATTTTGAAAAAATCATGACAGTTGCAGCTGAGCACAACGTGCCAGCTGTGATGACGCGTATCAACCATGTTTCTGGCACAGATCGCATTGCTGAAGTGGTACAAAAAATGGGCTGGGGAGATGATGTCATCGTGGTGAATGTACAAGGCGATGAGCCACTGATAGATCCTAATTTGATTGATGAAGTCGCGCTTACATTAGCGCACAATCGAGAAGCTGTCATGGCCACCGCTTGCCATACCATTCATGATGAAGCCTCTTTTTTAAATCCCAATATTGTTAAAGTGGTTATGGATAGTCATGGTAACGCATTGTATTTTAGCCGTTCGCCTATTCCTTATCCTCGAGATGATGCACATAAGCAAAATCTTACCGCGTACCGCCACATTGGTATTTATGCTTATCGCGTAGGATTCTTAAAGCAATATACCGAATTAAGCATAACCGAGCTCGAGAAAACTGAAAGTTTGGAACAATTACGTGTGTTATATCATGGCTATAAAATTGCAGTGACAGTTACGGATAACGCACCTGCGAGTGGTGTGGATACACAAGAAGATTTAGATTACGTAAGAAGTGTGTTTAAAGACAAATAATCTAAAAACAGATGCCCTGGAAGCTGCATAGGTATTGATCTGTAGGCTGGTAGTGAGTTCAACGCTGAAGGAAAGTTTGTAAAGTTAATATCATCTTGATACCGCGGTTTACGCAATTTAATAAGCTTAACGAATCTTAATAGTATCTAATTCTGCGAGTAGCATCATAACTCCATCTGTTAGACTTGCGTATGAGGTTGGTCTCATTAGCTATTTGGGCTGGAAATGGTGCAAAAGGGGCGGCTTTGTTTATTGAGTCTACTACCCATTTGCTAAAGTCATCAGAGTTTGACTCCAATATACGAACGCTACATAAATCACCAGTATCCGCGATCGTTAGTTCAACTCTTGCATCCAAAATCTTGTTGGCGTATTTAACTTTTTGAGGTAATGGCATTTGATTAGTTGCGTCTTTTATTTTTTTATCGACTGCCTCAAAATAGTAGCTACTTACAACGCGTGATTCTTCTTTTTCGAAGCGATCTTTTGTAAGCACTCGATTTTGTTTATCGAAACGCATGCAATGGTCAACAACATTTGACTGTGATTCTGGTAATTTTAAGTTTAAATCTTTTGTTTGGTCAACATCTTGAGCAAAACAAGACAGGGTTGAGAAGATAGACAACAGTGAAAAATAAAAAGAAATATTTTTCATGCGCTTCAAATCAGTGATGTAATTTAGCTCAGACTAAAATCAGTTGGGCTGTTCGCACTAAACAGCAGCCTCGCCTGTTTCGCCTGTGCGGATGCGGATGACCTGTTCTACATTGGTGACAAAAATTTTACCATCGCCGATTTTCCCAGTATGCGCAGATTTAATAATCGCTTCCACAGCGGCATCTACCATATTATCTGCTACGACCAGTTCTACTTTGATTTTTGGTAAAAAATCCACCACGTATTCAGCGCCACGATAAAGCTCAGTATGGCCTTTTTGACGGCCAAAGCCTTTGACCTCTGTCACAGTTAAGCCGTTTGCACCAATGGAGGAGAGTGATTCGCGTACTTCATCTAGTTTAAAAGGCTTAATTACGGCTTCAATTTTTTTCATATGTGCTCCCAAGTATTGTGCTATCTGTAGATATTTTTCATTTTACGCATTAAAGATTGACTATTCAAACGTTAACTTGCATGTGATGGGGTAACGCCTGTCTTTGCCAAATCCCTTCTCGGTAATTCTAACACCGACCGGGGCTTGGCGACGCTTATATTCATTGCGGTCTATGAGTTGCGTGACTCGATTGACATCTTTTTCGCTATAACCAAGGTTAATAATCGCGCTTCTACTCAAGTCCTCTTCTACATAAGCCTGCATAATGGCGTCTAAAATTGCGTAGGCGGGTAAGCTGTCTTGATCGGTTTGATTAGCACGCAATTCTGCACTAGGTGCGCGCGTAATAATGCGTTCAGGGATGATTTTTGAGACGGTGTTGCGGTAATGTGCAAGTTTATAAACCAATGTTTTGGGCACATCCTTTAATAATGAGAATCCGCCCGCCATGTCACCATACAGTGTGCTATAGCCGACTGCCATTTCTGACTTATTGCCTGTGGTGAGCACGATGCTTCCAAACTTGTTAGAGATCGCCATGAGCAACATGCCACGAATGCGCGCTTGCAAATTCTCTTCTGCGGTGTCGAAGGGTAAGTCACCAAATTCTGGCGCAAGTGTCTCGCGAAATAACTCAAATAAATCTTTAATGGGTAACTGGCTATATTTTACGCCAACTAAATTCGCCATTTCTACAGCATCATCCACGCTCATGTTAGAGGTAAACTCTGAGGACATCATGATTACTTTGACGCGGTCTGCGCCCAAAGCATCGACGGCAATGGCAAGTGTTAGAGCAGAATCAATGCCGCCAGATAACCCTAATACGACGCTAGGAAAGCGATTTTTATTGATGTAATCAGAGAGGCCAAGCTTAAGTGCTTCGTATACGGTAGCTTCAATACTCAGTATGGGAGGCAATGCGACTGGGACTGGCTGTTTCTGCTGTATGCTGACAATGCTTATTTGCTCGACAAATGCAGGGAGTTGTTGCGTGACATTCCCCTGCGCATCCATTACAAATGAAGCTCCGTCGAATACCAGCTCATCTTGCCCGCCGACCAGATTAGTGTAGATAATGGGTAAGCCAGTTTCATTAACGCGGTCAGCAAAAACCTCATAACGCGTATTGAGTTTTTCCATGTGATAAGGCGAGGCATTGAGTGAGATTAAAAGTTCTGCCCCCGCTTTTTTTGCGCCAATAGCAGGACCAGACTCCCAGCCATCTGCACAAATCAGTACACCAATTTGCATATTTTCTAAGGTAAAAACAAACGCGCTGTTACCAGCTTCAAAATAGCGTTCTTCATCAAATACGCTATAGTTGGGCAATACTTGTTTGTGATAAATGGCTTGTACTTTACCATTTTGAATCAGAGAAGCTGCGTTAAAAAGCTTGCCATTGATGTGATGGGGATGACCAACGAGCAGGGAAACATTGGGAATCGCGTTGCAAATCTCCTGTATTGCACGCTGGTTGGCCTGAATAAAGTCTTCGCGATACAGTAGATCTTCTGGCGGATAGCCACAAAGTGCGAGTTCAGGCGTAATAGCGAGCGAAGCACCTTGTGCGTAGGCCTGTTTGGCATAGTGAATGATTTTATCGGCGTTACCATGGATATCGCCGACCATGGCATTCATTTGTATGATAGCAATTTTCATCTGACTAGCTAGTAACGACCACCCGCGTCTTTGATGAGTTCCACAATGGCGGGGTTTTGTTTTCTGAGTGCATACACATAAGCAGTCAGGCCATATTTGTCGCGTGCCTTTACATCCGCTTTGTTGGCTAACAATAATCTGACCATTTCAGTGTTGTTGGTATCAACGGCTAACTGTAATAAGGGAGTGCCCTCGGTATCTCGGTGATTGACTTCCGCACCTTTGTAAATGAGTACTTTAGCGGTATCCACATGAGATTTTTTAACGGCCCAAGTGAGTGCGGTCCATTTGTACTCATCCTCAGCGCGAATGTCAGCACCTTTTTCTAATAAATAACTCACAGCTGGGGTATGCCCCTGACGTGCTGCAACCATCAATGCGGTGGTGCCCAACTTATCTTGCGTATCGAGTTTTGCGCCGTTATTAACTAATGCTGTGATGGTAGGGACATCACCATTTTGTGTGGCGTACATCAATACCGTTCTGCCATTATCACTCTTAGTGTTGGCATCAATGCCATTTTTTATAATTAAATCAACAAGTTCACTGTATCCAGAAGATGCAGCCAAACCAAGCGCACTCCAACCAGCAGGGTCGCGTACCTTTGCATCTGCACCTTTAGCCAGTAAAACTTTTACTGCATTCAAGTGATTTTTTTTGGCCGCAAACATGAGTGCAGTCCAGCCACCTTTATCAACCGCATTAATATTTGCACCTTTTTCCAGTAAAGCGCTGACCACTTCTGCTTGATTTTTTCTAGAGGCATACATAAGCGCGGTGATGTGGTCTTCATCTTGCGTGTTTGGGTTGACACCACTTGCTAGCATTGCGTTTACTGTTGCGACATCCCCTTTGGAAGAGGCGGTGAGTAAATAGGAGATATCGGCATTTTGCGGCGACGTGTTGTCAGCGAAAGCCATTAGGCTCACTGTTAAGCAACATCCCAGTATTAGCTTGCTAAGAAATTTAAGATGCATATGGTACGCCTCTATTGATGTTGAATTGCCTTCAATACAGCCTCACCTAAGCCAGCGGGTGAACTTGCCACCACACAGCCAGCGGCTTCTAATGCTGCAATTTTGTCTTCTGCACGCCCAGCACCACCAGAGATAATGGCCCCTGCATGTCCCATGCGCTTACCTTTTGGAGCGGTCAATCCTGCAATATATGCTGCTACGGGTTTGGTGACGTGATGTTTGATATAGTCAGCTGCGGCTTCTTCATCGCTACCGCCAATCTCGCCTACCATGATGATGGCCTCAGTTTCTGGATCAGCCTCGAACAGCGTCAGGCATTCTATAAAGTTAAGTCCTTTAATCGGGTCGCCTCCAATACCTACACAAGTAGTTTGACCTAAACCAAGCGCAGTAGTTTGATGAACGGCCTCATAAGTAAGCGTGCCGGAGCGTGAAACCACGCCTACTTTTCCGCGTAAATGAATACTTCCTGGCATGATGCCAATTTTACATTCGTTAGGTGTAATGACTCCTGGACAGTTAGGGCCGATGAGCTTGGTGCCATTGGCTTTCAGCGCAGCCTTGATGTTGAGCATGTCTAGCACAGGAATGCCTTCGGTTATGCATACCACCAGTTCAATCCCTGCGTCACTTGCTTCCAAAATAGAGTCTGCCGCAAACGGTGGAGGTACATAAATCACACTCGCATTAGCTTGTGTTTCACGCACCGCCTCACGCATTGTGTTAAATACTGGTAGGTTGAGGTGTTGTTGCCCGCCTTTGCCAGGCGTCACACCGCCCACCATTTTTGTACCGTAGGCAATGGCTTGCTCGGAGTGAAAAGTGCCTTGTTTGCCAGTGAACCCTTGGCACAGTACTTTTGTGTTTTTATTGACTAGAATGCTCATGCGACCGCCTTCACAGCTTGCACTGCCGCATCAGTTAAGTTTTCTGCAGAAATAATATTTAAGCCACTTTCACGTAACATTTGTTTGCCCAACTCAACGTTCGTTCCTTCAAGGCGGACAACCACGGGGATCGTCATGCCCACTTCTTTGACCGCAGTAATAATGCCTGTGGCGATAATGTCACAGCGCATAATGCCGCCAAAAATATTGACTAAAATGGCCTTAACATTTTGATCAGCCAGAATAATTTTAAACGCCTTGGTCACGGTTTCTGCGGTGGCACCACCACCCACATCTAAAAAGTTAGCTGGCATACCGCCATGCAATTTGATTAAATCCATGGTTGCCATTGCCAGCCCTGCGCCATTGACCATGCAGCCAATGTTGCCGTTGAGTGCAATATAATTTAGACCCGCATGATGCGCTTCAGCTTCTTTGGCATCATCTTGTGACCAATCGCGGAGCTCAGCGAAAGGTTTTTGTCGGTAAAGCGCATTGTCGTCTACTGTCATTTTGCAATCAAGCGCAACCAGTTTGCCTTCTGTGGTGACCACCAATGGGTTAATTTCTAACAAGGCGAGATCATTTTCTTTAAATAGTTTGTATAGACCTTTGGCAAGTTTGGTAAAAGCGTTGATTTGGTCACCTTCCAACCCTAAGCCAAAAGCAATGTTGCGTGCTTGGAAATCCACTAGACCGTTTAAAGGGTCACATACTTCTTGCAGAATTTTTTCTGGTTGCGTAGCAGCAATTTCTTCAATGTCCATGCCACCTGCAGAGGAGGCGACCATGACCACGCGTTCTAAGGTGCGATCTACCAGCATCGATAAATATAACTCACGTGCAATTGGCAAAGTTTGTTCAACTAAGATCAGATGCACAGGTTGACCATCTGGCGCATTTTGATAGGTTACAAGGTGTTTGCCTAATAACGTACCCGCGACAGTTTGCGCTTCTAATGCAGATTTGACGAGCTTAACGCCACCTGCTTTGCCTCGACCGCCAGCATGCACTTGTGCTTTGACAACCCATGCATTGCCTGCAATTTCTTTAGTGGCTGCGGCTGCGGCTTCTTCTGATTGCACTACTTCACCAATCGGGATGGTAATGCCATAACGTTCTAGGAGGTGTTTGGCCTGATATTCGTGTAGGTTCATGTTTCTTTATTAATAATGGTAGGTTTTACTAAGCAGTATTTTCGCGCAAAAGCCATATTGACGCCAGTAAAAGCTGTAATTAGCGAGCATAAGTTAAGTAGATGTAATAAAAAAGCCTTATGCGAGATAAGGCTTTTGGGCGCAGGTTTGAATACAGTTATAAATCTTGTTCCCAAGCGTTGCCATATGTTTTGCCATTGCGCGAGAGCACAAACATTTGATACATGCTAATGACCCACATGCCACTGGAGGCAATGCTATAGCCTATCCCGCCAATAATGGTAAACCATGCAAAATTAGGGCTAAGTTTGGTAAGCCACCATGAAAGTACATCGATGATTAGAAATGCAAAAGGGAAAGCAATGGCAATAATTTTGAGTTTTTTGGGGATGTTGACCGCAAAACTAAAAATAAAGCCAATAAAAAAGAAAATAAAACTGATACCAAAAAGATGGATATGGGATACGCGCGTTAAGCCGCTAATCGTTGCACCTTGGTTAGTTGCCGCGGCTTTTTTGACATCTTCAAATTTGGTGAAATTGGGAATCCCTGGAATTTGACTGTGGCACATAATACAGTGCTGTGCAAAGACCCCTTTGAAATGGGGTTCCCATTGAGATTCGGGCGCACCTTGCTGAGCCCATTTAATAATGTCCTGACGCACTTCAAGTGGCGCTTTATCTATCATAGAGCCATTGAGTTTACTAGCGAGTTTGCTACCGCTGCGGTCGCCATAATAGCTATAGACAATATCATCAACAGAAAGGCCAACTTTGCCATCCGCCATGCCATGCGTGAGCATGATTTGTAATCCCGCCATGCATAAACCGACCCCTATTACCAATAAGTAGCCTGTAAATAGTGCTTTGATTGGTAATGGCATATTGGGTAAATTTAACCAAGCAAGGTTGGGTGGTGCAGATTTCATAGAGCCCTCTGGATAAACGATCGTAATAAATGTTGCGTTTAGCCAAAAGCATACCACTCTATGCATTAAAGATAAAACAAGAATCAGAAACGCTTATTAAGTGTTTACTGCGCATTTAGTGCATGCTGTTATAATTTGGTTTTAGTTCAAATTTAACACCGTTATGCGTCTAGTAGTTCAAGGTCGTGCTATTTCGATGGCACATCTCAATCATATTCATGGTTTGGTGGGCGGTCATGCACAGTTCGTGCAGATTGGTGAGTATGCTTATTATCTGGTCATTCAATCTACAAGCAAACCATTTGAAGTTTCTAACGTGCAGAAGTTCTGTGTCGAGCAGAAAATAGACTGCGCACTCGTACCTGATACGCAACGTTTAAGCCACTTTGGTTTGTGTGTGATGGACATGGATTCCACGTTGATTAACATCGAGTGTATAGACGAAATTGCCGACATGATGGGAATCAAGCCGCAGATTTCAGAAATTACTGAGGCCGCAATGCGAGGTGAGTTAGACTTTGCGGCTAGTTTAAAGAGGCGTGTAGGTTTGCTTAAAGGGCTTGAGGAAGGCGCTTTACAACGCGTGATTGATGAGCGTTTACGGCTTAATCCTGGAGCGCAAGCTTGGATCGCTGCATGCAAAGCTAATAATATTAAAACCATGGTAGTTTCAGGCGGGTTCACGTTTTTTGCTAATCATGTCAAAACGTTATTGGGGCTCGACTATGCAGTATCCAATACGTTGGAAATTATTGACGGCAAGTTAACAGGTCATATCTTGGGTGAGATTGTGGATGCCAATCGCAAAGCGCAAGAACTCATCCATTTACGTGATACCTTAGGCCTAAAACAGAGTCAAACCATCGCGATTGGCGATGGGGCAAACGATCTGAAAATGCTGGCCGTTGCAGGGGTCGGTATTGCGTATCACGCTAAACCTGTAGTGCAGGCGCAAGCCATGTATGCCTTGAATTATGTGGGGTTGGATGGCGCGATGTATTTATTGACGGCGTAGAGTGCCTACTTAATTTAATCGGCTTAACTCTTCTTCGCTAAAGCCTGCTTTGCGTCTAGCTTCGATATTAAAAGGTGGGCGTAGTTTAGGGGCGCTAAATTGCTGGCATAGGGCTTCATATGTTGCAATGGCGTTTAACTTACGTTGTCCGCATAACCAGTTAAACCAGTAGTTGCCAATCGCGACATGTCCGATTTCATCGCGTAAAATAATATCCAGAATTTCTGCCGCAGCGGTGTCACCCGCTTGCGCTAGTTTATTGCGTAAGGCTGGCGAGGCATCTAGTCCTCTGGCTTCCATGGTGCGTGGTACCAGCGCCATGCGCGCGAGTACATCCTCTTGTGTGCGCTCTACCATCTCCCATAAGCTGTTGTGCCCAGAAAAGTCGCCATAGGTATACCCCATGGTTGTTAAGTGAGCATTCAATAGGTTGAAGTGATAGGCCTCTTCTGCGGCAACTTTGAGCCAATCACGATAGTAAGTTTCTGGCATGTGCGCGAAGCGCCAAATAGCATCCAGTGCCAAATTAATGGCGTTAAACTCAATGTGCGCGAGCGCATGAATCAGCGTAGCCCGTCCTTCTATTGTACGCATAGAGCGCTTTTCAACAGTTAACGGGCTAACAAGGCCTGGTTTGGCTGGCCGGCCAGGAATAGATTGAGTTGCTTTGATCTCAAGGGTAGCGTCGATAGTGAGCACTTGCTTGCTTAACGCTATTACCCCTTCAGCCTTGGTCTCAGGATGGCATTCGCATAGCCACGCCAGTGCCTCTAGGCGTAGTTCAGTGGTCATGAGTTATTTGATTGCGGACTCAATACTTATAAACTCTAGCTCACCCAGTTTCATTAAAGGCACCAATAAATATTGACCATTTTGACTCAGCGTCATGTCTGCTGAGCTGGTTAAACCGCTGTTGACCAGTTTGGCTCTGCCCGCACTGACTTGGTTAATAATGCCATTTTTCCAGTCACTGATGTACATCTTGCCTGTTTTAGTTCTGACTAAACCATCCCCCCCACCAAACCCGCTGGCCACCTCAGCCATTGTGCCTGTCATGAGGTTGATGCGGTACAAAATACCAGATTCAAAGTCCACCTCTAACAGGCTGTTGCGACCCTCATAACACAGCCCATTAGGGGCGAGCACTGCTGGATTAGTGCTATCTACGACTGTACTCACAGTTTTATTTGGATCGATTTTATAGATGGCACCACCTGACTTGAGATCGCCACTATCACTTACATACAAGTTGTTAGAACCGTCAGCTTCAATGTCATTCAAGAATTGTGGTGTTTTAGGAAACGCTTTAGCATCGACATAGACATGGACTGTGCCATCCATGTCTATCGCTAGCACTTTGGTTTTATCTGTGACAAAAAGCTGATGATTCATTATCACCATGCCTTTGGGGTCGTCTAGACCTGTGGCAAATATGCTGATTTTGCCATTTTTATCAATTTTTGTAATTTGACCATCGCCATCTTTGCCGAATTCGTTGATTTCAGAAACATAGATGCTGCCATCTTTTGCTTGCACTACAGATTCTGGTGTTTTTAAACCGACCACTTTAGTGGGCAGATCATTTTTAGCCTGAGCATGGGATACAAAGATGAAAAGAAGGGCGAGCGTTAGTTTTTTCATAATAGGTTTACCTGATTTTCTTTCATGTCAATTCAATGCTTAATAGTATAGCTTGCTGTTGGGGGATTCATCTAGCGCTGGGCAGATAGATTCTGCATTTTTACTACCTGTGGCTTTTATGCTATTCAAGAAGTCTTGGTTTGTATCCAAAGCCTCAACGACTTCTTCCATTGCTTTAATATATGCTTTTTCTAAATAGAACTCAGGTGTAGCATCCAGCTCACCCAACTGCTGAGCCTGTTTTTTAATGGTGACAATGGCTTGTGCGGTGTGGTTGCTTTTGTTATCTGGTGTGTAGACTTTGGCGATTATTTCGCTATGGAATACATGCAGTTGCGGGTTGTAGAAGATGTGTGGTTCTAGCAACAATACTACTTTCGCATTATTTGCATGATTGCACCAATTAACGTTTTGAAAATGCTGCTGCAACGTCTGCATTGCGGCTTTTTCTGCCAAAGGTCCTTTCATATGCCAGTAATCTAGGTATGGATGCAACAGTCTGACGGGGTGCTCATAATTGGTTTTGGCAATCAGCACGGCTATGGCACTTTCAGACGTGCTGATCTTGTCATCAGCAATTGCTGGCGTGCAGAGTGTAATTGCAAACAAATACGCAACGATATACATGCCGATGTTAATATTCTTTTTGTTACTCATGTGTTCTTCCTGTGTAGCTGATACGATAAATATAGCCTGTTTTGTCGTCTGATACATACAGGGCACCATCTTTTGTTCCTACAGCAACATCCACTGGTCGTCCCCAAGCTTGATGGTAATTGAGCCAGCCAGTTGCAAAATCAAGTACTTCTACAGGTTGATTGTTTTTAAACTTAACGCGCACTAACTGATAACCACTCGGTATTTTTCTGTTCCATGAACCATGAAGTGCCACGATAGCGTCAGTTTGATATTCTTTTGGAAAGTTGCTTTTATTTAAGAATGTCATGCCAATAGGCGTGGAGTGAGATGGAAATGTAATTGCTGGCGCTATTGTAGTTTTGCAGAAATGATCTGTGCCTAAAAAATTAGGGTCTTGAAACATTTGATTTGAGTGTTTGTGGTCACTCCAACAGTAAGGCCAGCCATAATGTTTACCACTTTCGATGATATTGAGGTGTTCTGGCGGAATCTCATCATTGACCTTGCCGTTAAGCGTATCAGAGCGATTATCAGCACCTTCATTTGTTGCGAAAAATGCGCCTGTGACAGGATGCCAAGCAAACCCTTGACTATTGCGTAAGCCTTCAGCCCATACTGGGCTTGGTGCATGTCTGCCTACAGTCATCAGTTGTCCAGCAGCTTTGCCTTCTTTAGTGAAGCGCAGGATGGTGGCGCGTAATGGGTCTTCCTCTCTACACACGTTGCAACTGGAACCCACATTGATATACAAATGATCGTCAGCACCTAATCTGACAGTTTTGCGCGTATGGCCTCCTGTAGGAAGGTTAGAAATGAATGGTTTAGGAGCTGACCATTGCTTGCTCAGCCTGTCCATTTTAACGATACCATCCTGATTGGAAATGAGCATGGCATCATCTACAAACTCAATACTGTTGGGCGCATTTAAATTTTCTGCTATCGTCCGTGTCGTTTCAGCAACGCCATCTTGATTGGCATCCGTCAACATAACGACTTTACTGGTGTTCATCAACGCAACATAGAGATTGCCTTCGGCATCAAATTTCATCATGCGCGGTAAGCCCAATGGTTCAAGTTTAGCGTAAATATTGAGTTCGAAACCTGGCGGCAGATTAAGCTTTGGGTGTTCAGGCGCAGCCACGCTTGTTGCTCCGTAAGCACAAGTGTAATGCGAAATTTGGCACAGAAAAATACTGATATAAATACAGATTTTATTTAAAAGCGCTTCTAGCATCATCACCTCCTAAGTTAAGGTATCAGACCAAATGTTGGCTGCCCATGCTTTAGCATATTGGCCTTCTTGTTCTGATGGCATGATAGAGACACCGCCACCTTCTGCTGCTACCATGGTTTTTTTCTGCGCATCATAGCGGTAGACATTGGCGACGTGAATCGCCTGTTGATCATTGACATAGCTATAACATGTGTTGGCAAATACTGGATTGGTATCAGGAGATTGACCACTCATGAGCTGCACGATAGCGGCCGCACATATTTTGGCTTGAGAAGTGGCTATGTGCGCTGATTTAGGTAAACCTGCTGATACGCTATCACCAATCACGTGTATATCGGGGCTGATTTTTGATTCGTAAGTGATGAAATCCACCTCACACCAGCGATCATCTATATTGTTGAGACGCGCCATTTGTGCTGGCTTCCCTGCAAGTTGCGGAGGGATAACATTTAATACCTCTGTTTTTACAGTATCAAAATCTGCCTTTACAGTGTTGGTTTTAATATCAATCGCTACAATTTCATTATTAGGCCTGTAGTCCACTATGCCAGCATACATCTCATTAAACACTTTGTTGAATAAGCCTTTTTTAGAGACGATATCTGGATTGGCATCTAAAATAATCACTTTACTATTAGGCTTTTGTGTTTTGAAGTAACTTGCCACTTGGCACGCGCGTTCATAAGGACCAGGTGGACAACGATAAGGTGTTTTAGGAATGCTCATTAAAAATACACCGCCATCAGGCATCGCCTCTAACTGCTGACGTAGACTCACAGTTTGCCAGCCTGCTTTCCAAGCATGAGGAATTTTTTCTTGTGCGGTCGCTAGGTCAGGGAATTTTGCAAAACTAAAATCAATGCCAGACGCAACAATTAATCGGTCGTAGTGAATGTCACCGCGCTTCATTGTTACTTTTTTAGAAGCAGCATCAATAGCGGTGACTTCATCATGAACCCATTTAATACCATGGTTTTTTTGGAGTAAATCGTAGCCAAAAGTCAGGTCATGGATAGTTTTGCTTCCACCGAGTACCAGATTACTTAAAGGACAGGACACAAACTGGGTGGACTTTTCGATGACTACCGTTTCAATATTCCCCAAGCTCCACATGCGAATATATTTAGCTGCGGTTGCACCTGCATAGCCGCCACCAATGATTACAACACGCCCTAACGGTGGTTTTTTGGCGAGTGCAAAGGTTTGCTGGGTGAGCAACATAGTACCTGCTGCGCTAAGCATGTGTATGAATTTGCGTCTGGTAATTTCGTCAGGGCTACTCATGCGTGCTCTCAAGTCGCTGTGGCACAAGCGAAGTAGTGTTTACTCGTTTTTGTATTGAAAAATAGTGTGCGAGCGCACTAATTTCTTCCTCAGTTAAGCCCTTGGCATGCTGGTGCATGACGGTGGCACTTCGTTCCCCCTTTTTAAAGGCAAACATTTGCGTCATGAAATAACCGCTATCCAATCCAGCTAATATAGGCGTGGCATGAATGCTATTACCTTGTGTGCCGTGGCAAGCAGCGCAAGTCGCTGCGAGTGAAGAGATGTGCGTTGGGTGAGATGGTTGCTCCGTTGAAAACGCCTCAGTAGCATGTACTAGTGAGGCGTGTGAGGTCAGAATCAGAATGGATGTTAAAAAGAATGTTTTCATGGCGTAGATTTTAATACAAAACGCCATCGTTAATCGTCTTAAATCATATTGACCAAATTTGATTTGAAATTAAAAACATTTTTCATCTTGGCAGCCGTCGTCTTTGACACCTAGTTCAGTGAGTAATTTTACCATTTTCTCAGCACGTGGGCCTTCGTCTTTCATCACGCGGATAAGAGAGATATCACCCTTCATTTTCTTGTTAATGTCCGCACCTTTTGACGCTAAATATTTCACAATATCTTCATAACCATCAAATGCAGCCAGATGGAAGGGCGTCATTTTGGTTAAAGGGTGTGCGTAGTCCATATCTGCACCGTGCTCGACCAAGTATTTCACAATATCTAAATGGCCTCTTGTCGCTGCCATTTGCAGTGCAGACCAAGCAAAGTATTTGTCATTGACATTCACATGCTCTTTTTCAATATACCTTTTAACAGTTTTTAAATCACCTTCGTTGCATGCGCCTGTAAACTCAACCGATTGATCATCGGTAATGGCCATGCTGTTTAAGGAAAAGCCAAGGGCCAAAATAGCAAATAGTGCTTTAAATTGATTCATACGAGTATCTCCAAACTTTCTAATCATTATTTTATTTAAAGTTAATTAACCTACAAATTTTCTTGCATTACGGAACATGCGCATCCATGGTCCATCTTCTTGCCAATCATCTGGTCGCCATGAATGCTGTACTGCTCTAAACACCCGCTCAGGATGTGGCATCATAATACTAAAACGCCCATCTGTGGTGGTAAATCCTGTTAAACCCTGATGTGATCCATTTGGGTTAAATGGATACACTTCAGTTGGCGTTGACGTGCTGTCGATAAACTGCATTGTCGCCAATTTTTTATCCAACACTGCATTGACCATAGATTTGTGAGAAAATTCCGTAAAACCTTCACCATGTGCAACGGCAATAGGCATGCGGCTACCCGCCATGCCGTTAAAGAAAAGTGATGGCGACTCCAATACTTCTACCATCGCAAAACGGGCTTCAAACTGCTCGGATTTATTACGCACAAAATGCGGCCAATGGTCAGCACCTGGGATAATGCTATGCAAGTTACTCATCATTTGACAGCCGTTACACACGCCTAGGGCAAATGTGTCTGCACGGTTAAAGAAGGCACTAAATTCATCACGCGCGCGGCTGTTGAATAAAATCGATTTCGCCCAGCCTTCGCCTGCGCCGAGTACGTCACCATAACTAAAGCCGCCGCAAGCCACCAAGCCAGCAAAGTCTTTGAGTGATACACGACCTGCAATCACATCACTCATATGCACATCGACGCTGTTAAAACCTGCGCGGTCAAAAGCAGCGGCCATTTCGGTTTGGCCGTTCACGCCTTGCTCACGCAATATCGCCATGTTTGGGCGTTTGCCAGTGTTGATGTAAGGCGCGGCAATGTTGTCATTAATATCAAAGCTGAGTTTGGCGTGGATGCCTGCATCTGCATCATTCAAGATACGGTCGTATTCTTGTTGTGCGCAATCTGGATTGTCGCGCAAACTCTGCATGTGGAAGGTGGTTTCTGACCACATACGATGCAAGTTGACGCGGGTGTCGTTAAACACCACATCACCTTTACGGATGACTATTTCATTCGCAGTGGTGACTTTACCAATATTGTGCGCACATCCGTTAAGTGTACTATTGAGCTGCGCCAAGACTGAGCTGGTATCGGTTGCAAGCACCTGAATCACAGCACCTAACTCTTCGTTATACAAGGCCCTAACCGCATCGCCTTGCAAGCCGCTAATGTCTACTTGTACACCGCAGTGACCCGCAAATGCCATTTCAACTAAGGTTGCAAACAAGCCGCCATCGGAACGGTCGTGGTAGGCCAAAAGCTTGCTATCAGAGTTTAATGCTTGGATGGAAGCGAAGAAGTTTTTAAGTTGTGAGGGGTTGTCTACATCAGGCGCAGAGTTGCCTAACTGACCATAGACTTGCGCCAAGGATGAGCCCCCCATACGGTTTTTACCATTGCCCAAGTCGATTAAAATGAGCTCGGTATCACCCAAGTCGGTACGCAATTGAGGCGTGAGTGTTTTGCGTACATCTTGCGTGTTGGCAAACGCTGAAATCACTAATGAAATGGGTGAGGTGACGGCTTTTTTCTCGCCCATATCTTCCCAGACTGTCTTCATGCTCATTGAGTCTTTGCCGACGGGGATTGAAATGCCAAGTGCTGGGCAGAGTTCTATGCCAACCGCTTTCACAGTAGCAAATAAGGCAGCATCCTCACCTGCGTGACCCGCAGGTGCCATCCAGTTGGCTGAGAGTTTTAAATTGCTGATGTCAGAAATAGACGCGGCGGCGATGTTGGTAATGGCCTCGCCAATCGCCATGCGACCTGAAGCTGGTGCATCAATCAACGCCAACGGTGCGCGTTCGCCGATGGCAAACGCTTCACCCACGGTGGTTTCAAAGCCCGCGCAAGTCACTGCCACATCGGCCACTGGCACTTGCCACGGACCGACCATTTGGTCGCGGGCGATAAGGCCAGTGACTGAGCGGTCACCAATGGTAATGAGGAAAGTTTTATCCGCCACGCCAGGTAAGCGTAGCACGCGGGCAGCCGCTTCTTGGAGGTAGATATTGCTGGTGTCAAAAGCAGGTAAGACTTTTTGTACGCTTTTCACGTCGCGTGTCATTTTTGGGGGTTTGCCCAATAGCACGCTTAAATCCATGTCCACAGGCTTGTTGCCAAAGTGACTGTCTTCTACCGTGAGATGGCGCTCTTCCGTCGCCACACCGACCACTGCAAATGGGCAACGCTCGCGCTCACACAGGGCTTCAAATAAGGGTAAGTCTTTTTGCGCCACGGCCAACACATAGCGTTCTTGCGCCTCGTTGCTCCATAACTCGCGTGGGCTCATGCCGGGTTCTTCGTTATGCACATCACGCAATTGAAACACCGCGCCGACTTTGGCATCGTTCACCAATTCTGGGAAGGCGTTAGAAATCCCGCCCGCACCCACGTCATGAATGCTGATAATCGGGTTATTTTTGCCCATTTGCCAGCAACGGTCGATGACTTCTTGTGCGCGACGTTGTAACTCTGGGTTGCCACGTTGCACAGAGTCAAAATCTAAGTTTTCTGTGTTTGCGCCTGTGTCCATACTGGATGCCGCGCCACCGCCCAAGCCAATCAACATGGCAGGGCCGCCGAGCTGGATCAGCGCTGCGCCCGCAGGAATCACTTCTTTAAACGCATGGCTGTCAGAAATATTGCCCACGCCACCTGCCAACATAATTGGCTTATGGTAACCGCGCACTTCATTGTTACTTTCTAACTCAAAGGTGCGGAAATAGCCTGCAATATTGGGGCGACCAAACTCGTTGTTATACGCCGCGCCACCCAACGGGCCATCTATCATGATTTGTAACGGAGTGGCTATACGACTTGGTTTGCCATAGGCGGCTTCCCAAGGCTGGCTAAAGTTCGGTATGTTGAGGTTGGATACTGAAAAGCCTGTTAGTCCCGCCTTTGGTTTGGAGCCTATGCCTGTTGCGCCTTCGTCACGAATCTCGCCACCCGCACCTGTCGCTGCACCTGCAAACGGTGAAATCGCGGTCGGGTGGTTATGCGTTTCTACTTTCATCAAGTAGTGCATCTCGTCTTCCACAAAGCCGTAAGCATGGTTTTGTTGCGGGTAAAAACGCTTGGTTTTTTGGCCTGCGACGATGGAAGAGTTGTCTGAATACGCTACCACTGTGCTACCTGGGTTGAGTTTGTGCGTGTTGCGTATCATGCCAAATAGCGAAATTTCTTGCTGTACGCCATCAATCACCCAATCGGCATTAAAGATTTTATGACGGCAATGTTCGGAGTTGGCTTGTGCAAACATCATCAACTCAACATCAGTCGGGTTGCGTCCCATTTTGATGTAGTTCTCTAGCAGATAATCTACTTCGTCAGGCGATAGCGCCAAGCCCATCTCGTTATTCGCCGCTTCCAAAGCAGTTTTGCCGCCTTGCAAAATGTCGATGTTATTCAGTGGTTTTGGATCTGCATGGTGATAGAGTTTTTCGGCATCATCCAGTTGATAAACCACAGTTTCCGTCATGCGGTCATGGATGGCCGCCCTAAATGCTGCTTTCTCTGTCTCGCTCAAAGGCTGACCGTTTGATGTCGTGACGTAGTAAGCCACGCCACGCTCAATGCGTAACACATCTTTTAGCCCACAATTATTTGCAATATCTGTTGCGCGAGACGCCCAAGGTGAAATTGTACCGATGCGTGGAATTACCAAAAACAGTTCGCCACTGGGAGACTCGGTTTGGGTTTTGGGGCCATAAGTCAGAATTTGCGTAAGTGTATTTTTTTGTACATCGGCCAAGGGTTTTTCACTAAAGGCAAAGTGCATAAACTCAGTATAAACGTGACTAATGCTGGGTGCTGTGGCTTTAACCGTCGCGTAAAGTTTATCTAGACGAAATTGTGAAAGGGCTGAACTGCCACGAAGGCTTAGAAAGTGAGCGTGATTTGACATGGAATGCAGTGTGATTTTAACTGAAATTCAAACCGCTATTTTATCAGAAGGTGACTGATTTAAAAATGAAAAAGCTTTGTTATTAGGCGATCAAGTCGTGGTTAAAAGCCAAGAAATCGGGCTCCTTGATAAAACACAAAACTAATCATCCATGCCAACACTAGAGACCAGCCTATAGATAACCACATAAATGCGCTACTTTTAGATTCACTTTTCAAGGTCGCGATGGTAGACAAGCATGGCGTATAGATCAGCGTAAATAACATAAAGCTCATGCCTTGCACCCAATCAATGTTCATGGCGATCTGATGGCTGAGTGCGTCGCCATTCAAACCATAAATCACAGCAAGTGAACCGATGACGATTTCTTTGGCGACAAAACCGAAAATCAACGCGATGGCAAGTTGCGTATCAATGCCGATAGGGTTTAGTAACGGCGCAAAAAGCTGACCGATTTGCCCCGCCAATGTGCCTACGCTAGCAGGTGCCACATCCGTGGGGTAGTGTGTCATCGCCCATACCAATACAACGCCGATGACAATGAATTTGCTGGCACGGTTTAAAAAGTGTTTGACTTCCTGCCAGCCTCGTAGCCAGATTTGGCGAGGAGTAGGGAAGCGGTAAGGTGGAAGTTCCAGTATAAATGGCTCTGTGCTTTTGTATTGATTTTTGAATAAAATTGCAGTTAAAAAGATGGTGAAAAAACTGACCATATATAAGGCAAACATAATATAAGCGGCTTGATTGGCAGCAAATAAAGTGGCAATCATGAACAAAAACACTTGCAGGCGTGCGGAGCACAAAGAAAGTGGAATGACCAGCATAGTGAGCAGTCGCATAGGACGGCTACGCATGACACGCGTGCCCATGAGCGCAGGTACATTGCAACCAAACCCCATCAGCACCATGACAAATCCACGGCCATCTAATCCCATTTTTGCCATCAGTGCGTCCATCAGGAAGGCTGCGCGAGATAAATAGCCGCTATCCTCTACCATGCTCATGACTAAAAAGAACAGCACAATAATGGGCACAAAAGCGGCGACGGTACTGATGCCGTTAAATATACCATCCAACAATAAACCATTAAGCCAAGTGGGTAAGTTGATGAGTAAAGGTTCTAGTGCGTTAGTGCGTAACCCATTGAGCAGCCAAGCCATGCCATCTTGCAAAGGTTTACCTGCGGTGAAGATAAACTGAAATAGCAAAAACATTGCGAGGAAAAATATGGGCAAACCCAATACTGGGTGTAGCAATACCTTGTCGATATTGTCCGTTATTTCATCGTTTAACTTCATCGGCATTTGTACAGATTGCTTCACGATGCTTTGCATTTCATGTTCAATTTGAGCGTCTGCTTCGAGTGCCGCAGCCGTCTGTGATGTGGTTGGCAAGGTATTGTTTTGATTGATAATCTGTGCCGCTATTTGTAGTGCGAGTGGGCAGCCATCGCCATACTTTGCGCTAATCGTTGCGACAGGAAATCCTAACTGCTGAGACATGGATTCGGCATCTATTGTGATGCCAGCACGTTTGGCTTCATCTTGCATGTTCAGTAGAAGAAGCGTGGGTAGTCCCAACTGTTTGATTTGTAATGCGAGTGACAGCTGGCGGTCAATCTGTGAACTATTGAGTACAACAATCACTAAATCAACAGAATGAGTGCTCAAAAAGTGCCGTACTACCTGCTCGTCATCAGAAAACCCATGCAGATCGTACAGCCCAGGTAAATCGATCAGCTCGGCGATGTGACCGCCGATTAAAATTTTGGCGCTCATTAAATCAACCGTAATGCCAGGCCAATTTCCTACGCGTGCTGAAGCGCCACTTAGGCGATTAAATAGGGTGGACTTTCCCGTGTTGGGCATACCAAGCAGTGCAATACGCTTCATGGCTGCCTCAGGCTTTATGACGTTACAAGTTGAATACGTTGCGCTTCGATGTCACGCAAAATGATGTCAGTAGCACCAATCCGTACATGCAAAGGGCCGTTAAAGCTGGCACGTCTTATCAGCTCTATTTTCTTACCTATTCTGAAACCCAGTGCGTTTAGGCGCTGGTGCAGTGCTTGCTCTGCATGAATGGCTTGTATGATGCCAGCTTCACCAGGACTTAAATTGTTCAGAATTTTCATATTACCTTACGATGTGTGTAAATGATAATGGTTCTTATTATACATATTTTTTTGGTGTTGAAAAGTAAAAGACAATAAAAAAGCCTGCAAAAGCAGGCTTTCTTTGATTAAGATCAATTATTTCTTATCCATCCCTGTTACTTCGATTTTTGCTTTATCTTTTAGACCTAGCATCATTTTTTCTAATTTACGCTGTTGTAGTGTGCGCTCAAGACCGTCTTCAACTTTATCGTATGGAGGTACTTGCGTTGCTCTGGTATCGATCAGTTTAATCACGTGCCAACCAAATTGTGTTTGCACAGGGGTTGAAGTCAATTCGCCTTTTTTGAGGGCAGTCGCGGCATCGCTGAATGGTTTTACCATGCCAGCGGGAGAGAACCAACCTAAGTCACCACCTTTTTCTTTAGAACCTGGGTCTAAAGATTTTTCTTTTGCAAGCTTGGCAAAATCAGTGCCTTTATTTAGTTGCGCAATAATGTCTTTTGCTTCCGCTTCTGTTTTAACTAGAATATGGCGCGCATTGAATTCTTTATCGCCCAATTCTTTTTTGTAATCTTCATAAGCCGCTTTTTTGTCCGCTTCAGATACTGGGTTTTTTTTCATAAAGTCAGCTAAGTATGCGTTTACTAAGAGTTTTCTACGCGCTAACTCTTCATTCACAATGAAATCAGACTGTTTGTCGATCCCCATTTTTTGAGCTTCCTGATAAGCGAGTTCAGAACCAACGAGCTCATTGATAATCGCTGCTTTCATGTTGTCGTTTGGTTTTTGTCCGCGTGCTTGCGCATCTTTCATGATGTAGTCAACCCATGATTGCTTGATAGCTTTACCATTTACAGTGGCGACTGAGTCGGCAGCAAATGATGGAAGGGATAGCGCCAAAATGGTCAGTGTGAGCGTACTGATTAATAGAGATTTGATGTTCATGTGAAATCCTTAGTTTAAAAGTGTCCTAAATGATGTGTAATAAATGTTAACTGGGGTCATCTGGTGAAATTGCAACTATGCTCAAGGCATGAATTTGTTGTGGAATTAGATCATTAAGCGTTTGATAAATCATTCGATGTCGCATTATCTGCGATTTTCCAGAAAAATGCGAGCTTACAATTTTGAGTTGAAAATGCCCCCCCCCATTGTGACCTTGATGACCAGCATGCAAAGCACTTAAATCGGTCAGTTGTAATTCTACTGGCTCAAGCTGGCGCAGACGTTTTGCAATTTCTATATCAATTGACATGAGCTTTACGGTAAAGTTTTGCGAAAAGGCTTGATTGTAACGCTTGAATATATATTTTCGATGACAAAGGGGTCGGTGTTTGCCCATTCAGTGGCGGCTTGTAAATCGGCAAATTCAGCGACAATCAAGCTGCCAGTGTATCCTGCTGCGCCAGGGTCAATACTATCGATGGCAGGGAAAGGTCCAGCAAGTAGCAGTCGTCCAGCCTCTTGCAAGGCTTGCAATCGTGCAAGATGCAGGGGTCTGACCTTGAGGCGTTTTTCCAAACTATTGTCTACATCCTCTGCAATGATGGCATACCACATATATGTTTTAGTCCTTTTTTTCAGGGTCGTCATCAGCCTGCTGAACGAGATAGCGTCTAAGTACAATCGTCTGACCTATCATAAAAATAAAGAGCATGCTTGTGACGCCAAATACTTTAAAGTTAACCCAAGTTTTTTCTGGGTAATGAAATGCAATATATAAATTCAAAAACCCTAAGCCAACAAGAAACACAATCCATAACCAGTTGAGGGTTTGCCAGACAGAGTTAGGTGGGTTCAGAATAGCGCTCATCATTTGTTGAATGAGATTTTTTTTAAATGCCATATTCGAAATAAGTAGTACCAGCGCGCCAATCCAGTACAGCACGGTAGGCTTCCACATAATAAAGGTCTTGTCATGCAATGCAAGTGTAATGCCGCCAAGTATAGAAATGATGGCACCATTAATCATCAGCATTTTGTCGACTTTTTTAAGGATCAATTTGCTGTAAATGATGAGAGCGATGGTGGCGGCAACGGCGACTGCGGTAGCTACAAAAATATCAAAAAGCTTGAATCCCACAAAAAATAGTATAACGGGGAGTAAATCAAAAAATATTTTCATGGTGGGGGAGGCAACCGTCTTTCAGTTATAGTCTTGTACTAGTGCATGATGCGCTATCAGTAAAGCGTGTATTTTGCTATGATTTGGCAATGAATGCAAAACACTTATTGAGAACATGTCGGCTTTGATCGATTTACATTGTCATTCGACAGTTTCTGATGGCTTACTCGCCCCGCAAGATTTGGTAGCACATGCCGCAGCGCGTGGCGTCAAGGTGCTTGGTTTGACAGATCATGATGATTTGGGTGGGCTGACACAGGCTAGAGAAGCTGCAAAAGAACATGACATTGCATTTGTGAATGGCGTTGAGATTTCTGTGACATGGAAAAGACGTACCTTGCATATCGTGGGATTGAAAATAGACGCTGAGAACCTACCTCTTAAATTGGCTTTGGATAAAGTGCGCATTGGCCGCGAGCAGCGGGCGGAAGAAATTGCATATGGATTGGAGCAAGTAGGAATTTCAGGAGCTTTTGAGGGTGCAAAAGCGATTGCCAAACAAAGCATTATGACGCGCAGTCATTTCGCTCAGTTTCTGGTGGAGCAAGGGCATGCGAAAAGCGTTAAGGCAGTCTTTAAAAAGTTTTTGGTAAAAGGTAAGCCTGGCTTTGTAGACCATCAATGGATGACATTAGAAGAAGCAGTCACGCTAATTAAAGGGAGTGGAGGCGTGGCAGTCGTTGCGCATCCTGGGCGTTATGACCTTGGTTTTGTGAATATGCATTTGCTGATGCATGAGTTTAGAAGTTTTGGCGGGGATGCCATTGAAGTGGTGACAGGCAGCCATACGCCACCACAGTTTGAACAGTTTGCAAAAATTGCGCATCGTTTTAGCTTAAAAGCTTCCCAAGGTTCGGATTACCATGGTCCAGGGTTATCTTATATGGAAATGGGGCGTTTGCCAGCCTTGCCTAGAGGCTGCGTGCCAGTCTGGCGGGATTGGGAAGAAGCCGAACTGCTGAACTTAGTATAAGTGAATTAATTTCAGTCGCACGAAAAGCCCCCATTTAATCTCATCATGAAATAATCCATGGCACAGTATTTTGTGATTAATGCGGACAATCCGCAGCCGCGCTTGATTAAGCAGACAGTAGAGATATTGCAGCAAGGTGGCGTTGTCGCTTACCCTACAGATTCAAGTTATGCATTGGGATGTGCGTTAGGGAACAAAGAAGCACAAGCGCTCATACGTCAGGTTCGTGGCGTAGATGAACGTCATTTATTTACGTTGATGTGCCGTAATTTGAGTGAATTAAGTGTGTATGCCAAAGTGGATAATGCGCAGTTTAGATTGCTTAAAGCCAATACACCTGGACCTTATACGTTTATTTTAGAGGCGAGTCGCGAAGTGCCGCGGCGTTTACAGCATGCAAAACGCAGTACAATAGGATTAAGAGTGCCAAAGCACCAAGTAACACAGTCAATACTAGAGGCATTGAATGCACCTTTACTTAGTATGACTTTGCAATTGCCAGAAGATGAAATACCGTTAAATATCGCTTGGGAAATCAGGGAGCGCTTAGAGCATCAGATTGATTTAGTGATCGATTCTGATATTTGCGCTATCGGGGAAACCACGGTGGTGGATTTGACTGGAGATGTGCCGCAGGTGATTAGAGAGGGCATTGGCAGCATTGAATCACTTGGTTTAGCAAGCAGTTAGATTGAAAATATGAAAAGGCAATTGTGGAATTAACAATAATACAAAAGATCGTGGTGTATGCAGTACCCACGTTGTTGGCGATTACAGTGCACGAGGCAGCGCATGGCTACGCCGCTAAGTTTTTTGGAGATTTAACTGCGGAACGGATGGGGCGGATTACCTTAAATCCATTCAAACATATCGATCCGCTAGGAACCGTGCTACTTCCTGCATTGACCATTTTACTCGGTGGCGTTTTGTTTGGATGGGCTAAACCAGTGCCTGTTAACTATGCGAATTTGCGGCAGCCTAAAAAAGACATGCTCTGGGTAGCGCTGGCAGGTCCAGCCTCTAATTTTTTCATGGCCATTTTTTGGGTAGTTGTGTTGGGTTTAGCAGACTTCTTGCCACAAACTTCGCTTGATTTTATGGTACATATGGGTTTGGCTGGTCTTAGGGTTAATCTGGTATTAATGGTACTTAACCTGCTTCCTATGCCGCCATTAGACGGTGGTAGAATCGCCGTGAGTGTGTTGCCCAATGCAATGGCATTGCAGCTGTCACGGGTCGAGCAATTCGGATTTTTGATACTCGTAGTGCTCATGTTTACAGGGGTGTTAGGCATGATTATTACGCCTATTATTCATGTGCTTGAACAACTGATACTGGCAACGTTTCTTTAAAGATTTGAGTAGAATAGACTTATAATTAACGAATGTGATTACTAATAATCATAATTCAGTATTCAACAATTTATATGATTAGGTTTCTAACAATATGGCGGTAGAACGCGTTTTATCAGGGATGCGCCCAACTGGGCAGTTACACTTAGGACATTATCACGGCGTGTTAAAGAATTGGATACGCCTGCAGCATGAATGTGAGTGTTTGTTTTTTGTGGCAGATTGGCATGCGCTCACCACGCATTATGATACGCCAGAAGTCATCGAAGAAAGCGTGTGGGATATGGTGATAGATTGGCTGGCTGCAGGCGTAGATCCAGCCAATTCCACTATTTTTATTCAGTCACGTGTACCAGAGCATGCAGAGCTGTATACGTTGCTTAGCATGATGACGCCGCTAAGTTGGTTAGAGCGTGTGCCCACATATAAAGATCAACAAGAAAAACTGTCTAATAAAGATTTGTCTACTTTTGGCTTTTTAGGCTATCCTTTATTACAAAGCGCAGATATTCTCATCTATAAGGCAACGCAAGTGCCTGTGGGAGAAGATCAAGTGCCGCATATTGAGCTTACGCGCGAAATCGCGCGCCGTTTCAATCATATTTACGGTCGCGAATTAGGCTTTGAAGAAAAAGCAGAAGCTGCCATTAAAAAACTAGGTTCTAAACGCGCCGCATTGTATGAAGAGATGCGGGCCGCCTATCAGGAAAGTGGCGACAATCAAGCATTGGAATCAGCACGCTCCATGATTGAGGAGCAGCAAAATCTAAGTTTGGGCGATAAAGAGCGTTTGCTGGGGTACCTTGAAGGTGGGGGTAAAATTATTTTGGTCGAGCCTGAATATAAGCTGACACCTGCCAGCAAAATGTTTGGTTTAGATGGTCAAAAAATGTCTAAATCTTATAACAATACGATTTCCTTGCGCGAACCCATTGATGTGGTCGCCAAAAAAATTAAAACCATGCCGACTGATCCCGCACGTATTCGTCGCACTGATCCTGGTGATCCTGCTAAGTGCCCTGTGTGGCAATTGCATGAAGTTTACTCTGACGATAAAACCAAAGAATGGGTACAACAAGGCTGTAAGTCTGCAGGCATTGGGTGCATTGAGTGCAAGCAGCCTGTGATTGATGGTGTGATAGAAGAGCTTAAGCCAATACAGGCACGCGCAGCAGAGTATGCGGAAGATCCCACATTAGTGAAAAACATTGTGTCTGAAGGTTGTGAAAAGGCTCGTAAACTTGCGCGCGAAACGATGCGAGAAGTGCGTGATGTGATGGGTTTGAATTACAGCTAAATGTGGCATGCTTGAATCTACTATTCATGTAAAAATCAAAGGTGAAACGCTCTCAGAGCTACCACTGGATTTATATATTCCACCAGATGCTTTAGAGGTGTATTTAGACACCTTTGAAGGTCCGCTCGATTTACTGTTGTATCTCATCCGCAAACATAATTTGGATATTTTAGATATTCCTATGGCGGATCTCACGGTACAGTATATGGGCTATGTCGAAAAGATGAAGGCAATCAAGCTGGAGTTGGCGGCTGATTATTTGTTGATGTCTGCGATGTTGATTGAAATTAAATCGCGCATGTTGCTGCCTAAACCTGCGGAAATCGCGGAGGAAGATGATCCACGTGCAGAATTGGTGCGTCGTCTGATGGAGTATGAAGCGATCAAACTGGCTGCACAGCGCTTAGATGCGATGCCGATGGTAGGAGCGGAGATACAAGTGGCTTCTGCTTACTATCAGCATATCAGTCAAATTAAGCCGCCTGAAGTAAGTCTGGACGACTTAATAGAGGCATGGAAAAACGTGCTGAAACGTGCAACGCTGAATCAACATCATAAACTGGGGCGCGCAGAATTATCTGTGCGCGAGCATATGAGCCAAATCTTACGTCGTTTAAAAGAGGAAGGTTTGCTGGAATTCACCGCTTTGTTTGATGTCGTAAATGAGGGTGTTCCTAAATTGGTGGTGAACTTTTTGGCAATCTTAGAGTTGGCAAAAGAAGGATTAATACGCATTACGCAGCAAGGTGCATTTACCCCGATTTATATTCAGACCAATCTTTCTGAGTGAGGATGTCACATGCATGAACCAGAAAACATTACGGAAATGAAACAAATTTTAGAGGCTGCGTTGCTGACAGCAGGTCAGCCTCTGAGTCTGGATGAGATGTTAAAACTGTTTGCTGGTCGCATGGAGCGCGCTACTTTGCGTATGTTGCTGGACGAGCTTAAAGCTGAATGGACAGATAAAACGTTAGATTTAGTGCAAGTTGCTAGCGGATATCGCTTTCAGGCTAAGGCACAGTATAGTGAATTTCTTGCCAGATTAAATCCAGAGCGTCAGCCAAAATACTCACGCGCAGTGATGGAAACCTTGGCTATTATTGCTTACCGTCAGCCTGTAACACGCGGTGATATTGAGCAAATTCGCGGTGTAGCTGTTAACCCCAATGTGATTCGGCAACTACAGGAGCGTGAGTGGATTGATGTCGTAGGGCAGCGCGAAGTGCCTGGCAGACCTTCTTTGTATGCGACGACTAAATATTTTTTAGATGATTTGAATTTACGCTCTTTGGCAGAGTTGCCGCCCTATGAAGAGTTTTCTCAGGCAGAAATGCCGCTCTCGGATTAAGTCACCATCAGCATTCTGAGGATGCCCGCAATAATCAACCCGACAAATAAAATCAGTAGACTGGCTAAGCCAAAGTTATCTTCTTCTGCTACCTGAGAACTTTTTGTACTTGTGTTAGCGATATTTGGTTTAGGTTCTGCTAAGGGTTGGTTTGAAATAACTTGTCTAGGCGCATCATTAAGGACTTCATTGTTAGTTGTTGGTGTGCTGGCGGGCATCAATTCTTTATGAATCTTGATTTCTTCATTGCCGTTTTCTTCCTCATGTAAGTCACCTAATTTATTTGCGGTGAGTGTGTAAGAGAGGCTCAGACCTGATTGATTCATACTGCTATGCGTTTGAACATTTTCTTTAGCATGTATTCCCCATAGTGGTATCAATACCAGAATCATAAACCAGAGTTTGAGATGTTTAAGCACAGACAATCAATCTTTAAAATAGGTCATCAGAAGCGATGAGAGTGATTGTAGCAATAGATGATGCCATCAAACAAGCGCATGATTCGTCCTACGGTGAATCATGCGCTTGTTTTAGGAGTGATGTTAAGAAAAACCTGAGTTGCCTAAGCTGAGATAACTTTAGGTTGAGGTGGCTTAGTGATGATGTCCGCCAGCACCATGTACGTGCTGGTGAGAAACTTCCTCTTGGTTTGCAGCACGCACAGCCGTAATCGTTGCCGTGAATAGTAAGCGTTCACCAGCCCAAGGATGATTGCCATCTACGACGACTTTATCATCTGCAATTTCTGTAATGGTGTATAAAATCACATCGCCAGTTTCATCTTCACCTTCAAACTGCATGCCTACTTTGAGATCTTTTGCGGGGAATGCACTTGCTGGTTCAATTTGCACAAGGGCTTCATCATATTCGCCAAAAGCGTCATCTGGCTCTAGACCTACTTCAACAACATCCCCCACATTTTTACCATGCATGGCTTCTTCCACTTTTGGGAAAATATTGTCATAGCCGCCATGTAAATAGGCCACTGGCTCTGTGCTTGCTTCAAGCACTTCGCCATCGCTGTTTTTAAGTTCGTAAGTCATGGTGACTACTGTATTCATTGCTACTTGCATGGGCTTTTCCTAAAAGTCATCGTTAATGTATGGGGCATGTTAAGGTGTAATTTTAATCTATTTATGACAAAAGTGTTCAATTAATGCGGGTGATTCTGTCGCCACTGCCATGGCGGTATCGGGCGCTTATCTGACCATAGCCCTATGCGTTTCTGACGTGCATGTTTTTCTGCTTGAGCCAGTTGCGGGTTTTGGGCATAACGCCGATAAAGCCAGGCATGCCCATTGCTGACCATATATTCGCTAACAGATTGATTGTCGCAAGTGAGCTGCCCTAAACGACGATGGTATCGGTCATAGTCATACAGGTCTAATATAATATCAGCATGCTGACATAGTTTCATTAAAGCACGTCTAGATTTTAGACCATGTTTTTGTTGACGCTCTGGGGCATCAATATCGGATATTCGCAATTTGTATTGCGCATCCCCATCGTTAATTTTGACTGTATCGCCGTCGTAGAAGTAGCTGATTTTAGGATATACATTCTTTGCGTGGACTGTGCCAAAGGTTATGCAGCATAGTGTCAGGCTAATACAATAAACGAGCTTCTTCATTCACTTTTTGGCGCGTCATGATCGCTATCGAGCAAGCTGTAGTAATTTGCAGGCTCTAGTACCGTGGGGATGGCCTCATCTAACGTATAAGGGTAGTCTTTACTATAATGCAGGCCTCGACTCTCATGCCGATCAATAGCACTCAATACAATCAGCTCGGCCACTTGTAACAGATTCCGTAGCTCAATCAAATTATTACTGACTCTAAAGTTACTATAGAACTCGTGCACTTCGTCTCTTAGCATGTGAATGCGATGTAAGGCACGGCTCAAGCGCTTGTTAGTACGCACAATGCCTACGTAATTCCACATAAAACGGCGTAGCTCATTCCAGGTATGCGTGATTAATACTTCTTCATCAGCATCTGTGACGCGGCTTTCATCCCAGGCAGGTAGTGCCATAGGAGTTTCTGCGGGAGCGGCAAGAATATCTTGCGCTGCTGCCTGACTAAACACTAGGCACTCTAGCAGTGAGTTACTCGCCAACCTGTTAGCGCCATGTAGTCCAGTACATGAGGTTTCACCAATTGCATACAAGTTCTCAATATCTGTTTTAGCTTTGTCATCCGTCATTACGCCGCCGCAAGTGTAATGCGCGGCAGGCACAACAGGAATCGGTTGTTTGGTTATGTCAATACCAAGTTCTAAGCAACGTTTTTGTATATTAGGGAAGTGTTCTGCAATAAAATCAGCGGGTTTATGGCTGATGTCCAGATAGACACAGTCCAAGCCACGTTTTTTCATTTCAAAGTCAATAGCACGTGCTACCACATCGCGCGGCGCGAGTTCTCCGCGTGCATCATGCTCTGGCATGAATCTTGTGCCATCGGGTAGCAGCAGAATGCCCCCTTCACCCCTTACTGCCTCAGAAATTAAAAATGATTTTGCATGCGGGTGATATAAACAGGTTGGATGAAATTGTATGAATTCCATATTCGCAACACGGCAACCAGCACGCCAGGCCATGGCAATGCCATCGCCAGTACTCACATCTGGATTGGTAGTGTACAGATACACTTTTCCTGCACCACCTGTAGCTAGGGCTGTGTGCTGTGCTGCAATGGTGAGTACTTTCCCCGTGTGATTGTCAAGGACGTAGGCACCTAGGCAACGGTTTTCCAGATTTTTATCGTCTAAAGCATAATGTTTAAGTTTTTTATTGGTGATGAGATCAACAGCAATATGGTTTTCTAAAATCGTGATGTTCTGATGCTCGCGTATTTGCTGTGTAAGTGTTTTTTGAACAGCTTGCCCAGTGGCATCGGCCACATGAAAAATACGACGATGGCTATGGCCGCCTTCTCGCGTTAAATGGTAACCGCTATCGTCCGCTTCGCGGGTAAATCTGACACCACGTTGTATCAACCATTCTATGGATGACCGTCCTTGCGTGGCTACCATGCGTGTTACCGCACTATCGCATAGCCCTGCGCCAGCAATTAAGGTGTCCTGAATGTGTTCTTCAATGGAGTCGTCGTTATTGAGTACCGCTGCGATGCCGCCTTGCGCCCAGCTACTGGCACTGTCTGTGATTTCACGCTTGCTGACCAGACATACTTTTTTGCTGTCTGCAAGTGTTAATGCTAATGTTAAGCCAGCTAGCCCGCTGCCAATAATTAAAACGTCATACGTACTTTTCATAGGGAACACATGGAAAGATTAAAGTTTGAAAAGAATTAGTGAACTAATGAAAGTTTAATTATGTCTGTGTAATTGAGCTAGCATACTAGCTAAGCATCAGTTAGGGGAAGAAAAATGTTACAAACAGGTAAAATTGAGGAGTTGACCCGTTCTGGTTTCGTGGAATCTACCACGAAGGCGTATACTAGTGCCTACAAAAATACCACTAGTGGGAGAAACGCCTCTATGGCGGATAAGCCAATTCAGAGCCCAATGCAAAATTTAAGTGCGGAGAATCGAGAGCTTGATCAGGTTCTGGTTGCGCGTGCACAAGCGGGAGATAAGCGAGCATTTGGTCTGTTAGTAGAAAAGTATCAACGTAAATTAGCGCGCTTACTGTCGCGCATGATTCGTGACCAAGCTGAAGTAGAAGATGTCGTACAAGAGTCTTTTGTAAAAGCCTATCGTGCGCTCCACAACTTTAGAGGGGATAGCGCTTTTTATACATGGTTGTATAGAATCGGCATCAATACTGCTAAAAACTACTTGGTGTCCATGGGGCGCAAGCCACAAATTATGCAAGATGTCGAAATCGAAGACGTGGAAAATTTCGATGAAGGCATTGAAATGCGTACGATGGATACGCCAGAAACCGCTTTAATGACTAAAGAAATTGCGCAAACGGTCAATGATACTATTGCGAGTTTGCCTGATGAGCTGCGTACAGCCATTACATTGAGAGAGTTAGAGGGCTTAAGTTATGAAGATATTGCAGTCATCATGCAATGTCCGATTGGCACTGTGAGATCGCGTATTTTTAGAGCGAGAGAAACGATTTCACAAAAACTGCGTCCATTGCTCGATACACCCGAGCATAAGCGTTGGTAATTAGACATTAAAATATAATAATATATTGAGAACAATGGGGTTTAAAAATGAAAGAGCAATTATCTGCATTAATTGATGATGAATTTGAAATCAGCAATGCCGATCACCTTTTGATTGCGGCTAAATCGAATGGTGAGTTGAGTCAGGCATGGATGAGTTATCACTTAATTCGCGATGCAATGCGTGGGGACATTCCTCAGTGTGGTCAACTCACAGACCGTGTCATGGCTGCATTAGAAGACGAACCAACACAAATCGCACCTTCTTCTGCAATAATCAATGCTGCTATGGTAAAGAAGCCGCTCTATAAAACATCACGTTTCTGGTCAGTAGCGGCTTCTGTAGCCGCCGTAATGTTTGTAGGCTTGATGTTGTTTCAGAGCCAAAGCGTAGATGAAAATGCACTCAATCCTATCGAAATTGCAGATAATATGCCCACCGAATATTTAACCGCGCATCAAACTTACGCACCGAATAGTGCTTCCTATTACGTTCAAGATGCCTCATTTACGGAGCCACGTTAAGTATGTCAAGGTGGATATTGGCTTGCGGTCTATGGTGTGCAAGTCTTAATGTTCAGGCGTTAGATGATCCTTGGATAGTGCTACAAAAAACTGCATTTGCAGCACGCGAGCTTAATTATCAGGGAGTATTTGTTTATCAAAATGGTAGCCAAATGCGCTCGGTACAAATCACCCATATGAACAACGGCGGTCATGAGCTGACACGTAATATTGTGATGGATGGTCAGCCGCGTGAAGTGTTTAGTCAGGGTAGCGACATCGTGATTTACAACGCTCAGAATGACAAAGTGGTCATTGAAAAGCGTCGTGGCCAAAATTTATTCCCAGCAATGTTTCCCACCAATCTAGATGCATTAAAAGCAAGCTATGAAGCAAAGTTAGGCGTGGTAGAGCGTGTGGCTGGACGAGATGCGCAAGTGGTAGAGTTGGTTCCTAATGATGGTTTTCGCTATGGATATCGTGTTTGGGCAGATGCTGAGTTTGGTTTGCTTTTGAAAATGATTCTGACCACCAGCAATAATCAAACACTAGAGCAGATCGGTTTTACCCAACTCAGTATGATGAATACGCGTGATGTCGATTGGTTTCAACCTAAAATCGATGCCCGTAAAAACTATGTGATGGAAGATGCTACTGAAGTGAATCATGTCACTGATAATTGGGTGATTGCAAACCTGCCGCCAGGTTATCGTAAAATTGACCACATCATGATTGCCGTACCAGGAAAATCTGTACCAGTGAATCAACTGATTTTTTCAGATGGAATTGCCTCTGTTTCTTTATTTATTGAACCAATCATAAAAGGAGCGCGTCCCAAATTGGGGCATAAACAAGTTGGTTCAACGCATATTTGCGCAAATGTGGTAGACGGTTATCAAGTGGTGGTGGTGGGTGAAGTGCCTGCAGAAACTGTTCGGCAAATTTCCAGAGCGGTGAGTTTTAGGAAGCAAGCGTTAGTTGATAAGTAATTTTTATAATTGGTAATGATGATGATAGAAGAACAAGCCGTAATACTTTCCATTGAAAACCACCCAGAATCTGCAAGTTTGACAACCGCAATATTAGAGATAGAGCGTAAAACTGCTTGCGGGTTATGTGGGCAAACACGCGGTTGTGGTAATTCGATTTGGGGTAAATTATTTGCACACAAATCTACTGCATTCAAAGCTGAAAATGGCATCAACGCCAATGTAGGGGATAGCGTGATTGTCGGGATTGATGAGCAAGCCCTATTAAAAAGCGCCTTACTCTTATACATGATTCCGCTTGCTACCATGTTTGTGGCAGCCATATTGGCTATGCAGCTATTCGGTACGAATGTAAGCGCAATAATAGGAGCAATGTCGGGCTTGCTAGTTGGATTTTTGTGGGTAAAAGGTTATACCACTTCTAGCCAATATTTTTTATTGCAACAGCCTAAAATACTAAGATTGGCGCGTAATGAAGCTGAAATAAAATTCTGTTAGTTTTTTTGTTATGTTGAATTAAATGGAGAAGGAAATTAGATGTTAAAGAAATGGATATCTAGCGTTGCAATGGCACTCACGTTAGTCTTAACAACGGTTTATGTTGAAGCAAAAGATTTACCAGACTTTACCGAGTTGGCAGAAAAGCAGGGTCCAGCTGTTGTCAATATTAGTATTACCGCAACAGTGCATGGACAAGGAGTGATGGGATTTCCAGGGATGCCTGATGATGAAAATTTACAGGAGTTTTTTAAACGCTTTGGCATTCCTGGTCCTCAGGGTCAGCCAGGTGCTGGAGGTGGGCAAGATTATAAAACGCAATCTTTGGGGTCGGGATTTATCATTAGTCAGGATGGCTATATTTTGACTAATGCACATGTGGTCAGTGGTGCAGATGAAGTGCTTGTGAAGCTGTCAGATAAGCGTGAATTTAAAGCTAAAATTATTGGGTCAGACAAGCGCACAGATGTTGCCTTGATTAAAATTGAAGCAAGTAATCTGCCTAAAGTGACGATCGGTGATCCTACTGCACTTAAGGTGGGGGAATGGGTGGCTGCCATAGGTTCACCATTTGGCTTGGAAAATACAATGACGGCTGGGATTGTGAGCGCAAAAGGTCGCGCGTTACCACAAGAAAACTATGTGCCTTTTATTCAAACAGACGTAGCGATTAACCCAGGCAACTCAGGAGGCCCACTGTTTAATTTGCATGGGGAAGTCGTGGGTATTAACTCGCAAATCTATAGCCGAAGTGGTGGTTCAATGGGCTTGTCTTTTAGTATTCCGATTGATGTAGCCATTGATGTTTCAAATCAACTGAAAGCCAATGGAAAAATTACGCGCGGTTGGCTAGGGATCGCGATTCAAGAGTTGACCAAAGATTTGGCGGAGTCATTTGGCATGAAAAACACCAATGGTGCTTTAGTGGCTGGCGTGGAAAAGAATAGTCCTGCCGATAAAGGCGGTTTAGAACCTGGTGATGTGATTACTAAGTTTGATGGAAAATCCATTATTGTTTCAGCTGATTTGCCACGTGCAGTAGGCGCTACAAAGCCTGGTAAAGTTGTGCCAGTAGACGTGATTCGTAAGGGTGCTGCTAAAAGTTTAAATGTAGGTGTTGGTCAAATGCCTACGGATTCTGATGAAGAGGAAGCACCTGCCAAAGTAGCACCTAAGTCTGAAGCGAATAAAATTGGGCTCACGTTAAAAGAGCTAACGCCACAGCAGAAGAAAAAACTGAATGGTAAAAATGGCTTGTTAGTGATTGAAAGTGCAGGCGCTGCGGCTCAAGCGGGCATTAGAAGAGGTGATGTTATTCTAGGCTTGAATAATAGCGAAAGCCAAAGTGTTGAGCTATTTAACAAGCAGATTAATGCAGTACCCGCAGGAAAAACAATCGCTGTATTAGTGTTACGTGGTGATAATACACTTTATGTGCCAATAAAAGTGATGAAGTAGTTTTGATTCGCATGAAAAATCCACACCAGACTTGGGTGTGGATTTTTTTTTGCCTATCACTTATTTTGAAATAGGACTGCTGGCTTTACCAGAAAGATTAAGGTTAGATCTGATCTGGCGAGACTTTGTAGAAAGCTTGACGCGGATAGCGCCTTCAACATCCTGATTGGCTAGTACCTTGATGTCACCAGCTGCTTGTAAATTACCAGCATTTAATACAAGTTGCTTATATTGATACACTGCATCTTTGAGAATGAACTGACCTTTTAAATTATCAAATGAGGTAATTCCGCCCACCGCCATATTTTTTTTGCCTTGTTGTATTGCGCGCACAGCATCTATCCATTTGATTTCCCCACGACCCACATCAAATTGGGCGTTGACTTCTGGATTGTCCAAGAGCGTTGTAATCGCGTTTGATTGACTTGAAAACGTCATAGTAGAAGACAGGTAGCCATTGGCGCTGGCAATGCTGGTGAGTGTGGGCAGAAATGGTGCCAAATCAATTTGTGTAAGTGTGAGACTGCCAGCTGCCGTCCAGCTATTTGACCAATTCACTTTTAGTTTGCCCTGTAATGTCCCGCTATAAGCATAGCTCTCAATCTTGTCAAAATTAATTTCATTGTCATTAGCGATGCCTGTAGCCTCAAGCCGAGTAAGTATTAATGGCGCGCCAAACGGCAGGATTAACTTTTTGGCGCTGACCGAAATTTGGTAATTGTTGTCGGCTTTTAGAATGTTGACAGTACTTTCCTTATCTTCAGAAACGAGCGTGGCACTTTTTACGTCTCCATGGTCATTCAGTGCGATGGAGGCATTGAATATGGGTAGTACCTGCTTATCATCAAGCAGTACGCTTGTATTGCTAAGTATTATTTGATTGGTCTTGATTTTATTTTCTGTTAAGTGTGCCCTGAGCCAAGCACTGACGCGGTTTAAATGATGGTCATTGGCTGAAAGCCCAACCAATTCGATTTGTTCAGCTTGAATAACATCGTCAAATACGGTGAAGATTTCAGGCGTTATTTGAATGGACTTAAGGTGCAAGTCAGACAGCTTGCCGACACTAATATCATCAAGAATCAGCATGGGTTGAGGGAAGAGCGACGCGCGCATTTTTTTGATGGTGACAGGCTCTCCCAAATCTGCAGAGAGCACTTTTTGCATAGGCTCAATAAATGGACTCATAAAAATGGGGAGGCTCGTCAAGATGAGCGCAATAACGAATAAGGCAAAGCAACCAACGGATACAGGGACGAGCAGGCGGCTTGGGATAGCGATTAAATAATGTAGCCAACGCCCCCAATGAATGGTTTTGGTAGTTTTGTAACTGGGTAGAAATGCTTCATCTTTAGCTGCAATGGAGCTAATTTCTGCTATTTCCTTAGCAACTACGGTCTGATCAATTTCATCGTCAATAAACTCTTCATCGTCACCAAAAAAGCGCGCATCCTCGTACTGATCATCATCAAAGTGTGATTGTTGATTTGTTTTATCGGCTTGTGCCTCCACTTCCTCACGCGCTTTACGTTCTGCTTCTGCCTTGGCTTTCGCCTCCGCTTCTTCACGCGCTTTACGTTCTGCTTCTGCCTTGGCTTTCGCCTCCGCTTCTTCACGTGCCTTGCGCTCTGCTTCTGCCTTGGCTTTCGCCTCCGCTTCTTCACGTGCCTTGCGCTCTGCTTCTTCACGCGCTTTGCGTTCAGCTTCTGCCTTGGCTTTCGCCTCCGCTTCTTCACGCGCTTTACGTTCTGCTTCTGCCTTGGCTTTCGCCTCCGCTTCTTCACGTGCCTTGCGCTCAGCTTCTTCACGCGCTTTGCGGTCAGCTTCTGCCTTGGCTTTCGCCTCCGCTTCTTCACGCGCCTTGCGTTCAGCCTCTGTCTTGGCTTTCGCCTCAGCATATGCTATCGCCTACGCTTCATCAAGAGCCATTCGGTCTGCTTCGTCACGCGCGTTGCGTTCGGCCTCTGCCGTGGCGTTCGCCTCCGCGTGGGCGCGTGCGTTGGGGT
>JANRLR010000004.1:0-309470 GCA_033762415.1 Methylophilus sp. | reverse complement strand
CGTAGTCCCTGTGGTGGTGCCAGTCGTAGGCCCTGTGGTGGTGCCAGTCGTAGTCCCTGTGGTGGTGCCAGTCGTAGTCCCTGTGGTGGTGCCAGTCGTAGTCCCTGTGGTGGTGCCAGTCGTAGTCCCTGTTCTGAGTTTAGAGAATAATCCATTTAATACTAGCGGATCAGTGCTGACTTTCTTCTTTGTTGGGCTTGGGCCAGCGCATAAATTATCGCTTTTGATAATATTGAGCAGTATGTTTTCAGAAGATTTATTCGTGGTTTCTGGTGGCGGACGATCAGAGTATTGCATGACACCTTTACTATCTTTCCACCGATATATTTGCGCGGATAAGTCGTTGCTGGTACTTAATATTCCAAGCATAAGTAGAACAGATAGTGCAAAACGACTAGATAATTGAGCGTTTATATTCATATATGATGATCCAATTCAGAAACAAGGTTGGCAGATAAAGCCTGTTTTGATACCGCTGTATACATTAGTATACATCTTTATTGATGTCAATATATAATGTGTTAATTATTCATTATAAAATTGTTACAAAATATTACAAAAATTAACAGGTTATAATGCATCGCTCATAAAAATCTTAACATTTGGCAGGCTATAATATTTATTCAAATAAAATTGGTTCTTTATAAGAGATTTCATGCAAGCTCAATCATTTAAGCAGCGGGTTATTAGTTCGAGTATTTGGACATTTGGCGGTAGTGTTTTAACGCAAATCATTAGGTTTGTTAGCAATCTAATCATGACCAGACTTTTAGCCCCAGAGATGTTCGGGCTGATGGCTGTGGCTCATGTCATAATATTTGGTTTAAATTTGTTGTCTGACATCGGTTTAAGACAAATCATTATACAGAATAAACGCTCAGATGAAGCGTTTGTGAATACAATCTGGACGCTACAGGTCATGCGAGGATGGCTAATCTGGATGTTGTCTGTAGTGGTAGCCTTGATATTTGTATTGCTCAGTCACTTGCAATTTTGGCCTGAAGGTAGCGTTTACTCTGAGCCCATTTTCCCTTGGATTGTCGCGGTGATTGGGTTTACCTCAGTGATTGGGGGCTATGAATCTACTAAAATGGCGCATTCAACTAGAGGCCTATCGTTAAAAATAAGTGTTTCAATCGGATTAGTGACCCAAATAATTGGCATTATTGTGATGCTGATATGGGCCTATTTTTATCCATCAGTTTGGGCTTTGGTAGTAGGGGCAATGGTATCTACATGCTTATCGGTTCTAAGTAGTTTTTGCCTGATTAAAGGTAGCAATAATTATTTTCACTGGGATAAAGAAGTTATTAAAGAGGTATTACATTTTGGTAAATGGATATTTGTTTCTTCTATATTGGGATTTCTTGTTTCTAGCAGCGATAAATTAATACTGGGTGGGTTGGTAGACGCTAAATTAGTAGGCTATTATGCAATCGCTGGCTTACTTGTGGGGGCGATTGGGCAGCTAATCACAAGCGTGATTCATTCTGTTGGCTTTCCAGCATTAAGCGAAACCTATCGTGATAATCCACAAAAGCTAAAATCCGTTTTTTATAAGTTACGGCTACCGTTTGATTTATTTTTGATTTTTAGTTGTGGTTTCATCTATTCAGCTGCACATGCGATTGTTGCAATTATTTATGATTCGCGTTACGAGTCTGTTGCTTGGATTTTGCAAATTATGGCTGTAGGTTTGTTTGAGTTGCGTTACCGAATGGCTGGTGAGTGTTTTATGGCTATGGGTAAGCCTAAATTACAAACAAGCTTGATTTTTGTTGACTTGGTATTTTTGTACTCAACCAGTATTCTCGCTTATAAGTTTTTTGGGTTTACAGGCATTATTTGGGCAGTCACATGCTCAGCATTGTCAACAATCCCACTCAACCTATATTATCTGAGAAAATTTGGCTTGCTTGACTGGAGGCGCGAGTTGATTGTGTTACCTATGATTGTAGTGGGCTACTTAGCTGGGTTGATTTTATCGTTTTTAGTGAAGACTTTTATTTTGAGGTGATGTGGTGATGCAACAAGAAAATGTACCAAAAATAAGTGTTGTAATGTCGGTCTATAATGCTGAGACGTATTTAGCAAAGGCGATAGACTCAGTCTTAAATCAGACATTTAAAGACTTTGAATTTCTGATGATGGATGACGGAAGCACTGACAAAAGTTTGGAAATAATTAATCAGTTTGCAGAAAAGGATTCGCGTTGCCGTGTTTTTACGCGCGAAAACAAGGGGTTAATAGTTTCAAGAAATGAGTTGGTTTCATTTGCAAAAGCAGACATTATTGCCAACATGGATGCAGATGATATATGTATGCCAACACGCTTAGAGCAACAATATGCTTTTTTGTGTGCTCACCCAGAGTGTGTAGTAGTGACATCACCTGTGATATTGATAGATTCTGATGGAGAAAAAATAACTAAGTATTGGAATCATTTGACACATGAGGAAATCGATCAGGGTAATTTAGCTGGGGGCGGTGCTTATATGTGTAATCCAGTTGCAACAATGAGAAAGTTGGCATTTGAAGAAGTAGGGGGATTGAGAGCTCGATTTCAACATGCCGAAGACATAGATTTATATTTACGATTGGCTGAAATTGGAAAAATTGGTGTAATTTCAGAGCCATTATTAGAATATCGTCAACATTTATCAAGTATAGGCTATACAAAAAAAGAAAAGCAATTTGAATCGATGCTATTAGCCGTGAATGAAGCGCGTCAAAGAAGGAACATGCCGTTGCTCGAAAAGTATATTACTGAGTTAGATGATAAAGTATCAGATGTCTACTATAAGTGGGGGTGGTGGGCACTCAATGATGGTAATTTGAAGACTGCAAGAAAATATGGATTTAAGTTGCTACAGGCTAATCCCTTTAATTTCAATTACATTAAGTTTAATTTATGTGTGATTAGAGATATGTTAAAGCACTAATTATTGATATTCCCAATGGGGGGGGTTATGCGTCTTGATGATCAGCAAGAAAGTAGCAATGTAGAGGATAGTAGAGGTAGTGGTGGATTCCCAGTTGGAGGCAAAAGTATTGGCATAGGGACGATTGCGTTGGCTTTGGTGGCAATGTACTTTGGTGTTGATCCTGCTGTCGTATTAAATATTGGTCAGGGACTACAGCAAAATAGCCCAACAGAGGTTGAGGCAAGACCAATTCCACAGGGTGATCCAGATGCTGTTTTTGTGGCAAAAGTGTTGGGTAGCACCGAAGAAACTTGGGGGAAGATTTTTCAAAACTCAGGACATCAATACCCAGCACCCAAGCTGGTATTATTTAGCGGGCAAACCCCAACGGCTTGCGGAACGGGTCAAGCGGCAGCTGGTCCATTTTATTGCCCTGGTGACCAAAAAGTTTATATTGATTTAAGCTTCTATCAGGAGATGAAAGAGCGTTTTCATGCGCCTGGAGACTTTGCTCAAGCCTATGTCATTGCGCACGAGGTGGGGCATCACATTCAAAATCTGATGGGTACCTCTGATAAAGTGCAACAAGCGCGTCAAAATGCACGTAATGATGCAGAGTCAAATGCATATTCGGTGAGATTAGAATTACAAGCGGATTGTTATGCAGGAGTATGGGCGCATCACGCAGATGGTGCTAATCGTATTTTAGAGGCTGGAGATGTCGAAGAAGCCATGACTGCGGCAGCTGCTATTGGTGACGATGCCCTGCAAAAGCAGGCACAAGGCTACGCAGTGCCAGATAGTTTTACGCATGGCTCATCGCAACAGCGCATGCATTGGTTTAATCAAGGTTTGAGCACTGGTGATGTTAAGCAGTGCAATACGTTCAACGTAGCATCTCTTTAAATATGCACGATACAGACTTGGAAGAGCATTGTATTAGTTCAGAGGTTATCGCATCAGGCGGCATGCTTACAGTAAAGCGTGATCAAGTGCGCTTGCCTAATGGACATCAAAGCCAGCGTGAATATGTTATACATCCTGGAGCTGTGGTCGTGGTGCCTATTTTACCTAATGGCAATATTCTATTTGAGCGTCAATATCGGTATGCGTTACATCAGGTTTTTATAGAATTACCAGCAGGAAAAATTGATGCTAATGAGGATGTTCTCGTGACTGGGCAACGTGAGCTACTAGAAGAAACTGGTTATAGTGCCCAGCATTGGGTTAAGCTGGGTCATCAACATCCTTGTATTGGCTACTCGAACGAAGTGATTCATATTTATCTAGCACAAAATTTAACGCTAGGCCAGCATCAGCGCGATGAAGATGAGCACTTGGAAGTGTTTGAGTTAAGTCTAGCGCAATGCATGCAGATGATTTTAAATGGTGAAATTACAGATGGTAAAACCATCGTGGCGATGTTGTTCGCAGAAAAATATTTAATGCAACATGGCTAAAATACTGTTGGTTGGATGTGGCAAGTTAGGTATGGCGGTCGCTTTAAATTTATGCAGAGCTGGTCATGAGGTCGTAGGGGTACGCAAAAGTGCGCAAGCATTACCCATGGGTATGCACACGCTACAAGCCGATGTTACACAAGCTGATTCACTGACCTGTCTCAAAATGCTTTATCCTCAAGTGGTTATCTATTGCATTGCAGCGACCGCACAGAATGATGAAAATTACTTTCAACATTATGTGCTTGGATTAAAGAATGTTTTAGAGTCTCAACAAAATAATAAACAGCTTGAACATGTCTTTTTTGTATCAAGCACGCGTGTGTATGGTCAAAACACGCAGGAAATCGTTGATGAGAAGACCCCCGTCATACCTAGCGATTTTGGTGGGGAACGCTTATTAGAAGCGGAGCGTGTGTTGAGCTCGCTGAGCTGTGCCTATACGGTATTAAGGTTGTCTGGGATTTATGGTGCAGGGCGCTTACATTTGATTAATCTTGCACGTGATCAATCGCGTTGGCCAGCACAAAATCATTGGAGCAATCGCATTCATCAGGATGATGCTGCTGCATTTATCGAACATTTGATTCGCATGCATGTGCATCAACAAGGCTTGGCATCGTGCTATTTGGTCACAGATGATTTGCCCACACAGCAATACGAAGTGTTAACTTGGTTAGCGCAGCAAATGCATTTGGATGTAGCGCAGAGACCTGTGCCAGAGGTGTTACATGTTAAGCGGTTAAGCAATCGGCTAATGCGTGAGACAGGTTTTGTGCTGCAATATCCAAGTTATCAGCAAGGGTATGCTGCTATATTAGCGACATTGTCATGAGTATACGTGTTCTATTTTTATGTATTTTTTATTTAGCGAGCAGCCATGTGTTTGCTGATGATAAGCAGGTTTTTAAACAATGGTTAAGCGCACTAAAACAGGAGGCCATTGCTGATGGTATCTCTAAAAATACGGTGAATCTCACCTTTAAGAAAGCTAAACTCATCTCGCGCGTGATTGCGCTGGATAGGGCGCAGCCAGAGTTCATTTCTACTTATTTGGCTTATCTAGACAAACGCGTGAATGCGAGCGTAGTAGAAAAAGGACGCATGTTGCAACAAGAGCATCAAGTCATGTTAGATGCGGTGCAGGCTAGATATGGCGTGCCAAAACAAGTGTTGGTATCTTTTTGGGGAATGGAAACGCATTTCGGTCGTTCGCAGGGAGATTTTGATTTACCTTCCGCCCTGATGACACTGGCTTACGAAGGTCGACGTGCAGACTTTTTCCGAACAGAGCTCATGCATTTAATGCATATTATTGATGCACAACACCACACTGCTACTGATTTGCGCGGCTCATGGGCAGGTGCAATGGGGCAGATGCAGTTTATGCCGTCTACCTTTTTAAATCATGGCGTGGATGCTGATTTAGATGGACGTATTAACATCTGGACATCATTGCCAGATGCTTTTAGTTCTGCTGCTAATTATCTCGCCAAGTCTGGGTGGCATGCGGATGAGCCAGTAGCAATACAAGTCAAACTTCCCAAAAACTTTAACTACGCATTGGCACAGCTGAATGTGCGCAAATCAGTGGCAGCATGGTCACAATTGGGTGTCGAAGTGCCCTCATTTTGGCTGGATATGGATAACACGGCAATATTGTTGCCTCAAGGCTGGCAAGGGCCCGCTATGATGGTATTTAGTAATTTCGATGTGATTATGCAATGGAATCGTTCTGTTAATTATGCGTTGGCAGTGTCTAATTTGGCGGATCAACTCGCTGGAGAGGTGCCAGTCACATTGGAATCTGACCTAGAGACTGATGCGCTCAGTTTCAATCAAATATGGGCGCTACAAGGAAAGCTGAACGAGTTAGGTTTTGATTGTGGTAAGCCTGATGGTTTTCCTGGGCTCAAAACACAGGAGGCGATTCGATTATATCAAGCTTCGCAGCAGTTGCCCCAAGATGGCTACGCTAGCCCAAGTTTGTATCATCGTTTACTGGAAAATTAAGGCAACAACATGCTACGCGTTCTAAACCATCCCGTTACACTGAGTCGCTCTCTCTGTGCTGGACGTACTTCATGCCAGAATCTAGCCGACAAAAACAACACCATGCGTCCTGCATTGGGTAAGATATCTAGATGCTCGTTTTCATTGAGATAGAGTCTAAGTTCACCACCAAAGGTTTCATGCCAGTCTTGGTTGAGATATAGCACTGCGCTTAATTGCCGATGCTGTAACTCAGAGTGATTGCCATGGCTAAACTGATCCAGATGTTTTTGATAAATACTCCCAACAGGGTAGCGTGCGATATGCGTTTCCAGCTCATGCAGATTCATAAATAGTTGTGCATTTAGCATCTGTTTAAGCGTCTGCATTTTGTTAAAGTAGGCATTGATTGCAGGCTCTTGGTCATGTTCATCTAGCCAACTAATGTAATCACCACGAATGGATTGGTTGGTGCGTGTAGATTTACCTGTTTTTGCCTCCACCATGTCGCCGTTGTGCCATTTTTTTTGAGCAAAAGTTGCAAGACTTGCAATCTCTGTGGGTGTTAAAAAATCATCCAAAATGGCATAACCATTTAACACGATTGCATCTATGGCATTTGTTAACACAGCTGTAAGTGAGGTAAGCATGAGTGTATTTTACCAAGAAACTCGTATGTGTAAGTGCGTTAGGTTTGTGTTAAGTTTATATTGCTTGAATGCATTTATCGCCTAGACTATAATGCCAGCCTTCTTTAGGCGGTTAGCTCAGTTGGTTAGAGCGCTTGGTCGACATCCAAGAGGTCAGCAGTTCGAATCTGCTACTGCCTACCAAAAAAATCATAAAAGCCGTCAAAATTAGCGGCTTTTGTTGCTTTTAGATAGATAATCGGACATGTTATGCTAAATATTCGACTGCCAGATGGTTCAGTAAGACAATTTGAAAATGCTGTGACTGTGGCCGATGTTGCCATGAATATTGGCGCGGGTCTTGCCAAAGCAGCGCTTGCGGGCAAAGTTGACGGAAAAGTTGTCGATACAAGTTATGTGATTGAAAATGATAGTGATTTAGCCATTATTACCGATAAATCTGATGAAGGCTTAGAAGTGATTCGCCACTCTACGGCGCATTTGTTAGCGTATGCAGTCAAAGAGCTGTTTCCAGATGCGCAAGTCACCATTGGTCCCGTGATTGACAACGGTTTTTACTATGACTTCAGTTACAAGCGTCCTTTTACCCCAGAAGACTTAATAGCCATTGAGAAGAAAATGGCTGAGTTGGCCAAGAAAGATGAGGTCGTCACCCGTAAAGTATTGCCGCGAGATGAAGCTGTGGCTTACTTCAAAAACATTAATGAGCACTACAAAGCAGAGCTTATCGAGGCTATTCCCAGTAATGAAGATGTCTCGCTTTATACCGAAGGCAACTTTACTGACTTGTGTCGTGGACCTCACGTACCCAATACTGGCAAACTTAAAGCCTTTAAACTCATGAAGTTAGCGGGAGCATATTGGCGTGGCGATAGCAACAATGAGATGTTGCAACGCGTGTACGGCACCGCTTGGCGCAATAAGGAAGAGTTAGATGCTTATTTATTTCAATTGGAGGAGGCCGAAAAACGCGACCACCGTAAACTAGGTAAGCAGCTGGACTTCTACCACATGCAAGACGATGCGCCGGGTATGGTGTTTTGGCATCCGCGTGGTTGGGTCATTTGGCAAGAAGTTGAGCAATATATGCGTGCCAAGTTTAAAGAATACGATTATCAGGAAGTGCGTACGCCCACTGTTTTAGATAGAAGCCTGTGGGAAAAATCTGGTCACTGGCAAAATTATCACGATAATATGTTTGTCACCGCTTCAGAAAATCGTGACTATGCAGTGAAACCGATGAATTGCCCCGGCCATATTCAAATTTTTAACAGCAGTTTGCATAGCTATCGTGATTTGCCATTGCGTTTAGCAGAGTTCGGTTCTTGCCATCGCAATGAACCCTCTGGCTCCTTGCATGGTTTAATGCGCGTGCGTGGATTTACCCAGGATGATGCGCATATCTTCTGTATGGAAAGTCAGGTTGAAACTGAAGTGGCGACCTTTATTAAAATGCTGTATGAGGTGTACGCAGATTTTGGCTTTAATGACGTGATCGTAAAACTTTCTACCCGCCCAGAAAAACGCGTGGGTACGGAAGAGGCATGGGATATGGCTGAGGGGGCTCTTGCTAACGCGATTAAGGCTAACGGCTTAGCGTTTGAATATCAGCCTGGGGAAGGCGCATTTTACGGCCCTAAAATTGAATTCACGCTTAAAGATAGCTTGGGTCGTATGTGGCAATGCGGTACCATACAATTAGACCCTAACTTACCTGAGCGTTTAGGTGCAGAATATGTGGCGGAGGATAACTCTCGTCAACGTCCGCTCATGTTGCATCGTGCAATTGTGGGTTCTATGGAACGTTTTTTGGGTATTTTGATAGAAAACTATGCAGGCGCAATGCCAACTTGGTTGGCACCTGTTCAGGCAATGGTGTTGAATATTTCAGAAGGTCAATCACCATATGTGCTACAAGTGATTGAAAATTTAAAGAAAAATGGCATTAGATGCGATTTTGACTTGAGAAATGAGAAGATTACCTATAAAATACGCGAACATAGTTTGCAAAAGTTGCCATACCTTGTCGTAGTGGGTGACAAAGAAATGCAAAATGGTCATGTAGCCGTGCGAACCAGAAAAGGCGAAGACTTAGGCGCTATGCCGCTACAAACGTTTATAGAGCGTGTGAAAGCGGACATAACGGCAAAAGTTTAGCGATTTGGTGCCCGGCTTTTATTATTGTTTAGGAGATAGTTATAGCTCAAGATAAAGAAACACGTATCAATGGTGATATTACAGCATCGCAGGTACGTTTGATTGGCGTGGAAGGTGAACCACTTGGTATCGTTAGCTTAAGAGAAGCATTTGCCAAGGCGGAAGAAGTGGATATTGATTTGGTGGAGATTGCGCCTAATGCGTCGCCGCCAGTTTGCCGGTTAATGGATTATGGCAAATTCAAATACGCTGAAAGTAAGCGCCAGCATGAGCAAAAACTAAAGCAAAAACAAGTACAGATTAAAGAAATTAAGTTTCGCCCAGGTACCGATGACGGCGATTACAACATTAAAGTGCGTAACATCATTCGCTTTTTGGGTGAAGGCGATAAAGCAAAAATTACATTGCGCTTTAGAGGTCGTGAGATTACTCACCAAGAATTCGGTTTGGCGTTGCTAAAGCGTGTAGAGGCAGATTTGGCTGAACATGCAGTAGTTGAGCAGTTTCCTAAAATGGAAGGCCGGCAAATGGTGATGGTGTTGGCACCTGCTAAAAAAGTAGTGCCCGCCAAGAAAGCTGAAAAAGCAGAAAAAGTAACAGAAAAAGCAGAATAGTTTTTTGTGGGTGATACGGCTAAAAGGCATGCCTAGGCACTCATTAATTCAACTCTTAAGGAGAAAAAAATGCCAAAAATGAAAACAAAGAGCAGCGCCAAAAAGCGCTTTAAGTTCTTGGGAAATGGTAAAGTGAAGCGTACGCATTCACATTTACGCCATATCTTGACCAAAAAAACCACCAAGCAAAAACGTAAATTACGTGGTACAGCGATTATCTCTGCTACCGATGTGAAACGCGTTCGCGCCATGATGCCAACACGATAAGGAGACTGAAATGCCTAGAGTAAAACGTGGTGTCATCGCACGCGCAAGACACAAAAAAGTATTAAATGCCGCTAAGGGTTATCGCGGTCGTCGTAAAAATGTATACCGTATCGCTAAGCAAGCGGTGATGAAGGCAGGTCAATATGCTTATCGTGATCGTCGTCAGAAAAAACGTCAATTCCGTACATTATGGATTGCGCGTATCAACGCAGGTGCTCGTGAGTTAGGTTTGACATACAGCCGCTTCATGAATGGCTTGAAAAAAGCTTCAGTTGAGGTAGATCGTAAAGTACTGGCTGATTTAGCGGTATTTGATAAAGCTGCTTTTGCTAAATTTGTAGAAATTGCAAAAACAGGTTTGAGTGCCTAAGTGAATCAATAAAAAAAAGAGGCTAAGGCCTCTTTTTTTATTGCCAATCAATGAGTTAATACCAATATATTTATTACTTTAAGTTAAAATAACGCATGGCTAATTTAGAATATTTAATTCCAGAAGCACAGTCGGATTTTACAGTTTGTGAAGATATGCCATCGCTTGAGAATGCGAAGGCCAAATATCTGGGAAAAACAGGCGCATTGACTGAGGCGCTAAAAGGCTTGGGAAAATTAAGCGCAGAGGAGCGCCCAGCGGCTGGCGCTGCTATTAATGTGGTGAAGCAAGCAATTGAGCAAGCTTTAAACGATAGGCGAGAAGCGATTCTATCTGCGGCGCAAGCGAAGCAATTGGCAAGTGAGTCTTTGGATGTGACTTTGCCAGCACGTGCGCAGTCACGTGGTGGTTTGCACCCTGTGACTTTAACTTTGCAGCGCATCGAGCAATTATTTCATTCTATTGGATTTGATGTAGCCACTGGTCCAGAAATCGAAACGGATTTTTATAACTTTACTGCGCTCAATATTCCAGAAAACCATCCTGCGCGTGCCATGCACGATACGTTTTATGTAGATACGCCAGATGGCAAGTTAGATCATGTATTGCGTACGCATACGTCGCCAGTACAAGTGCATTACATGCAAAATGCTATGAAAGAAAAAAGTGGGCCGCCATTAAAAATTATCGCCCCAGGTCGAGTCTACCGTGTAGATTCTGATGCAACGCATTCACCGATGTTTCATCAAGTGGAAGGTTTATGGGTGGATGAACAGATCAGCTTTGCTAATCTTAAGGGTGTGGTGCAGGATTTCTTGCAAAAATTCTTTGAGCGTGATGACTTAACTGTGCGTTTCAGACCTTCATTTTTCCCATTTACTGAGCCTTCAGCAGAGATGGATATGAGTTGGAATGGTGGTTGGTTAGAGATTGGTGGCTGTGGTATGGTGCATCCAGAAGTGTTTAAACACGTGAATATTGATAGTGAGCAATACCGTGGGTTTGCCTTTGGTTTAGGTGTGGAGCGTTTAGCGATGTTGCGCTATGGCGTAAATGATTTACGTCACTTTTTTAACAATGATTTGCGTTTTTTGCAGCAATTCATTAAATAATTCAAACAGTTAATATTTATTATGCAATTTTCAGAAAACTGGCTACGTAGCTTTGTAAACCCACCACTTGATTCAGAGGCCTTATGTCATGCATTAACGATGACAGGCTTGGAAGTGGAGGAGGTGGTGCCTGTCGCACCAGCTTTCGATAAGATAGTCATTGGAGAGATTGTTGAGGCAGTCAAGCATCCAGATGCTGACCGTCTGCAAGTTTGCAAGGTCAATGTGGGGACAGAAATCTTGCAGATCGTGTGTGGGGCAGCTAATGCCAAAGTCGGTCTAAAAGCGCCATGTGCTTTGGTAGGTGCTGAGTTGCCTGGCATTTCAATTAAGCAAGCCAAAGTGCGAGGTGTAGAGTCATTTGGCATGATGTGTTCTGCTAAAGAGTTGGGTCTGGCTGCAGAAGCCACTGGTTTGTTAGAGCTACCAGTCAATGCGCCAGTGGGTCAGGACATTCGCGAATTTCTTGATTTGAATGACCATTGCATTACCTTAAAACTGACTCCAAATCGTGCCGATTGTTTAAGCGTTTTGGGCATTGCGCGTGATGTGGTGGCAATGACGGGTGCTCCTTTAAACAGGCCAGCAGTTACCGCGGTAGAAGTCACTTCTGGAAAGTTCGTGGCAATTAAAGTCGATGCGACAGCGGCTTGTCCCGCATATTTTGGATGTGTCATTGAAGGTGTCAATGCGCAAGCAGCTACGCCTGATTGGATGACGCGTCACCTTGAGCGTAGCGGCATTCGTAGCATTAGTGCGATTGTTGACATCACTAATTACGTGTTACTAGAGCTCGGTCAACCCATGCATGCTTTTGATTTAGCTAAGTTACAAGGTGGAATCAATGTGCGTTTTGCTCTTGCAGGTGAAACGCTCAAATTATTAAATGACACAACAGTAAAGTTTGCCAGTGATGATTTGCTGATTACAGATGATTCTGGTCCGATTGCCATGGCTGGTATTATGGGAGGCGAACCTAGCTCTGTTTCAGAGACGACTACCAGCGTATTTTTAGAAAGCGCATTTTTTATCCCAGAGGCAATTGCTGGAAAAGCCCGTAGATTGGGTTTGAGCACGGATTCCTCTTATCGTTTTGAGCGTGGCGTGGATTTTGGCAACACGCAACAAGCATTAATGCGTGCCATTTCTTTAGTTTTGAGCATCTGTGGTGGGCATGCTGGTGCAGTGACACAGGTAGTGAATACCTTGCCAGTGCGTCAACAAGTTGAGCTACGCCATGCGCGCTTATTGTCTGTGTTGGGGATAGAGATTCCCAAAGCGACTGTCGGTCAGTTATTGGCACAGTTAGGTTTTGCATATACTGAATCAAACAATGTATTTGCCGTACAAGCGCCAAGCTATCGTTTTGATATTGCGCGTGAGGAAGACCTAATTGAGGAAATCGCACGCTTACATGGATACGACAAAATTCCTGCAATCACGCCACGTGCGGAACTGCCGATGCTGGCAAGTCCAGAGGCACAATTCAGCACAAATTGGCTTCGCCACGTGATGCAAATGCAAGGTTATCAAGAGGTGGTGACCTATAGTTTTGTGGACGCATCGTGGGAATGTGATTTGTTGGCTAACCCGACACCAATTACGCTTAAAAATCCTATCGCAAGCAATATGAGTGTGATGCGTAGTAGTCTGTGGGGCGGTCTTTTAGATACGCTAAGTTATAATTTGAATCGTAAACAAGAGCGTGCAATGTTGTTTGAGGTAGGTAGCACATATCATCTAGTTGATGGACGCTATCAAGAGGAATCGCGTGTTTCTGGTCTATTTTATGGTGATTACGTTCCAGAGCAATGGGCAACAGAAAAGCGTGAGGTCGATTTTTTTGATGTAAAAGGTACAGTAGCGCTACTTGCGCGACATCAAGCAGAGTTTCGTCAAGAAACGCATCCAGCATTACATCCAGGGCAAACTGCAAGAATATACCTGCACGGTAAAGCAATTGGCTGGCTAGGTAAGTTACATCCAAAATGGCAACAGCATTATGATTTGACCAAAAGCACATTCTTGTTCGAGCTTAATGTAAAGGATTTGTTGTGTTCGCATGTGCCTGTATATCAGGAGGTGTCTAAATTTCTGCCAGTCAGGCGTGACATTGCAATTGTAGTGGATGAGAAAATTTCAGTACAAGCCATTTTAGATGCAGTAGATCAGGCACAAATTCCACTGTTGCAACAAATACAATTATTTGACGTTTACCAAGGAAAAGGTATTACTGAAAACAAAAAAAGCCTTGCATTTCTTGTACTTATGCAAGATACTCATAAAACTTTGGTTGATACTGAAGCAGAAGAAGCGATGGCAAAATTGCTAAAATTATTAGAAAATAAATTTGATGCGCAGTTGCGATAACTATTAAATGGTTCGTTAAGAAAAGTAAAAAGCGGTAAGGGGAAGTGAGATGACATTAACAAAAGCAGATTTAGCGGACTTATTATTTGAACAGGTTGGTTTAAATAAGCGTGAGGCTAAAGACATGGTGGAAGCCTTTTTTGAAGAAGTACGTACAGCGCTTGAAGCTGGTGATAGCGTAAAACTCTCTGGTTTTGGTAACTTTGAGTTACGTAAAAAATCTGAGCGTCCTGGCCGCAATCCAAAAACTGGCGAAGAAATACCAATTACTGCGCGTAGAGTGGTGACATTCCACGCAAGTCAGAAATTGAAAAGTAAAGTGGAAGAACATTACGCTAATCAATAATTGAGTGTAGGCATATGCTAGAAGAAGCCCAGAAAACACAGTTACCACCTATTCCCGCCAAGCGATACTTCACCATTGGCGAGGTCAGTGAACTATGTGGTGTTAAGCCACATGTTCTGCGTTACTGGGAGCAAGAGTTTACACAGCTCAAACCTGTTAAACGTCGTGGGAATCGTCGATATTATCAACATCATGAAGTATTGCTCATTCGTAAGATTCGTGAGCTGTTATATGAGCAAGGATTTACCATTAGTGGTGCGCGCAATCGTTTAGATGGGCAAGAACATATGGAAGCTGCTAATCAAATAGCGAGTGAAGTTGTTGTAGACAATGAAGCTCAAGCACATATGGACGCAAGCGTGGATTTGGGTTCATTGCGCGTTCAGTTACGACAAGTGATTCAGCTCTTGCGCGCTTAATTTATTTAGTCATGACCATCTATAGCTTAGGAGTCAAAGCGGTTTTCATTTATAATGCTACTTGCTGACACTCGTGTCAGGGTTCGGGGCGTAGCGCAGCCTGGTAGCGTACTTGCATGGGGTGCAAGGGGTCGTGTGTTCGAATCACACCGTCCCGACCAGTACAACAAAACTATTTCATTTAGTTTTTGCATATGAATTATCCATAGGCGATGCTTATCGGTTATGCTTAGATACATAACAAAAAAAAGATACTTAAAGCAAGACTGCCGTAATTTAAAATTCATATAATTTAAAAAATACTATGGCTACAGAAGATGGATTTTTAAATACATTAAGGGATGATTACCGTAACCACGGTGGTTTTCGTAATCTAGCGCTTTTTGCTATTGTGACGTATCGATTTGGTCAATGGGTAGATTTGCAGCCTAGCTTGGTACGTATCCCCCTCTCAAAGCTGTATGCACTTATGAGCTTGTGGGTTGAGTTGGCCACTGATATTACGATCTCAAAAGAAGTGAAAATTGGTAAGAGACCACATTTGATACATTCTGGCAATATCAGAATTCACCCTAGGGCCATCATAGGCGATTATGTCGGCATTATGCATGATGTTACGATTGGTGAGACTATGGGGAGAGAGGGTGTGCCAGTGATAGGCAACCATGTGTTTATTGCCACAGGTGCAAAAATTTTAGGGCCAGTTAAAATTGGTGATGGCGCCCATATTGGTCCTAATTCTGTAGTGTTATCAGATGTCCCTGCTGGAGCTACTGCGATGGGTGTGCCAGCTCGTGTAGTCCCTGCTTGGTCCAATAATAATCAGTCTAATACTTCGAGTAAAGCAGTCTAGAACTTTTAAAACACTTTGTAATATCGAGTGGATTTGTATCGTTTAGGTCGATTGCTTTTTTGCAATAAAAGAACAAACGTTATTAATTGAATCAAGGTTCTCTGGGATAATCTCACTGTCTGAGACAGAGATGCTAAATTCTGATTCTATAAAACTGACCAATTCCAGTACGCCTGTTGAATCAATGATCCCTAAATCTAGCAGTGATGCATCATCGGTAAATTCAATACCAGAAGCTGCAAAGAAATTTTGTCCAATAAAGTTACGAATTTGCTCATTAACTGCCATTTTTGTTTTCCTGTAGTTTTTTTGTCGAGATAATGACTCGGGGGACTCCCTCATCATTATATTTGATTTCTGTTTGAGTATAAAACTGTTTGAGACGTTGAAATAGAATCGAAAGTTGACGTTCTTGCCCTACGCCAAACTCAAATGCTAACCAACCACCTTCTTTTAAAAATTGAGGAGCATCTGACAACACACGCTGATGAATGGTTAATCCATATGGGCCACCATCAAATGCTTCTTGTGGTTCATTGGCTAATAAGCTTGCACGGTCAGTGCTCAGTTTTCCAGAGGATATATAAGGCGGATTGCAGAAAATCGCATCAACTTTTCCTATGAGGTTTAAATGCGCAATGGCATTAAACAAGTCACCTTGGAAGAAACTCAGGCGATTGTCTAGACCTAGTCTAGTCGCGTTTTTTCGACCTAAATCAATGCAACTTGGCGTAAGGTCGCACGCAATCACTGTGGCATTGGGTAAGTAGTGAGCTACTGCACAGGCAATATTGCCTGAACCACAACACATATCGATGACTATAGGATTGGCTATATTAGAAGTATTTAGTACCTCAATAGCGGTACGTGCCAATAACTCTGTTTCTTTGCGTGGTACTAGGCAATCTGTGCTAGTTTCAAGTTGTAAGCCCATGAATTCAGTTCGTTTAAGGATGATGCCTAATAGCTCTCCTTTAGCGCGACGGTGAGCCATTTCTTTGGCTGTCGTTTCTATGGACGTGATATCTGTTGCAGTCTCTTTTGCTGCGGCAATAATAGTCTCTGTTTCGGCCTGAGCATCCATAATCATTGCATCAATATCCCAAGCGGGCATATTGACTGGCGAACTTAAGATGGTTAGGATTTTTTGTTGTAATGAGTTCATTTGATGTGAAAAAATTAGTTTAGACCTGTTTTTTTAATCTTACCCGTATCCGTTTTAGGTAGGGATTCTACAATGACAATTTCTTGTGGCACCATAAAACTTTCCAATCTTAACCGAGCTTCATTTTGAATCATTTTTGGGGTTAATTCTACACCCTCCGCTAAGACAACAAATGCTTTGATGGCGCTTCCTAATATTTCATCGGGCACACCGATGACTGCACACTCTAAAACTCCTGAGATATGTTGAATTTGTGTTTCTACTTCTTTGGGTGCGACTTTTTCGCCTCGAGATTTAATAATATCATCCATACGCGCTACAAAGTAGACGTAACCTTCATCATCAACACGGCAAATATCACCTGTGTGTAGCACCATTTCATTAGGTAATGGTCCTGAGAAAAGGCGACGTGCAGTAGACTCAGGTTTTTCCCAGTAGCCAAGCATGATGGTTGCGCCACGTATGACTAACTCTCCTTCAGAGTTAGGCGGTAAACGTTTACCCTCTTCATCGATTACCCAAAGTTCGGTGTTAGGTATGGCAATCCCGACACTTCCTTTTTTACGATCAAGGTCTTTGGGGGGGAGGTAAGTACAACGTTTACATTCGGTTAATCCATACATGCTGAATATTTCTGCCTGCTTAAAGATTTGCTTAATGGAGTCAATATGCTTTAAGTGCAATGCTGCAGCGGTATTGCTCACAATACGGATGCTCGATAGGTCAAAATTACTCAAATTATCCATGTTTGTGAGTATTGAAAACATGGTAGGAACACCTGGGAATACCGTGCAATGTTGTTGTTCCATCACCTTCAGGACTTGCGTAGGGAAAGTAAACGAGCGTTCTAGTACTAGACATGCACCTTGCCTAAAAGCCATAATCATTTGGTATAAGCCGTAATCAAAAGCTAATGGTATGGCGCATAGGATTTTGTCCGATTCGGTATAGCCTAAGTAAGTAACTACTGATGTGGCAGCGGTAAGCATGTTGCGATGTGTCAACATGACACCTTTTGGGTCGCCTGTACTACCAGATGTGTAAATAATGCTCGCTAAATCGATGTCGATACGTTTTGTCTCAGGGAGTGTATTTTCTGAATGGTTGAGCGCTTCATCGAAAGTAATGCCATTAGGTAAGGAGTCTAGTAGTTCCGCATTAGTATTACCGCTGACAATGACAGAAATCAGATGGGAGGCGTGGGTGACTGCTACTTTAAAAACATTGGCAATATGTGCATCTGAAATTAGTACACTTGCGCGACAGTCATTTAATAGATAAGCCAGCTTATCTGCTTTTGTGAGCGGGTTAACGATAGATATCACAGCATTAGCTTTTAATACAGCCCAGAACGAAATGACGGTTTCTGGGGTGTTGTCAGCAAAAACAATTACTCGGTCACCAGCTTGAATGCCAACTTTAATTAAACTTTGTGCTAATGCTGTAGATTTTTGATCAATCTCTAGATAAGTGAGTTGTTTTGTACCACATACAAGTGCAACTTTATCTGGGTGTTGTATGGCTGAATTGACAATATAGTCTTGTAATTGTGGAATTGCACTGTGCATGATGGGACTTTCTCCTAATGCGCTAATCTATCAATAAATGTTTTAAAAACTGGTGAGGGATAATGATGTGATGCATTGTTGGCAATAAACCGTTCATACAATATTTGGGTGGAAATGATGCCCACGATTGCCATGTTATCCGTGTTGGAAAAGCGAAACCCAGGTGTTTTACTACGTGCTTTTGACCAGAGTCTAGCTACTGCTTTTTCATCAAAAACACCAGCCTTTTTCACTGAGTCTTCGGAGAGTAAAGCATCATAGCGATCAACCACTGATGCATCTAGGAACGATTGCGTGTCAGGTGCGCGGTACGGTTGTTTAGACCGATTGACGATGGATTCTGGGATCCAATTAAGCGCAATTTTCTTGAGCACGTGTTTTTCATCTAGTCCATTGATTTTAAATTTGGATGGTAATTGAGATGCAAGCGAAACGACCTCTGGGTCAAGAAAAGGGAAGCGTCCTTCAACAGAGTTACCCATGAGCATTCTGTCCCCTTGTGAGCATATGAGGTAGCCATGGAATAATGTTGACCACTCAATATATTGATCTTGGCTTAATTTTGGCCATTGTTTGAACTCAGATGGCAATGTGTCTATGTAGGCTTGAGTGGCATGATGTGGTTTAAGCAGCTCGACATATTCTTGAGAGAAAAGACGTTTAATCGTACTGGTAGAAGTCCATCTAGGTCCATGAGAAAACCCTGGATCGTTTGCAGTTTCTAAGTTTTGACCAAAGAATCGCTGAGCCATGGCTTTTTCCGATACAGGAGAGCGGGCAAGATAAGGGTAGAGTCTCTCTAATAAATGAGGTCGCCAGCTAGAGTTTGGTTGTTTCGCCCAGAAACGACGCACTTTGGCTTCTCTGAATAAGTCATAACCACCAAACACTTCATCTGCACCTTCACCAGTGAGCACTACTTTGATGCCGCTTTGTTTAACCATCTTAGAAAGTAAAAACATGGGTGCCGCTGCGGTTCTCAACAGCGGTTTTTCTGTATGAAAAATAACCTGTTCAAAGCTGTCGGCAATATCTTGGTGTTTGATTGTCAGCTGTGTATGTTTGCAGCCAATTTTTTTTACCATATGTGTTTGAAATTCAGTTTCGTCGAATTCTGTATCCTCAAACTGTAATGAAAATGTATTGAGCTGTTGTGGCGTGCAGTGTGCTGCCATTGCTGCTATAAGTGAGCTATCTAGTCCACCTGACAAATAGGCACCTACTGGTACATCTGCTCTTAACAAGCGCAATTTTGTCGCTTGGATGAGTTTGGATGAGACGGCGTCAATAGCGTCTTCAATATTATCAGGTTGTTCATATTGATTGAGTTTTCGCTTAAATGGGTTAGGTAACGCCCATTCACGTGCGCCTTCGGGACGATATTGTCTAATGTGACCTGGAGGCAGCTCAGCGATGCCTGCAAATACTGTTTGTGGTGCGACAGTGCCCCAAAATGTGAATAACTGATCCAACCCTTCAGGATTAAATGCTCTAGTAATACTTGGGTCAGCAAATATACTTTTGACTTCACTCGCAAATAATAAACGGCCAGCATGTTCAGTGTAATACAACGGTAAAATGCCAGCGAAATCCCTTACTAGCGTGAGTGTTGACTGCAGTGTGTCCCAGATGGCGATGGCAAACTGACCATTAAAGCGATTAAAAGCAGCCTCGCCCCATTGTTCCCAAGCGACTAGAGCAACTTCTGTATCACTATGTGTGCGAAATGTATGACCGAGTGACTCAAGCTCACTTCGTAACTCTACGTGGTTGAATATTTCGCCATTAAATACAATGTAACTGGTGCTGTTTGCATTAGGCATCGGTTGTTGTCCGCTTGCTAGGTCTACGATAGATAGGCGCGCGTGCACTAATGCACATTTTTGGTCACGGTAAAGACCAAATTCATCAGGACCCCTATGCGTGACAGCACTGATCATCTTACTCAACGCTTCAATAGAAGCAGGGGGCGTAGTTTGATTATTTAAGTTAAGAGCACCAGCAATGCCACACATAGTTCTATATCGGCTCCACAAAGAGTGGATGTGCTTTTAAATATGCAGTAGTTTTGCGCTTGTTATCAATGTCCTGATAAACCGCTTCTATTTGATCAGCCTTTAAGCCTAATAACTCGGCAACTTCACTGGCATGAATATTGTGATTGCGTGCGTATAAACATAAATCCATTTTGTCGTACGGTAATGCAAAATAAAACTCTTCCTGCGTTTGGGGAAGTGAATAGGTGTCAGTGGTTGGTGGTCTGCGGCAAATTTCTTCAGGAACGCCCAAAAACTCTGCTAACTGATAGACCTGTGTTTTGTATAAATGGGCAATAGGTTTAAGATCTGCTGCACCGTCTCCCTGTTTGACGAAAAAGCCTTGGTCGTATTCCAAGCGGTTTGGCGTGCCAGCTACTGCAAAATTGAGTCGATCTGCATGATAGTACTCAATGGTTTTACGAATCCTTTGTTTAAAGTTGGTTGCGGCGACGAGCTGCAAATAGGATTCTGGGCGCATTCTTGCACTTTTAAGTTCTCCACTGGGCAGCTCTAGTGTTAAGCGAAAAATATTCATGCGATTACCTTCCAATAATGAAGGTAAGGTTAATTTGAATTTCATCCCTGACTCATATTCTGGGAAGGTAGCTTTTATTGCTTCGTCCTGACGGTCGTAGCACTTGAGCCCCCTTAACGCAGGCTCAATGTTCTCGACTACAGTTGAGATGCCAAGGCTGTCTGCTAGCATCTTCCCAAGTGTTAATGCATCATCAGATGAATCGCGTTCAGGCATGAAGATACCAAAAACACGATCTGCACCAAGCGCTTTCACGCAGAGGGCTGCGACTACTGAACTGTCTATTCCTCCAGATAATCCCAGTACAACACCTCTTCTTTTGAGTGTGTCTTTAATTTGTGTACGGATAGTTTCAGTAATTTGAGCTACTGTTTTTTCAGCATCTAGTAATAATGCATTAGGGTTCATGGTCTTCTTAAGATAAATAAAACGTTAAAAATTGTTAAGTAAAATTTATTCTATATTAATTTTCATTGTAAAAATGGGCGACCTTAAATATTTATCAGTAAATAGCCCATAATTACTATTACTTTTATGAAAAACATGAGATTTAGTTAAATGGTTTTTAGGATAGAACGGATTTGTGTGGAAATTGATCGGTTTATTCAATCAGCAGTTGTTCTAGCCTTGGACATGTTTTATATTGTCTTTAATAAGTAACGTTTAGGAAGCACGATATGCAAGTAAAAGAAGTCAGTACGCAACCATTTTTAGACCAAAAGCCAGGCACCTCAGGCTTACGAAAAAAAGTAAAAGTATTTCAACAGCCACATTACTTAGAAAATTTTGTGCAAAGTATTTTTGATACCCTAGATATTCCTTCTAATGCAACGCTAGCGTTGGGTGGTGATGGGCGTTTTTACAATGCGCAAGCGATACAAACGATTATTAAGATGGCGGGTGCAAATGGTTTTGCTAAGGTTTTGGTAGGTCAGCACGGTATTTTATCTACACCTGCAGCATCACATATTATTCGTCAATATCAAACATTCGGCGGCATTATTCTTTCTGCAAGTCATAATCCTGGCGGACCTGACGAGGATTTTGGAATTAAGTACAACACGCCTAATGGTGGCCCTGCCCCTGAGAAAGTCACTGATGGCATTTTTGCAAAAAGCAAAGTGATTGCGCAATACAAAATAGCGGATTTACCAGATGTGAATATTGCTGATCTGAATACTACAGAACTTAATGGTTTTGTAGTACAGGTGATAGATCCCGTAAAAGACTATGCTGATTTAATGGAAAGTATGTTTGATTTCGCTGCCATCAAGAAAATGTTGGGGGACGGTTTTCAAATTAAATTTGATGGTATGCATGCTGTGACAGGGCCATACGCCAAAGAGATTTTGGTCAACCGATTAGGTGCACCTGCAAGCTGTTTAATGAATTGCGAGGTCTCAGAGAACTTTGGTGGTGGACACCCAGACCCTAATCTCACTTATGCCGAAGAATTAGTTGAAATTGTTTATGGTCGACAAGCGCCAGATTTTGCTGCTGCATCTGATGGTGACGGTGATCGCAATATGATTTTAGGCAAAGGCTTTTTTGTTACGCCTTCAGATAGCCTAGCTGTAATAGCGGCTAATGCTCATTTAATTCCTGCTTATCAAAATGGAGTAGCTGGTGTCGCACGCTCTATGCCTACTAGCGGTGCGGTAGACAGAGTCGCAGCGAAAATGCATATCCCTTGTTTTGAAACTCCGACAGGATGGAAGTTCTTTGGCAATTTAATGGACGCCGATAAGGTAACACTCTGCGGGGAGGAAAGCTTTGGTACAGGCTCAAATCATGTACGTGAAAAAGATGGATTATGGGCTGTGCTGTGCTGGTTGAATATTTTAGCGGCTAAAAAGCAAAGTGTGGAAGCCATCGTTAAAGCACATTGGGCGGAGTATGGCCGCAATGTTTATTCCAGACATGACTATGAAGGTATTCCGACTGAGCAAGCTCAGGCTGTGATGTCACATATTAAAGACAGCTTTGATCTGTTAGCCAATCAATCTTTTGGGCGTTATCAGATTGATGTATGTGATGATTTTAGTTATACCGACCCAGTCGATGGCTCTGTGAGTACAGGGCAGGGGCTGAGGCTGTTGTTTAAGTGTGGCTCCAGAATTGTGTTTAGATTGTCAGGTACGGGTACAGACGGCGCAACAATCCGCATTTATTTGGAAGCGTATGAGCCAGACGTCGCTCAGCATCATCTAGATGCGCAAGTCGCTCTAGCTGAGATGATACAGATTGCGATGCAAGTCTCTCAACTAGTCGAAAAAACGGGTCGAGTTAAGCCTACTGTCATTACATAGTTTTTTACATTTGTTGTCATCTGGTTTGAGATCAATATGGTAAATTCTCAGTCTTTGAGGAGAGGTTAGATGAAGCATATCAATACATTTGCTTTGATTTTGGTGACGGCGATGTTGGTCGCATGTGGTACTAACCCTGTGACCAAAAAGAAAGAGTTCCAATTTGTTTCAGAATCTCAAGAAATCTCTATCGGACAGCAAAATTACTCTCCTGCAAGACAATCGCAGGGCGGTGATTATATCATCGATCCTGAACTCACCACTTATGTGCAATCTGTAGGTCAGAAACTGGCAGCAGTATCGGATAGGCCAGAACTGCCCTATGAGTTTGTCGTGCTCAATGACTCAATTCCCAATGCTTGGGCCATGCCTGGCGGTAAGATTGCTTTTAATCGAGGCTTACTTTACGAGCTCAACAGCGAAGCTGAATTAGCGGCGGTGTTAGGCCATGAAATTGTACACGCGGCGGCAAGACATGGCGCAAAAAGCATGGAGCGCGGCATGTTTATTCAAGGGGCGATGATTGCAGTGGGAATTGGCGCACAAAACAGTGATTATGCAAATTTGATAGTCGGTGGATCACAATTAGGCGCACAGTTGATTTCTAGTAAGTATGGTCGGGATGCGGAGTCAGAGTCAGATCTCTACGGCATGAACTATATGAAAAAAGCAGGCTATGACCCAATGGCTGCGGTCGCTTTGCAAGAGACATTTGTGCGCTTGAGTGCTGGTAAAAATAGTGATTTTATTTCTGGGTTGTTTGCCAGTCACCCACCTTCTCAGGCGCGCGTAGATGCGAACAAAGAAACGTTGGCTAAGTTAGGTGCTGGTGGTGAATGGGGTAAAGAAATCTATGCGCAAAAGGTGGGCAAGCTAAAAGCTACACAGCCTGCATATAAAGCTTATGATGAAGGCGTGGTTGCGCTTAAGAAGGGTGATGTTGCGACAGCAACTAAGCTGGCGCAGAAAGCAATTGCGGGCGAGCCCAGAGAAGCCAGATTTCAGGAGCTGTTAGGCGATATTGCTTTTACTCAGAAAAAACCGCAAGAAGCACTAGGCTATTATGATAAAGCCATCAAGCTTCAGCCAGACTATTTCAAACCTTATATACAAAGTGGCATCGCTTTATTTAATATGGGCAAAAAGAAAGAGGCTGAGCCATTTTTAAATCGTGCCAATGAGTTGTTGCCGACAGCGCCAGGGCATGCTTTATTAGGACAAATTGCAGAAGAGCGAGGTGAAGTTGACCAAGCATTACAACATTATCAAGTGGCAGCAAGTTCTAATTCAGATATTGGTAAGGATGCTACGGCACGTGCTGTGAGGATCGATTTACCACGCAATCCTGCAAAGTATCTTCAATCTGGGCCAATGGCGGATAATAATGGAGATGTCTATGCTGTTGTACAAAATGCGACAAGCGTTCCAATGGGGCGTGTACGTGTGCATGTGGTTAAATATGATGCCAAATCAGGTAGGCCTATTGCACAAAGTGGATCCATGTTGATTAGTGGTGGGGTTGCACCTGGTAAGCGCAATCAAATCGCAATTGGTGAACGCGTGACTACACAGCAAGAATTACGCTTATATAAAGTAGTAGTGGATTCGGCTGAGGTGGCTAACTAAGCTAGAATTAGAATCATAAAAGCCAGTAAGACTGGCTTTTATGATTCACTACAAGGGCTATTTACTGCCTAATACTTTTGCCGCCCATTCTTGCGCATCCAGCTGTTGGTCATTTGATGTATCTAATTTAGCGAACAGTGTGCGGTGGTAATTTAGAAACTCTTCTTTTGTGACCAGATGGTCGCTGTCTGCATCCATCATTTTCATCATCTTCATGGAACGTAATTCACGGCTGTAGCCACCTGTAGCGATGTCAATTTTAGATTCCTTGCTTGCACCTGCCCACTCTTTGGCATCCAGCGAGTCGTCGTTGTCTTTGTTTAGCGTGTCAAAAATACTGTTATAGTAGGTGTCGGCCTCTGCTTGCGTGATCATATGATCACCATTGGCATCCAGCATTTTCATCATTTCCATCTTTTGTAATTGATGTGCATATCCACCTGTGCTTAGCATGGCGTCAGCAGCCAATAGTGACGCTGATGTTGTTGCCAATAATACCGTTCCAGTAACTAGTGTTGCTAATTTAAATTGTGTACTCATGTAATTCTCCTAATAATGATTTTGTATAGTTGCTAGCTAGCAACCATTAGTCATCAGGAGTGGAGAAAACTTACATTAATTATAGACTTTATTAGTTTTATGATAAAAATCAATAGGATATATTTACTCTACTTGCTTGATGGTCATTTCGCCTTTGTATAGTCGGACATCCATACGTCCAAGATAGCTCATGCCAAGTAGCGCATCACCTTCTAGTGTGGGGGCAATCATTGCAGACACATTTTTCGCTTCGACACCACCCACTTTTACCGAGTCGAGCCTGACCATATAGCCAATACTATTGCCATTGGCGGTGTAGGTATTGACTGCAGTCACGCTTTTGAGATTAAGCTTGTCTGCAATTGCCTGAGAAATCGCAACACCAGTTGCTCCTGTGTCAATCAGCACATCGACTTTTTCGCCATTGATGAGTGCTTCAGCGCGGTAGTGGCCATCGGTACCGCGCTGAAGCACGGCTGTGGCGCTAGAGCCTACGGATTGTAAGGTATTTGGATGCTGAATACGGTCTACTAGATAGTACACCACACTGGCAAGTGCCATCCATATAGCCACCAGTACCAGTGTGTGTTTTGACATCGAAGACTTATTTAGAAGGGTAATGCCACGTGAGGTGCAGCTTCCCAGATGATTTCTTTGAACTGATGCTGGATACGTTTTAATGCAGCTTCATTATCTGCTTCAAAGCGTAATACGATTACAGGTGTTGTATTAGATGGGCGCATGAGTCCAAATCCGTCAGGATATTCAACGCGTAACCCATCAATGGTAATGACTTCTGTCGCACCCTCAAAATTAGCTGTTTTCTGTAGTTGAGCAATCAGTGTATGCGGTTCACCCTCATTCATATGAATGTGTTGCTCAGGTGTGCTGATGCTGTCAGGCAGGTTGTTGAGTATTTCCGACGGATTAGGAAAGCGACTTAAAATTTCAAGCAATCTGGCGCCAGAGTATAGACCGTCATCAAACCCATACCAACGTTTTTTACCGTGTTTTGTATCATTAAAAAACACATGCCCGCTCATTTCGCCAGCTAACGCCGCATTGGTTTCTTTAATTTTGGCTTTGACCAATGAGTGGCCAGTTTTCCATAGGATTGGATTTCCGCCATGGCTGTTAATCCAAGGCGTTAAATTACGTGTAGATTTCACATCAAAGATGATGTTAGCTTTAGGACTGTTATTGAGCACATCCTCTGCAAATAGCATGAGCTGGCGATCAGGATAGATGATATTGCCATCTTTAGTGACAACGCCTAAGCGGTCGCCATCACCATCAAAGGCAAGACCAATTTCAGCACGATTTGTTTTGAGTGTATTGATGAGATCCGCAAGATTTTCTGGTACAGAAGGGTCAGGATGATGGTTAGGAAAGTGGCCATCTACTTCACAAAACAGCTCTTCCACGTGGCAGCCAATGGCGTTGTAGAGCTGTTTTGCAAAGGCACCCGCTACCCCGTTCCCACAATCTACTGCAATTTTCATAGGTCGGGTTAAGTTAATATCAGCCCTAATGGTGTTGATATAATCGTCAGCAATGGCATATTTGCGTTCTGTACCTTCACCATAGGTCAATTGACTATTTTCAATACGAGACTTCAAGCCTTGAATAGCTTCATTAGATAAAGTTTCACCAGCCAACACCATTTTAAGCCCATTATATTCTGGTGGGTTGTGACTGCCAGTGACCATCACACCACATTGTGTCTTAAGATGGTAGGCCGCAAAGTAAACCATAGGTGTAGCGACCATGCCTAGATTGACCACATCAATGCCTGCTTTACGTATACCTGCAGAGAGTGCGGCTGCCAGTTTTGGCCCAGACAGGCGGCCATCGTAGCCGATGCAAATCTCAGACTGATTCCTGTGTCTGGCTTCTGACCCAAGTGCGTGACCAATTTGTTCGACAATTTCTGTAGTCAACGTCTTATCGACAATGCCACGAATGTCGTAGGCTTTAAAAATCTCTTTAGGTAATGGCGTAGTAGTTAAAGGCATAATAAATAATCACAAAGTAAGTAATATGGTGAGCGAGTTGATCCAAGCCAAGTAAAATCCAGAATCCATTGCTATTATCCGCCCGAAAGTTAAACTTTTTATTAATATTTAATTTCAACCAGTCAATATGATAATGTACGATGAAGTCGATGAGTGCATAAATAAGTGCTGACTGTCCAATATAGTAAAACAATACCAGACCTGTCCCAACGCCATGTACTGCGGCATGCGCAATACCACCAGGATGAAAATAAATACCTTTGTTGCGATACATCCATGGTGAAGTCTGTAAGGGAAAATCACAGACAAAATGTTTTACAAAGAGTAAAAGAAGCGCTTCAAACATAGGGTTAACTTGCTTCGTCTATCCAGGCTAGTTGAATCGCCTCTAATATTTTTTCGCCACAACGCTCAGGTACGTCGTCAAACTCTTCTAACGCAAGTACCCATTCCATCAAATCGGTGAATCGAACAGTACTTGGATTCACTTCTGGATATTGGTCGTAAAGTGCTTCTGCAATACGTTGGCTATCAGTCCATTTCATACAGTGACCTTAGTGTTGATTTGCTTAGATTATAACTTGCTAACCAGAGCTAAGTCAGTAGCTGGAATGGGCTATTCAAAAATACCGCCCAAAAAAATGCCCAACGTGGGATGTCGGGCTAAGGGGGAGCGATTTTGGAGATATGCGCTTGTTTATTAATTAGCAAAACATGTGCCAATTATTTTTACATATAAATCATGTGGTTAGTGATTTGTTGATGCTATGTTCATGATGTGAACCAAGCTATTTTGGGTCGAATGAACCAAAATAGTGCAAGTTGCACAGGATTGGAATAAATTCAGTCTGTAGTTTATGCCTTAACGACAACATGTTAAAATTCAGCTTTTAAAATTAATGTGTTATGGAAAATACTTCTCATGTTCAGTTATGCAAAAAATCTAAGTGTTGCAGATCCAGACTTATGGCAATTTGTTGAAGGTGAGCGTCTTCGCCAAGAGCAACATATTGAGTTGATAGCTTCAGAAAACTACACCAGCCCAGCGGTGATGCAGGCACAAGGTTCACAGCTGACTAATAAGTATGCTGAGGGCTATCCCGCTAAACGTTTTTATGGAGGCTGTGAGTTTGTCGATCAGGTCGAGCAATTGGCGATTGATCGCTTAAAACAATTGTTTGGTGCGGAGTACGCTAATGTACAGCCACACTCAGGTTCGCAAGCTAACCAAGCTGTATATTTTAGTATTTTAAAACCAGGCGATACTGTGATGGGGATGAACCTTGGCCATGGCGGACATTTAACACATGGTTCCCCAGCGAATATTTCTGGTAAATTATTTAATATCGTCGCATACGGTTTGAATGATCAAGAAGAGATTGATTACGATGAAATGGAGCGCATTGCTACTGAGACCAAGCCAAAACTGTTAATTGGCGGTGCTTCTGCCTATGCCTTGCGTTTTGATTGGGCGCGTATGGCTGAGATTGCTAAAAAAGTGGGTGCTTATTTTATGGTGGATATGGCGCATTACTCGGGCTTAATTGCCGCTGGTGTCTACCCAAATCCAGTACCACACGCAGACTTTGTGACATCCACCACGCACAAAACTTTACGTGGCCCGCGTGGCGGCATTATTTTGGCTAAAGCTGAACATGAAAAAATGCTGAACTCCAACGTGTTCCCAAGCTTGCAAGGTGGGCCGTTAATGCATGTGATTGCAGGTAAAGCGACTGCTTTTTTAGAGGCATTACAACCTGAATTTAAAGTCTACCAAACGCAAGTGTTAAAGAATGCGGATGTGATGGCCAAAACACTAGCCGAACGTGGCTTGCGTATTATTTCTGGTCGTACTGAGTCACATGTATTTCTGGTAGATTTACGTCCTAAAGGGTTAACGGGTAAAGCTGCTGATGCGTATTTAGGTCAAGCGCATATTACTGTGAACAAAAACGCGATTCCAAATGATCCAGAGAGTCCATTTGTGACTTCAGGTATCCGTATTGGTTCTCCAGCGATTACTACACGTGGTTTTAAAGAAGCAGAAGCGAGTCAGGTTGCACATTTGATTGCAGACATACTGGATAATCCCACCAGTGATGCAGTGATTAACGCGACTAAAGAGAAAGTGCATGCACTGACGAGTCGTTTCCCAGTATATGGAGCCTAACACTTGAAATGTCCTTTTTGCGGTGAAGATGAAACACAAGTGATTGATTCCCGTGTGAATGAAGAGGGTAACTCAATTCGCCGTCGCCGCCGTTGTGGTGCTTGTGATAAACGATTTACCACATATGAAACAGCCGAACTGACGATGCCCCAAGTGGTTAAACAAAATGGTACAAGAGAAGAGTTTAGCCGTGATAAGTTAAGAGTCTCCTTTACTCGCGCTTTGCATAAACGGCCTGTTCCCACAGAGTATGTTGATCGTGCATTAGATAACATCGTACAAAAGCTGTTGAATTTGGGTGAGCGTGAGATTCCAGCACGAGATTTAGGCGAGAGTGTGATGCAGGAACTCAAATTGATGGATAAAGTAGCGTATATCCGCTTTGCTTCGGTGTATCGTAGCTTTTCTGATGTAGGTGACTTTCATGATGTGATTCGCGATTTAGATCACCCGCGGAGAAAAAATTAGCTTTTTAGAGAGATCATTTGATGAAACTGATTAATATTGCCTCCATAGCACTTGCAGTATTTACTGTGTTGCTCACCATTGTTTTTTTTACGTGGTGGGCATTCAAGGATCAGGTCGTGTTTGGTAATGAACGGTTTGATCAAATAAAATGGATGCAATACGCACCAAATCTAGAGCGAGAGTGTAAGCGTGGTGATATGGCATATGATCTTAAAGAGCATATCTTAATCAAAGGTGCTAGACGCGAGGCGGTGATGGCATTACTTGGCCGTCCTAGTTTGGAAGATGGTAATGCAATCGAGTATGATCTTGGTAAGTGTATGCATGTGTATCATGCCTTACGTATTTACTTTGATGCACAAGGTTATTTAATACACAGTCGTATTTCTTCTCACTAACTATTACAATGCGGTAATGTTCACCGCTTCTGATTATGTTTACATGTCGCGCGCGCTGCAGTTGGCTGAGCGCGGCCTGTATACGACTAGTCCAAATCCTCGTGTTGGTTGTGTGATTGTTAAGAATGGCACCATAGTTGGAGAAGGTGCGCATTTAAAAGCGGGGGAGCCTCATGCTGAGGTGTTTGCTTTGCAACAGGCCGCACATCTGGCACATGGTGCAACTGCGTATGTCACACTAGAGCCGTGCAGTCATCATGGACGCACACCGCCTTGCGCTACCGCTTTAGCAAAAGCAGGCATATCTCAAGTGATTGCCGCGATGGTAGACCCTAACCCTTTAGTGGCTGGACAAGGTTTAGCATACCTGCAATCACTAGGTATAGTCACACATAGTGGTTTGATGCAGGCACAAGCACAAGCGCTTAACCCAGGTTTTATCTCACGCATGGAAAAACAAAAGCCATTTGTACGCAGTAAAATTGCAGCCAGTTTGGACGGTAGAACTGCGTTGAATAATGGTCAAAGTCAGTGGATTACTTCTCCAGCCTCGCGTTTGGATGTGCAACATTGGCGCGCACGTTCCTGTGCCATCATGACAGGCATAGGAACGGTACTAGCAGACAACCCTAATCTAACAGTGCGCGAAATAGACACAACACGTCAGCCATTGCGGGTTATTGTGGATAGTCAGTTGCAAATACCACTGGATGCTAGTGTATTGCAGGGCGGCAATACAGTGATTGCTTATGCGCAAGATCAACATAGCCAATTGGCGCAATTACAAGACATGGGTATTCCGCTATTACATTTGCCCAATGATCAGGGTAAAGTATGTTTAAAATCGTTGTTAAGTCATCTGGCAGGCATGCAAGTGAATGAGTTGATGGTAGAGGCGGGTCAAGGTCTGAATGGCGCGTTAATTACTGAGAATTTGGTAGATGAGCTGGTTATTTACTATGCACCAAAAATCATGGGGAGTGCAGCAAAAGGGATGTTCGCAATTCCCAGCTTGACTGAAATGGGGCAGGCACTGGCGTTAGATATTGTTGATATTAGGCAGTTTGGGCAAGATATACGGCTAATGGCAAAACTGGTGAAAGCACATGTTGATTGATACCCATTGCCATCTGGATGCAGCAGAGTTTGATGATGATCGGCATGCGCAGATTTTGGCTGCGACACGAGCGGGCGTCCAACAGATGGTCGTGCCTGCGGTATCAAAAGATAATTTTCAAGCGGTGATTGATTTATCACAGCAATATACGCAATGCAGCTTTGCATTGGGTTGGCATCCATTATATGTTGATGTAGCACAACCAAGCGACCTCACTCATTTACGGCAAATAGTTGCAGACCGACAAAACAACCATGCTTTAGTTGCGGTGGGGGAAATCGGTTTAGATTTTTTTGTCACTGCACAAAATAAAGAAACACAAATTTATTTTTTTATTGAACAGTTGAAAATTGCACAAGCATTTGATTTGCCAGTGATATTGCATGTGAGAAAAGCGATTGACGACGTGCTTAAGTGTTTGCGCTGTTACCCAGTATGTGGCGGTATTGCGCATGCTTTTAACGGTAGTGTGCAACAAGCTGAAGCATTTACCAAGTTAGGGTTTAAACTAGGATTTGGTGGCGCGATGACTTATGATCGTGCCTTAAAAATTAGGGCATTGGCTTCACAGTTAGATTTGAGCGCGATTGTATTAGAGACGGATGCGCCAGACATTCCTCCAGAATGGGTAGGTAACCATGGTAAAAATAGTCCAAAAGAGCTAGTTAAAATTGCACAAGTATTGGCGGATTTAAGAGGTGTTTCTGTATCGCAAATCATTGAAATCACACGCAAAAATTCTATACAGATTTTGCCTAAACTAGCCGCTTTATGCACACCACTTGAAGTGTTACATTAACTAACGTCAAAAAGTGTTAATAAACAATAGATATGTTTTAACTTATTGATTTTATTAATAAAAATAATAGATTAAAAAATGAACTTTCCGAAAAAACCCTTATAAAATGGTGAGTTACGCTTTTGAGACACAGTAATCCACAAAGTTATCCACAGATTTTGTGGATTGAAAATTTCGATATTACTTTTTTTAAAAAAGCAATATTTCTGATTAATTTTTTTAAATAAATAAGAGTTAGTGCTTTGCATTATTTCTAAGAAAGTGACCTAGATATTACATGATTGTGAATGGGGACTATTTTCGGGCTATTTGGCACGATCAACATTACGAATACGTTGAAATTATCGATCAAACTTTACTACCTTTTCAATTTGAAATTGTACGTATTGAACATGTAACACAAATGGTGACTGCCGTTAAAACAATGCAGGTGAGGGGTGCACCATTGATAGGTGCGGCAGCAGCTTATGGTATGGCGTTAGCGATGCGCCAAAATGCCAGCGATGAAAATCTTCTTATTGCCAGGGATGCGTTAATACAAAGCAGACCTACTGCAGTTAATTTGGCATGGGCAGTGCAACGCGTTGTCGAGTGTATTCGCCATGCTCCACTTGAAGCGCGTGCAGAAGTTGCATGGCAAGAGGCTGAGCGCATCGCAGATGAGGATGTGGCTCAAAATCAGGCAATTGGTCAGCATGGCTTAACGTTGATTAGACAACTTCATCAACATCAACCAGTGAATATTCTGACGCATTGTAATGCAGGTTGGCTGGCAACCGTAGATCATGGCACTGCCTTAGCCCCTATTTATGCTGCACATGATGCTGGTATTGCTGTGCATGTATGGGTAGACGAGACGCGTCCACGCAACCAGGGAGCCAGTCTTACTGCTTGGGAGTTGGCGCAACACGGCGTGCCTCATACTGTGATCTGTGACAATGCGGGTGGCCATTATATGCAACGCGGTTTGGTTGATATGGTAATCGTCGGTGCAGATAGAGTGACGAGCTGTGGCGATGTGTGTAATAAAATAGGAACCTATTTAAAAGCATTGGCTGCGTTTGATAACCAAGTTCCATTTTATGTGGCAGTGCCTAGCCCTACGCTTGATTTGAATATTCAGGACGGTTTAACCGAAATTGAAATTGAGGCACGTAGCGGGGACGAGGTAGCATATATACAGGGGCAAACACAAAGTGGAGTCTTACAAACAGTGCGGCTGATCCCACATAATAGTCGCGCAGCGAACCCTGCATTTGATGTAACGCCAGCGCGTTTGGTGACAGGCATTATTACTGAAAAAGGTGTTTATTTGCCAAATCAGTTATCTCAATTGACTTGATATATGATGCAAAAATCACATACATTCATAGCAGAAGAGTTGCTTAATATGGCCAGGCAGCTTGTTTCAACTGGCTTGAATAAAGGTACTTCTGGTAATGTCAGTGTGCGAGATGGTGATGGCTTTTTAATCACGCCTTCAGGTATGGCGGTGGAGGAAATGTCTGCAAATAGTATGGTGCATGTTCAGTTTGATGGTCAACACGAGGCCAATAAGAAGCCATCGAGTGAATGGCGCTTTCATCGGGATATTTTTCAGGCACGTTCAGAAATCAATGCTGTAATACATACCCACAGCATGTTTGCTACTACGGTTGCTTGTATGCGCAAAGATATTCCGCCTTTTCATTACATGATTGCGGTGGCTGGTGGCGATACTATTCGTTGCGCACCTTATGCATTATTTGGTTCGCAACAATTATCTGATCACGCGCTAGAAGCTTTACATGGGCGCAAAGCTTGTCTGTTGGCTAATCATGGCATGATTGTACTAGGGCGAGATTTAAAAGAGGCATTTGCACTGACAGTAGAAGTCGAAAACTTGTGTGAGCAATATTGGCGCTTGCTTCAGACGGGAGAGCCGTATTTACTGACAGAGGCGCAAATGCGCGAAGTGTTTGAGCAGTTTAAGGGGTATGGCAAGTGGGAAGGGCGTTAAATTTTGGCAAGTTAAACTTGAGTAAGTAAGCTAAAATTTAGCTATTTTGCGTTGATGATCCATTCACCATCCACTAGTTTTTCTTGCACATTAAACAGTTGCTTATAAGCCATCTTCTGGCTGTCCTGAATCCAATAACCGAGATATAGATAAGGCAGATTGAGTGTTTTTGCCCATTCACAAAGCCACATGACAGCGTAGGTGCCATAACTGGCTTTGCCGTCTGTGGCATCATAAAACGTATACACAGCAGAGATGCCATCACGCACAATATCAATCACACTGACTATTTTGACTTGATTTTGTGTATCTTTAAATTCCACCATTACGCTTTCCACATTGCTTTGACATAAAAATTGGCGGTATTGGTCTGGGTCTTCCTTTTCTGTGTGCTCATGGTCAATAGCATCGTGGTGACGCAAGGATTGGTACTGCGCATAAAGTGCAAAGTGATTGTTTTGAAAGCCAATAGGCATCAAACTTACAGTTAAATCGCCATGTCGCTTAAACGCACGCTTTTGGCTGCGTGTGGGTGTGAATTGGTTGATTAGAATCCGCACTGGTATGCATGCTTTACAGTTTTCACAATGGGGTCGATAGGCAAATTTTCCACTACGCCTGAACCCTTGTTGTATGAGTCCGCTATAGACTTCTCGATCAACTAAGTATTGAGGGGTTGCAATCAGGCTTTGTGCTAATCTATTAGGCAGATAGCCGCATTGGTAGGGTGTTGTAACGTAGAACTGAAGTTTCTGTAGCGGTATTTCGTTAGGTAGTGTCATGTTTTGACCAAGCTACTCAGTAAATCAATAAAAGTAGTGCGTGGTATTTCGCGCGCGCCAAAGCTTGCGAGCAATGGCGTATTCATTTGGCAGTCTATCATGCCAACCCCTTGCGATTGCAGATGTTGAACTAAATGTACAAATGCTACTTTTGAGGCATCAGACACATGGTGAAACATACTTTCTCCATAAAACATGTTACCAATCTTTACGCCGTAACAGCCGCCTACCAGTTGATTATTTTGCCAGCTTTCTACAGAAATTGTATGACCAATTTCATGTAATTGACAATAGGCTTGAATCATTTCCAGATTAATCCATGTACCGTCTTGATCAGGCCTAGGTGTGTGACTACATGCTTCCATCACTTGTTTAAATGCGGTATTGATACGTATCTCAAAAGGATGTTTATGTATGGTTTTTTTGAGAGACTTCTGCACTTTAAGTTCATTGGGGAATAACACCATACGTGGATGAGGGCTCCACCATAAAATGGGTTCGCCTGAACTAAACCATGGAAAAATGCCTTTTCGATAGGCATCCAAAAGTCTTTTGGTACTTAAGTCTCCACCAATTGCAATCAGCCCATTAGGCTCTGTCAGCGCGAGTGATACATCAGGAAAAGGCGTGTCGTGTCCGAGTGCAAGTACAAAACCACCAGGAAGTTTGTAATAGTCATCAGCCATAAAGGATGATTGTATAACTAGAATTTAAATGGAGAGTTGGATTGTACCCATTTAGCGACTTTATTTGCAGGCATTGGTTTTGCAATACCATGCCCTTGTGCAAAATCACATCCAAGCTCTATGAGTTTAGTGCCTTGTTCTATGGACTCAATTCCTTCAGCAATGACACTGCGTTTAAACTCTCTACACAGCGTAATAACGCTTGAAACAACCGCTAAATCATCTGCATCGTTCAGCATGCCATGAATGAATGAGCGATCAATTTTAATCATATCGACAGGTAGTCTACGCAAGTAGGTGAGCGATGAGTAACCTGCACCAAAATCGTCAATTGCAAAGGTGACACCCAGTTTTTTACAGTCGTTAATAATACGAGTCACGTTTTTAATGTCGCCGATGGCGGCACTTTCGGTGATTTCAAAATTTAATTTGTCTGGAGAAACTTCAGGATGCTCTCTAAGGATACGCTCTAAGCTGTTCACAAAACTCTTGTCAGATAAATGTTGCGCGGCAATATTTATCGCTACATGAAAGTTGAAACCTTCGTTTTGCCATAAAGTCATTTGTTTTAATACTGTGTCGATAATCCACTCGCTCAGCGTCACAATTTGCTGCGTGTGCTCAATAAACGGCAAAAACTCGCTGGGGAGCAAGAGTTTGCGTGAGGGGAGCTGCCAGCGAATCAGCGCCTCCATGCCAATGATTTCACCAGTATTGAGGTTAATTTGAGGCTGATAATACATTCTTAGTTGCTGGCTGGCGAGCGCTTCAGCAATGTCGTCTTTGATTTGAAGCTGGTTACGGAAAAGCTTGGCCAACTCTAAGTCGAACAGATGGTAGTGCTTACCGCCATGTGTTTTGGCGTGATACATCGCATGATCAGCATGGCGTAACAATGTATCAGGCGGATTATCATCAATCGGGTAGATGGTATAGCCGATGCTGGCGGAGACGCACATGGTTTGATTGGAAATGACAAAGGGTGCTTCAATACTACTGAGTATTCTATCTAATGTATTGGAAAACTCATTTTCTCCGCGCTGACCACCCAGTAAAATTGCAAATTCATCACCGCCGAGTCTGGCGAGTGTGTCGTTCTTGCGTAAATTTTTGGATAATCGTTCAGCCAGTAATATCAATAGTTGATCGCCAATTTCATGGCCGTATTCGTCATTAATGGGTTTGAAATTATCTAAATCCAAATAGCATATTGCAATCATTTCTTTGTTGCGTTTAGCGCTTGCAAGTGACTTTTGCATTAGGTTTGAAAACAAGGCTCTATTCGGTAGGTGTGTGAGTGAGTCGTGATAGGCTAAAAATTCAAGCGATTTTTGTTGCTCTTTGGCGAGCGTGATGTCAGAAAATAATCCGACATAATGCTGAAACACGCCTGAGTCGTCGCTGACTGGAAAAATGTCTAACCATGCCGTATACACTTCGCCACTCTTTCGCAGATTCCAGATCTCACCACGCCATTCACCTTGGTGATCTGTAGATTCAAAAAACTGTGAAAAAAATGCGTCAATTTGATAGGCAAACCCCAAGATTTCAGGCGTTTTTGCAATGGATTCGTCACGACTATAGCCCGTTATAGCGGTAAATGCGGGATTCACTTCAATAATTCTAGCTTCGGAATCTGTAATAAAAATACCATCATGTGCATGTAGAAAAACACTAGAGGAAACACTCAAGCGGTCGGCATTGCTTTTAATCTCAGTAACCATTTCCCGTAAGTGTTTACGCATTTTAAGCATGTTATCAATTAGCGTGTTGGGAGCTGCGCGAATACCATCATCGCTAAAGTCCCCTTGTTTGATGCGGCTGACAAGCGTGGATGCATATTCAGGATCCCCACCTAACGGGGCGAGCACGAATCGCTTAATCGCATGCTGAGCAAGTATAAATAGTGCAAAGCCAAATAAACCGCCTAAAAGTAGAATGGGGTATAAACTAACAATGCTCGTGAGGTAAGCTTCTTTGGTAGGATACGCAATATATACTTTAAAGTTCCAGTCTGGAATGTTTTTATCAATGATAATCCAGTCATTGGAATTGTTTTTTAGGATTTCTGAGGCTTTACTGCGAAGTATATGTTCTGAAATAAACCGAATATTTTGGTTGTAATCAGTGATAGCAACAAACCCTGTTTTTAAATATCCCCATTTTTTAATGGCTAAATCGATGGCTTGAACATCGACCTTATAACCTACATACCAAGCACCTATGACATTGTTGCCTTGGTCAAACATTGGTTCATAACCTGAGATATAGGGTTCGCCAAGAATATCAACAACACCGTAAAAAGACTTACCTTGGACTAGCTCCTTAATTGCTTTTCCATGTGGATCTAGCCTTGTACCAATCGCACGCGTGTTATATTTTGTTCTTACATTCGTGGCGATGCGCACAAATTCGTGCTTATGTTTGACGAATAATGTCGCAGTGCCGTTGCCAATGCTGGTGACACCGTCGACAATCTCTTCATTTTTTGTTTGAGATTCATTCCCTAGCATGAGATTGGGAATGATCTCATTGTTTAGTGATATGGTGCCATTGATGCTCGGCTTGCCTTTGAGTGTGCTGTTATGCTTTAGTAATTCCATTGAAGAATACACGTGTTCACCAACAAGGCTTTTTGCCATTTCCAGTAAATTGGCTATCTTGTTGGTTTCGCTAAGTGCATTGTTTTTGATGTTTTGCATGTTTAATGAAAACATGTAAATGGTGGTGGATAACACTGCGAGAACACCGACCAAGAGCAGGGGAATTAAAAAGCGGCTAAAAAAGGTGAGTCTTTTCATTAATGAGCGTTATCAAATATTTTAATTAATTATTTTGAAGTGTCGCTTATGAACTGAACTGCAAGGTATACAGCTGTATAAGCTAGTGCAATCTTAGCATTTTGTTATGGGAATTGCTATAAAGACTGTAACAGGATTTGTGATTATTTTTAACAATTTGATACAAACTGCATAAACTTATAAACTTAAGGTAGATCAAGATGCTGAAAGAGTGTAATTCCCAGCTTTTGACAGTACAAGGTTTAAGGACGATAAATCTACTTTGGGGTTGGTGAGTGTCGCTTGAGGCGGATTCAGTGTCACTTCAACAGTATCAGCGAAGTGAAGCAGTGCATTTTGAACTTGTTTGACACATCCGTCACAACGCATGCCTGACACTTGGTAGGTAGTTTGATTCATAGGCAAATAATATGACGATTAGTCTTGTAAAGCAATCATAAAAATAGCTTCTTAATCAAGTCATTAGCGCGTAAAATGCGCGAACTCAATATTTTTGGACTATTATTTAGCCCATCATGGAAATTTATACCAATAGCCCAGCAAAACTTTTAACCACTTACCGTCCTTATTGGGCTAAGCGATTTGGGGCAGCGCCCATATTGCCGATGACCCGTGCAGAAATGGATGCGTTAGGTTGGGATAGTTGCGATATTATTTTGGTGACGGGCGATGCCTATATCGATCATCCTAGTTTTGGAATGGCTTTGGTCGGACGTTTATTAGAAGCGCAAGGATTTCGTGTCGGTATTATTGCGCAGCCAGATTGGCAGAATGCAAGTGCGTTCAAAGCATTAGGCAAACCCAATCTTTACTTTGGCATTACTGCTGGCAATATGGATAGTATGGTTAATCGCTATACGGCTGATCGTAAAATCCGTTCAGATGATGCTTATACACCAGATGCGGCACCTAATAGGCGCCCCGACAGAGCGGTGATTGTCTATAGTCAGCGTTGTCGAGAAGCGTATTCTGATGTGCCATTGGTGATTGGTAGCATTGAGGCCAGTTTGCGTCGTATCGCGCATTATGATTATTGGTCTGATAAAGTGCGTCGTTCTGTTTTGGTTGATTCTAAAGCGGACTTGCTCATTTTTGGTAATGCAGAACGTGCTTTAGTGGAGCTGACGCATCGCATCGCAAAAGGTGAAAGGGTGAGTGAAATACAAGACATTCGGGGCACCGCCTTTTTGCGTAAAGGTATCCCTGAAGGCTGGAGTGAAGTCGAATCCACCAAATTAGACCGACCTGGAGTTTTAGATCAGCCAGTTGACCCTTACGAGATGAAGATGGGGAAAAATGATGCGAGTTGTGCCACGGATGGCTCGCAATCCAGCTTGCCAGAAGGCACTAAAACGATTGAAATTATACGCAAACCTAAACCCGATAGAACAAAACAGGTTGTACGTTTGCCGAGTTATGAAGAAGTCTCGACTGATCCGATTATGTACGCGCATGCCTCGCGCGTATTGCACCTGGAAGCTAACCCAGGCAACGCGCGTGCGTTGGTGCAAAAGCATGGCGACCGTGAGGTATGGCTCAACCCACCACCCATCCCACTCACTACAAAAGAGATGGATTACGTCTATGATTTACCCTATGCGCGCAAGCCGCATCCTATTTATAAAAACGCCAAAATTCCCGCTTGGGAGATGATACGCTTTAGTGTAAATATCATGCGCGGTTGTTTTGGGGGTTGCACTTTTTGCTCAATTACTGAACATGAAGGTCGTATTATTCAAAGTCGCAGTGAGGCCTCGGTGTTGAAAGAAATTGAAGAAATCCGCGATAAAGTAGACGGGTTTACGGGAGTGATTTCTGATTTAGGTGGCCCTACGGCAAATATGTATCGCATTGCTTGCAAATCAGAAACAATCGAAAAGGCCTGTCGGAAACTGAGTTGTGTCTACCCTGGTATTTGCGAAAATTTGAATACCGACCACAGTGCTTTAATTCAGCTATACCGCAAAGCACGCGCCATAAAGGGCGTAAAGAAAATCCTCATTGGCTCTGGTTTACGCTATGACTTAGCGGTGAAATCTCCAGAATATGTGAAAGAGTTGGTGCAGCATCATGTAGGCGGATATTTGAAAATCGCGCCAGAACACTCTGAAGAAAACGTGCTTTCTAAAATGATGAAGCCAGGTATGGGTGCGTATGATGAATTTAAAGCGATGTTTGAAAAATTTAGTGCTGAAGCGGGTAAAAAGCAGTATCTCATCCCGTATTTTATTGCAGCACACCCTGGCACAACCGATGAGGATATGCTCAACCTTGCGCTGTGGCTCAAAAAATATGAGTTTAGGTTAGATCAAGTCCAAAACTTTACCCCCACTCCCATGGCGATGGCGACAGCCATGTATCATAGCGGTAAAAATCCGCTGCGTAAGGTAACAGCAGACTCTGAGAATGTGCCTGTGCCTAAAGCAGGGGGTGTGCGCAAATTGCACAAGGCGTTTATTCGTTATCACGACCCTGCTAATTGGCCTATGCTGCGTGAAGCACTGAAAAAAATGGGTAGGGCAGATTTGATTGGGCCAGGCAAAAAGCATTTGGTTCCTGCTTTTCAACCTGCGGTGATTGGTATGATTAAACAATCCGATGGCAGTACGTTTAAACCTAACGAGGTTCATTCTGCTAGGCCATTGCCCAATGCTTTTAATAATATGAAAAATATGGCCAGACCTGCGCGTAAAAAATAGCGTTTGTTTCATGCGTTTAGCAAACGCGTCATTTTATTAAATTGTCATCCTGGATCGTTTAGAGATTCAATCATTTGGTGATATTCTTAAAACTCTAATGATTCAAATGAGGTGTAGTGGTGCATATCTTAAAATCGACAAACAACATGCTATACACTTGCCGTAGATTGGCTCGTCAATGGATGCTGTTATTTCTACTGCTAGGATTCACGCAATTAGCACTGGCGACTGAAAAAGGGATATTTTGGAAATTAGAATCTCCTTCAGGCATCACGAGTTACCTTTTTGGCACAATGCATACGGATGACAATCGTGTCACAGACTTTTCTCCCAATGTATTGCATGCACTCAATAGCGTAGATTTGTTTATGATGGAGGTGCAGCAAAGCAGGGATACGAGTGCTTTAATGCTTAAAGAAGGTAATCTTGCACAATTTTTGACAGATAAAGAGTTTGAGCAAGTGCGTGCATTGGCAGACTTTCATGTGATGCACTTAGGTGCAACACTGCAAATGAAACCATGGTTATTAGCAGTAATCTTTGATCTGCCAGAACCGCAAACGCCGTTTGCGCAAGATAATTTATTGATGACCAAATCTGAGGGGCTGCTTAAAGATGTGGAGGGGATTGAAACTTCAAAAGAGCACTTTGGCATCATGGACAGCTTTAGTATGGAAGAGCAAATGATTATGTTGCGTGCTGTGTTGAAGCGCAGTCAGGAGCAGAAAGAAAGAGATTTTGAAAAGCTGATGTCAGCTTATTTGGCAGGCGATTCAGACAAGATTACAAAGTTGGATGAGAAAATTACAGGCGGGATGCTGCCTAATGAAATATGGAAAAAAATGCGTCAAAAGTTATTGGACGACAGAAATGTGGTAATGGCAGAGCGTACCATCGCTGCTGCCAATCAGAGACCCACCTTTATTGCAGTAGGCGCCTCACATCTATCTGGTGATAATGGCTTAATTGCTGCCTTTAAAAAGGCAGGGTTTAAGCTCAGCCCCATCCGTCAATAGTAACCTTTCACAAGCCATCCGCGTATTGCTCAATGCTGGCTTAGTGTTTAATCATGAGGTTAGCCAAAATGCCTGTAATTGCCAAACTCCATACGATGACAGCGCCAGTGGGTAGGTCATATATCGCAGAGACGATTAACCCAACTAAGTAAGCCACAATACTCACACCGTAGCCGCCAATAAGCTTGCGAGATGCTGACCAGTGACGTACAGCAATTGCGGGCATGATCAGTGTAGAAAACACCAAATAAACGCCGACTAACTGCACCGATGAGGTGACTGCAATCGCAAAAAGCATGTAAAAACCAGCGTGTCCCAAACGTTCTTTTAATCCAAACCAGACGCCAAGAATAAGCAGTGTGGCCAGTAGCGCAGGCACTAGTTGTGGCAAATTCACCCACAATATCTGACCAGCTAATAAATCCTTAAGGTGTTCGCCGCCATGCGGATTATTCGATAGCAAGATAATGCCTGCACTCGCTGCCAGCACAAATAGTGCACCAATGAGCGCTTCTTGTACTTCTGGCCAGCGCTTTTCTGTCCAAGTGAGCAATATAGCCCCTAGCATTGCGGCAGTGATCGCTGCGATTTGTACTTTAATACCTTGTGGTTCCCATCCCATAGCATCGGCGGCAATCACGCCTAATGCTGCAATTTGCGCGATAGCAAGGTCAATAAATACAATGCCACGCTTAAGGACTTGTTGACCTAATGGCACATGAGTCGCAATGACCAGCAAGCCTGCAAGCAATGCGGGACCCAAAATGTTGAAGTTAAATGCGTCTAAATTCATTTGTTGGCCTCTAATAAGCGTCGTATTGTGTCGTCAAACAGTGAAAATAAATCTTTGGCCTGAGGGGTGCCGCCAACGCTATAAGGTAGCTCAACCGCTTGAATCTTTGCATTTTCGGCTAACCATTGTGAGGGTTTTTCACTATTGTATGCTGCACGAATCACCATTTTTGCAGGTTGTTTTTTTAACTGATTAAGTACCTCTGCCAGATGCGTGCTGGTAGGGTCTACGCCTGGCTTGGGTTCCAAAGCAGCGACTTCATTTAAGCCTAGCCAGTTTTCTAAGTAGGGAAAGCCTTTATGCTGCACCACAATGTTAATGCCTTTGAGAGGTGCTGCTTGTGTCTCCCAACGTTTAATGGCAGATTGCCAACGTTGCATAAAGTCTTCATGGCGATCTTGATAAAATGCAGCGTTTGCACTATCTATCTCAACTAGACGTTGTGCCAGAGCATCACTGACTTTCGCAATATTACGCGGGTCTGTCTGGATATGCGGGTTGCCACCTGCATGGACATCACCATCTGCACGATCCAAGCGCGTTGGGATGTCTAGCATACGCACATAGTGCGTTGCTTCAAAGTTGCCCACTTTGCCTGATTGTATATTTGGATTTCCTGCTTGCCTGATCAACACTGGTAGCCAGCCGATTTCTAATTCTGAGCCAGTGCATACGAGCAAATCTGCTTTACGTAATTTGGCGACTAAACTTGGTTTAGCCTCAATATGGTGGACATCTTGCAAGGCGTTGGTTGCGACAAATACAGATACCTTATCTCCTCCCAGCTCTTGAACGAGCGCACCCCATTCAGGCTCGCAGGCAAATACATTCAGTGTGGCTTGCGCGACAGATATATTGGAAAGGCAGAATAGTAGGCCTAAAAGTTTGATGATATTTTTCATATGCGTTCCTTAATATTGGTGAGCACCATGAGCACCTAGGCTCATTTGGTACTGTATAAATAGTTGATTGTCAGGTGCTTCTTGACGTGACTCGTCTCTGGCGAGCTGAAGGCGTATACGTGAGAATTCACTTGGACTGTAATCCAGCATCCAGCTGATGCGGCGTGGATTGTAGTCGTTTGTAGCAAGGTTGGCAGCGTTGCTACCATAATTGACATTGCCGCTATCCAGTTGGTCGTAACGCAATCCAGTGCGCCAGTAAGGCAGAAATTTATACACGCATTGCAAATACCATCCATCCTGAGATGCGTTGTAATGATCTGAATTACTTGCGTTGTAGGTCAGGCTGCCAGATTCGCTGCGGTGCAGATATTCCCCTTGAAGTTTTAAACTAGTGTTGTTGCCGTTGCCATTAGGTGCCCACTTCCACACAAAATCGGCAAGCCAAATTTGACTATTACCAGTAAAACTATTGGTAACTGTATTGCCTGCAGCATCCACATCTTGTGACTCACGATTTTCTGGGGATACACTTAAGTAGGATAAGCCAGTGCGCCAGCTATTACTAGCACCGACATCTCCACCCAAGTGTGCAAATATAGCCCCTGCACCACCTTTGTTCTGGTCGCGACCTTCGGTTTCCGCAATGCGCCCTCGTCCATACTCAGCACCTAACTCTAAGAATAGATCGGTCGGTGCCAGCCAGGTGAGTTGCACACCATCGTCCCCAAATTGCGTGCCTAAAAAAGCTTGATAAGCAAGCGGGTTGTCTACAAAATCCCAAGTATGTGCATGATGTGAATTGAGATAGCCAATGCCTGAGAAGAAGCGTCCTGCTTTTAAAGTCAGCGCGGCTGGCAGCGCAGTGGTTTGCACAAACGCCTCTTCTACACTCACACTGTTATCGTTAGCCAATGCGAGACTCAATCGACCATAAAATTTATCATCTACACTAGCGGCAATGCCAAGTTCAGATTCGCCTAGATTAAAGCCTCGTGTATCTGGCCCAATTTCACCACCAGACTGAAAATTAGTGATGTGATAGTCTGAATTTTGAGAGCGGTGAGCGTAAGTCCCGCTCAGGATGAGCGAAATGTCAGGATTCAGTGCATTGTTTGAAATTGGCGCTTTACTGGCTTGTGCTGACGCCGCTTCTGCTTTTTTATCAGCTGTATTCGCAATAGACTCAGTTTGTTGTAGACGCGCTTCAAGTGCTTGAATGCGCGCTTCGTAATTTTGTTTTATTTGCTGTAATTCCGCACGCAGACTTTCCATCTCCACGTTATCGTTAGCGTGTACTAAGGCTGGTAGCAGAAACATGAGCGCGATATGGCGCGCTATCGGTTTGTGTTTAAACATATTCACCTCACATGATTAAAATAAAATACTCATTCCATATGGAATGAGTCTATTTAGAAATCATATGTGGCTGGGAGGGGCGCGTGAGTGGTAGGCTAGAAAGTGTGTTACTGCAACACTGGGCAATACAAATACATCACAGAGTACTGAGGCTGGTGATGTGTGTAAGACCAGTACTTTTGAGGCGACTGCGCTATCCACCCCTGCGATAGCCACGCATTGAGTACAGTTTCCTGAGTGGGGTAGTTTGTCCTTTTGATTAACTGGTTGATTGGTCGAGCTTTTTCCCCAGTCGGTAAGATGCTCATAGGGGTGTAGTAAAGCAAATTGCTGCACACAAGCGAGCAATATTGCAAACAGCCACGGCATTATTGAGCGATAAACCATAAGCTAATTATAGCAGCCTGAAAAGACATTGATATGACCAGATAAAAATACTTGAGCATGCTTGCCGAGCATCGCTTACGTGTTGCGACGTGCCAGAAATCTATCCAGCTGTGCCGCAAAAGCTTGCCTGTCGCCATGGTTAAAAGTACTGGGTCCGTTTGTTTCGATACCACTTGCGCGAAGTGTATCCATCAAATCACGCATGGTTAAACGCTCCTGAATATTTTCAACGGAATAAAATTCGCCACGTGGATTGAGTGCGTGTGCTTGTTTGGAGATGACTTCGGATGCTAAAGGAATGTCAGCTGTCACGACTAAATCGTCAATCTCAAGCAATTGCACAATGGTGTTGTCTGCCACATCAAAGCCTTTGGCTACCTCTTGCGCTTTGATAAAAGGTGAGAAGGGGACGCGCAGTAGGCGATTGGCTACAAATATGGTGAGCGTCTCTGTGCGGTTTGCTGCGCGATATAAAATTTCTTTTATGACGACAGGACAAGCATCAGCATCTACCCAGATTTTCATAGTTTTGATAAGTTAGTCGGTACTATTGCCAATACCTAGATGCCAGAGCGTATCGCAGTGTTTGCAATATGCAGAGTGATAGTCTGGCAGCAAAGGATGCTGTTTATATGGCTGGGTGCGTTGTTGGCAATCAGGGCACTTTAGGCGTTTAAGTGACCACCAGACTGAGGCGAAAAAATAAATGAGCAAAATCCATATAGTCGTAAAAAAGATCAAAAAATAATGGTTGGCTTCAAAGTCTGGAATAATGCGATTGCCATAGATGCATAACAACATCAGTAGCCAAAATGCAATAAATGTGATGGCAAAATGCCGAGTCAGTTTTTTGCTGATAAATGGATGTGGTTTGATAGTCATCGTAGAATAAATTTTATTGGTTTGATTGTAGATAAAGAATATGACCCTTAATCATTTTAAAGTTGAGTTAAGCATGCCAAATCCTCTGCACTTAACCATCGCCATTCACCACTATCTAAATCATTTGGTAAATCCAGTTTGCCTATTCTAATCCGTTTTAATTGTTCTACGCGATTGCTTATGGCGGCCACCATGCGTTTGACCTGATGATATTTACCTTCAGCCAACGTCATGTGAATGACGCGCTCGGAGATTTGTTTTACAGCTAATGCGGCAATCGTTTCATCTTCATCAATCAACTTAACCCCGTCAAGAAGCTCTTGGATATTGGCTTGCGAGACAGGGTGTTTACAAGTGACTTCGTAAACTTTTGGGACTTTGTGTTTGGGAGAGCTCATACGATGGATAAACTGACCATCATCGGAGATGAGTATCAGGCCTGTAGTATCTTCGTCTAGGCGACCGATGCACTGCACACCTCTTTCTACAAGCGGGAAGGGCAACAGGTTATAAATCGTAGGGTGATGCTGGGTTTTATGTGAGCATTCGTAGTTGCTGGGCTTGTGCATCATGAGATAGGATTGTTCATGATATTCCCATGGCTCGCCTTTAACGGTGTAACGGAGGTTCTCTAATGTAAACTCTGCATCGGGGTCATCGCACATTTCACCATTCACGGTGATTTCTTCATTCATAATCATAATGCGGCAAAGCTTACGTGAGCCAAAGCCTTGTTTATGTAATATTTTTTCCAAGCTTAAGGTGCGCGCTGTATCAGGTTTCTTAGTCATGTCGCTATTATAACGACTACATAAAAAAAGCCCACTTGTCGTGGGCTAAGCTTGGGAGATTATTTACTCTTTATTAATGTATTGATAGATCACTGCACCAATGACTGCACCGACGATGGGGGCAATCCAGAATAGCCATAATTGATCCAGCGCAATGCCGCCTTCTAATAATGCTGGGCCTGTACTGCGTGCTGGGTTAACCGAAGTATTGGTCACTGGGATGCTAATCAGATGAATCAGTGTCAGCATCAAGCCAATCGCCAATGGTGCTAAACCAGCAGGTGCGCGTTTATCGGTTGCACCCATAATGACGAATAAAAACATGGCGGTCATGGTGATTTCAGTGATTAAGGCAGCCATCATGCTGTAGCCATGCGGTGAGTGCGCGCCAAAACCATTAGATGCTAAACCGCCAGCATACCCTTCGGCACCACTTGCAATTGTGCGGATGAGCAATGCCGCTAAAATAGCGCCTAATACCTGAGCAATCATATAATGAGGTAATTCAGCGGCTTTAAATCTGCCGCCAGCTACCAACCCAATGGAAACTGCTGGATTTAAATGGCAACCAGAAATATGGCCAATGGCGTATGCCATGGTGAGCACGGTTAAACCAAAAGCAAATGAAACCCCTAAGTAACCTAACCCCAAATCTGGAATACCTGCCGCAAGCACGGCACTTCCACAACCGCCAAGTACCAGCCAAAATGTGCCGATGAGTTCTGCAAATGCACGTTTCGTTAATGACATAATATACTCTCCTCATAGTATTGATTTAGAATGGGTGTTTCAATTGATACGTTACCATCAATATCATAAGCGGACTCAGTTAGAATGCATGTTAATCATTGTAAAATTTAATCAAAATGAGCTTTAAACATATTATTTCGCGTGACAACTCAGTATTTAAGCACCTGAAGCGCATTGCAGAAAATGCACGTGATCGCAAGCGCGAAGGTGTGACTTTATTAGATGGCGTGCACTTGATAGAGGCTTACATTCAAGTATTTGGTGAACCAGAGTTGTTGATTATTCCTGAAGGTAAAAGCACGCATGAAGCGACTGCACTTGTGCAGCAACTGCAGGAAGTCAATACCGTGATGTTTCCTACACTGATGTTTACAGAACTCACACCTGTCGCAACCAGTACAGGCATTTTGGCTTTAGCGAAAGTGCCAGAGCTGCTGTTGCCTGAGCAGATCAGTTTTGCATTGATGGTGGAAGATATTCAAGACCCAGGAAATCTGGGCAGTATATTGCGCACCGCTGCGGCGGCTGGGGTACAGGTTGTGTATCTCTCTAAAGGCTGCACGGATGCATGGTCGCCCAAAGCGTTGCGTGGGGGGCAGGGTGCGCAGTTTGTATTGCCAATAGTGAGTGATGTTGATTTAGCACAAGTAGCGCAAACTTTTGATGGTTTAAGTTATGCGCTCGCCATGCATGGTGAGTCGCTATATCAGCAGAACTTAAATGCTGCATCCTTGTTTATTGTTGGGAACGAAGGCGCTGGAATCTCATCCAACTTGCTTGTTTCCGCGAGTAAAGTGGTTTCGATTCCGATGGCGCAATCAAGCGCATTAGCCGTAGAGTCATTAAATGTAGCGGCGGCTACAGCAATTGCGTTATTTGAGTGCAGAAGACAAAAAGCATTAATTTAAAATAAGGTGCGGTATATGAAACAGCAGGGTTTTACATTGATTGAGATGATGGCCGTTGTTGTGATTATCGGCATATTAGCCATGATTACAGTGCCTTCCACTATGGGTAAAATTCTTAAAGAGCAGGTATCAACTGTGGTGCCATGGTCTGATGTGGCTAAGGAGCCGATTGCTGCTATGTGGAAGTCTAGTAAATTGCTACCAGCAGATAATGAAGCGATAGGTTTACCTAGCCCAGATAAAATGGTGAGTAACTATGTGACTTCTTTAGAGGTTAAAGAGGGTGCTATTCACATGACATTAGGCAATAAAATTAATTCAAAATTAACTGGTAAGATTTTGAGCATTAGACCAGCCGTCGTAGAGGATGCGCAAGTGGTGCCTGTGGCATGGGTCTGTGGATATGCTGAGGCACCTAAGCCAATGGTGGTTAAAGGTGAGAATCTAACGACTATCCCTAAAGAGTTTTTACCAAGAGGATGTTTTTAAGCATTAGCCTATTGCGTGACTAGTGCTTGGTATGTATTGCTGTTGGATGAAATAGTCCTGAGGCTTCGTTTTCGTCAAACACATAGAGCTTATTGCAAAAGTCGCAGTTGATTTGGATGCTACCTTGCTCTTCAATAATGCTATTAACTTCTGGTTCACCTAACATTTTAAGCATATTTGCGACATGTTCTCGCGTACAACTACAGTGTGCTTTAATTTCACGCGCTTTGAATAAACGTATTTCTTCGCCGTAAAATAACCGTTGTAACAACACTTCTGATGTGAGTGTAGACAATTCAGCTGGCGTCACTGTATTGGCTAGCTGATTTATTCGATTCCATGCGTCTAGGTCATGTGTTCCTTGGTCATGTGCTCCTTGGTCATGTGCTCCTTGGTCATGCTCTGTATGATTCGGCAGTTTTTGTAATAGCATGCCTGCGGCGCTTTCGCCATCACTTTGCAACCATAATGAGGTATCAATTTGCTGCGAGCGTAACATGTAATTTTGCAACATTTCAGCAATGGTTGCGCCTTCAATCGGCACTATACCTTGATAGGCCTCACCCTCGGTAGGGTCTAGCGTAATAGCGAAGTGACCATTTTTAACCAAGGCTAAAAAATCTTTTGATTCAATTTCTGCTTCGCGCGCGGTGTCCCATTTTGCGGTGGCGCGCATGCATAAATCCGATCCGCACTCAACTACCAGTAATGGAATAGCACCTTTGCTTTGTAGTTGCATAATCAGCGAGCCTTCCATTTTAAGCGTGGCCGAAAGTAAGGCGCAGGCAGCCATCAACTCACCCAGTGCCTGCCTAAGGTGCTTGGGTAGTGCCTGATGTTGCAAAGCTTGCTGCTGCGTTTGGTTGATTCGCACTAAATTACCACGTATGGGCATGGCTTGACTGAAGGTGTCTTCGAATAAAAAGTGCTCTAGCGTATCGTATTTATTTTGCATAACAAGATTTTAACAGCTTTCAATTTTAACGTATGTTGCAAATGAGTTAAGTTTTTATTGTAATGATAATGATTCTCATATAGAATTGATTCATGAAATGGTAATCATTCTTATTTAGCATGTTAAAAGGATCAAATATTATGCGTAAATCAAACTTACATTTAGCCATTCGCTTGGCGCTGTTCTCTTCCATGGCGATGCTTTCAGGTGTTGCTACGGCTGGTGCAATCGAAGATAAAATTGACAGCTTGCAGGATCAAATAGATCAACTTAAAGCACAAGCGGCTAATGCCGAAAAAAGTAGTGGTGGCATAAATGGTCTATCTAGCAACAGCATGCTGGGTGGCTATGGTGAGCTGCACTACAACCACTTTAGCGGGGATGTGCCAGCAGGCAAAACGCGCGCAAAAGATGATGTTGATTTTCACCGTTTTGTTTTATTTTTCGGCCATCGCTTTAACGATTGGATTAGCTTTAAATCAGAACTTGAAATTGAACATTCAAATACAGAAAATGGCGGTGCGGTTGAATTAGAACAAGCGTATTTAGATTTTAACTTTAGCGAAAAAATAAACGCTAAAGCAGGCTTGTTTTTAATGCCGCTAGGTATTATAAATGAAACGCATGAACCACCGACTTTTTATGGCGTAGAGCGTAACAATGTAGAAAACCGCATTATTCCGAGCACTTGGTGGGAGGCGGGCGTGAGCTTGTATGGTGAATTAGCGCCAGGTTGGAAGTATCAAACAGGTTTAAGTTCAAGTTTATCAGCCGCCAGTTTTGAAAAATTTGCAACCAAGGGCGTGCGAGAAGGTAGACAAAATGTGGCTGAAGCGCCTGCCGAAAATATTGGTTTTCATGCACGACTAGATTACAGTGGTATGCTAGGTTTAACTGTAGGTGCGAGTGTGTTCACGGGAAATACTGGGCAGAATGATGACCTACTGAATGGTGCCGATGCCAGATTAACTTTGTGGGATGCGCATGCGCGCTATCAAGTCGACAAGTTTGATTTGCGAGCCTTATATGCGCAAGGTCATTTGAGTGATGCGGCTGAGATTAACACAGCATTTACCAATGTGAGCAACCAAGTGGCCGAGCAGTTTTACGGCTGGTACCTAGAAGGTGGTTATAAAGTATGGCAATCGGGAGATCAAAGCGTTATACCATTTGTACGTTTTGAAAAATGGGATCTGCAAGATAAATTGGCCAGTAATACAGTTAAAAGTACAGAAAGCGCCAATGAGGTGTGGACAGTTGGTGTGAATTACTTGCCACATCCACAAGTGGTGCTAAAAGCGGATTATCAACAGTTTGACAAGCCAGATGGCAACAAAGGCGATGCGCGCTTGAATCTTGGTATGGGTTACATGTTCTAATCAAAGAGGGGATATGAAGCATATTTTACTAAGCTTTAGCATTGTGTTGTCGATGTTAGCTACCGCACCTGTGCACGCCATCCAACAATATTTGAGCGCGGATGCCTTTCTGGCAGAGGTATTTAATGGACAGGTACCTAAACCCAAATTGTTATGGTTGCTTAAGGACAATGCAAAACAAGCAGAGCAGATATTGGGTCATGCCCCCAATCAAATTAGACAACGTTATTGGCAACAAAATGGCGTGACCGCATGGGTGTTAGAAGAAATTGGCAAAGAAGAGCTGATTACTGCAGGCTTTGTGGTACAGGCTAATAAAATCGTGCAAGTGCGTGTGCTCACGTATCGCGAAAGCAGGGGTTGGGAGGTGCGTCATCCAGCCTTTCTGAAGCAGTTTGAGGGCTTGATGTTACAGCCAGATCGTCATTTAACTCGCCAAGTAGATGGCATCTCTGGTGCCACTTTGTCGGTGAGTGCTATGAGCCGCATGACAAGACTTGCGTTATACTTGGATGCTTTAGTTGCACAAGAGTCACAATCGTAATTAATGATGAGCGCACGTACTAAAATTCTCCGTTTGTTACGCCATTGGCATGCTAGATTTGGCGCAATTGCTGCATTGTTCTTTTTGTTTTTGGCGACAAGTGGGTTGGCGCTCAATCATACCGATATCCTATCTCTAAGCAAGCAAGAGCTGAACGCCACATGGCTCACACGCTGGTATGGTCTAAAACCATCGGTACCTAAAATGGGTTTTGTATTAGAAGAAGGTTATTTGGTCGAGGCCGATGGTCGATGGTTGTTGAATGGGCAGTTCATTGCACACAACAGCAGCGCCGTGGTAGGTGCTTTGACTTGGCACGATTTGTATGTAGTGGCTAGCCCTAACATCTTGTATTTATATACAAAAGATGGTCAGTTGGTTGACAAGTTAACAGAAAGCGCACTGCCAGAACCGAAGATTGAGGCGATTGGTAAAACAGCGAATGAACAGCAATTGTTGCTTAAAGGTCTACAAAAAACTTATATCAGTGAAGATGGTTTAAATTGGTTACCAGCCAACGCCTCAGGCATTGCATGGGCACAGGCAAAAGTGTTGCCTGCAGACATTGCTCATCGGATCAAGCCATTATTGTTGCCAACTATAAATGCAGAGCGTGTTTTGTTGGATGTGCATAGTGGCCGTATTTTTGGCTACTATGGACCTTTGCTAATGGATATTGTTGCCATCATTTTGATGCTGTTGTCCGTCACAGGGGTGTGGATGTATTGGCGGACAATCCATAGAAGCACCAAATAAATATGCGAGAAAATACCTTAAACTGCGTGAAATAATGCCTTGGTTTGCGGCACGTTAGCTATACGCCAATTTGTTACTGCCCACTGCCACAAGTCACTCAATGTGGCTTTTTTAATTTCTAGCGGTGGATTTTGTCCGAGAAATTTTAATGCTAGATAAAGCTGCTGATTAGCTTGGCCGCTTTCAATAGCTTCTGCTAATGTTTGCTTGCTAAGCTTTTCTCCTTGTTCATTGACGACAATGGGGATGTGCGCATAGCATGGTGTTTTGAGTCCCAGCAATTGTTGTAAGTACAATTGTCTTGTCGTTGAATTAAGTAAGTCTGAGCCACGCACAATATGCGTGATGTTTTGGTAAGCATCATCGACCACTACAGCAAGCTGGTAGGCAAATATGCCATCTGCACGCTTCAATACAAAGTCACCAATATCTTGCGCTAGATTTTGATGAATCACACCTTGAACATGATCCACAAATGACAATGACCTATTTTCTGTCATGACGCGGTAGGCCATATTTTTACTGGCTATAGGCGGGTGTTGCAAACAGGTTTTAGGATAGATAGCGCCTTCAATGCCTGTGCGTACAGCAGAGTCGGCAATTTCTTTACGGCTACAGATGCAGCCATATATTTTGTCCATCTCTTGTAACCGAAAAAAAGCCTCCTCGTAGGCTTGAGTGCGCTGACTTTGGTAGATAATTGAGCCATCCCACGCAAATCCAAATGCTTCTAATGTGCTTAAGATATTTTGACTTGCGCCAGCCATCTCTCTTGGCTTGTCTAAGTCTTCGATACGTATCAGCCATTGCCCCTGATTTGCTTTTGCATCGCAATAACTTGCGACTGCTGCGACCAGTGAGCCAAAATGTAACGGCCCAGTCGGAGATGGCGCAAATCGACCGACATATGCATTCATGACTAATTAACAGGTTGTAAGTAGGGCGGGATATGCCAGCTTTTGAGCTGATCACCAAGTAATTGCAGATGACATTGCATGCGTTCTGTGCCATTTGCCGTGACTTCAAACTCATAGAAACGTTGCAATTGTGCGTGACCTCGACTATCGCGTCCTACGCTCATTTTTGTGCATGCGACTGTTTCATCTAGCAACTGCAATTGACAGCGATTCGCCAGAGATTGCCCAAAATTGACGGCGATTTCACGTTTTGCGACACTGTCTAGCCAAAACCATGCGCCAAGTATTAGAATGATAAGTAAAATGATTTCCAAAAGCAGCCTTTTAATGTTAGTTTAAGGGTTGAGCAAGGCAGTTGAGCACAAGGAATTTTAACATTGATCTGCGACAATTATATTAACTAAGTCCATATTAACTAAGTCATCTAAAAAATCGTCTACATGGAAAATACAAGAGAAAGTGATGCAGTAGCAGCATATCTTAAGTTGCTTAGAAGTAAGGGCGGGGATGATGCCAGTGTGCAGCAAAGAGATGTTTTCTTTGAGCAGTTTATACCTTTTCTAGTAGGAAAGCCTTGCGATGGTTATGAATACAGGATGGCTGTTGAAGCGTTGATGGAAAATCAGGCAGCCAGTTTTTGGCCACCCAATTTGGTGATTGCGCGTGAGTTTTTCCCATTCTGGATTGGTGACTTTAAGGCGATTAGTCATCTGACTTCTGAAATTGGATTTGATTTCCATCCTGTTGATTGGATGCCTTTAGAAATTTCTCTGTCGGAGATGTGGAAAAATATCGATCAGGAGAAGTTTTCCACAGCCGAAAGCTGGGCAATTAAGGCGTACGAAAAAGCCTTAGATCGCGAACATGCACCTGCAGAAGTGGTTGAGGTACGCCTTAAATTCGCAAAGATATTAGTAGTGCGTTTGCGTGATGCCCCCGTGACTCAAAAAAATGCTTTCCGTATTGCGGTTGACGCCACGGTTCCTTTGTTTGAATTGAAAAAAACACGCCAATTATTTTTGGTTGTGGTGCGGGAATTTTATAATTTCTGGTCAGGCAATCCAGATGCTCAAGAGCATGTCTTAAAAGTCAGCAAGGTCAGTATCTTGTAATCATCAATTTGCACAGTAAGTGTGCAATGCACTTTGTGTTGCACTTTAGTAGTGCAAAATTCCAAGTATGCATATTTTAATGCGTTTAAAAACAATATGTTGTGTATTGGCGTATTATTTGCTTCCCATTTTGGGTTTTATCATTAAAAATATAATAGATGGGGGGATTTATGGAAGCGTTAGTTTCGGCTAATGATGTGTTGTTTGTATTATTGGGCGCTATTATGGTGCTAGCAATGCATGCAGGTTTTGCATTTTTGGAAGTGGGTACGGTACGAAATAAAAACCAAGTGAATGCTTTGGTCAAAATCATGGTGGATTTTTGTGTTTCAACCATTGCCTACTTTTTTATTGGTTATTGCGTTGCCTATGGTGTCACTTTTTTTAGCGGTGCTGAGGTGTTAGCCGCTAAAAATGGATATGAGTTAGTCAAGTTTTTCTTCTTACTGACGTTTGCAGCGGCGATTCCTGCGATTGTTTCTGGTGGTATTGCCGAGCGTGCAAAATTTAACTCTCAAATGGTCGCAACATTTTTGCTGGTTGGTTTTGTTTATCCGTTTTTTGAAGGGATTGCTTGGAATAAGCATTATGGTTTTCAAGAGTGGTTAATCGCAACATTTGGTGCGCCATTTCACGATTTTGCGGGTTCTGTTGTCGTGCATGCGATGGGTGGCTGGATCGCATTAGCAGCTGTGATATTGTTAGGCGCACGTACTGGCCGATACAGTAAAGACGGTCGCTTGCACGCTTATCCACCTTCTAACATTCCATTTTTGGCTTTAGGTGCGTGGATTCTGACAGTAGGCTGGTTTGGTTTTAATGTGATGTCGGCACAATCGATACAAGGTATTTCTGGTTTGGTGGCTGTTAACTCCTTAATGGCTTTGGTCGGCGGTACTTTAGCAGCATTGATATTCGGTAAGAATGACCCAGGCTTTGTACATAATGGCCCACTCGCAGGTCTGGTGGCGGTATGTGCGGGCTCAGATATTATGCATCCTCTCGGGGCATTAGTGACTGGCTTGGTGGCAGGTGCTTTATTCGTATGGGCGTTTACTTTAACGCAGAATCGTTTAAAAATTGATGACGTTTTAGGTGTTTGGCCATTGCATGGTTTATGTGGTGCTTGGGGTGGCTTGGCCGCTGGAATTTTTGGCATAAAAGCACTAGGTGGTACAGGGGCGGTAAGTGCTGGCGGTATTAGCTTTATGTCGCAATTGATAGGCACCAGTTTAGGCGTGGTGATTGCATTTACAGGTGGGGCGATTGTGTATGGTCTTATCAAAAAATTGGTGGGCATACGTTTAGACTTAGAAGATGAATTTAACGGTGCAGATCTAAGTATTCACAAAATTAACGCGACAGCAGAAGATTAATTACAGCGTTGCATTTTACCTAAAGCGCCATGCTAAAATACGGTATGGCGCTTTTTCATGTAATTATTCCAGCCGCGGGCAGTGGCAGTCGCATGGGGGCAGAAGCCCCTAAACAATATCTCGCACTCAATGGTAAGCCTTTGATTCAGCATGTCATTGAGGTGTTTGAGCAAGCAGCCCAAATACATTCTGTTCATGTGGTTTTAAGTGAGCAAGATGCGCATTGGCGCAGTCACTACTTAAGTGCATGTGCTAAATCTCAAGTGCATTATTGTGGAGGCGAGAGCCGTGCGCAGACTGTACTGAACGGTTTAAGCGCAGTTGCTGATATGGTTGCGGCGGATGATTGGGTATTAGTGCATGATGCAGCGCGTCCAGGTTTGACAAATCAGCTTTTAGACCAGTTTACAAGTGAGCTGGCCTATGATGATGTCGGTGGTTTGTTAGCTTTGCCAGTTGCAGATACCCTAAAAAAGGCGGATAGCCAAACCCGTGTCGCCCAAACCATTTCGCGAGAGCAGCTTTGGCAAGCGCAAACGCCGCAAATGTTTAAGTATGCTACATTAAAAGAAGCATTAACGTGTTTTAAAGGTACGCCTACCGACGAAGCGGAAGCCATTGAGGCGCTTGGCCTTAAACCTAAGTTGGTGATTGGAGCATTGCGTAATTTAAAAGTGACGTATCCACAAGACTTAGCGGTTCTATCTGCCTTATTGAATGTAAATTGAGAAAAACATATGACAACCATTAGAATTGGCCATGGTTTTGATGTGCATAGATTAGTGGCTGGCCGCCCTTGTATTATTGGGGGTGTAAATATTCCACATGATCAAGGATTGGATGGGCATTCTGATGCAGATGTACTATTGCACGCGATATGCGATGCGTTGCTTGGAGCAGCAGCTTTGGGAGACATAGGTAAGCATTTCCCCCCTAGCGATATGCGTTACAAAGGCATTGATTCACGCGAGCTGCTTAGACATGTGATTGCGTTGCTGGCTAACAAGGGCTTTACCGTAGGCAATGTTGATGCCACAGTGATTTGCGAAGCGCCGCGTTTAAGTGAGCATACTGCACAAATGTGTGCCAATATTGCAGAGGACTGTGCAGTCAATACTTCTCAAATTAACATTAAAGCCACTACCACAGAAAAACTAGGCTTCACAGGGCGTGGTGAGGGCATTGCGGCTGAGGCTGTGTGCTTGATACAAGCAAAATAATCTATGTTTCGTTGGTTTGAAAATCTAGTTCATCCTTTTCCTGAAAAAGAATTCAGCACCCCTCCTAAAAGCTTCTGGGCGTTTGTGTGGTCATGCACTGAAGGCATGCGGCCATATATTTTGTGCATGACCATTTTAACTGGTTTTATTGGCGCGTTTGAGGCGTTATTGTTTGCAATGATGGGCAAGGTGGTAGATAGACTTTCGCAAATTGTGCCACAGGTATTGTGGAGTTATCACTTAAAGGATTTGTTATTGCTAGTAGGGATTTTGCTATTCAGTACAGTGGTAATCTGGTTGCAAACGTTACTAAAGCATCAAACATTAGCGGGCAACTTTCCAATGCGCTTGCGTTGGAATTTCCATCGACTGATGCTTGGACAAAGCATGAGTTTTTATCAAGATGAGTTTGCAGGGCGTGTCGCAGCAAAAGTGATGCAAACTGCACTGGCAGTGCGTGATGTCTGGTTTATTGTGTCAGACATTATGGTGTATGTCGTCATTTATTTTGTCACCATTGTAACCGTGGTGGGTAACTTTAATCTGATGATTATATGGCCATTTTTGATTTGGCTAGTATTGTATTCCTGTGCGCTGTACTATTTTATTCCAAGGTTAGCTAAGGTTTCGCAACGTCAGGCTGATGCGCGTTCGCTGATGACGGGTCGCATTACCGATGCCTACACCAACATCAGTACGGTCAAACTTTTTTCACACGCAGGGCGTGAAGCTGGTTATGCAAAAACTGCCATGCAAGAGTTTTTGGTCACTGTGAAAAAACAAATGCAAATGGTCAGCGGGGTGGAAACCATTAACCACTTGCTTAATATGTTATTGATTATTGGCAGTGGCGGCGTGGCTTTGTGGTTATGGAGCAAAGGGCAGGTTGGCGTAGGGGCTGTCGCAGCTATCACTGCCATGTGCTTACGTTTGAACGGAATTTCTCATTGGGTGATGTGGGAAATGACCTCACTGTATGAACAAATCGGCACGGTACAAGATGGTATGAACACGCTGACGACGCATAATAAAATTGTCGATGCTGAAAATGCCAAGCCCTTACATGTCACACATGGCGAAATTGTGTTTGAAGATGTCGATTTTAGTTATGGCAGAGCTTTACAAACTAACGCTGATGGTCATGGGCAGTTGCTGCAAGCGCTGAATTTACATATCAAAGCGGGTGAAAAAGTAGGGCTTGTCGGACGCTCTGGTGCAGGAAAATCTACCATTGTGAATTTGCTGCTCAGATTTTATGAAGTAGAGGCAGGAAGCATCCAGATTGATGACCAAAATATTAATCACGTAACACAAGTGAGCTTGCGCGAGCATATTGGTATGGTCACGCAAGACACTTCTTTGTTGCATCGCAGTGTACGCGACAATATATTGTATGGTCGTCCAGATGCAACTGAAGCAGAAATGATTGCTGCTGCCAAGCGAGCAGAAGCGCACGAGTTTATACTCAACCTACAAGATGCTAAAGGTCGTACTGGTTATGATGCGCATGTGGGCGAGCGCGGTGTTAAGCTTTCTGGTGGGCAACGTCAGCGCATCGCCATTGCGCGCGTCATGCTCAAGGATGCGCCAATTCTGTTGCTGGATGAAGCAACCAGCGCGTTGGATTCAGAGGTGGAAGCAGTGATACAAAGCAGTCTGTATCAACTCATGGAAGGTAAAACCGTGATTGCCATTGCACATCGTCTTTCTACTATCGCTGCCATGGATAGACTGATTGTGCTAGAGGGCGGCAAAATTATAGAAGAAGGTAACCACAAAAAGCTGCTTGCTAAAAGGGGTTTGTATGCGAGCCTTTGGACGCATCAAAGTGGTGGTTTTTTAGGCGAGTAAAGCGTTATTTTAAGGAGCGTTTATTGTGAATACAGAAATCAGGCCACCCGTCCCACCATTTAATCAAGAAACAGCTATTCAAAAAGTGCGCATGGCCGAGGATGGTTGGAATAGCCGCGATCCGCAACGTGTATCATTGGTATACACACTTGATTCACAATGGCGTAATCGCGCAGAGTTTCCACGTGGAAGGGAGCAAATTATTGAGTTTCTGACACGCAAGTGGGCAAAGGAGTTGGACTATCGGCTTATTAAGGAACTATGGGCATTTGATGGTAATCGCATCGCCGTACGCTTTGCCTATGAGTGGCATGATGACGCAGGCAATTGGTTCAGATCTTATGGCAACGAGAATTGGCAGTTTGATGCGAACGGCTTAATGGAACTGCGTTACGCCAGCATTAATGATCTGCCGATTAAAGAGACCGAACGCAAGTTCTTTTGGCCGCTCGGCCGTAGACCAGATGACCATTCAGGATTATCGGCTTTAGGCTTATAGTTTCTCAAAATCGCTTAATGATAGGTTTGATTTCTTAGCTTTCCTTATATATATCGACCAGTCAGCTATTTCCTAAGTCTAGATATTTCATCAAGTAGATCAAGCACCATTGCAACTCCAGGCGTATTAATTTCGAGATCGCGTGATAATGTTAAGGCTTTCTTAGCGCGTCTCAGAGAGTCTCCACTAAAACGCCAGTCGTCAGGAGAGTTACCCTTAGGGTTTAGTATCCCTTCATAAACCCATGCAATCACATGTTCAGTTTCTGCATTAGTTGCGTGGCAGAGTTCTGTGATTGACATGTGAACTTCATCTTCAACAATAGTGCTTTCTATGATTTGTATATTTGATGTACTCATGATGATCCCTTCATATTCAATCTAGGGTTAAAATCAAATGCTTTAGCCATTGCACGATAGGCATCTTTTGCATCATCGGTTTCTGCTGGTGGTATTACAATTGTGATTACCACATAAAAGTCACCAGGCGTTTTTCCAGGGATTCCGTGACCTTTTAATCTTAATTTTTGATTTGATTTTGAATTTGGCGGAATTTTAAGTTCAACTGAACTACTTGGTATTGGAATGGTAATAGTTGCGCCTAATGCTGCCTCCCAAGGGGTGACGGGTAAATCCATATATACATCTTTTCCTTCGATTCGGAAAAGCGCATTAGGTTTGAATTGTATTTCGAGATATAAATCACCAGCTGAACCTGCACCAATTCCAGGGGCACCTTGACCATTTAATCTAAGGTGTTGGCCAGCGTGAATACCAATCGGAATTGTCACATCAAGCATTCGTTCTTGCATAACAACTCTACCATGAGCATCATGGCTTGGCATTTGTAGTGAGATAGTTCTCTTGGCGCCTTTGTAGGCATCAATAAGGTCAATCATCACCTTTGCGTGGTGATCCTGACCTGTTGCATTGATGTTCTGATTTTGCCTGCTTCTTGCATGGCGACCGAAAAGCGCTTCAAAGAATTCACTTTGATCTGCAGAAGAGTCAGGGGAAAAACCTCTGCCACTAAACTCAAATCCAGCGTCCCAATTAGGTGGTGGTGTGAAATCTTGCCCATGTTTGGACTGGCTACCTACTTGGTCATAAGCTACACGTTTCTCAGGATCCTTCAGCACAGCATAGGCTTCGCCAATTTCCTTAAAGCGATCTTCAGCGTCAGGTTCTTTGCTTACATCAGGATGATATTTACGAGCAAGTTTTCGGTAAGCAACCTTTATTTCATCTTCAGTTGCGGAACGAGCAACCCCTAAAACTTCGTAATAGTCCTTAAACTTCATATATAAATCTGCCTATATTCATAAGATTTAGATTTAATGTATACACCTACAAAGTGATTATCACAACTATAAAATCGTAAAAGTTACTCCTGTTAATTGAAAATGAAAAGCCTTACATTTCAGCATGGCTTTTAGAGTATGGCTCTCTCACTCAGTCGAAAATGAGTGCTTTCATCTCAATTTTAATTACATGATTCAATCATCTTATATAATCCACTTGACAATATTTCTATATTTATGGAAATATAGAAACTATGGAAACTAAATCAGCCGTATTATTACTATCTTCTCTTGCACAAGAGGCACGTTTGGAAATATTCAGATTATTGGTGCAGGCAGGTCATGAAGGCTTATCTGCTGGAGTTATAGGCGAAAGTCTTCAAATTCCAGCGAGCACATTGTCATTTCATTTAAAAGAGTTAAGTCATGCAGGCCTCATTAATTCAAAGCAAGTCACTCGTTTTATTTATTATTCAGCTAATTATGATGCCATGAATGACTTATTGGCATTCCTCACAAAAAATTGTTGCGGCGGAAATCCATGCACAACATCTGAAATCTGTAAGTCAAAAGAAAGTGTTTAAATTATTTTAATAAAGTAGCATCAATGAACTCTAAAGTAGTATTTATATATAACTCTATACGAACAAAAAGGAATTGAATATGACTGACAAAGTTTACAATATTCTTGTATTATGTACTGGAAACTCTGCGCGTAGTATTATGGCCGAAGCTCTTTTTAATACATTGGGCAAAGGTCGTTTTAAGGCATATAGTGCGGGCAGCCACCCTACAGGAAAAGTTCATCCACTTGCAATTGAGCAAGTTGAATTACTTGGATATCCAGTAGATAATTTGAGAAGCAAAAGTTGGGATGAATTTGCTACTCCAAATTCACCACAAATGGATTTCATTTTCACGGTTTGTGATAATGCAGCAGGTGAAGTTTGCCCGGTCTGGCTAGGAAACCCAATAACAGCACATTGGGGTTTTGAGGATCCTGCAGCATTTATAGGCACTGATGAAGAAAAGCGTCGAGAATTCCAAAAGATATTTCGCTATATCAATAATCGCGTTCAATTATTCGCTAATCTTCCATTAGCTAATTTAGATAACATTGCCATCAAGCGTGAAGTTGAAAAAATTGGCCAAACTAAGAATTAGAAATTTACTAATATTAGCAACTTGAGCGATTGTTTAGATATCAATTTATGTTAGAGCATGCCTCACTCAATTGGATCGAATTGATGCCTTTTTGCCTGCTACTAAAAACGCTAATACATGGTATGGATTTACTCAAGGCCAAATAAAAGATTGCAACATTAGTTTAATAAGGAAATGATAATGACTAAATCAATACAAGTATTTGATCCTGCTATGTGCTGTAGTAGTGGTGTATGTGGCACCGAGGTTGATCAGCAGTTAGTAAATTTCTCTGCTGATGTGGATTGGGCTAAGAGTAACGGCGCACAAATTGAGCGTTTCAATCTTGCGCAACAGCCCTTGGATTTTGCCAACAATAAAATAGTTAAAGATTTCTTGGAACGTTCTGGACAAGAGGCCTTGCCATTGATTCTCGTTGACGGGGAATTCGCGTTAGCTGGCCGCTATCCTAATCGCATTGAGTTATCGCGCTGGGCAGAGATTGCCTCAGCCGTAGAGACTCCAGCAAGTAGTTGTTGTAGCGGTAGCAAATGTTGTTAAGCGCACGTAGATTTTAACACTACAAGGTAAATTCCATGCGATTTCTTGACCAGCCACCTCGCTTTCTATTTTTTACAGGCAAAGGTGGAGTTGGCAAAACTTCCATTGCCTGTGCAACAGCAATTCAATTAGCTGAAACAGGTAAGCGAGTGCTACTTGTAAGTACCGACCCAGCATCAAACGTCGGACAAGTATTTGGAATCACTATTGGCAACAATATTACTCCAGTGCCAGCAATTCAAAATCTTTCAGCTCTTGAGATCGACCCACAAGCCGCCGCGCAATTATATAGAGACCGTATTGTTGGCCCAGTGCGTGGAATACTACCTGATGCTGTAGTCAAAGGCATTGAAGAGCAATTGTCAGGTGCCTGTACAACCGAAATTGCAGCCTTTGATGAGTTCACATCACTTCTTATTGATTCACCTCTAACGGCAGAGTATGACCATATTGTTTTTGATACTGCCCCTACTGGACACACAATACGCCTGTTACAACTTCCTGGTGCTTGGAGTGGCTTTTTGGAAGAAGGTAAAGGCGATGCTTCTTGTCTTGGCCCATTGGCTGGCCTTGAAAAACAACGTGAGCAATATAAAGCTGCTGTGGATGCACTCGCCGATGGCAAGCGTACAAGATTGATCTTAGTCGCACGTGCTCAACAATCCACATTGCGTGAAGTTGCCAGAACACATGAGGAATTGGCAGGCATTGGTCTGAAACAACAGTATTTGGTCATCAATGGCATTCTGCCGAAGATTGAAGCTGAAACCGATTCTCTTGCTGCCGCTATTTACCAACGTGAACAAGCTGCATTAAATGCTATTCCAGAAGTATTGAAGCAACTGCCACAAGATCTGGTTGCACTTAAAGCCTTCGACTTGGTTGGTTTAGATACATTACGTCAGCTATTAATAGACACACCTTATCAACAGCATGTGATCAATGAGTCAGCCATTACAGTAGATAAGCCCAGCCTATCTCAATTAGTGGATAGTATTGCGGTAGATGGTCACGGATTGATCATGACGATGGGTAAAGGCGGAGTTGGTAAAACTACGATAGCTGCCGCAGTTGCAGTCGAATTGGCGCATCGTGGTTTACCTGTACATTTAACCACATCAGACCCAGCCGCACATCTATCAGACACGCTCAATAGCACGTTAGACAATCTAACCGTAAGTCGCATAGACCCACATGAAGAAACAGAGCGCTATCGCCAGCACGTTTTAGAGTCTAAAGGTGCTGAGTTAAATGTGCATGGTCGCGCTCTGCTAGAAGAAGACCTACGCTCACCCTGTACTGAAGAAATCGCTGTATTTCAGGCATTCTCACGCATCATTCGTGAAGCTGGCAAGAAATTCGTTGTAATGGATACTGCACCGACAGGGCACACGTTGTTATTGTTAGATGCAACAGGTGCCTACCATCGTGAAATAGCTCGCCAAATGGATAAAGCCAATTTGCACTTCACAACACCGATGATGCAATTGCAAGATCCCAAACAAACCAAAATTCTCATCGTGACGCTGGCCGAAAAAACTCCAGTCTTAGAAGCAGCCAATCTGCAAGAAGACCTGCGTCGTGCTGGTATTGAGCCTTGGGCTTGGGTGATCAATAGCAGTGTTGCAGCAACAAAGACCACATCATCACTACTTCATCAAAGAGCGTTAAATGAATTGGTTGAGATTAATTCGGTAGTTCAACAACATTCAAAAAGATATGCAGTCATTCCAATGCTTAAAGTTGAACCAGTTGGAGTAGCTCTATTACTAGATCTATCCCGAAATCAGAATTAGCTAATGAAAGTTAACCATCATATTTGGACTTCTTCCCCATGGTTTAACATTAAAAATGTATATCTGATACCCTTAATTATTATTCCTCAGTTTAATCTTAACAACCCCATGTAGATTAACGAGCTGCTTAAATTGGTGAGACTTGGCTGAATTTTACGTTTAAACGTAGAGTAATCAGACTTGCATGTTCATGATGTCTTGGTAGGCACTCACCAGTTTGTTGCGCACTTGTATCGTGGCTTGAAATGAAATGTTTGCTTTTTGCCCCGAAATCATGACATCTGACAAGCTCACGCTGTCATCTCCCATCGCAAAGTTTTTGCCTAATTTTTCTGCCTCTAACTGACTTTGATTGACTTGATCAAGCGAAGCCTTGAGCGCATCTGTAAAGCTTACCTTAGAGGCGTTTTGTTGATTTCCTATGGCTTTTAATCCATCACCATTCGAGCCAATAGCATTGGCAGCAGAATTGGATTGTGCAGCAGGCTTTTGCGCAGCGGCTTTGAGCTGGGCAAGCATAGACTCTATTCTAGAAGCATCTATTCCACCAGTTTTCATGTGTTACCTCCGTTCTTTAACTTATCTTCTGGCTAGACTCAGAAAATTAAATCTTTTTTGACTTATGCACAGTGTATTACTTCTGCTTTTTATTGAGCGCAGAAATAGGGGAGTGAAAAGTGCTTTATTCGTAAATTTGAAAATACGCGAGACGGGCATAATAGTGCTTAATCGTATGAGTAGTGTGATGGTATCCAGTCGATAGACTACTTAATAATTTGCAAATTTGATGTTTTGGAGGTTTTAAATGGCAGCAGCAAATGACGCCGCCCTGATGAGTGGAAACGCAATGCCAATATCAGCGCAATTGGGTAATAAGCTATTGTTACTGGCTGGGGTTGCCGCTGTAATCGCTGTGATGGTTGCGTTTTGGATGTGGAGCCAAAAACCAGATTATCGGATTTTGTTTTCTAATTACTCTGATAAAGATGGCGGTGCGATTGTCGCAGCGCTGGAAAAAATGAATGTGCCTTATCAGTTTTCTGAAAGTGGTTCGGCGATATTAGTTCCTGCCGAACAAGTACATACTGCAAGGCTTAAGTTAGCATCAGAAGGTTTGCCTAAAGGAGGCAATATTGGTTTTGAGCTTTTAGAGAATCAAAAATTTGGCGTTTCTCAGTTTGTAGAGCAAGTGAACTTTCAGCGCGCGTTAGAAGGTGAGCTAGAGCGCAGTATTCAAGCAATTGACGCCGTACAAGTGGCACGCATTCATTTGGCGATTCCTAAACCTAGCGTGTTTGTGCGCGATCAACAAAATCCAACGGCTTCTGTTTTACTCAACTTACATGCGGGCAGAACATTAGACGCACAGCAAGTGGCCGCCGTAGTGCATTTGGTGGCGAGCAGTGTACCCAATTTACCCGCGAGTAATGTGACTGTAGTGGATCAGAATGGAAACTTGCTTTCTGATACTTCTAAAAAAACAGCGGCGAATGGTTTGGATCCTACGCAAATGAAGTATGTAGACGACATACAAGCCAGCATTGTGAAACGCGTGGAGTCCATTATCTCACCGATTGTGGGTTTAAAAAACGTACGGGCTGAGGCGAGTGCTGAGATTGACTTTACAAGTAGCGAGCAAGCCGCGGAGAAATATAAACCTAACTTTAAGCCAGATGAGATGGCGATTCGCAGTGCACAGGTGAATGAGTCAAATAGTGCTAATGGCGGAGACGCTTCTGGCGTACCAGGTGCACTTTCTAACCAACCTCCAGCCAATTCGACAGCGCCGATTGAATCTAATGCCAATGCTGCATCAACAGCAACAGCTTCTGGTGCGCAAGCAAACACTCAAAAGAACTCAACCACCAATTATGAGTTAGATAAAACAGTCAGCTATGTGCAACAGCCTATGGGCGGTGTTAAACGCTTACAAGTCGCAGTGCTGGTTAACAATATGCCCGTCAAGGATAAAGCTGGCAAAGTGACTTATCGCCCTTTAACTGAAGCTGAGAAAAAACAAATCAATGATTTAGCTATGCAAGCAATGGGTTTCAACAAAGAAAGAGGGGACTCTTTAACGGTAGTCAATACACCATTTGCAAGTGAGCCAACAGAAGTGCTGGCTGACGCACCCATTTGGAAAAGTCCTGTTGCAATTGAATATGCTAAAGACATTTTACGGTTTATTGCTGGTGTTGTAGTGCTGTTCTTAATCTATAAACGTATTTTAAAACCGATGATGAGTAAGCTGACCACGTTCTCTAATCAGCCCAAAATGATTGGACAAGCACAGCAAGAGAGTCAAGATGCGGTTGTGAATATTGGTGCTGGGGCAAGACAAGGCCAGTTACCTGCATATGAGCAGAATTTAGGTGCTGTGAAACAGCTTGCTAAAGATAACCCAAGAATGGTCGCAAGCGTAGTGTCAAGTTGGACAAATGGAAATGAGTCATAAATATGAGTGATGCAGGCGTAATGAGAAGTGCGGTGTTGATGCTGACCTTAGGTGAGGATGAGGCCGCAGAAGTGATGAAATACCTTAGCCCGAAAGAAGTACAAAAATTGGGAGCTGCCATGGCAACCCTAAAATCGGTAGGGCGTGAGCAAGTTGAGAGTACCGTAAGTGAGTTTTTAACCGAAGTTGAACAAAGTAGCTCTTTTGGTTTGGATTCTGATGAATATATTCGTTCAGTATTAACCAAAGCGCTTGGCGATGACAAGGCCTCTAATTTATTAAATCGTATTTTGCAATCCAGAGATGCCAGCGGGATTGAAAGCTTGAAATGGATGGATGCATATACGGTTGCGGAATTCATTAAAAATGAACATCCGCAAATTATCGCTACTATTCTCGTGCACTTGGAGCCAGACCAAGCCTCAGAAATTATTGGACATTTTACAGATAGATTACGTCAAGACGTGATGTTGCGTATTGCAACTTTAGATGGCGTAAAACCAATTGCATTAAGAGAGTTAAACGATGTCATGACTAAGTTGTTGACTGGTAATGAAAACATTAAAAAACAAACCATGGGCGGCATTAAGGTCGCGGCAGAAATCATGAACTTTATGAGTGGCGATAACGAGGCCAGCGTGATGGAAGGTTTGCGCAGCTACGATGATGAAATGGCGCAAAAAATCATGGATGAGATGTTCGTCTTTGACAATATTATGGATATCGATGACAAGGGTATTCAAGTGCTATTGCGTGAAGTGCAGTCAGAAATGTTGATTGTTGCGCTTAAGGGTGCCTCAGAAGAAATGCGCGAAAAAATATTTAAAAACATGTCTTCTCGTGCAGCAGAGATGATGAAAGAAGACTTGGAAAGCAAAGGCCCAGTCAAACTTTCTGAAGTTGAAGCACAGCAAAAACAAATCTTGCAAATTGTCCGTAAATTATCGGATGAAGGTCAGATCATGCTTGCTGGTAAAGGTGATGACGATAAATATGTATAAGGATTTGCAAAATGTCTAGTGTCGCAGTACCAAAAGAACAACAATCGGCTTATCAACGCTGGGAAATGTCTAGTTTTGCAGAAGGCAACAGTAGTACTAGTTCCAGTAAGTTGAAGGTCAAGGACACCAAGCCTGACAATGCACAATCGCAGTCTGTGAATTTGATTTTAGACAACATTCGTAAAGAAGCTTATACCAAAGGCATGCAAGAAGGTTTTGTGGTGGGCATGGCCAAAGCGAAAGAGCATGCGCAAGCAGAGCGCGCGCAGTTAGCGCAATTGATAGCTGGTTTTAACACAGCATTAGAGCGTGCAGATGAGGCAATTGCAGAAGATATATTGTCATTAGCGATTGAGATTGCTAAATCGATGCTTAAAGTAAAACTGAACATAGATACCGCTGCAGTGATTCCAGTCGTGGTAGATGCCATTCACTATTTACCAAATGTACAAAAACCTGCACGTATTCTTGTGCATCATGAAGACGCACATATTCTGCGAGAATATCTCGCAGAGGAAATTGCCAGTCAGCAATGGCAAATTATTGAAGACAGTAATATTGAGCGTGGAGGCTGTTTGGTGGAGACTGGTGCGAATCAAATTGATGCTACCAATGCTGTACGCTGGAAAAGAATCACAGAAGCACTCTCCAAGCATGATGATTGGTTGTTGCCATGATGACGACTGATACATTATCTGTCCATGCACAAAGGTGGCAGAGTTATATCGGCGACTGCAAAGAGATACTCAAGATCGTTGAGCCATTAGAAATTGCTGGCCGTATCACCAAGTTAACGGGGTTGGTCATGGAAGCAGCAGGGATTAAGTTGCCGATCGGTAGTGCGTGTTATGTGCCGCTATCTGAAGGTACAAGAGTCGAAGCGGAAGTGGTTGGGTTTGATGGAGAGCGTTTGTTGTTGATGCCACAAAGCAGTGTTGATGGCGTTGTACCTGGCGCTAAAGTATTTGCGATTGATGTGTCTGAAACTTTACCTAAACCACAATATGGGCGACCACCAAGAAGAAGAGCAAATGACCGTGCTCGGCATTTACCTGTTGGTGACGCTTTGCTAGGTCGGGTAGTTGATGGTGCAGGAAATCCTCTGGATGGGCTAGGTAAGATTGATGCGTCGCAAAGTGCACCGTTAAGCGCGCGCCCAACCAATCCGCTTTCCAGAGCGCCGATTGAAGAAACACTGGATGTAGGTGTGCGTGCCATTAACAGCATGCTAACAGTAGGGCGTGGACAACGTATGGGTTTGTTTGCAGGCTCAGGTGTTGGTAAGAGCGTACTGCTAGGCATGATGGCACGCTATACCACGGCAGATGTCATTGTGGTTGGGTTGATTGGTGAACGCGGTCGCGAGGTCAAAGAGTTCATTGAGCAAATTCTAGGTGCTGAAGGTCTGGCACGATCTGTGGTCGTAGCGGCACCTGCGGACGCCTCGGCTTTAATGCGATTACAAGGCGCGAATTATGCGACAACCATTGCAGAAAGCTTTAGGAATCAAGGAAAAAATGTATTGTTGATTATGGACTCACTCACCCGTTATGCGATGGCACAGCGTGAAATTGCGTTAGCGATTGGTGAGCCACCAGCTACCAAGGGTTATCCCCCTTCTGTATTTGCTAAATTACCAGCATTGGTAGAGCGCACAGGTAACGGCGCACGTGGCGAAGGTTCTATCACTGCATTTTATACAGTGTTGACAGAAGGTGATGATCAACAAGATCCGATTGCAGATGCTGCGCGAGCCATTTTAGATGGGCATATTGTACTGAGTCGTAGTCTGGCAGAAAGTGGGCATTACCCAGCCATTGATGTTGAGCAATCGATTAGTCGTGCTATGCACAATATTACGAGTACTGAGCATCAAAAACTGGCACGTAAATTAAAACAATTAAACTCTAGATATATGCGCAGTATTGATCTGATTAGCGTAGGGGCTTATGAAGCGGGTGCTGACCCTGTGTTAGATATTGCCATTGAAAAGCACCCTCAAATAGAAGCGTTTTTACAACAGGATATTGCTGAACGTGCAGGCATGGAAGAGAGCGTGAATCATCTGGCTTATTTATTGGCAGACTAGTGCAGTTTTCAAATAATTTTTATGATAGGTGTGGTGGTATATGGCGACAGGTTCAATAGAAATAATCAAAATGTTAAAAGAAATCGCTGAAAAAGAGGTGAACTCTGCAACAGAAGCACTTGCTGATGCCATGAAAGTCGCGGATGAAGCGCAGTCTAAATACGATATGTTAGTGGAGTATCAAAAAGACTATGGTAAGAACTTAAAGAAAAGTTTGGAAACGGGGATAGGCGCGCAAGCCTATCAAAATTTCCACAGTTTTTTTAGTAAATTGGATCAAGCAGTAAAGGGACAGCTTGAGATGCTTGAAACAGCCAAGCGTCATGTGCAATTACAAAAAAGACATTGGAAAGAAAGTCAGCGTAAAAAACTGTCCTATGAAGTGTTGGAACAACGCCAAGATACAAGACAAACAAAGCAATTGTTAAAAAAAGATCAGCAGTTAATGGATGAATTTGCCATGCGGGTGGGCCGCAAAGCGCAGAACAATATAGAAAAACGCTAGCATATCAATGAGTTAAATGTTTTTTTGGAGCAATATGATGCATAATTTATCATTACAGTTACCACACGTCACAGCTTTGAGAAATAAGATGGGCAATGAGCATGCATCCACAAGCCAGAGCGCGATGGATGACGTTTCGGATAGCCCAAACAAGTTTGCTGAAATGCTGAAAACACAAGTCACTCAACAAAAAGACCAAATACAAAAAGATAAACTCAAGATAGAAAACGAAAAGTCAGCGGAGATTCCTACGTCACAGTCAGGCACGGTGAGTGAGGATTTGTCTCTGAACATTGCGCTAGATAAAAATACTGATGTAAAACAACCTATTGTGAATACTAAATCAAACCATAAAAAACTGCCAAAGAGTGAAGAGGTGGTGGCTTCTGATGCAGCGCAGGCAATGGTGGCAACCTTGCAAAGTGCAGCAATGATTCAAAATGGAAATACACAATCTTCTGTTGAGAAAAACACAGAAGATGTTACAAGCGAAATGGCTGTGGCGATTAATGAGGCTAAAAATCAAAAGGTGGCCCCCAATGCGCTAAAGTCAGAATTAAATGTGCAGGGTGAAGCTTTAGAGTCGGCCTCAGCGTTAAAGGGTGAGGGTGAAGATGGAAAAGTACTAGATGCTAGTATGGATTTGTCTAAAAAACGTGCAGAGATTGAAAAAAAATCAGTAGAGACTGATTCGCGCACAGACAAAAAAATAGCAGATGGCTTGATAGCAGATCAACCTGCGCATGATAAAACGATGAGCACTTTGCTTGAGAAATCTGCGAGTGAGTCTGCAAAGCTGGCATTGAAAGAAGGCGCATCAGTGACAAAATCTGCGCAAGAGGCTAGTATTCAAGTGAATACACTTGCACAAATTCAAACCAATGTGGTCTCACAAAATAATAATAACCTTGCACTGCAACAAACAGCGTTAACCCATCCAATTGATCCTTACTTTGGAAAGGCTGAGTGGAATCAAGCGGTAAATCAACGTGTGGTATGGATGGTGGGTGCAGGTGAGCAGACTGCCACCTTAACCTTAAACCCGCCTGACTTAGGGCCGTTACAAGTGGTGATACAAGTCGATAATAATCAGGTCGATACAACTTTTATTTCAGATAACCCTGCGGTCAGACAGGCTTTGCAGGATGGTATGGTGATGTTGCGTGACAAAATGCAAGAGTCTGGCATGCAATTGGTGAATACCAATGTGAGCTCTAATGAGCAATCACAGCGTGATTTTCAGCAGGCAATGCAGCAGCGTTCTCAGCAACAGCTTTTGAAGCCGTCAGAACACACGCTAGAAGAGCCAGTAGTCATGCAAAAGGTCATTTCAACTAATAATTTGGGTTTAGTAGATACTTTCGCCTAGTGTGTCAGCGCTGAAACTGACTCATTTATTGTAAAGCCTGATTAGACGGTCTTTTATACCTCTTATCTGTGCATATTCTTAGGACTTTTTTTCTCATAATAGAGCCATCATAAGCTTATAAAGAAGCTTCAAAACATTGGTGATATTGTTAAAGAAAGGTTTTAAAGATGGCACAAGAACCTAAGCAAGATGCAAGCAAAGAAGAGGCAGCAGCTGAGGTACCAGCCAAGTCTTCTAAAAAGAAATTAATCATCATCATTGCGGCAGCCTTGCTAGTCGTGGGCGGTGGCGGTGCAGGCTGGTATTTTATGCATCAAAAACCAGCTGGAAAAGTAGAAAAAAAACATGAGGAACCTCCCAAAGCGCCTGTGTTTGTTGCCTTAGAAACATTTACCGTGAATTTGCAGCCAGATCCTGACGAAAAGTTTCTTCAATTAGATGCGACTGTTCAAGTGGCTAGTCCAGAAGTTGCAGAACATTTAAAAACACAAATGCCTGCAGTGCGTAATCGCTTACTCATGTTGTTGACCAGCAAGAAAGCTTCAGATGTTTCTACATCGGAAGGCAAAACCCTGCTGAGTGACGAAATGCTGGCAGAGTTGAAAAAGCCTTTTGTTAAAGGTGAAAAGCCTTTGGAAGTGAACAGCGTGCTATTTACTTCTTTTGTCATCCAGTAACGCGTTTCAAGCTTCATTATGACTGACAAGTTTTTATCACAAGACGAAATTGATGCTCTGCTCAAAGGGGTAGAGGGGGATCAAGGCGAGGAAAAGTCTGATGTAGATCCTAGCACCGCCCGTCCTTATAACTTAGCGACGCAAGAACGTATTGTGCGCGGTCGTATGGCGACGCTTGAAATTATTAATGAGCGATTTGCCAGACTGTTGCGAATCGAGTTGTTTAACTTCTTGCGTCGTACCGTAGAAGTTTCAGTCGGTCCCGTCAGAATCGTAAAATATACCGATTTTATCCGTAACTTAGTGGTGCCCACCAATCTTAACTTAGTACAGGCAAAGCCTTTACGTGGTACTTCTTTGATGGTGCTGGATCCTACCTTGGTATTTTTGGTGGTGGACAATATGTTTGGCGGCGATGGCCGTTTTCACACGCGTGTAGAAGGCCGTGATTTTACCCAAACCGAACAACGCATTATTCAACGCATTTTAGCGATTATATTTGAAACTTACGCAAAATCATGGGAGCCAGTGTACCCGCTTAATTTTGAGTATGTACGCTCAGAAATGAATACGCAATTTGCCAATATCGCCACCCCGAATGAAGTGGTCGTGGCGATTACTTTTAATATTGAATTGGGCCCAGCCACGGGTGAAATGCATTTCTGTTTCCCCTATTCTATGCTTGAGCCTATTAAAGATTTGCTGACATCGCCATTACAGGGTGAGGTGTTAGGTACAGATAAACGCTGGGTTAAATTGATGACGCAACAAGTACAAGCGGCAGAGGTGGAGATTGTTGCAGATCTTGCTAAAACCAAAGTGCGTTTAGAAGAGGTGTTGAATTTAAAGGCAGGCGATGTGATACCAATCAGTATTGAAGATTCTGTAGAAGCGCATATTGATGGTATCCCAGTGATGCTTTGTAAATATGGTCTATTTAACGGGCAATATGCATTGCGTGTGGAAAAGTTACTGAGATCAAACTCAACGGAATATGTTAAAGGGGAACCCTATGGCGAGTGATCCAATGGCAGCAGATAATCAAACGGAAATGGAAGACAGTATGATGCAAAACACAGATGTAGAAACGATTGCAGAAGATGATTGGGATGCCGCAATGGCGGAACAAGCTTCAGCCGAATCTTCTGTTTTGCAAGACAGCAATGTGCAAAAGGCGCAAGTGTTTAATGAGTTCAGTCCCTCAAATAAACTACATGATACGCAAAATGACATTGATTTTATTCTAGACATTCCAGTACAGCTGACTGTGGAGTTAGGGCGCACTAAAATTGCGATTAAAAATTTATTGCAATTAGCACAAGGCTCTGTGGTTGAGCTAGATGGTATGGCTGGCGAACCAATGGATGTACTGGTGAATGGCTGCTTAATTGCGCAAGGTGAGGTAGTAGTAGTGAATGATAAGTTTGGCATACGCTTAACTGACATCATTACGCCAGCAGAACGTATTCGCAAGATTAATCGTTAATGTGTTCTATGTTTAACCAATTAAAGAGCATGATGAATATCGTTAAAAATATATTGTGGATGAGCATGCTTAGTATGCCGATGTTTGGCATTGCAGCAGAAACCACAGCGCCTTCGCCAGGCATGAGTTTATTTAAACTATTTATAGGTTTGGGCGTGGTGTTGGCAGTGATGGCCGCAGCGGCATGGGGTGCTAAAAGAATGTTACCTGGCGGAGGTGTTCAGGCTTCTGCTGTTAAGGTGGTCGGTGGTGTCAGTGTGGGCTCACGTGAGCGTGTGGTCGTACTAGAAATTGCTGGTCGCTGGATTGTCGTTGGTGTAGCTGCAGGGCAGGTGAACGGTATTGCAAATTTAGAGCCTGGTGAGTCAATTCCGCTGACAAGTCATGATCAATCCCCTCATACAAGGGTGATACAAAACAGCTTGGATAAAACCGTACAGCCTTTTGCCAACTGGTTAAAACAATCGATGAATCAATCCAAGAGTCAAACTGAGCATGAATCTTCAGAGAAAAAATAATATGCAGCGCCTTAAATTAACACATTGGTTTATTTCAGCATTGCTTTGCGCTTTATGCGTCATGCTTTTGCCAACGCATGCTTGGGCAGAAAATGGCATGCCATTGATCAATGCAACGCCAAGTGCCAGTGGTGGGCAAAACTATACGCTGAGTATTCAAACACTTATTTTGATGACTTCGTTAACCTTTCTGCCAGCAGCAGTGCTGATGATGACTGGGTTCACACGTATCATTATCGTATTGTCGTTACTACGTCAGGCATTGGGAACGCAGTCTGCGCCTTCTAATCAAGTGTTAATCGGCTTAGCCTTATTCTTAACATTTTTTGTGATGAGTCCAGTCATCGATAAAATTTATGCAGATGCTTATCAACCGTTATCTGAGAACAAAATCACCATGCAAGAAGCTTTAGACAAAGGCGTTGATCCGCTTAAAGGTTTTATGATGAAGCAAACCAGAGAAGGGGATTTGGCTTTATTCGCTAACATGGCACAAGTAAAAGATATCCAAACACCTGAACAAGTGCCGTTAAGAGTATTGGTGCCCGCTTTTATGACCAGTGAATTAAAAACAGCGTTTCAAATTGGCTTCGCAATCTTTATCCCATTCTTGATTATTGATATGGTGGTGGCGAGTGTGTTAATGGCAATGGGTATGATGATGGTATCGCCAGTCATAGTGTCATTACCCTTTAAACTCATGTTGTTTGTGCTGGTAGATGGATGGCAACTCATACTCGGTTCGTTAGTACAGAGTTTTAATTAAGTCGTTTTAATTGAGTCAATAGAATAGGAAATACCATGACACCAGAAAGCGTGATGACAATAGGCAGTCAAGCCATGCAAGTAACTTTAATGGTCGCAGCGCCTATTTTATTGGTTGTGCTGTTGATAGGCTTGCTGGTGAGTATTTTTCAAGCAGCTACGCAGATTAATGAACAGACATTATCGTTTATTCCAAAGCTAGTAGGTGTGATTGCATGTTTGGTAGTTGCAGGGCCTTGGATGTTGACCACCATGGTGGATTATATGCGTACTGTATTTACCAGTATTCCCGCAATGGCAGGCTGAAATAAGCCGCATTAGCGCATTACTTTTGCCATGATTACAATCAGTAGCGATTTACTTCAGACTTGGATTGTGAGTTTACTTTGGCCTTTAACACGAGTGTTGGGCATGATTGCAAGCGCACCGATCCTGAGTCACCCAGCAGTACCTAATCGCATCAAATTAGGCTTAGGCATCATGCTGACGTTAATTATCATTCCCACTTTACCTGCGATACCTAGTTTCGAAATTTTTTCATTTAAAGGTTTGTTGATCCTAGCGCAGCAGCTCATGATCGGCTTGGCGATCGGTTTTTGCATGCGATTAGTGTTTAGTGCTATTGAACTTGCAGGGCACATGATAGGTATGACGATGGGCTTGGGTTTCGCAAGTTTTTTTGATCCGCAAACCAGTGGGCAAACAACTGCGATTAGCCAGTTCCTAGTCATTTTGGCTATGCTCATTTTTTTAAGTTTAAATGGGCATCTATTAATGGTCTCTGCCATCGCCAATAGCTTTACCACCATGCCTATTGGCGCAGAGACTAGCAGCGTTGATTATATGAAAATCGTACAATGGGCGGAAATGATCTTTACTGCTGGTATGTCCTTGGCACTCCCTGTAGTGACCGCATTGCTGATTACCAATATGGCTTTGGGTATTCTCACCAAAACTGCACCACAACTCAATCTGTTTGGGATCGGATTTCCGATTACCATCAGCGTTGGCTTTATCGTGCTGGCGGTTTCCTTATCCTCTATTGAAAAGCCAATCGAAAACTTGATTGAGCTAGGCACCATTCATATGTCACAAATAGCGAAGTAAGCGCGGAATAAAATCTAAATAATTTTTAGAAAAGTAGCAACAAGAAATGTAGCAACTAGTTTGCTACTTAAATGAAATTAAATAATGATAGCTTGGTCGTTGCGACAAAAGATTTTTGTGCAGCATCCATAATCGTTTGATTTTTACTTAAATCGGACACCGCTGCAGCGTAATCCAAATCTTGTAAGTTAGAGAGTGTTTTATCATACTGAAGGTCACGGTCTTGACCAGCAAGGTTCAGTGAGTCCAGTTCATTTAGTTTGGCACCAATTGATGCCCGCACATTCAGCACATTATCCACAGACGTTTTCATGCCATCAATTGCGGTTGCTAAACCACTGGTAAAGGCAGCTTGGGTGGCGGCATTGGTAATAGGTGTGTTGAGTAGATTGACGACATTAGTAAGTGTGGCAAATACATCTGCGCCACCTGCCTGAAATACTGCATCGCCAGGTACAGAAACTTCCATCTGACGTTGCGCATCTACTTGTAGTAGCTGAACATTACTGTCACCAGAATAGCTGGCACCAGTGGCATTGGCAACAAAAGCTGGGGCATCAGATTTAAAACCAGCATACATATAATTGCCGTAAGCATCTTTTGCGTTGGCCATGCTCACGAGTGCATCTAATGAGTTTTTAAGTTCTTTACCTAGATTGCTTCTTTCAGCATTGGAATAAGCGCCATTGCCAGCAGCTACTAATGTTGACTGTGCCGAAACAAGTAGATTGGTAATGTTGCCAAGGCTGGATTCCAAAGTTTCTAGATTGGTTTGCGCTGTTTTGCGAACGTCGGCGTAACTATTGTTGAGGTCTTTATTATGCGAGACTTCAAGCACACGCGCTGCTGCGACAGGATCATCAGAAGGTGTCACAAAACGTTTGCCAGTAGAAATTTGACCTTGTAGTCTGGTTTGATCAGCCTGTAAATTGGTAATTTTACTAATCCCGCTTTGATAAATCGTGTTTGTGCTGATGCGCATACAATCAATCCTTTAGTCTAATTAATTACTTCCTAGATTTAACAGCACGTTAAATAAGTCGCTAGCGATTTGCATCATTTTTCCTGCCGCTTGATAAGCTTGTTGATAACGAATCAAGTTGGTGGCTTCTTCATCTAAGTTAACACCGGATTCAGCTTCCATAGAGGCTTTGACGGAATCGAGTGCTTTAGCTTCTGCCTGACTGGTGACATTAAGCTCGCGTGCTTTACTGCCCACACCGCTGACCATTTGCGAGAATGCAGTGGCGTAGCTGTTTTTGGTGTTGCTACCAATCATCGCGACATTATTACCAGACTGTAGATTTGCTAATAACAAACCGTTTCGGTTGTCGCTTGGGCCAGTGTTTGCACTGGTAGTAGGCGATACACTAAAAGTGTCACCATTAGCAGGTGTGCCCGATAACACTAAGCTGATACTTCCTACTGCCACAGTTGCCCCAGAAGTATAAGTGACAGGCGAGCCAGCAGGATAAGTGGTACTGATGCCGCCATACGTCACAGTGACAGGTAATGTAGAGGGCGCGAGTGTCAGCGTATTGGGCAGGCCACTGTTATAGGTAAAACTCAGCGTACCAGTCAGCGGGCTACTTGTATATGTGCTACTTGCTGTAAGTGCGCTCATGCTGCCTGAGCCAGTATTACCAGCACCTGCAGCAGAGTTTAATACGGATCCTCCCACAGCGAGTTTATTGACATCTTTAAATGCTAAAGTCATGGTACTTGCAGCATTTTTAGTGGGGCTAATTAAAAAGTCGTCGTTATTGTTCATCGTGCCACTGACTTGTGAGATGCTCAGCCCATCAACAGTTTGTGGCAAGCTGGAGAATGTCTGCACATTTTGGTCGCTCACACGCGTTACTAGGTAGTTGCCACCCACATACTGCACACGATAGTCGCTGCTGGTAATGGCACTTGGGTCTACTATGCTGGTAGTTAGTACACCTGACCCAGTGTTTTCGCTACTACTTGTGGTGACTGGCGCAGGAATGTTAAACAACGCGCCACCAGGATTACCATTTTTATCAAGACCTTGCATATGTTGCTGATTAAACGTACCTGCCAATGCCACAGCAATTTGACCTATTTGATTCTGTACTTGATCTAATGACTCATTTCTAAATTGAATCAAGCCGCCAATCGTGCCGCCAGCCAAGCTGGAAGCGCCCAATATAGTTGTTTTTGAGGTGGTTTGATAGGCGACTTCTACGCGAGTCGGGTCAGTAGGGGAGGTAGCCGTAGTGAGATTGTAAGTGTCTTTTCCTACCACTAATGGTAAACCATTCCCGACAAAAACGTTATAACTGCCCTGACCTTGAGATACCACGGTTGTTTTAATCTGCTTACTAAGCTCAGTGATTAATTGATCGCGTTGATCCATTAAATCGTTTGGGGTGTTCCCCGTGGTGCTAATGGATTTTTCAATAATATCGTTCAGACTGGCAATTTGTTTTGCATAGGTATTCACAACGCCCACGCTATTAGAAAGTTGTGTATTCACACCTTCCCTGATTTCATTCAGGCGACCATCAATACTATTAAAGCGATTAATTAAGGCTTGCGCATCTGCAAGCACTGTTTGACGCGTAGGGATATCGCTGGGTTTAGAGGCAAGCTCTTGCAAGCTTCCAAAAAAATCACTCATAGCGGGATTGAGACCAGCAGTAGTATCAGACAGCATGTTGTCGATAGTGTTAAGTTGCGCACTATAGGCATCATATGCCGAGCTTGCGGATTGCGTACTGACGACTTGTTTTGCCAGAATCTCGTTATAAACACGCTGGACGCCAGTGACTTCCGCACCTTGACCCACAAAACCATAGCCAAAATTCTGCGCTTGCGCAGCTGCTTGTACCACCACTTGTCGGTTATAGCCAGGCGTAGAGGCGTTCGCAATATTATGCCCAGTGGTACTGAGCCCGATTTGCGCTGCATTTAGCGCACTGGAACCTATACTTAATATGTTAGATGCCATGATATTACTTTCTATTATGCTGATCTATATGTGGCGTAACGGCATGTAAATCAAAAACTTTAATTATTATTTTCATTTTTTAAGCGGACACAATTTTATGGATCACGCTGGATAATTTTTTTGCGTATTGCGGATCTGTCGCGTAGCCAGCATTCTGCATGGCTTGCGCGTAACCTTTTATATCATTAACATTGGCTATCACATGTTGATAGCGCGGATTACTTTTCATTAAATTTGCAAAGTCTTTAAATGAATCTGCATAGCTATCATAGGCGCGAAATTTTTCGATACGATTTTGTTTTACGCCATTGATATATTCGGTAGTCATGGTCTCTACAGTCTTACCTTTCCAGCTTGCATTGGCTTTAATACCAAATAGATTATGGCTTGGCGTTCCATCAGCCGCCTTAATTTCTCGTTTACCCCAGCCGCTTTCAAGTGCCGCCTGACCTAGCATTAGATGCGTGGGCACGCCAGTGCTATTGCTGGCGTCTTTGGCATGATGCAACATTTTGTCGATAAAATTGGTCACACTCTCGCCGATGCTACTGCTTTTGGCTGGTTTTACTGCACTATTGTTTGGCGTAGCAGCACTAGGTTGCGTAGGTGAGAATAGATTTTCCAAGACATGTTTTGATGTATCCGTAATCTCTGCTGCACCTTCACTCAGTGCTTTTTGTGTAGTATCAACTACGGTTTGTGTGGTTTTACTGAGTTGTCTAACCAGTACGTCGGCAAGACCCAGACCTTTAGCGCTGAGGTTGCTGGTCAGCTGCTGATCCAACATTGAAGTAAACATGCGGCTTTGCTCGTTATCAAACTCGCCATCTTGAGGATTTGCTTCGCGCATGCTTTTCAGCATCATGTTCATCAAGATGCCTTCAAACTGTTTTGCAACTGTTTTGAGTGCTTCTGGCGAATTTTCCTTAGCGGCTTGTTTAAGGTTGTTTAAACTATTGGCATCAAAAGCCACTTTGCCAGATAAGTCAGCACCATTAATCATGACTATATGACCTCGAGTTCCGCATGTAATGACCCAGCTGCTTTCATTGCTTGCAGAATGGCCAGTAAATCTTGCGGTGTTGCGCCGATGGCATTCAATGCTTTCACTACGTCTGAAAGGTTTGCGCCGCTATTCAGTTTAAGCACTTTGCCAGGCTCTTTAGTAATATCCACTTGTGAAACGGCAGTTGAGATGGTTTGTCCATTAGAGAAAGCACCTGGTTGGCTAATAACAGGTGAAGTATTAATCACCACTGATAAATTGCCATGCGATACTGCACAGCTATCAAGCGTCACAGCCTTGTTCATCACTACAGAGCCAGTACGCGCATTCAGAATAATTTTGGCAGATGTAGCGGCAGGTGCAATATTAATAGACTCCAATGCTGCCAAAAATGCGACGCGGCTAGAGTTAGTAGGTGCATTGACTTTAATCACGCGACCATCTTCAGCAAAGGCTGTGTTTTGACCAAAACGTTGGTTAATTGCATCAACTACTGAGGTGGCCGTTGAAAAATCACTTTCTTTGAGCTCAAGATTAAAACTGCCGTTTTGGCTAATCGGGTTGGGCAGCGCACGTTCTACTGTAGCGCCATCTGAAATACGGCCAACACTTAGGTGGTTAATTTGGGTTTGCGCACCATTGGCAGAAGCGCCTACACCACCCACCACCAAATTGCCTTGTGCGATTGCATAAATCTGACCATCAGCACCTTTCAGTGGTGTCATGAGTAATGTACCGCCACGTAAGCTTTTGGCATTACCGATAGATGAGACCGTGATGTCCAAGGTCTGGCCAGGTTGTGCAAAAGCAGGGAGACTGCTGGTAATCATTACTGCGGCTACATTTTTAAGCTGTAAGTTGGTACCTGGAGGTAAACTCACGCCCATTTGTTGCATCATGCTGATGATGCTTTGTACGGTAAAAGGGGTTTGCGTGGTCTGGTCGCCTGTGCCATCCAGCCCAACGACCAAGCCATATCCAATCAGCTGGTTGCTTCTTACGCCTTGAATAGAGGTAATGTCTTTTAAGCGTTCAGCATTTGCACTGGGAACAAGCATCACGCTCAATAGAAGCACAAAACATAGAATCTCATATGGATTATGTTTAAGCTTTGATAGACATTGTTGCAGATATTTCAACATGTTCTGAATGTCCTATAAGGTCGCCATACTCAAGAAGAAGCGAGCAAACATGGAAGCAATTTCTGCTGCATCAATCTTGCTGTTGGTGCGATATTCAATGCGCGCATCTGCCACTTTGGTTGAGATCACGACGTTGCCAGTGGTGATGGTGTCAGGGTTAATCACGCCAGAAAACCGGACAAACTCTGTACCTTTATCCAATGAAATTTGTTTTTCGCCGCTCACCATCAAATAGCCATTGGACAGCACCTCCGTCACTGTTGCGGTGATAGAGCCATTGAATGCGTTACTTGAGTTTGCTGCAGCTTTGTCCTCATATGAAGTAGAAGCACTTGCAGACATTGTGGCCTTAGGAATGGCTTTACCTAGGAATGCATCAACAGCGCTATCCACTTTACCGTCTTTACTACCAGAGCTACCCCCAGCTTTGGTGGCAGTTGTATTCTCTACAATATTAATGGTCACAATATCGCCAATATAACGTGGACGTCTATCTTCAAACAATGGGCGGTATGCAGCATTGTTGAAGATAGCACCACTCTTGGCAGGCGTGCTTGGCACTGCAGCTGGCTTGGCTGTATTGGGTTGCTTGGTAATTGTGTCTGGTGTGATAGCACAAGCACTTAGCGTGAGCATCATCAATGACATACATAATCTGAAAGCGTTATTTTTAAACTGAGTACTTAACATAAATATTCCAGCCGTTATCTTACATTTGTGATAATTTTTGCAACATTTGATCCGAAGTGGTGATTGCTTTACTGTTAATTTCGTAAGCGCGTTGTGTTTGGATCATATTCACTAACTCTTCTACCACATTAACATTCGAAGTTTCCACATAGCCTTGAGAAAGAATGCCTGCGCCATTAGCGCCAGGGCTATTCGTACTGGCGTTACCAGAAGCAGTCGTCTCCACAAATAAGTTCTCACCTTTAGCCATCAAACCCGCTGGATTAATAAAAGTCGCCAATTGTAGTGAGCCAATTTGCGTGGCAGTGGTAGAGCCAGCTGTCGTCACAGAAACGACTCCATCACGACCAATTGTGAGGCTTTGCGCATTTGCAGGAATCGTAATCGCAGGTGTCACAGGAAAGCCACTGGAAGTCACTAATTGACCTTGGCTATCCATTTGGAACGAGCCGTCACGCGTATAAGCTGTGGTGCCATCTGGTAACTGTACTTGAAAGAAGCCAGCCCCTTGAATCGCCACATCTTTGTCATTGCTGGTTTGTTGCAAGTTGCCTTGTGTAAAAATACGTTCAGTCGCCACTGGTTTTACACCAGTGCCGAGTTGCAAGCCTGAGGGTAGTTGTGTTTGCTGTGAAGATTGTGCACCAGGTTGACGAATGTTTTGATAAAGCAAATCTTCAAATACTGCACGAGAGCGTTTAAATCCGCTAGTACTCACATTGGCTAGGTTGTTTGCAATCACATCCATTTGTGTTTGCTGTGCGTCTAGCCCTGTTTTGGAGATCCAAAGTGAGCGTATCATGATGTATCCTTTCACATAGTAGCTTAAGCATTTTGCTTAAAGATAACCTCATGTTAATACAGAGATGCTTAACTCATATTGAAGAGTTGACTGGCTTTATTGGCGTTATTCTCAGCACTCTGTACCAGTTTCATTTGCATTTCAAATTGTCTGGCAAGACTAATCATGTTGACCATGGCATCCACCACGTTGACGTTACTACTTTCTAGTGCACCACCTACGACTGAGACATTAGCATCCGCAGCAGGTTGGCTACCATCAGTAGTGACAAACAAGCCTTCCTCTGATCTTTTGAGTGTGGACTCCTCTGGATTCACCAGTTTTAAACGCCCAATGATGTTGGAGGCGCCAGGGGCGGTATTGTTAGAAACAGATGAAATGGTACCGTCTTTGGCAATGGTGATGCTGACATCAGGTGGAATGCTAATCGGACCACCGTCCCCCATGACGCTCATGCCATTGGCGGTTTGCAGTACGCCATTTTCGTTGATCTGAAGCGCACCATTGCGCGTATAACCCTCGGAGCCATCTGGGCGTTGCACAACTAGCCAACCTTTGCCTTGCACGGCAACGTCTAATTCTCTGCCTGTATGTTGTATGGTGCCAGCATTGAAATCTGCACCTACTGTAGAATCGACTACAAATGTTCTGGTAGGCAAACCTGGACCGACAATTGGTACCGCTCTGAATGAGTCAACTTGCGCTTTAAAGCCAGTAGAAGTGGCGTTCGCCAAGTTGTGGGCAGTAGTCGCTTGTTGCTCCAGAATGTGTTTTGCACCTGTCATAGCGGTGTAAATCATGCGGTCCATTAAAGGTCTCCTATCCTAGATTGATATGTTGTTATCTTAAGTTCACCAGTGTTTGCAACACTTGGTCTTGGGTTTTAATGGTTTGCGCATTCGCCTGATAAACACGCTGAGCAGTAATCATATTCACTAACTCTGCTGTTAAGTCTACGTTTGAGTCTTCAATGGCTGAAGATTGCAAAACACCTAAGCCACCAGAGTTGGGCGCGCCAACGAGTGGTGTACCTGAGTCAGCACTGTCTGCCCATGCGTTGCCACCCAGTGATTTTAATCCGTTAGGATTTACAAAGCTGGCAAGTACTACTTGGCCTAATGATCTGGATTGCCCGTTGGTGTAACGCCCGACTATCATGCCATCGGAGCTTGTGTTAAAACCTGCTAGACGGCCAGAGGAATAGCCATCTTGTGACAATGCATTAATACTAAAGTTGGAGCCAAATTGTGTACTTTTGCTATAGTCCATCGTAAATGAAACTGCATTAGCACCCGTGGTTGGCGTAAACCCTACAGTGGGTAACGCTGGAGCAGAAGTAGGGGAAGTACCCGTGCCACCAAATGTTAATACTGCTGTTGGTGTCGGTAATGTCGTGGTAGATACGCCATCAGCGGTAGTAAAGACATTCCAAGTGCCTGCAGCAGTTTTCACAAAATAGCTTTGAATATTATGTGAGTTACCAAGGCTGTCATAGATGGTCACCGCACTGGAGTTATGATAAGTGGTCGGATCTGTTGGATCAAAACCAGCTGCTGTTAATGTAGTGCTTCTAGAGTCTAAATTAAAAGTACCTTCTACTGCTGTGGTGGTAGAGGGTTGTAAATCAGACGTGTTGATACTGATGTCTGAAGGCGCGCCTGTCGATAACACACCAGCCGCATTGGCAGTGTAACCAGTGAGGCGATTACCTTCGCTATTGACAATGTAACCAAGCTTATCCAACTGGAACTGGCCATTGCGCGTATAAGTGATCTCACCATTGTTGCTCATACGGAAAAAACCGCCACCGTTAATGGCAATATCGAGCGAGTTGTTGGTAGCAGTAATGTTACCTTGCGTAAATTGTTGCGCTACCGTTGAGATCTTGGTACCAATACCAATTTGCGATGTGCCGCTACCATTGAGTGAGTTTGCAAATACATCAGCAAACTCTGCGCGCGATTGTTTAAACCCTACAGTATTGGCATTTGATACGTTGTTGCCTATTACCTCTAAAGTTTTAGATGCTGCGCTTAAGCCACTTAATCCTTGTTGAAAACTCATGTTGCTCTCCTATTCGAATATCATCAATATGACGTGTGATTTACATTAAAAAATTTCTTTTACTTCGCTAGTACTTACGCTTGTATCATTGTTTAGATTCAGCGTAATACCGCTTGCGCTGTTAGATACGCTCAGTACTTTAGAGTAGCTCAGGGCATTGGCTTCCACAGACTTACCAGATACGGTGGCGGATACTTCAACTTTATAGCTGCCGCTAGGCGCAACACTGCCATCTGTCGCATAACCATCCCATGCAAGTGGTAGCGTGCCTGCGCTTTGTGATCCTAATTCAACAGTCCTCACGACTGCACCAGCACTGTTTTTAATATTGACGCTGACCTTATCTGCGCCATTAGGCAGTTCAACGCCAAAATAACCACCCGTTCCAGTGTTGCTGATTTGATCGCCAGCGACTAAAACATTGTGACCTATCATGCTGGATGCCTGATAGGATTGACCTGTTTGCACGCTGCTAATGAGTGATTCAACCGTTGCATTTAATTTATCAATGCCTGTTACTGTAGATAACTGCGCCATTTGGCTAGTCACTTGTGCGTTATCCATTGGATTAAGCGGGTCTTGGTTTTTCATCTGTGTGACCAATAGCGTCATGAATCGATTTTGCACATCGTCTACAGAAGTACCATTTTTCTTGCTCTTTGAGCCGTTTACGCTATCCAGTAGTGCTTGGGACACGTTATTAGCGTTTTGTACAGTGGTCATGTTGAGTTCCTTTATGGGATACGTTCAAAATTGTTATTGCCCAATGCTCAATGTTTTTAACAGCATGGTTTTTGCAGCATTCATAGTCTCTACGTTGTTTTGATAAGCACGCGATGCTGAAATCATGTTCACCATTTCTTCGGTGACATTCACATTGGGCATAGTGACATAGCCTTTTTCGTCAGCAAGCGGGTTTTTGGGGTCATAAACGATTTTTGCTGGAGAGTTGTCTTCAATCACCTGTTTGACTTTTACGCCACTTACAGCTGCAGATTCTGTAGGTACGGCACTAAACACGACTTGTTTAGCTTTATATGGTTTGCCATTAGCGCTAGTAGCACTATCTGCATTGGCAAGATTGCTGGCGACTGTATTCAAGCGCTGAGATTGCGCACTCATCGCGGAACCAGAAACTTTAAATACATTAAATAATGACATGATGGACTCCTATCGGCGTTCTGGCTTATTGCCCTTGTATGGCGGCAAGCATTTTTTTGATCTGGCTGTTAATCATCGTCAGGCTGGCTTCATAGCGTATGCCATTGTCTACAAATTGATTACGTTCAATATCCATATCTACGCTATTGCCGTCGACACTTCCTTGCATAATCGGTCTAAATAGTGGCTCACCTGATCCAGCAACGCTGTTGCTACTCATGCTATTCATATGTAATGGCGAGGTTTTACTGATGCCTTCACTGTTGACATGAGTATTTTGCTGATCGCCAGATAGCGCCTGTGCCATTGTCGATTTAAAGTCAATGTCTCTGGCTTTGTAGTTGGGTGTATCGGCATTCGCAATGTTCGCGGCAATAATTTCCTGACGCTGACTACGAATCCGTAGTGCGGTCTGATGGAAACTGAATGCAGCATCTAATTTATTTAACATGACTTACCTCCAGTTTTAATCTTGTCCAATAGGCGGAAGCAACCGCGTATTGAATGAGAAAAACGCTTTAATCACAATCATGAAGCTAAGTCTAAAGTATTGTGCATAGTTTGATTGTGAAAGAAAAAGGGTAAAAATCATCCTTTTCTTTACTTTGCTTGACTGCGAAATACGTAGAATGCATAGTCAATAGAGTGTATAGGTAGGGCTCACATGAACTTGATGCAAACACTGCAACGTTACTTTTCCTTAATATGCATATCATTTGCATTGATTGGTGCAGCTGTCTGCACGGCAAAGGCAGACGAGGTTCCCGCTAAAGTGAAAATAGCCATACAATCGGCATCAACTGAAAATCTTAGTGGCCTTCAGAATAAGATTTCTGCATTTCTAGAAGTACAAACCAAAGGCTATCCTGGGGAAGTCAGTATAGAAGTGGGAAATTTTGATCCAAGACTTAAGTTACCCGCATGTCCTGACGTTAATATGTTTATGCCGAGTGGCAGTCGACCATGGGGTAAAACGAATGTAGGTGCGACTTGTGTTTCACCAAAATGGACAGTGTATGTACAGGCAACTGTACGCGTCCATGCGCAATATCTGGTGGCTGCGACACCGTTAGTACAAGGTCAAGTGGTATCAGAGCGCGATGTGATTTTTGAAAAAGGAGATCTGACACAGTTTCCTGCGGGGGTTTTTACAGAAGTTTCTCAGGCGGTAGGTCGCATTGTAAATAACTCCATGAGTGCAGGTATGGTGCTTAGACAAGATATGCTAAAACAGAGTCCTGTTGTTCAACAAGGACAGTCTGTGACGATTGTAACAGTCGGGCAAGGCTTTACCATTTCTGCTGAAGGACAAGCGATCTCTAAAGCTGGCGAAGGTCAGGTGGTACAAGTGAAAGTGGCAAGCGGGCAAGTCATTTCGGGGATTGCTAGACAAGGTGGGAAAGTTGAGGTAATGTTTTAGCAAGATGTGATAACTTTTTGTTTTATCAATCTTATAAATTTTTACTAAAACGATTAAAGTTCGCAGTCGCAATGCCGATATAAGCACTATAGAAGTGTTTTATGCAAAAGGTTTTGCGGAAAAGGAAAATACCATGAAAGTAAATGATTCAATTAAAAATAAAGTGGATCTCGGTCTCGATAAGGCTCAGACAGACAAAGGTCTTGCTACTAAACCCGCCTCAACGCCAGCTGGAGAAGTTTCACAATCTTCTGTGAAGTCTAGTGATAGCGTTACTTTATCGCCCATCTCTGTGCAACTGCAATCTATACAGTCTGAAGTATCAGTGACAGAAGTATTTGATGCAGAAAAGGTTGATGCAATTAAATCTGCGATTGCCAGTGGTCAGTTTAAAGTAGACTCAGAAAAAGTAGCAGACGGTTTAATTGATACTGTAAAAGACTTACTTAAAACTAAATAAATGAGGTCGCTTGATGAGCCAGTCTACTGCAAAATTAACTATTACATTTGAGCAAGATGCGCAGCTCGTCACTTATTTAATAGCTGATTTACAAAATGAACAGTCCGCACTCATTAAGTCAGATATTCATGCGATTGAGGCCTTAGTAGATAAGCGTTTGCTTCTGCTACAACAGCTGAGTATGGCAGCTAAAAATCGCTATGATGCGCTTGCTGCAAACGGCTTTGAAGCCAATGAAAAGGGAATGTTGGATTGGCTTAATGTGCAGGCAAAGCCAGTATTGACAAATGCCTGGAAAAGTTTCCAGAAATCGCTAGCGCAAGCGAAAGAAATGAATCGTCTCAACGGTATACTCATCAGCAAACACTTCAATCGCAATCAACAATTATTGAGCCATTTGCAGGGCGATGCCCGTAAAGCCGATATTTATGGCAAAAATGGCCAAGCTAAATCACAAAATTTCCTGCGTGGTCCACTTTCTGTGTAAAAATTTACAATTGTTTACAATCATCGTTGACATTCACTGCAAATAAAAGCACTATAAAGCTTGAACTCAAACGTCAAGTACACATTCAAAATGTGTATGTTTAGACAATAAGAAAAATAACAAGTTAGACATCGTTTGTTTTGGATAAATGTGTAGTCTTGGAAAATTGGTTTCTTTATTTTGCTGATTTTTCTTTTTCAAAACATAAGTAGAAATCCGTTTAACTTTCATTGGTTACGGGAGGCATATGAAGACTGCTTATAGATCTGAGCAACAATCGTTTGAATATCCTTCTGAATTACTGAATAAACTCACACAACACTTACACGGATTTGTATATCAATTCTGTATGACCCCAGATGGTGCATACAGTATGCCCTTTGCAAGCCAACAAATTGAACAGATTTTTGGTTATCGCGCCGAAGAAGTGATGGCGGATGCTTCCAAAATGTTGGCAATGACACATTCTGAAGACCTTGAAAAGTTAGAAAAAAGTATTGAATTATCTGCAAAAAACATGAGTGTATGGGAGTGTGAATGGCGCATCCTGCAAAAAGATGGTACGGAGCTGTGGCTTTATGGTAGCTCTACGCCTGAGCTACAAGCAGATGGCAGCATTTTGTGGACAGGCTACATTAAGGACATTACCGAGAATAAGCAATTAAGAGAAATTGCTTTAATGGGAAGTCTAGCATTAGAAGCTAAACCAGGTGCCATTTCAGATTTGTTGTTTGAAATTGATGCAGATTGCATTTGCACACTCGTGCATAGTAGCGCTTCGGAAATTCTTTTGAGTGACTCAGAGTCGATTAAAGGTCAATCGTTAAAAGAGTTTCTGCCTGAAAGTGGTTTGACTGCGATTTTACTGAGTATCGATGAAGCAAAAAGATTAGGCAGGTCGTTTGGAAGGCGTTTTTTTGTTGAGCTTTTGCAAGGCACGCGCTGGTTTGAAGTAACTGTGAATGCTAAGAAGGGCGGACAACATGACTCTCAGTTTATTATTTTAGTGCGAGATATGACAGAGCGTAAAAAAGCGGAAGATGCTTTATATATCGACTCCGTAGTGTTTCGTTCTATAACCCAAGGCATTGTATTAACTAACCCGCAACTCAGTGTTATCGCTATCAACGATGCTTATACCCAAATGACAGGGTACACATTGAATGAAATTGTGGGTGGAAATGCTTGTTTTATGTATGGCGAAAAAACCAACCCAGGCACGATAGAAGAGATACATCAAGCTATTTACAATCAGCAAGAGTATTTTGGAGAGATTTTATACTATCGCAAAGATGGTAGTTCGTATTGGTGTGAGTTGACAATCAGGCCAATATTTAATGAGAGCCAGCAGCTTACAAATTATTTAGGGGTCATGCGTGATATCTCAGAACGTCAAATCGCACAAGAAAAACTATTAAAAACACAAAAGTCTCTGGTGGAATCTAATGAGCGGTACATGGATTTATATGAGTTTGCGCCAATAGGTTACGTGACACTGAGTGAAGCTGGCATGATTTCAGAAGCAAACTGGAAAGCCAGATCTATCTTGGGTATCAAGCGTAAAGACTTAGGGAAAGAGCGTTTTGCGCGATTTGTCGTGTTAGAAGATAGAAAAAAATGGCAAATTCAATTTTCCGCTTTACGAGAGTTATCGGTGGAAGATGAGTTAGCTTTTGAGCTGAAGCTGATTAATGATGTGGCAAACCAATACATTGATGTGAAATTGAGCTGTGTGCGCACCGTTGCCACAGAAAATCATTCAATGGTTCGCGTCACGTTGTTTGATATTACCGAAATGAAACAGGCTGACTTGTCACTCAGACAAAAAGAGGCTTACCAAAGATCACTTTTAGATAACTTTCCGTTTATGGTGTGGTTAAAAGATACTAAAGGTCGCTTTTTAACTGTGAATAAAGTGTTTTTGGACGCTGTTGAAGCACAATCTCTCGATGAGGTTGTTGGTAAAACAGACTTGGATTTTTGGGCATCAGAATATGCTGATGTGTATATCAAGCAAGACAAGTTTGTGATGGACCAGCAGGCTACAGCCGTCAATGATGAAATCATAGAGATTTCTGGGCATCCGCGTTGGTTTGAGACTTTCAAATCTCCTGTGATTGTGAACGATAAAGTAGTCGGTACTGTTGGTTTTGCGCGCGATATTTCAGACCTGAAGAAGTCTGTCAATTATGAGAAATTCAAAAGCAAAATGCTTGAGTTGGTCGTTAGAGAAACTGACCTGTCTAAAATCTTTGATGAAATTACGCGCGGTTTAGAGCAACTCAATCCAGAGTTATTTTGCTTTATTGTGCTAAAACCAAAAAACAAGAACTTGCTGCATGTGGTCTCTGCACCTAGTTTATCTGATAGCTGTAAAGACGCATTGAAAGAGATAAAAATTAGTTTGGGCAACGGTACAGTTGGATCGGCCGCTTTTCTAAAACAGCGCGTGATTGTAGATGATGTCATGGAGCATCCTTATTGGGCTAAGTATCGTGAGGTGGCAAAAAAGTCTGGGATAGGTTCTAGTTGGGGAGAGCCCATTATTGGATCATCAGGTCAAGTATTAGGAGTGTTAGGCATCTACCGTGCCGAGCCCAAAATGCCTAACAGTTATGATCTAACGGTGATTGAGCAATCTGCCCATCTTATTAGTATTGCAATTGAGCGCGAGGAGTCAACTTCAAAGATTGAGCATTTGGCTTATTATGATGAAGTCACTCAATTGCCAAACCGCAGATTTTTGCTTGAGCAACTTAAGCGGTCAGTGTCCATGAATCAAGAAACTGGGCTAAATGCTGCGTTGCTATATCTGGATATTGACCAATTTAAAGTAGTCAATGACTCTCAAGGCCATGACGTGGGAGATATGATGTTGGTTGAGGCCGCCAGTCGCTTGCGCTCATGTTTGCAGGCGATGGATGTTGTGGCGCGTGTGAGTGGCGATGAGTTTGCGATATTATTAATTAACTTGAATGAAAACATCATTGAAGCTGCTAAGAAAGCGGAAGATGTTGCAGATAAAGTACTTAAGTCACTGAGTAAGCCGTATCTTTTGGCCAAACATAAATATCATAATACCGCGAGTATTGGCATTACGCTGTTTGGCAGGCTGAAGATTGATACTGAGGAGTTACTTAAGCAATCTGACATTGCGATGTATCAGGCAAAAAAAGCGGGTGGCAATACCTTCTGCTTTTTTGATCCCAAAATGCAGGCAAACATCACGCAATTGATTGGATTAGAGACCGAGCTTAGAAAGGCGATTAGTTTAGATCAGCTGCAATTGTATTACCAAGTGCAAGTGGATCATTTGGGGCATCCATTTGGCGCAGAAGCGCTGATTCGCTGGATACATCCAGAACGTGGCATGATTTCTCCTGCACAATTTATACCTTTGGCGGAAGATTCTGGTTTGATTATCCCCATCGGCGCTTGGGTGATTGAGACTGCATGCGCGCAAATTAAGGCATGGCAAAATAATCACGCTACAAAAGAGTTAACTTTATCGGTGAATATCAGTGCTAAGCAGTTTAGGCAATCAGACTTTGTGAAAGAAGTGGAAGACAGTATTAAAAAATATGGTATAGATCCAATGTTTTTAAGATTAGAACTCACTGAAAGTATGTTGCTGGATAGTGTGGAAGAGACCGTAGAACATATGAATGCCTTGGGTAAAATTGGTGTTCAGTTCTCATTGGATGATTTTGGAACTGGCTATTCATCTCTGCAATATTTAAAACGGTTACCACTATACCAACTTAAAATTGATCGCTCTTTTGTACAGGATATTGTAACCGATAGCCATGATAGAACGATTGTGCGTACCATTATTGCCATGGCACAAAGTATGTATATTAGCGTGATTGCAGAAGGTGTAGAAACAGCTGAGCAAAAAGAGCTGCTACTGACTAATGGGTGTAGACGTTATCAGGGGTATTTCTTTGGCAAGCCTGTGCCAATAGATCAGTTTAATGCTGCAATCGAATCGACATTGCAAACCAGTCCAATACAATGATGCTAACTCAGCTAGTGCATTTGCGGTTTAATCTCGTTGTTGTCGTTAATCTCATTTTTGGTTTCATAAAGAATCATGATGGAAACCCTACGATTACTTGCGCGACCGAATTCAGTATCACTACTGCTTATCGGTTGTGTTGCACCATAGCCCACAGCACTTAAGCGTGTTGGATCGATGCCTGTGTCGCTAAACATTCTGACTACGGTAGTAGCACGTACTGCTGAAAGCTCCCAATTTGAAAAGAAACTTGCATTGTGAATTGGGGTATTATCCGTATGTCCCTCAACCTGTATCAGGCGTTGGTTGGTTTTGATGACGTTGGTAATTTCATTGAGCACCTCCAATGCGGAGGGTGCAAGCTCGGCCGAGCCAGAGGTAAATAATAAGCTATCGTTAATATCGATGCGCACGCCTCTGTTATTTTGCATCACGCGAAGTTTGCCATCTAAGATTTGTGTGGCAAGCTTATTGGAAAGATCCAATCCCATCTGAGCCATATTTTCACGTTCGTGCAGCGACTTTTGTTGATATAAATAACTGAGTGGTAACGGCTTCACCACAGTCTTCTTTTCATAGTTCTTGCTACTGATTTCGGGTGTTTTTTTATCTTGACTGTCGCTACCTGTAAACGCAGTCCCCATGGAAGTCGTAAGTGCATTATATTTACTTAAATTGACAGATGAAATGGCATACATCACTACAAAAAACGCAAACAATAACGTAATGAAATCTGCATACGAAACTAACCAGCGGTCTGGGTTGTCATCGTCATCATCTAGCGCTCTTCTTCTAATCATGGATGTGCCCCTGCGTTAATGTAGGTAAGACTGCAGACGTTCTTCCACAATTTTGGGATGATCGCCCCTGGCAATTGATACCCAAGCATTGATTAACATTTCTCTGCGCATCATTTCATGTGAAATAATATTTTTGAGTTTATTGGCAACGGGGATAAAAACCAGATTCGCTAATCCCACACCATAAATAGTTGCCACAAACGCAATGGCAATACCGCCACCTAATCTGGTGGGATCCGTGAGATTTTCCATGACATGGATTAGACCTAATACTGCGCCTAAAATACCAATCGTAGGGGCGTAGCCGCCAGCGGCACTCCAGATTTTGGCTGCGTTTCGTTGATGTACTTCATAAAAATGCACGTCAATAGCACAAATTTCCCGGATTCTATCTGGCGGAGTACCATCAATCATTAACTGTAACCCTTTACGGATAAAGGGCTCTGTTTCACGCTTTAAGTAATTTTCTAGCATGAAAATACCTTCTTTGCGCGCGTATATGCTCCATTGATTCACGCGCTTTGCCAACTCAATCCTGTCATCTATTGGGGTAATAAAAACATTGCGTAGCATCAATATGCCTGCTTTAAAATTAGCCATATTCGATTGCACTAGCACCGCGCCAAAAGTGCCAAACATAACGATGATGAATGCGGCTGGTTGAATCAGTGAGCTAATATGCCCACCTTCTATCGATTGCCCAATAAGAATGGCTAGCAGGGCAACCAGTAAGCCAATTAAACTACTCCAGTCCATGCTCTTTCTTTCAAGTGTGCGCGTAATCTTGCAATTGCTTGACTATGTAATTGACATACGCGTGATTCGGATACGTTCATGACCGCACCAATTTCTTTTAAGTTAAGCTCTTGCTCGTAATACAACCCCATCAATATTTTTTCGCGCTCAGGTAACGCTTCTATAGACTCAACTAGCGCATCCCGGAAATCACTTTCTAGTAAGCCTTTGATAGGATCCTGACTATCGTCATTTAAAAAGCGGTCAAGAAAATGTTCGCCACCACCTTCATCATCATGAAAGTCTTCGTAGTAGACCAACTGGTGACCCTGGCAGTCGGCTAAGGTCTCATAATAGTCATCCAGTGAGATGTCCATTTTTTTTGCAATTTCACTTTCACTAGGTTGGCGGCTAAACTGTTGCTCTAATTGCGTAATAGCAGTCTCAATGTCACGCATATTTTTGCGTATGCTCCTAGGTAACCAATCAGCACTTCTTAGCTCGTCCAACATTGAGCCTCGAATTCTTTGTACTGCATAGGTTTCAAACTGTGCACCATGACCATCTTCGTAACGATTAATCGCATCCAGCAATCCCATCATGCCTGCCTGAATTAAATCATCAAGCTCTACACTAGGGGGCAGTTTTGCCTTAAGTTGATAAGCAAGTTTCTTTACCATGGTGGCATGCTGTTTGAGCATTTCACTCTTTTGATCTTTTTTTCCAGTGACTGTATACATAGATAACCCTTGGCTTAAATAAATGCAGCCTCTTTAAAGTTGTGAATAGGTGCTTGTTTGTAATCTAATTTAAGCGCCATTTTTTTAAATGCAGTGGATGCGGTCGCTAACGGAAACGCTTCTACCACTGAGCGTCCTAACTGTGTTGCTTTGCTGACGTAGTCGTCATTAGGAATGGCACCAAAAAACTCTAGATCAATCATCATATAGCGTTTGGAAACGGCAGAAATATTGTTAAAGACTGTTTGTGCTTGTTGCTCTGTGGCATCGTCTACAATGATGCCAAAGCTACGTCTGCCTAGTTGCCCATACATTTTCTTGATAAGCGAATAGGCATCCTTGATAGACTCGGCCTGACGTGTGAGCTGAATAATAATTTCGCCTTGATTGAGTTGGTCTAACTGCAGTATATGCTGTTTATTTAATGAAGCATCTACTAACAACATTTCATATTGATTGGCGACTTTATTTAGCAGTGCATTCAGCTGATCATGTGATGGTTTATCCAAGACATAGTCCAAATGGCTTCTTTGCATCAGCTTTGCAATTGAAAAGCCGTACTGTGAAAGGTGAATGGCTTTAGCTAAGGGATTTTTTTTATTTACAGTATCGACCAAGGTGGGTAGGGTATTGATACCATAAAAGGATTCAGAAGATTCTTTAGAAGCATGTACGACTAATATCTTACTGCCTTGATCGCTAATGGAAGCCGCCAAATTGGTCATTAAACGTGATTTGTCGTGCGTAGAGGCCGCAGAGATAATAGAAATCACCCGAGGTGCAGGTGCTGCCATAATCCTACGTAAGCCAGCTGCTTGATCTTGTATTATTTTAGACATGGCCAACCCCCATTAATCTGCCTGTTTCTGCTTGGGTTTGTAAGGTAGAAACTACAAAGGGTAACTCTTCATCCAAAAATTGGAATGGCCAACTGCTAGGGTTCAAGGTAAGCGCTCTGGAGATCAAATCCTTTTTATTCGCTAATTGCATGTCTTCAGGCACGCGCTGACCATGCGTGGTGTAATACAGCTTGATTTTTTCACGAATAATCACATCGAGTACATTGCCAATTGAAGCTGCTTCATCCAGTTTTGTAATGATGCAACCATCCAAAGCACGTCCTTTATAGGCGCGGATGACATCAGATAAGGTTTCACCCGTGCTGGTCGCATTGAGGCAAAGCAGTTTTTTAATGTTGATATTAGTGTTAGTGAGCATGGCGACTTGCTCCGTGACCATGCGATCGCGCTGACTCACACCAACGGTATCAATCAAAATCGTATGTTTATTTCTCAGCTCGTTAAGCGCAATTTTTAGATCAGCTTCATCTTTCACAGCATGTACCATCACGCCTAAAATTTTGCCGTAGATTCTGAGTTGTTCATGTCCGCCAATTCTGTAGCCATCTGTGGTGATAAGCCCCAGTTTTTGGGTGCCATGCTTCATTACATAACGTGCTGCTAATTTTGCAGTGGTTGTGGTTTTGCCTACGCCAGTTGGGCCAACCAAGGCAAACACACCACCTTGATTGAGTAACTCGCTTTCATCCTGAATTGTATGCATGTTGTTGGCTAATACATTTTTAACCCAAGTGGTGGCTTTGCCGACCTCTAGATCATTCGGCATTTTTTCTGCCAATTGTCTGGATAAGGAAGCACTAAAGTTAGCCGCCAATAAGGTGCTTAAAATTTTGGATTTAACAGGATTGTTTTGTAAATGGTTGCTCCAAGTCATGGCTGTGAGTTGCGATTCCATTCTGCTGCGCATATTGCGCATTTCATTTAGCATGAAATTAATTTTTTCAGTCAGCTCTTGGTTTGAAGTATGATTAGACTGCTCCGTTTTAAACATAAAATCATTGCGTTGCGGCGCAGGTGTTGTGATTTCTTCTGGCTCAATAATGGATTTTTGTATTGCTTTGGGCGCTTTTGCCCCAGATTTATTTTGGTTCAAAATAGAGAGCAGGGTAGGCGCATCTTGATAATCATCGCCATCCAGATCTAATGTATGTGCATCTTCAAGCATATTGTTTGACGCATTAGTATGGTGTGGCGCAGCATGTTGCACGCTCTCATTCGTTGCCATGGCATGCATCTCAGATTCGCTAATGGCCATGATTTCAATGCCGCCACTCACGGAGCGGTTGGAGACGATAACTGCGTCTTCCCCCAGTGCTTTTTTTGCCATGGTTAACGCTTCGCGTGAGTTTTTTCCGAAAAATCGTTTAATGTTCATGCTTGACCTCCAATGAGACTAGTGACACGTATGGTTTTTGAATCAGGTAGTTCTTCGTGTGATAACACGCGAAGATGTGGAACGGAACGGCGTAAAAATTTCGACAATGCAACACGTAATGGCGCAGGCACTAATAACACAGGGGTTAATCCCATTTGTTCCTGTTGTTTTGCAGCCATTTCGGCTTCTCTAGATAAAGTTTCGGCAATGCCTGGCTCGATGGCAGTACTGTTGTTATTTTGTACTGCTTGAAGCAACAAGCGTTCAAGTTGGCTATCTAAAGTCATGGCAGTAACTTCATTTCCTATCGGGAACAAGTCTTGCACGATGGCGCGACCAAGGCGAATGCGTACAAAAGCGGTTAGTTCGTTAGCATCTTGCGTTTGTGGTGCATACTCTGAAAGCGTTTCTAAGATTGTACGCATGTCGCGAATATGTACCCCTTCGGTCAGCAAGTTTTGCAGCACTTTTTGCAATAAAGACAGTGACATATGTTTAGGGATGAGATCTTCAACCATTTTTGGCGATTCTTTACTGATATGATCAAGCAGTTTCTGTACTTCATCGCGACCTAATAATTCTGCAGCATGCATAGAGATCATGTGATTCAGGTGTGTTGCAATGACAGTACCTGCATCGACCACGGTATAGCCTAAGTTTTGCGCGTGATCACGTGTACTGGAATCTACCCATACAGCAGGTAAGCCGAATGCAGGGTCGGTTGTTTTAATGCCCTCAAGTGCACCTGTGACAGTGCCAGGGTCGATGGCAAGAAATTGACCAAAGTTGGATTCACCCGTAGCAACCTCAACCCCTTTAAGGGTAATGCGGTATTGATTGGGTCTTAGTTCAAGGTTATCCCGAATATGCACAGTAGGTGCTAAAAAACCAACTTCCTGCGCAAATTTTTTGCGTATGCCTTTAATACGTTTGAGCAAATCACCACCTTGTGCTTGATCAACTAACGGAATCAAGCGATAGCCTACTTCTAAGCCAACAATGTCGACTGGCACCACATCATCCCAGCTGGCTTCTTCGATCTCGCTAGGGGCTTCGATAATTTCTTCAACAACAGGCAGTTCAGCAGCTTTGGTTTGTTGTTGTGTAACTGCATATGCGATACCCGCTAAGATGGCACCAAGTAGTATGAAAGCAAAATGTGGCATGCCAGGAATCATACCGATGCCGCCAATAATGCCTGCGGTGATATAAATGACCGTTGGGTTGTTGAATAACTGTGTAATAAGCTGACCGCCAATGTCTTCACTATTAGCAACGCGTGACACGACCACACCAGCTGCAACCGAGATAATGAGCGATGGAATTTGCGCGACTAAGCCATCACCAATCGCAAGTAGCGTATAGTTGCTGACAGCATCGGCAAAGTTCATGTCATGTTGCACCATGCCTACAATGAGTCCGCCAAAAATATTGATGACAATGACTAAGATGCCAGCGATGGCATCACCGCGAACATATTTACTTGCACCATCCATCGCGCCATAAAACTCAGACTCTTGACCGACTTCGGTGCGACGACGGCGTGCTTCATCTTCCCCAATTAATCCAGCGTTGAGATCAGCGTCAATGGCCATTTGTTTGCCTGGCATCGCATCTAATGTGAACCGTGCGCCGACTTCTGCAATACGTCCAGCACCTTTAGTAATGACGATAAAATTAATAATGGTGAGGATAATAAACACCACAATACCCACTGCATAATTGCCGCCAATTAAGAAGTGACCAAACGCCTCGATGACTTTACCTGCGGCATCTGGTCCAGCATGGCCCTCAGTCAACACAACGCGGGTAGAGGCGACGTTGAGTGACAAACGCAACATTGTGGTCATGAGTAACACAGTAGGAAAAGCGATAAAGTCGAGCGCTTTTTTGGTTTGTAGCCCAATCATCAGCACCAGGATAGAGATTGCGATATTAAAGCTAAAAAACACATCTAAAATAAATGCAGGTAGTGGCAAAATCATCATGGCTAATAGCATCATGATGATGACAGGCGCGGCAGCTGAGCGTGCACCCATATTACTGATCCATGCGGTTAGGTTGGAAGCGTTCATGCGACTGATACCTCTGCATTTACTAGGCTAGGTGCTGGAATTAAACTGTGTGGATCAAGTTCATCAGGCACTGGTAGCGCTTTAGGTACATCTGGACGGTAACCGCCTTGTTGGTTAAAGGTACGTAGTTGGAATACATAAGCTAATACTTCTGCCACTGCAGCATATAAGGCTTCAGGTATTTCCTGATCCAATTCTGTATGGGCATATAAAGCGCGAGCAAGTTTTGGAGACTCCAATGTAATGATGCGATGTTCAGCAGCAATTTCGCGAATTTTCAATGCCACTGCATCAGCGCCTTTGGCTACCACTATAGGCGCACTCATGCCTTCGTCCTGATATTTGATAGCGACTGCATAGTGCGTAGGGTTTGTAATCACAACATCTGCATTGGGGATTTTAGACATCATTCTGCGTCTAGCCATCTCACGTTGTTGTTGGCGGACTCTGGCTTTAATCTCAGGATTGCCTTCAGACTCTTTAGATTCTTGTTTGACTTCTTCTTTCGTCATTTTATGCTTATTGGCATAGTGATAAAGTTGGTACGGCACATCAATGGCTGCAATAAAGAGTAAAGCACACACAATCGTAATAAAACCATGCGTCATCAGCTGATTGACCTCTGTAATACTAGATTCAATAGGCATGCTGGAAAGTGACAAAATAGGTTTTAAATCACTTGCGATGACAAAGTATGCGACTGTTGCTACTAAAACAGACTTAGCGATAGATTTAATGAGCTCTACAAATGCATTTTTTGAAAATAAATTTGAGATTCCTTTAATCGGATTTAATTTACCAAACTGTGGCATAAATGCTTTTGTGCTAAATACCCAGCCGCCCACTAAAATTGGTGAGGCAATCGCGACAATCAATAGGATGAGTGCAAAAGGGGAGAATGCGATCAGCAGATCCATTACTGTATGTGCTGTTCTCATTAATAAGATAATGGGATCAAACGCAGTGGCTCTATCAAATTGCAGACCAGTACGTAAGGCTTGTTTTAACGCCTCACTTAAATGACCATTCAACATCATAAAGCTTAAACCGGCTGCAAATAGCACAGCGCACGCCGCTAATTCGCGTGAACGTGGAACATCACCTTCCTCCCGCGCTTTTTCTAAGCGCTTGGGGGAGGCCTGTTCGGTTTTTTCTAAATCACTTTCTTCAGCCATCGTTTATCTCATTACTTAAATACTGACTTGATTAAATTAGCATTGATGGATGGATTATTAGATAAATCAGCGCAATTACATCCAAAGAATAAAAGGGTTTATTCCCCCCTTTCTTTAAGTCTAGTGTGGTATTGAATAGCAATAAGACAAATTTTTAAATTTTTATACAAAAAAACATAATTAAAAACAATTGGTTATAAATTTATTTAAATTATTTTCAAAAATTATTAAAGTTTTTCTAAATGGTGACGTTATGTGGATAGGGACTTAAAGTATGTGCAATAGCAGAAATAGATGTGTAACCAGAGGTGAACGGATATTTTTTACAAAACTTGAGAAATTTTTACTTAAATTAACGAATGACAACAAAATTTATTTAATTTTTAACTTTTTAAACTTTATGTAAGTTATTGAATTTTAATAGATCAATAACAGCCGTGTAGGTGTTTGTAAGACAAACACCTACACGGCTGTGCTCGCTTGCCTTACATCATTAACCGACAAACCCCAATTGTTAAGCGGAGTTAAGAGGCGCAAAGTACGCCTAACACGAAGCAGTACTTGTTTAACGTAATAAAGAATGGGGAAATAAAATGAATCAAGAAGAAATGTTGTTAGAAATTAAAGATGCAAACTTAAACTATTTAATGCTAGCACAGCAGTTAATTCGTTCAGATAAAGCCACTGCAATTTTCCGTTTAGGGATCAACAAAGAAATCGCTGACCTATTAGAAGGTTTAAGCAACTTACAACTTCTTAAATTGTGCAATACCAATATGATGTTAGCACGTTTCCGTTTTGATGATAGCGACATTTTAAGCATGTTGACTAATTATACAAAAGATCGCTCACAAGCACATTTGCACACAGCAGTGTTAATGGCTGGTCAACAAGTAGAAGCAATGGCTTAATTAATAGCAATAAAAACATTAAGTTAAAGGGAGTTAATCATGCAAAAGAAAAGCGTAGTAAATGAGGCAGAGCAAATTCAATTGGCAATGGAAATGATTCGATTGGGTGCGCGATTACAATTGCTTGAGTCACAAACCACACTTTCTCGTGAGCGTTTGATTAAACTCTATAAGGAAATGAAAGGCTGTTCACCTCCCAAAGGAATGTTGCCTTTTTCAACAGATTGGTTTTTGACATGGCAACCTAATATTCACTCATCTATCTTTTACAATATCTACAAATTCATGGTGGATTATACGGACGTAAATGGTATTCAAGCGATTATTAAGGCTTATAGCTTATACATGCAGCAAGTGGCTGACCCAGAAGCGACAGGTGACGTTGAACCTGTATTATCACTGACTCGCGCTTGGACCTTGGTGCGTTTTGTAGAAAGCAAAATGCTGACATTAAAACCATGTAGTTGTTGCGGTGGAAATTTTATCGTCAATACTTATGATCTCAACCAAAATTATATGTGTAACTTGTGCCATGTGCCATCACGTGCAGGCAAAACCAAGAAAGCAAAAGAGCTGAGCTACAAATTAGTTTCAATGAGCGCATAGCACACCGTTACTTGTCAATTAAACGCGTATGATGTTCAACCATCCGTTTAGAATCAATCAACGTGTTGTAGCTTTTGGCGCGTTGATGCGCGCTAGCAAGAAAATCACACGTATCCCTTCTGTACAGGCTTTACTAGTGCAATGCGTTGCATTAGCCGTTGTATTGGCTTGTGCCAGCGAAATTTACAGAAGTGTGAGCCTGCATTTGCAAGTCGATGTGGGCTTCATATTGTTTTCACTCATCATCATGCAATCGGTATTGTCTAGTGCGATTGCTTATAGTCTGAAAATGGCAATTTGGTGGCGCTGGATTCATTTTTTCTTTCCTATTGCACTATGGCTGATGTCCATTGCACATATTCCAAATACTTTTTATCTGGTTGGTTTTGTCGTCACGCTGGCTTTGTATTGGACGACATTTAAAACGCAGGTTCCATTTTATCCTTCGCATCCTGCGGTGTGGAAGGCACTTCTGTCCTTAATACAAAAGGAATATCAAATCAAAGCATTACGTGTGATTGATATTGGTAGCGGTCTGGGCGATATGTCTATGTATCTGGCTCAGTCTAGAAAACAAGACACGGTAGAAGGTATTGAGATTGCTCCTTTGCCTTGGCTCATTAGTAGGTTGCGTGCAAGACTCAAACAATCGACAGCAACATTTACGCTGGGCAATTATGAGGCTTTGAATTTTGCTGCATATGATGTCGTTTTTGCCTACTTGTCACCTGCTGCTATGCCAAGGCTATGGCAGAAAGCGACGCAAGAAATGCGCTCAGGTAGTTTGCTGGTCAGCCTAGAGTTTGAAATCTTAAATGTGAGTCCAACCTACATCATTTACACAGGTCTGCATTCGCCCCAGTTGTATGTTTGGCGCATGGCGTAAGCCATCATAGTAATTTCTATTCATTGATTTTTGCTGAAGTAAATCAGCTTACATCTGTTTTAAGCAAATAACTGCGTAGCTGAATGAATTCTGATAAAGCACTAAAAACATCCCTTTATTCCCCCAATTGATTTTTGCGAGTTATTGCTATTCTGAATCTAATTTAAGAAGTTAATCCATCTTGGAGATGAAACATGTTTGTAATTGTTGGGTATGTCATTGTTTGTGCCACCATTTTTGGCGGATATGCACTTGCAGGGGGGCACCTAGGTGCGCTCTGGCAGCCACTAGAGGTGTTGATGATTTTTGGTGGTGCTTTTGGTGCATTTGTGGTGGGCAATGATACCAAAGCATTAAAAGCAACCATGAAAGCAATGCCTACGCTATTTAAAGGCTCCAAGTATAACAAGGCGTTGTATATGGATTTACTTGCTTTGCTGTTTGAGATTCTCAGCAAGATTCGTAAAGAAGGCATGATGTCTATCGAAAAAGATGTAGACGATCCTGAATCAAGCGCCTTATTTGGCAAATACCCCAATATTTTGCATGACCATCATCTAGTGGAGTTTATTACTGATTATTTGCGTTTAATGGTGTCAGGCAACATGGATGCTTTTCAAGTTGAGAATTTAATGGATAACGAAATTGAAACGCATCACATGGAAGGCCATGTGCCTGTGCACTGTATTGCTAGATTAGGGGATGGCCTGCCTGCATTTGGTATTGTGGCAGCGGTGATGGGGGTAGTACACACCATGGAAAATGTAGCATTGCCGCCAGCAGAATTAGGGATTTTGATTGCGCACGCTTTGGTCGGTACCTTCTTAGGTATTTTACTGGCATATGGTTTTATTGGCCCGCTATCTAGTTTGTTAGAACAAAAACTAGAAGAATCCAGCAAGATGTTTCAAACAGTTAAAGTCACCTTGCTCGCTAGCTTAAATGGCTACGCACCTGCTATTGCTGTGGAGTTTGGACGTAAGGTCTTGTACTCAACAGAACGTCCAGGATTCTCTGAGTTAGAAGACCACGTAAAGCAAGCTAAGAATGCTAAATAAAAATGCAACTTTTTGATTTGTAAGGTTAAAAAATGGCTGAAGATAGAATTGCGCCGATAGTTGTAAAGAAAATTAAAAAGGTTTCTGGCGGTCATCATGGAGGTGCCTGGAAAATTGCATATGCAGACTTTGTGACTGCAATGATGGCGTTTTTTCTTTTAATGTGGCTACTAGGCTCATCCTCCAAATCTCAGCTTGAAGGGATTTCAGAATATTTTAAAACACCCCTAAAAGTAGCATTGCAAGGCGGGCCTGCTGTGGCTGCAAGTGATTCAGTTTTAAAAAACACGGGTGGCAAGGACATTACCAAAAAGCAAGGTCAAGTTAAACCAGTGGAAGGCGCTAAAGGAAAAGAAAAAAATGTCGATGTTAATGATGCAAAGGAAGCATTAAAAAAAGCTGAGACAGCAAAGCTTGAGCAATTAAAGAAAAAAATTGAAGAATCCATTGATGCAAATGAAACACTCAAAAAATTTAAAGATCAGCTGTTGCTGGATATTACTTCTGAAGGGTTGCGCGTACAGATTGTGGATGAGCAAAACCGTCCGATGTTTGCTTCTTCTAAAGCAGATTTGCAACCTTATGCCAGAGAAGTTTTGCATGAAATTGGCAAGATGCTGAACGGAGTAGAGAACAAAATCAGCTTATCTGGGCATACCGATGCTGCACCGTATCCCGATGGTGATAGAGGTTATAGCAATTGGGAGCTATCTGCGGATCGTGCGAATGCTTCTCGACGCGAACTCATTGCAGGGGGTATGGATGAGACCAAGTTATTAAGGGTGGTGGGATTATCTTCAGCTTCTTTATTTGATAAAGGTAATCCCTATAACCCGATTAATCGTCGTATCAGCATTATTGTCATGAACAAACAAGCAGAGCTAGACGCGATGAAAGACAGTGAATCTATTCAATCAAATCAGCCTCCAGCAACAGAGGTGATTAAAGGGTTGGAACAAGTAAATTAAGTGCGACACATTTATAAATAAAAGAGCTTTTATGGCGATATTTAACCAATTGAAATCAGACACGATGGGGCATCATGGTATGGCGATGAATACATTACCTATAAAAGAATTAAGACTATTGCTAGCAGCTGTTGCTAATCATGGTGAGCAACATTTGGCAGAAGTAGAAGCTGATTTGCAACAAACCACTTTTTTGTTGAATGAGGCGATTGAAAAGTTGAGTGCCAGCTTTTTGGCGGTACATGAGCTTACTTGCCAGCAGCAGCAACTGATCGAGAATAGTCAGCGTGAAAAGCAGGTAAGCGCTGCATTGTCAAATGCACTTGACGGTTATAAAGATCAGATTGGTCATCAAGTGAATGCGATGGTGACAGGCTTGCAGTTTCAGGACATGACTAATCAACTGTTGCAACGCACTATCAAGCGCGTCAATGGCTTAAAGGATTTGTTACAAGAGTTATCAGCACATGGATATGACATGGCTGCAGAACAAGAGCATGACGATATTGTGAAGTTTTTAGCATCTATTAATGAGAGTTTTGATGCTGGCAGTCATGCGCTTTCTGGCAACTTAAGAAAAGCTGTAGGCCAGCACGATATGGCAACAGGGGATATTGATTTATTTTAGTGGTTGAGTAGTACAGGGTTACGTTAGTTTTTATGGGCAATTTTTAACATTGTAAAAGTGAGTATGAAATGGCAAAAACAATTTTAGCAGTGGATGACTCAGGCTCTTTACGTCAAATGGTGGCGTTTAGTCTTAAAGCCGCAGGTTATGACGTTGTGCAGGCAGTGGATGGTCAAGATGGGCTGAATAAAGCTAAAGAGAAAACAGTAGATCTTGTGCTGACAGACCAAAACATGCCCATCATGGATGGCCTTACATTGATTAAGAACCTACGTGAATTAGGTTCTTACCAAAAAGTGCCTATTTTGATGTTAACGACTGAGTCTAGTGATGAAATGAAAGCAAAAGGTAAAGCGGCTGGTGCGAATGGCTGGCTAGTAAAACCGTTTGATCCAAAAAGACTGATAGAAGTCGTGCAGAAGGTAATTGGTTAATTAGTCGACACAATGATAAATCAATGCCAACGGGTAAGTACAGACCGTTTTGAGTTGAATACGAGGTAATACAATGACAGTAGACATGAGTCAGTTTTATGAGGTCTTCTTTGACGAGGCCGAAGAGCTACTTGCAGAGGCAGAGCGCTTATTGCTTGGGATTGATATAGACAATCCAGATAATGAAGATCTGAATGCAGTTTTCCGTGCGGCCCACTCCATTAAAGGAGGTGCGGCGACTTTTGGTTTTATGGACATGGCCGAAATTACGCATGTGTTAGAGAACTTGCTAGATAAAATTCGTAAAAATGAGATGAAGCTGACAGCCGAGCATGTCGATGCGTTTTTGGCCGCTAAAGATGTACTTAAGATGGAGCTGGACGGACATCGCCATGCTTCTCAAGTAGATCAGGAACAAGTGGCTGATGTCAAAATGATGCTCAAATCCTTATCAGAAGGTAGCGCAGAAGCAAGCCCCAAAGTAGTGACAGAAACACCACCGCCAGTAGTGCAATCTGCACCAGTACCAGAAGTGAGCGCACAGCCAGTAGTGGCAGCCGTGGTAGTAGCACCTGTTGACGGTATCACAACGTTTAATGTTGCTCTGCCAGAAGTCACTGAAAAAGATTTGAATAACTTAAAAGACGAGTTGGCATTATTGGGTGATGTGGAAGTCGCCAAGCAAGCGAATGGTCGTCATGCATTGGTGATTAAAACAGACTCTTCCAAAGATGACATTGTTTCTATTTGTTCATTTATTTTAGACCCGAATGATTTGGTCATTACCCTTGCAAGTGATGCTGTCGCCAGTGCGCCAGCGCAAGCTGATTCCGAAGTAGTGCCCAAGCAAGAGACTAAACAAGAATCTAAAGAAGAAGCTGCTTATGGCTTTTTTGATGACGAGCCAGTGGTAGCAAAAGCAGCACAGGTTGATCAAACAAATGTAGGTAAAGTTAAAGTAGAAGAAGAAGTAGGTTATGGCTTATTTGCTGCACCTGGTAAGGAAAGTGTAGAAGAGGGGTATGGATTCTTTGCCCCGTTTAAACCGCATCCTGATGCTGTTCAAGCAGAGTTGATTGGGGACGACACTCAACCTACTCCAGAAAATTCTGGTAAGTCTGTAGAGGAAAGCCATGTAGTAGAGCCAACAGCAGTGGCAGCGCAAGTGTTGCCTACGGTAGATGCAGAAAAAAGAACACAAGCCAGACGCGAAACAGATAAAGCACCTGCCAATGCAGAGACTACCTCTATTCGCGTGGGTGTAGAAAAAGTAGATCAACTCATTAACTTGGTTGGTGAGCTGGTCATTACACAGGCGATGATTGAACAACGTGTGAATGCGTTGGATCCTGTGCACCATGAATCACTGATTAATAGTGTCAGCCAACTCACACGCAATACGCGCGACTTGCAAGAATCAGTCATGTCGATTCGTATGATGCCGATGGATTTTGTGTTCTCACGCTTCCCAAGAATGGTACGAGACTTAGCTGGTAAATTAAACAAAAAAGTAGAGTTTGTCACAGTTGGTGCAACGACAGAGCTCGACAAAGGCTTAATCGAACGTATTGTGGATCCATTGACTCACTTAGTGAGAAACAGTGTGGATCATGGCATTGAAACCCCAGAAAAACGTAAAGCAGCAGGTAAGTCTGAGTCAGGTCAGTTAACACTTTCTGCTGCGCACAAAGGCGGTAGCATTGTGATTGAAGTGACTGACGATGGTGCAGGCCTTAACCGTGAAAAGATTCTTGCCAAGGCAAAATCAAATGGCTTGCCTGTCAGTGAGAATATGACGGATAACGATGTATTTTCATTGATTTTTGCACCAGGATTTTCTACAGCTGAAGTCGTTACAGATGTCTCTGGGCGTGGTGTGGGCATGGATGTGGTAAAACGAAACATCGCTGCAATGGGTGGTGTGGTTGAAATTCGTTCTGCACTTGGCTTTGGTACCACTATTTCTATTGCGCTACCGCTGACTTTAGCCATATTGGACGGCATGTCTGTTTCGCTAGGTCGCAGTATTTATGTGGTGCCATTGAATTTAATTGTTGAAACCTTACAACCGCGTGCTGAGGATATTAAAACCGTCACTGGTGAAGGGTATATGGTGCATGTACGTGGCGAGTATCTACCCATCATAGCACTGCATCGCCTCTTTAATCATCACACTGATATTACTGACCCGACACTAGGTGTGCTAGTCATTATCGAAGCAGATGGCAAGAAATCCGCGCTATTTGTAGACCGTTTAGTAGGTCAGCAACAAGTAGTGATTAAGAGTCTGGAAACTAACTTTAAGAAAATTGCTGGCGTCTCAGGCGCGACTATCATGGGTGATGGTTCTGTCGCACTGATTCTTGATGTGCCCGCCATTATTCAAATGGGGCAAACCACTAACTATGTCACTGGTGGTATGGCGTATTCAAATCAGCATCCATCATCAATGCTTAATACAGTAAACGCATAAGGAGTATACATAATGAATATGAACACAGAAGTAACAAGCAGCAATGCTGGAAACAACTTGAAGAGTGCTGCTGGTGAATACCTCACTTTTGTTTTGGGTACTGAGCAATACGGTATCGAGATATTAAAGGTACAAGAAATTCGTGGCTACGATGCCGTGACACAAATTGCCAATACCCCGGATTTTATTAAAGGTGTGGTCAATTTGCGCGGCAAGATTGTGCCTATCGTGGATTTACGCATCAAATTTCATTTGGGAAAAGTGGAATACGATGAGTTCACAGTAGTCATTATTCTTAATTTAAACGGACGTATCGTCGGCATCGTTGTGGATGGCGTGTCAGATGTGATGGCTTTAAAAGAAGAGCAGTTACGTGAAGTGCCTTCTTTGGTGACTAGTATTGATACTAAATATATTGTGGGGTTAGCTACTGTGGAGCAACACATGTTGATCCTGGTAGATATTGAGAAGTTAATGAGTAGCCAGGAAATGGAACTCATTGACGGTGCAATTCATTAATCGAATTTAAGAATATAGCAAATAAGGGGTAGAGCATGTTTTCACAATTATTGAATCAGGTTGCAAGCAAATCAGTTTTGACTAAGCGTTTAATGGAAGAGGTTGCGGAGTTCCGTGCGCTCAAGGCGGAAATTAATAAAGCGCGTTGTGTGGCGGAGTTTGATGCCGCTGGCAACATGACCAAGGTCAATGAAAACTTTACTAAAGCCTTAGGCTATAGCGAAACAGAGTTAGCTGGCCAGCATCATCGCACGCTGGTAGGTCGCGCTAAAGCGACGAGTGCTGAGTATCAGGATTTTTGGCGTCAACTAGCGGAAGGCAAAAGCCAGTCGGGTGCTTTTGATTTGCAGAATCATGATGGTCAAGTGGTTTGGTTTCAAGGGTATTACGCACCTGTGATGAATCAAGCTAATCAATTGACAAAAGTGGTGGCCTATTTAACTGATGTGACAGCAGACAAAGTCAATACTTTAGAACTCCAAGGTGAAGATGAAGCACTGAATCAAACTTTTGGTGTATTGGAATGTGATCTCAACGCGAAAATTTTAAACTGTAATGAGCTATTTATTAAACCATTAGGTTATAGCAAAGAAGAGCTGATTGGTAAGCATATTACCTTTTTTCTCACTGCAGAAACTGGACAAAGCCCAGAATATAAAGCGATGTGGGAAAAATTGAATCAGGGCGAGATTCAGTCCAGGCAAATCAAGCGTATTGCAAAAGGTGGGCAGGAGTATTGGTTCCAATCCAGCTATGTGCCAGTCAAAGATAAAGATGGTAAGCCATTCAAAGTGATTATTTATTCATTCTGTGTGACGGCAGAGAAACTTAAGAATGCTGATTTCGAGGGTCAACTAAAAGCGATTAGCAAAATCCAAGGTGTGATTGAGTTTGATTTAAAAGGCAATATTTTGGCAGTGAATGACAATTTTGCCAAAGTGACAGGCTACAGCGATAAAGAGATTGTCGGCAATCATCACAGTATGTTTGTAGATACTGCCTATAAGCCTAGTAATGAGTACAAGGCATTTTGGGAAAAATTAGCGCGTGGTGAACCAGACGAAGGTGTGTATAAACGCATCGGTAAAGGCGGTAAAGAAATCTGGTTACAGGCTTCTTATAACCCAATTTATGGATTAGATGGTAAGCCATTTAAAGTGGTGAAATATGCGACAGACATCACTCCATACAAATTGGCTGAAGCTGATAATGCTGGGCAATTGGCTGCAATTAATAAAATTCAAGGTGTGATTGAGTTTGATCTCACTGGAAAAATCACCAAAGTGAATGACAATTTTGCTGCAGTGACTGGCTATAGTGAAAAAGAGATTGTGGGGAATCATCACAGCATGTTTGTAGATGCTGCCTATAAAGCGAGCCATGAATACAAAGCCTTTTGGGAAAAACTAGCACGTGGTGAGGCAGATGCTGGTCAATATAAACGCGTTGCCAAAGGTGGTGAAGAGGTTTGGCTGCAAGCCAGTTATAACCCAATTTTTGATATGAATGGTAAACCATTCAAAGTAGTTAAATATGCAACAGATATTACAGAGCAGCATAATGCCGCTGAATCTTTGAAATTGGCTGTCGAAGAAACACAAGAAGTGATTCAAGCCGCGCAAGCAGGTGACTTAACATCACGTGTGCCGTTAGAAGGTAAGTCAGGTTCCATTGCTAGTTTGTGCGATGGTGTGAATTCATTGGTCGACAAAATGACTGAAGTGCTGTTGTCAGTGCGCGAAGCAGGTGAAACCATCAATACTGCAGCAGGTGAAATTTCTACAGGTAATAATGATTTATCACAACGTACTGAACAACAAGCCTCTAGCCTAGAAGAAACTGCTTCTAGTATGGAAGAGTTAGCTTCCACAGTGAAGCAAAATGCTGAGAATGCAAAACAGGCGAATCAGCTAGCGGTTGCTGCTTCTGGTGTCGCGGTCAAAGGCGGTGCAGTAGTAGGTCAGGTAGTCACTACCATGAGTGCCATTAACGATAGTGCCCGTAAGATTGAAGACATTATCTCTGTGATTGATGGTATTGCCTTCCAAACCAATATTCTTGCATTGAATGCAGCGGTAGAAGCGGCTCGAGCAGGTGAGCAAGGTCGCGGTTTTGCAGTGGTGGCGGGTGAGGTGCGCAATCTTGCACAACGCTCTGCCAGTGCCGCTAAAGAAATCAAAGAGCTGATTACTGATTCTGTGACTAAAACAACAGAAGGCACAAAACTGGTAGAAGACGCTGGTAACACCATGCAAGAAGTAGTGTCTTCAGTGCAACGTGTGACTGACATCATGGGTGAAATCTCTGCAGCCTCGACCGAACAAAGCGCTGGTATTGATCAAGTGAATACTGCCATTACCAGCATGGATGAAGTGACTCAACAAAATGCTGCCTTAGTAGAACAAGCGGCAGCGGCGGCAGAGTCATTGGTTGACCAGGCGGTCAGCCTCATGGATGTGGTTGGTAGCTTTAAGTTGATTGGCGCACCAGCTTCGCAAGAACGTCGTGCTATCAAAAGCCCTATGCGCTCAAGTGCACCAAGTAGACCTGTCGCTAAGCCAGCGCCCAAATCAGTAGCTAAGCCTGCTACGGTTAAAGTGTCTGCAAAAACAGGTACCGATGATGCGGATGAGTGGGAAGAGTTCTAGAGTAAAGCTGCTTTAAACAGTATTCGTAGTGAGTTGTGAAAGATGAGGTAAGTAATGAAAGTGAATATGCCAGTAACACAAAAAGAAGTTGAATTATCCAATACCTCTTCTATTGTTTCAAAAACAGATTTAAAAGGCCGTATTACGTATATCAACCGTGATTTTATTGAAGTGAGTGGGTTTTTAGAATCAGAACTGATTGGACAAAGCCATAATATCGTGCGGCATCCAGACATGCCGCCAGAGGCTTTTAAAGATCTTTGGGAGACGGTCAAAGCAGGTAAGCCCTGGAATGGTATGGTAAAAAACCGTTGTAAAAATGGGGATCATTACTGGGTAGAGGCCAATGTAGCACCGATACGCGAAAAAGGACAAGTCACTGGTTATATGTCAGTGCGCTCAAAACCATCACGTCAACAAGTTGAAGCTGCAGATGCTCTCTATGCACAGATGCGTGCTGGTCACATGCCTAAAGTAAGTATTGTGAGCAAGTTAGCGCAATATGTGACTGATTTACCATTTGTGTTTAAAGGTGGTTTTGCCGTCGTTCTACCCTTATTAGCAGTACTTGCTTATGATGAATTTGTGGCAGCTGAACAGATTACAATCACTTCAATTGCTGTAGTAGGCGTACTTGCTTCTTTAGTTTCTTTATTTATGCTAAAAAAATCCATTATTTCTCCAGCTATACAGGCAAATGAAGCGATTAATGCAATTGCCGATGGTGACTTTAAGTATGCCATTGATACTAGTGCTAATGATGAATTGGGAAAAATGATGCAGGCATTAAAAGCCATGCAGATTAGGATTGGCTTTGACGTCAATGATGCACGTAAGACACAAGAAGAAGCATCAAAACTTCAAACTTCTATTGATAACAGTACAACAGCATTTAGTTTTGCAGATAGCAGTAATCGACTTACTTACATGAATAAAGCAGCAAGAAGTTTATGGGAGTTAATGGCATCTGAGATTAAACAAGTGCATAAGGATTTTAGCATTGAGAATATGTTTGGTAATCCTATTGCTCAATATCTTCAAAGTGAAGTGGATAGAAAGTCATTCTTAGAAAAACTTAGTACGCCTAAGTCAATGGAAACTAAAATGTATGGTCGCCAGATTAGTCTGGTGGTTGTACCTGTCTATAGCCAAACTGGTGAGTACCTAGGTCGGATGACTCAATGGCAAGACCGCACTGCAGAAGTCATTGCAGAAAAAGAGGTGATGCGTTTGGTAGACGAAGCGATTGCTGGTAATTTATCTGAGCGTGTAGATATTGCAATATTGCCTGAAGGATTTGTACGTGAAACAGGCGTTGGTATTAATCATATTTTAGATGCTGTTATTACTCCGCTTAATGTAGCTGCTCAATATGTTGAGAATATCTCCAAAGGCAATATCCCCGCTAAGATTACTGACGAATATAGAGGTGACTTTAATAGCATCAAAAACAATCTAAATCAGTGTATTGATGCAATAAACGCATTAGTGGCCGATGCTACAATGCTGTCTCAAGCAGCAGTGGAGGGGCGTTTATCTACCAGAGCTGAGGCTAGCCAACATCAAGGTGACTTCCGCAAGATTGTAGAAGGGGTCAATGCGACACTGGATTCTGTGATTGGGCCGCTGAATGTGGCAGCGCAATATGTAAATGACATTTCAAAAGGTAATATCCCAGCCAAAATCACAGATAGTTACCAAGGGGATTTCAACACCATTAAAGATAATCTTAATACCTGTATTGATGCGGTGAATAAACTGGTAGCAGATGCAGATATGTTATCTGAAGCTGCACATGATGGACGTATTTCAACCAGAGCTAATCCTGACCATCATCAAGGAGAATTCCGTAAGGTGATTGAGGGTGTGAATCAAACATTGGACATGATTGTTGCACCAATTGCGGTGGTGAAAGAAGCGGTAGAGACTATTACCACAGCAGCAAATGAAATTTCTACAGGAAACAATGATTTATCAAGCAGAACAGAGCAACAGGCTTCTAGCCTGGAAGAAACCGCTGCTAGCATGGAACAATTGGCATCTACTGTTAAACAGAATGCAGAAAATGCCAAACAAGCGAATCAGCTTGCATTGACTGCATCACAAGTAGCGATCAAAGGTGGTGAAGTAGTAGCTAATGTGGTTTCTACTATGAGTGTCATTAATGAAAGTGCTCGTAAGATTGAGGACATTATCTCTGTGATTGATGGCATTGCCTTCCAAACCAATATTCTGGCCTTGAATGCAGCGGTAGAAGCAGCACGTGCGGGTGAGCAAGGTCGTGGCTTTGCCGTGGTGGCGGGTGAGGTGCGCAATCTGGCACAACGTTCTGCCAGTGCTGCCAAAGAAATTAAAGAATTGATTACAGATTCCGTCAACAAAACGACAGAGGGTACTAAGTTAGTTGAAAATGCCGGTTCAACCATGGATGAAGTGGTGTCATCAGTACAACGCGTCACAGACATCATTAGTGAGATATCCGCTGCATCACAAGAGCAGACTACTGGGATTGATCAAGTGAATCAGGCTGTGACCAGTATGGATGAAGCCACACAACAAAATGCAGCATTGGTAGAAGAAGCCGCTGCGGCTGCTGAGTCTCTCGTTGAGCAGGCAAATCAATTAGCTGATGTAGTGAGTCAATTTAAGTTAGATGGTCAGACCTCATTGGAAAATAGACGCGCTCAAAACAGTCCTATGCGAGGCATGAGCACTTCTCCAGCTTCACGGAATTCAAATAGACTGACTCAAGAAAAGAAAAAGTTAAAAACAGGTACCCATGATAGTGATTGGGAAGCGTTTTAGGGTAAATGCAATTGAAGTTAAAAATAGAATGTAATTTTTATGTAATCTAATAGATTGATTAAAAAGGGTAAATCATGTCAAAACAACTGAAAACCGATTCGGTAGTGCAAAGGTTATTTAATCTTAAATTACAGACGCAAACGTTTATTGTACTAGGGATTATGTCAATAGCGTTTTTAGCGGCTGTACTGTTAGGTAATTACTCGCTAAGTAAGGTGATGGTGGGTGGTTCAGACTTTGAGGATGTCAATGCGCATAAAGATTTAGCGGCCGACATCTTGCCACCTCCCGCTTATTTACTCGAGGCGTGGAAAGTAAGCCTGGAAATGTATGCACGCCAAGATAAACCACTCCAAACTTTAATAGAGGAAGGGGATGCGCTATCAAAGAGTTTTCTCGAGCGCGTTAAATATTGGCCAACAGTCCACCCGGAAATGGCAGATCAGTTAACAAAAGTATTATTGCCGAGCGGTGAAGAGTTTATTCGCGTACGTGATACAGAGTATATCCCTGCCATACGCAGTGGCGACCCTAAGCGTATTCATCCTGCATTGAATCACTTGGCTCAAGTGTATGACATTCACCGTAAAGCAGTTGATCAAACAGTAGAGTTAAACAATAAACAATATGCGCATTTGACAGAAGTTGAACTGCCAGCACATATTGCAGGAGCGCGCTATAAAACAGCTGGTTTAATCGCTGTGGCACTTATTTTGGTATTTATGGGCATTATTGCAGTAGTGACCAATGTGCGTAGACAGTTAGGAGGCGAAGCGGCTGAGGCTTTAAAAGTGGCTAAAGGCATTGCAGACGGTGAGTTTGATAGTCACGCAAAAGGTGCTATTGCAAGTAAATTGAATGTGATTGGCGCATTAAGATTAGCCTCTGACACTTTGATAGAGATCGATCGCGAAATGGCGCGCATGGAAGAAGAGCATAAACAAGGCAATATTGATGCAAACATCGATATTAGCAAATTCAAAGGTGCTTACCGTGAAATGGCGATTGGGATTAATCGCATGGTGGCAAACCACATTGCAGTGATGACCAAAACTACCACCTGCATCAATGCATTGGCCAATGGTGATTTTAAAACGGAACTGGAACAGTTCCCGGGCAAATTAGTTTTAGTCAATCAAGGTGTCGAAGGTTTGCGTTATAACGTGAATACCTTGATTTCGGATATGCGTCATATGTCTGAAGAACATCAAAAAGGCAATATCAATGTCTTCATTGACCCTGATAAATTTGCAGGTGATTACCGATTGCTCGCCATTGGTGTGAATGAAATGGTGCAAGAGTACATCGATGAAAATAAAACGGTGATGGACTGCGTGATGCAGTTTGGTAATGGGGATTTCTCAGCCACGATTAAAGAGTATCCAGGTGAAAAAGCCTTTATTAATAAGAGCATTAAAAGAATTGGCGGCAACCTCAAAGGTTTAATTGATTCAGTAAATTGGGTGAGTGGTGAACACGAAAAAGGCGAGGTTGATATGACCTTGCGTGATGATATGTTCAAAGGAGATTTTAGTACCCTTGCTAAATGCGTGAATAGAATGATTGCTGGTTTACTAGAAATGAATCAGAAATCCATGGCGGTGGTTAAAGCGTTTGGTGAAGGGAACTTTGATGCACCATTGGAAAAATTCCCAGGTAAAAAAGCCTACATTAACGAAACCATTGAACAAGTGCGTAGTAATCTAAAAGCACTTAACGAAGATGCACAAATGTTAGCAGATGCTGCACATGAAGGCCGTGTATCGGTACGTGCAGATGCTAATCGACATTTAGGCGACTACCGTAAAATTGTAGAAGGCATGAATGAAACCTTAGATATGATTGTTGAGCCTATTTCTGCGGTCAAAGTGGCGGTAGAAACGATTAGCACTGCTGCCAATGAAATCTCATCAGGCAATAGTGATCTATCAAGCCGTACTGAACAACAAGCGTCAAGTTTGGAAGAAACGGCAGCCAGCATGGAAGAGCTTGCTTCAACTGTGAAGCAGAATGCAGAAAATGCTAAACAAGCCAACCAACTTGCATTGACAGCATCCAGCGTTGCAGTCAAAGGCGGTCAAGTTGTAGGTGAGGTAGTGAGTACAATGAGCGCCATTAACGAAAGCGCGCAAAAAATTGAAGACATTATCTCTGTGATTGATGGCATTGCCTTCCAAACTAACATTCTTGCTTTAAATGCAGCGGTAGAAGCAGCACGTGCGGGTGAGCAGGGCCGTGGGTTTGCAGTGGTGGCAGGTGAGGTGCGTAGTCTTGCGCAACGTTCTGCTAGCGCGGCTAAAGAGATTAAAGAACTGATTACCGACTCAGTACATAAAACGACAGAAGGCACCAAACTGGTTGAAAATGCTGGTAATACCATGAGCGAGGTGGTGGCTTCAGTACAACGTGTTGCAGATATTATTAGTGAGATTTCTGCGGCTTCTCAAGAGCAAACTACTGGGATTGATCAAGTGAATCAGGCTGTGACCAGTATGGATGAGACAACACAGCAAAATGCTGCTTTAGTTGAACAGGCTGCTGCTGCTGCTGAATCTTTGGTTGAGCAAGCCAACCAACTTTCTGATGTGGTGAGTGTGTTTAAATTAGATAACTACGCTTCACAATCGAATAGCGTGGTGAGAAAAAAAGAAGTTAGGACTACTGTTAAACCAGCAACTCCAATCAAGTCATCCGCAAAGCCAATGCCAACAAAAGTGATGGCAAAAACAGGTACTGATGATAATGAGTGGGAAGAGTTTTAATAACGTCAGATGATTCATATTAGCGTTTAATCAAAGTAGTTTTTGCATAAAATAAGGGCGGCTTCGGTCGCCCTTATTTTGTTTATCTATATGTTTTTAATGGGTTTATTTTAGAAATGCCCTTCAGTTTTTTATAATTGAGTCGTAGTTAATTTAGCAGGTAATTTTATTAAAACCAACAGAGCATTTGGTGCTAAAAATTTAGAATAAGCAGGCATATATTTTTTACTGAGAAATTGTTGATTGCTGCAAGTAGGCAATGCAAATCAACTTTTAGCTGAATAAAAAGTGAAAGGCGAGTTAATAGAAGGGTATTTACCCTTTTACTTTCCAATATAAATTTTTGATATGCGGTGCAAAATGTTAACGAGTGGGTATGGTTTTAATGATTTGGCTCAACTAAATTTAAAACACAGGAACAAGACATGTTTAAAAACCTATTAAGTAAGTTATTTGCAACAAAGCTTAGAACGCAAATGATGATTGTAGCTGGCATGATGATAGTTGGCTTTACCGTTTCGATTGTGCTGGCGGATCGCTCATTTAGCAAAGTAATGGTGGGTGGCCAGGTGTTTGAGGATGCTAATGCGCATAAAGATTTAGCTGCGGATGTGTTGCCACCGCCTGCCTATTTATTAGAAGCTTGGCAGGTAAGCCTAGAAATGTATGCGCTTAATGATCAGCAATCATTACAGCCTTTAATAGAAAAAGGTGATGCGTTATCTAAATTATTTATTGAGCGTGCACATTATTGGCCGACTATTCAACCTGAAATGTCCGATGTGCTACTGAAGAAATTACTCCCTTCGGGAGAGGCGTTTATTCATGTACGTGATACCGAATATATTCCAGCGTTGCGTAGCGGTGACATTAAACGTATCAAGCCTGCACTGATGCATTTAAAACAAGCGTATGAGCTGCATCGTCAGGCAGTTGATGAAACAGTGGCAAAAAACACTAAGCTTTACAATGAATTAGCACAAAATGTGATTCCTAAGAGCATACATGATGCGCGTGTTAGAACACTGATGCTTATCTTAATTTCAGTATGCGTGATGTTTATTGCTATCTTTATGATAGTGGCAAATGTGCGACGCCAATTAGGCGGTGAAGCAAAAGAGGCGCTAGAAGCAGCACAAAAAATTGCCAATGGCATATTGCAAACCAGCGTAGTAGATGGCGACAAAAAGCAGATGAACGTGATTACAGCGCTCAATTTAGCGGCAACAACCTTACAAGAGATAGACAGCGAAATGGGACGCATGGAATCTGAGCATGCACAAGGCCACATGGATGCAGTGATCGATGCAGGTAAGTTCAAGGGTGAATATCGCAATATGGTGCAAGACATAAACCGTATGGTGGGGTTGCATGTCGATATTATTAAAAAAACCAGTGTGTCATTACAAGAAGTGGCAAAAGGTAACTTTAATGCTGATTTAGAAGCGTTTCCTGGTGATTTGGCACTGGTCAATAAGAGCTACGATAGATTGCGGGACAGTGTCAAAACTTTAATTTCTGAGTTGCAACACATGGCAAACGAGCACCATCTCGGTGAGACCGATGTGTTGTTAGATGTTAATAAATTCAATGGTGACTTTAAAGTAGTCGCAGAAGGTATCAATCGTTTGATGCAAGCACAAGTTACAGAAACAGCAGAGTTTGTCGCTGTGATGGATAGTTTGGGGCGTGGCGATTTGTCTGTTGAGCTTGCACCTTTACCTGGTAAAAAAGCAGTCATGAATAAAAGTGTGGATCGGATGCGCGGTAACCTGAAAGGCATTGTGGATTCAGTTAACTGGGTAAATGACGAGCATGAAAAAGGCAATATTGATATGACATTAAGAGCTGATATGTTTAAAGGTCAGTTCTCAGTATTGGCAGATAGCGTGAACAAAATTGTGGGTGGGCATATTGAGCTTAACCAAAAAGCGATGACTTGTGTGAAGGCCTTTGGTGAAGGCAATTTTAATGCCCCACTTGAAAAGTTTCCTGGCAAAAAAGCGTTTATTAATGAAACCATTGAACAAGTCAGAGCTAATTTAAAGGCTTTAAATGAAGATGCACAAATGCTGGCATCGGCCGCAAGAGAAGGGCGTGTGACTGAGCGCGCAGATGCACAACGTCACCCCGGTGATTACCGCACGATTGTAGAAGGCATGAACGAGACCTTAGACATGATCGTGCAGCCTATACTCACTGTTAAAACAGCAGCAGATGCAATTAATACTGCTGCAAAAGAAATTGCACAAGGCAACTCAGATTTGAGTCGTCGTACCGAAGACCAAGCCACTAATCTGGAAAAAACAGCGTCAAGCATGGAAGAGCTGGCAAGCACGGTCAAACAGAATGCAGATAACGCTAAACAAGCGAATGAGTTAGCAGTAGCGGCATCAACTGTTGCTATCAAAGGTGGGCAGGCGGTTGGTGATGTTGTAGAGACGATGAGCGCAATCAATGAAAGCGCCAACAAAATTGAAGACATTATTTCTGTGATTGATGGTATTGCCTTCCAAACCAATATTTTAGCGTTGAATGCAGCTGTTGAAGCTGCACGTGCGGGAGAACAAGGGCGTGGCTTTGCCGTAGTAGCGGCAGAGGTGCGTAGCCTAGCGCAACGCTCATCAACGGCCGCAAAAGAGATTAAAGAGCTCATCACCGACTCTGTCAACAAAACGACAGAAGGTACAAAACAAGTAGAAACAGCAGGTGAAACCATGCAAGAAATTGTGGCCTCTGTTAAACGTGTGTCTGACATTATCAGTGAAATTGCCGCAGCGTCTAGCGAGCAAAGCTCAGGTATTGCAGAAGTCAATGATGCGATTATGAAGATGGATGACGTGACACAGCAAAATACAGCATTAGTAGAAGAGGCGGCGGCTGCGGCGGAGTCTTTGCTTGAACAAGCCGATGAGTTAACTAACGCAGTGAGTGTGTTCAGTTTAGAAAGCAATACTTATAACAATAGGTCATATGAACCTAAGCATTTAAAAATCAGTAACGGTTAATAGTTCACTGAGTTGAAAGTGTCAGGTACGGGGAGAGTGTTTTGAGTAGCAAAAATAGCGTTTTAAGTGTTGATAACTGGGTAATCACAGTTGTTAATTTAATGTAGTGTTAATTTTGATTTAGGAGAATTTAAATGGCTGTTATTGATCGAGTGTTAATTGGTGAGGGTTTAGTTATTGAGGATCGCCCTGATGGTTCTGGTTTGGACTTAAAAAATGTGGCACATATTGACTTAATTATGGGCCCACGCGGTAGCGCTGCAGAAGACGCATTTTGTCGTACGCTCACCGACCAAAAACAAGGAGTAAATGGTTTGTTGGCGATTGCAGCGCCAAACATGATGGTAAAACCAAACACTGTAATGTTTAACAAAGTGACGATTAAAGATGGTCGTCAAGCAGTACAAATGTTTGGCCCAGCGCAACGTGGTGTTGCAATGGCGGTCATGGATTGTGTTGCAGATGGCACGATTCCATTGGAAGAAGCCGATGACGTATTTATTTGCGTAGGCGTATTCATTGATCACACTGCTGACATGGATGATCGTATTCAAGACTGGAACTACCGCGCGACTAAGATGGCGATTAAGAGTGCCGTTGCACGTGAGCCTAAGGCAGCATATGTTGTTCAACAATATAAAGATGCATTGCATCCTTTTGCCGCAACTACAGCAGCCGAGAAAAATCGTCGCGCAGAAGATCAAGCAGTTGAGTTAGCAATCAAACAAATGAAAGAGCGTAATCCTCTTATGCCTAAAGTGGCAGCTGAAGATGTTTCAGACCGTGCAGTAGATGAAATGAAAAAACGCGTAGCGCTTACAACCAAATAATAAATTGATGTGTAGCGCAAATCTGATGCAATCAAGAGCTCAATAAGCTCTTTGATTGCAGCAAGATTCATGTTGTATTAATGATTGAATATTGGCGTTGAGTTCTGCTTGATTTTGAGCAAGTGTAGAGTTCAAGTGTGAAATTTTATGTAGTTAACTACGAGAAATTGTGATGCTTAAAGAAAAATATATAGAAGAGCGCGAATTTGATTTTACGCTGAAGGACTTCGCAAGGGTTCGTAAGCTTATCTATGAGCATGCTGGTATTTCTCTATCAGAAGCAAAGACTGATATGGTGTATAGCCGTGTGGGGCGTAGATTACGCGCGCTGGGCTATAGTTCATTTGCAGAGTATTTGGATTTTTTAGAAGGTCAACAAGATCCTGTTGAGTGGGAGGCATTTACTAATGCACTCACCACAAATTTAACCTCATTTTTTAGGGAAGAGCATCACTTTCCGATATTGGCTGACCATTTACTGAAGGTACAAAAGCCTATTCGTATTTGGTGCTCAGCAGCCTCTACGGGCGAAGAGCCATACACCATTGCAATGACTGCATGTGAAGCATTTGGTACGTTGCGCCCACCTGTAGAAATTCTCGCCACAGATATTGATACTAATGTGTTGGCCACTGCTTCCAGAGGCGTTTACCCTTATGACCGAGTAAGTAAGCTATCTGAAGCGCGTCGCAAACAATTTTTTCAAAAAGGTGTAGGAAAACATGAGGGCACAGTCAAAGTTAAGAATGAACTGAGAAACTTAATTACTTTTAGCCAACTCAACTTATTAGATGAGCAATGGCCGATGAAAGAGCAGTTTGATGTCATTTTTTGCAGAAATGTCATGATTTATTTTGACAAGCCAACGCAAACAAAAATTTTAGACAAGTTTGTACCCTTGATGAAATCAAACTCACTGTTATTTGCAGGGCATTCAGAAAACTTTTTATATGTTTCTAATGCGCTACAGTTGTTAGGTAAAACCGTATATCAGCTTAAAAGCAACCAACAATCGAATCGTGTCGTTGCTTTAAAAAGCGGAGGTAAAGTATGAGCATGATGCAAGAAGAGATTTCGACTACTTTATATTATGACCGCACCTTTGATTGTGAGGCGGCCAAGATTTCACCTGGCGAATATTATTACACGGATAAAAATATGCTCATTGTCACGGTATTAGGTTCGTGCGTGTCTGCATGTATCCGCGACAAAATCACTGGGATAGGCGGTATGAATCATTTCATGCTTCCAGATGGATCTGGTGCTGATAAAAATAGCCCAATTTCTGAGTCCATGCGCTATGGTACTTATGCCATGGAAGTTTTGATCAACCAATTGCTCCGCAATGGTGCCAGACGCGAGAATTTAGAAGCTAAAATTTTTGGTGGTGGCAACGTACTAAGAAGCTTTACCACCAATATGGTAGGTGACAGGAACGCTGCATTTGTAAAAAAATACCTTAAAGATGAAGGCATCAAAGTTACAGGTGAAGACTTGATGGATATCTATCCGAGAAAAGTTTATTTTTTCCCTAAAACAGGAAAAGTGCTCGTTAAAAAACTCAAACAATTGAATAACTACACACTGGTTAAACGTGAAGAAGCTTACTCCAGCAAACTCAAAACCAATGATGTGGGTGGTGATATTGATTTGTTTTAGTACACAAAATATGACATGAGAAAAATAATATGAAAACTAAAGTATTGGTCATAGATGATTCGGCTTTAATCCGAAGCTTATTAACAGAGATGATTAATGAGCAGAAGGATATGGAAGTGGTCGGCGCAGCACCAGATCCTCTGGTGGCAAGAGAAATGATTAAGCAGTTAAATCCTGATGTGCTGACTTTAGATGTTGAAATGCCCAAAATGGATGGGCTGGATTTTTTAGAAAAATTGATGCGTTTGCGTCCTATGCCAGTTGTGATGGTATCTACCCTGACTGAGCGTGGTTCTGAAATTACCATGCGCGCATTAGAGCTTGGCGCAACAGACTTTGTGACCAAGCCTAAGACTGCCATTGCACAAGGTATGCGTGAATACTCAGATTTGATTGCGGATAAAATTCGTATCGCATCTAAGGCTAAAGTTGCCTCGCTACAACGGATTGCAAAAGGCGGTGTGAATGGCGCAGCCCCTGCAATGCTCAGAAATCCGCTGATTAGTAGTGAAAAACTACTGATTATTGGTGCATCAACTGGTGGCACAGAAGCAATTAAATCTTTTTTATTACAAATGCCTTCTGATTGTCCTGGCATTTTAATTACGCAACACATGCCAGCAGGCTTCACAAAGTCTTTTGCTAATCGCCTAGACTCCCTGTGTAAAATTTCTGTCAAAGAAGCGATTGATGGTGAGCGTGTTTTACCAGGGCATGCCTACATCGCACCCGGTGATAAGCATTTGTTATTAGCACGTAGTGGTGCAAATTATATGACTAAATTAAGTGACGCAGAACCTGTGAATCGGCATAAACCATCTGTTGATGTACTGTTTGATTCTGCGGCTGAAAATGCAGGAAAAAATGCAATAGGGGTTATTTTAACTGGAATGGGTAAAGATGGCGCAGCGGGGATGTCGCGTATGAAAGAGGCTGGTGCCTATAATTATGCCCAAGATGAAGAAAGTTGTGTGGTCTATGGTATGCCTAGAGAGGCAGTCGCCCATGGCGGAGTAGATGAGATTGCACACTTAAATGAATTGCCTAAATTAGTGCTTGATTATTTGACCGCGAATAGCACACGTGCATTGCGTGTGTAGACATGCTGTAATCAATTAGATGAATAAATCAGTAATTATCAGTTTTTTTGTACTTAAGCTTAGGCAGATTTTGCCGTTAAATAAGATAAGGCTTGTGTGATACTAAAGTTTAGTGATGTTATATAAAATTGTAATGGAGCAATAAATGGCAAATCCAAATATGAAATTTCTGGTTGTGGACGATTTTTCTACCATGCGTAGGATTGTGCGCAACCTGTTGAAAGAGCTTGGTTACAGCAATGTAGATGAAGCTGAGGATGGCGCAATTGGGCTGAGTAAGCTTAAGGCTGGTGGCTTTGATTTTGTAGTGTCCGATTGGAATATGCCTAATATGGATGGTTTGACGATGTTGCAAAATATTCGCTCTGACCCAGCAATTGCTTCATTGCCTGTGTTGATGGTGACCGCTGAAGCCAAGAAAGAAAACATTATTGCTGCCGCAGGTGCAGGTGCCAATGGCTATATTGTGAAACCTTTTACTGCAGCTACTTTAGATGAAAAACTCACAAAAATATTCGAGAAACTAGAGAAAGCTGGGGCATAAGTATGAAGAGTGACATGATGCGCACAGAGGCTTCTATGCATGCGGAAGTCATTCCTGCAATGGCATCTCAAGACGAGATGCTTAATCGGATAGGTCATGTGACACGTGCCTTGCATGATAGTTTAAGAGGCTTGGGTCTAGATAAAATGCTTGAGCAAGTGGCATCTGAAATCCCTGATGCGCGCGACCGTTTAAATTATGTAGCACGCATGACAGAACAAGCGGCAGAGCGCGTACTCAATGCAACAGATGAAGCAACGCCACTGCAAACAGATTTAGCTACAGGCGCAACTTCTCTTAAAGCGCGTTGGGAAACCACGCTTGCAAACCCCTCTTTAAAATCTGAATATAATCTGCTAGCTAATGAGACCATAGAGTTTTTGACGCTGACTGAAAAAAATACGGCCGCGACAAAAGCATTGTTGATGGACATTATGATGGCGCAGGATTTCCAAGACTTAACAGGGCAGGTGATTAAAAAGATTACTGGCTTAGCGCAAGATTTGGAAAAACAATTAGTGCAAGTGTTGGTAGACTTTTCACCTGTCGCAAATAAAAAAGATGAAGACTCACTGTTGAATGGCCCGCAAATCGATCCAGGTAGCAAGGTCGATGTGGTGTCAAATCAAGAGCAAGTAGACGATTTGCTAGATAGTCTGGGATTCTAACCTACTGATTCTAAATTTCTTTAGTAACCTGCTCGCACTACAGAGGGTAGGTTGGCGAGCTCCTCATCGCTATATAAGCGGCCACGCGTAATAAATGCAAAGCCGCTGCCACAATCTAGTGAAAATGAACCACTTGATCCCGGTTGGGCATCTAAAATGGTGTGCATGTTTTCAGCAAATGAAAAATGACTATCGCTCATGTAAAACACAGCACCATCGTTTAAAGTACCTAAAATTACATCCATTGCACTCGGTTTGAGTTCATGTGCGGGCATACATAAAGGACCGCTACCTTCACAGCAACCGCCAGACTGTAAAAATACAATTGGACCATGCTCAGCTGTAAGTTTGCTGATCAACGCTTGTGCAGAAGGTGTTGCAGAAATTCGTTCAGCCATAATAGATACTCCAGTAGCGATAAAAAAAGAGGCGATACTAATCGCCTCTTTGTCCTAACTTATCAGGCAATCATTATCAATTAGAAGAAACCTAGTTTATTAGGGTTGTAACTTACTAACAAGTTTTTAGTTTGTTGGTAATGGTCTAGCATCATTTTGTGGTTTTCACGACCGATACCTGACTCTTTATAACCACCAAATGCTGCGTGCGCTGGGTAAGCGTGATAGCAGTTAGTCCATACACGACCCGCCTTAATACCACGACCCATTCTATAGGCAGTCGTGCCATTACGGCTCCACACGCCTGCACCCAAACCAAAGATGGTGTCATTTGCAATCGCAAGGGCATCTGCTTCGTCTTTAAATGTAGTCACTGCGAGCACAGGACCAAAAATCTCTTCTTGGAACACGCGCATTTTATTATGACCTTTAAGTAGCGTAGGTTTGACATAATAGCCATCCGCTAAGTTGCCACTTAACATGTTGCGCTCACCACCGATCAGTACTTCAGCACCTTCTTGTTTGCCAATATCAATATAATTCATGATTTTATTTAACTGGTCTTGAGATGCTTGTGCGCCTAGCATAGTGCTGGAATCTAATGGGTTGCCTTGTATAATGGCTTTTACGCGTGGCATGACACGTTCCATAAATTTATCGTAAATGGATTCTTGTATTAACGCACGGGAAGGGCATGTACAGACTTCACCTTGGTTAAAGGCAAATAGCACCAATCCTTCAATGGCTTTATCAAAGAAAGCATCGTCTTCATCCATGATGTCGGCAAAGAAGATGTTAGGAGATTTTCCGCCAAGCTCTAATGTAGCCGGAATCAAATTGCTAGCAGCGGCTGTTGCAATGGCGCGGCCAGTAGCGGTAGAGCCAGTAAAGCCAATTTTAGCAATTCGTTTGCTGTTAGCCAGTGGTGCGCCTACTTCACGACCATAACCATTGACGATATTGATAACACCAGGGGGCACTAAATCGGCAATGACTTCCATCAGAATTAAGATGCTCACAGGAGTAAATTCTGCGGGTTTAAGTACAACACAGTTACCAGCAGCCAACGCTGGTGCTAGTTTCCACGCTGCCATTAAAATTGGGAAGTTCCAAGGGATAATTTGTCCAACTACGCCTAAAGGTTCATGAAAGTGGTATGCCACAGTATCATGGTCAATCTCACTAATGCCGCCTTCTTGCGCGCGAATCGCACCTGCAAAATAACGGAAGTGATCGGCTGATAATGGAATATCCGCATTCATGGTCTCGCGAATGGGTTTACCATTATCGATGGTTTCAGCGGTTGCAATTAACGCCAAGTTAGCCTCAATGCGGTCAGCAATTTTTAACAGAATGTTAGATCGCTCAGTTGTTGAAGCTTTACCCCATTTATCAGCTGCTGCATGTGCCGCATCTAGCGCTAACTCCACATCTTCAGCGCTTGAGCGCGCAGCTTTTGTATAGTTTTTGCCTGTAATAGGAGAGACCACATCAAAATATTCACCTTTTACTGGTGGAACCCACTTGCCGCCAATAAAATTTTCATACTTTGCTTTGTATTCTATGTTAACGCCCATACCCTTTAAAATATCCAAACTCATACTAACTCCTATAGTTTTTTTATCGATTATCTAACAGAACGACTACCCAACCCGCATTGCAGACTCTAATGATCATATTGCGTGCAATAACACACATTAACCTTTATATAACAATAGGTTATTTTAATAATGCATCTTAAACATTAATCCTTACCAAGGACTAAATCAAGTGTTAAATACATTAATTTTTAATTATTTATAAGATATATTTGGTTATACATAGTAAGAGAAATTATCATACGCTATAGTTACGGTATTAATGAATAAGTGTATGAATTCTATCGCTATGACAACACATGAATGCTAATGTTCATCAGATTAAGACGGCTTTTCTAGACTCTTTGAAAAGGGCATCTCATCCGAGTGATGACGCTTTGGGCAAAGCTATCCTTTCTATGCTGGTGCTAGGAGAAAGCATAGTCAGTATTGTGTGGATTTTTGCAATCTCTGGATTAGGTGAAGAGTATGCGATGATGGCCGTCACGCCCTATGCGTATTTAATATTTTCATACGTGAGCTTGTTAATTTTTTACCGCACTAAGCGCTACCAGTATTTTATTTTTACACAATTGGTCATGTTACTTGTAATGCCTTTCTTTTTACAATGGACGATCGGGGGGTATCAGGCGGCAGGTGGAGTGGCTATTTGGGCAATCTTGTCACCCATTGGCGCATTGATGATTTTAGGTACGCGTCAATCAACTGCATGGTTTTTTCTTTTTGTGGTATTGGCTGGATTCTCCTGGAAGTTTAACGATTTATTTTCAGGTAACCCCATGGCGATGCCTTTGTCCGTTAAAGACACCTTCTTTTTGATGAATATTATCGGTACAGCATGCATCCTTTACGCAGCCATGCGTTATTTCCAATCACAGAAAGAGCGCATGCTGCAAGCCTTGGCGCTTGAGAAAGCAAGGTCAGAAAAGTTACTGTTAAACGTTTTACCAGAATCTATTGCCAGTAGATTAAAAAATAATGATATGCGTATTGCGGATCATCATCCTTCCGTCACAATTTTGTTTGCGGATATTGTTGGGTTCACTGAGTTAAGTAGCACGATGACACCGTTTGATTTGGTGAATTTATTAAGTGGTATTTTTTCAATGTTCGATCATTTGGCCGAAGGGCGTCAGTTAGAGAAAATTAAAACATTGGGTGATGGTTATATGGTGGTTGGTGGCGCTCCACTTGCCTTACCACAGCATGCAAGCGCTGTGGCGGCATTGGCTTGTGAAATGAGGAATGCATTGGCTATGTTTAGCCAGCAAACTGGACACGACTTACATATGCGTATTGGAATCAGCACTGGGTCAGTGGTTGCAGGTGTCATTGGGACTAGCAAGTTTACTTACGATATATGGGGCGATACCGTGAATATGGCGAGCAGAATGGAACAAACAGGCTTGGTAGATGAAATACAAGTGACTGAATCAACCTATCAAGCGCTAAAGCATGAATATGGCTTTGTGCTTCGGGAGGCCGTTCCAATTAAAGGCAAAGGCAATGTTAATACTTATCTGCTTAAAAGTAAGCTTAACCACACTTAAATCTCCAATTCTTGACTATGTCAATTAGTGTAAATTGACTCACCCACTGTCATTTAAGCGTCATATTATTTTGTTATGTTTTCGCTGGAGCATTGCAAACTTAAGGAATGATCAATGAGCGAAAAAGTATACAACGTATTGTTTCTTTGTACTGGAAACTCGGCGCGTAGCATTATGGCAGAAAAACTATTAGCGTTTTGGGGTAAAGGTCGCTTTTGCACATACAGCGCAGGTAGTTTTCCTACAGGTCAAGTAAATCCGTTGGCACTTCAGGTGTTAACAGCCAAGCAGTTATCGACAGATGGTCTCCGTAGTAAAAGCTGGGATGAGTTTTCTGGCACAGATGCACCTCACATGGATTTTGTGTTCACTGTTTGTGATAATGCTAAAGATGCCGTTTGCCCAGTTTGGCCAGGGCATCCAGTGACAGGACATTGGGGGGTAGACGATCCTGCTGCTGTTGAAGGTTCTGATGAAGATAAATTATGGGCATTCAAGATGGTTGCCAATCAGCTCGAAAACCGCATCAAAGCATTTACTAGTCTTCGTTTAGAGTCTCTCGATCATCTAAAACTTCAACAAGAGATTGATGCAATTGCTAAAGTTTAAATAGCGCCATTATTACTTTGCTTTTGTAACAACTGTTGCAGTGATATTTGGATATGCTGATTTAGTACGGCTTGAAATTGCTCTTGATGACATTGATGACTGCGCTAGAAATCATCACGTATTCCATGATAGTAATGACAAACAGTTGTTGTGCAGGAATGCCTGTTAAAGAAGTGACTAATAGTGTTGCAGCGTTGCTGACAATGCCTATTAAAATAATCAGGCCAATGAGTTTATTTCTGAGATTAAAGACGTAAAACTGTGCAATAAAACTAAGCGCAATGACGGAACTGAGGGTAATGTCTTGCGTGCTCTGATTTGCGAAAGTCAGGATAATGTACAAACTTACCAGCATTGCGGCTGCAGGTATTTTTGTGGGCATACCAGTGCCATGATGTTTTAATGTAATCACCAGCCAAGCGTGTTTACATAATGCGCTAACAAAACTCATTTTAGCCTCCAAACAGTGCAATGAATTTGACTAAATAGCAACTATTTCTAGATGCACTTACTTATTCATTACGGCAGATTGAGGCGGAAACTTAATCCAAACTAATAGAAAGAATGCATCTATTTTTTAGATAAATTAATAGTCATCATCTAAATCAATGAAATCTTCATCAGCAGAATAATGCTTATGAGCGCTACTAATGCCACTATAGGGCTCTTCATAATCATCAAACTCATCACCAGCAAAGTCTTCCATCATTTGGTCTAACACTTTAATCTTTTCTACTTTTTTAACTGTCAAATTGGACATAATTTATTACCTCCACCTTTTTATTGATTTCAAAAGTATTTGCAAATTGATTGCTTAATAAGATAAAAGCATATTGTGTGCCAGTCGTGTTCTAACATTGTTTTGACGCTATGCGTTATATTGTGCTTGGGTTGAATGCAATCCAATATAGTTAGGTATGTGCTGACGCATGACAAAACTGACAAAAATTAGACATCTTGTGAGACAAACTAACAATTTTGTGTCGTAACTTTTGTGTCGTAACTTAGCTTAGAAAAAGCGCAGAAAAAAGCGAGTCAATAGTTGAACTCGCTTTTAAAGTTTAAATTTGAATAGTTTTTTAGATTTTTTTTGTATTTTCTTTCTGTTTATTATTGGCACTGATATTGGCGTTATTTACTTTGTTACTCGCTTTTGCAGCAGACTCTGCTTTTACTAAAGGTTTATTGTTGTCTGCACGCATATGCGGCGCTACGTTAACCGCCTCTTCAGTAGTACACCCTCCCATGACGGTCTTACAATCAGCATATGCTATCTGCGAGGTAATCGACAGAAGGGCTGCTAAAATCATACTAAATCTCAATCTTATCTCCTAAAATAAACAAATACATAAAGCATGTTAAACAACTTGCTTTTAAAACGTATTAATCTTAAGCAATTTTGGTGCCATAGCATACTGAAATTTTGTATAGTTAAATGAACGAACTAATTGTGGAGTAGGTCGTAAAGTACACATCAACTAAATGGAAATTTAACATGTTGCTAAATCCTCGAAAGGTACAGAATCACATAGTCATTGCCGTTTTATTAAGTATAGGAATATTAAATATGACAGAAGTAAATGCTTGTGATGGAATTTATAATCAACAACTTACAACGTTACAAGGTGAGAAGTTAAATTTATGTGATTACCAAACGCAGCCAATTTTGGTAGTGAATACAGCGAGTAAATGCGGATTTACGCCACAATTTGAGGCACTGGAAAATTTATATCACCAGTATAAGCACCAAGGTTTATTAGTGATTGGTTTTCCTTCGAATGATTTTAAGCAAGAGTTTGATAATAATAAACAAATTGGTGATTTTTGTAAGTTAACCTATGCTGTTAAGTTTCCAATGATGGCTAAAAGTAGCGTGACAGGTGCTAATGCCAATCCTTTATATCAGCAGTTAATCGCAATATCTGGGAAGTCACCGCAGTGGAACTTCTATAAATATCTTATTTTGCCGAATGCAAAAGGTATTGAGGTTTTTGAGAGTGGTGTTGAGCCAGATTCAGCGCAGTTGATAAGTAAAATTAAGCCTTACCTGAAATAGTAAAGATTAAGCAGGACGAGGTTCTGAGCGTCTTTCGACATTGGGTTTTTTGATTTTTTGCAGAATGATGGCAGATAACTCTTCAATGGAACGGCTGGTAGAATCCGCCCATGTAATATTGTAATTGCGCATCATTTTTTCAGCCGTGGCAATTTCATTACGGCAATTGTCCAATGAAGCATAAAAACTGTCGGGACGTCGTTCGCTACGCACAGAATGTAGGCGCTCTGGTTTGATAGTCAGTCCGAAAATTTTATCAATATGTTTTTGTAGTGCTTGCGGTAGTGTGCCACGCTCAAAGTCTTCAGGGATCAGCGGATAATTAGCGGCCTTAATGCCAAATTGCATAGCAAGATAAATGCTGGTAGGGGTTTTGCCGCAGCGTGAAACACCTATCAATATGACATGTGCTTCTTCTAGACCAGAGTTTGTCATGCCGTCATCATGATTGAGCGTAAAATTGATGGCTTCCATGCGCTCATGATAGCTATAGCCCATGACACTGTGCGCAATACCTGCACCAGTAAGCGGTTCTTGACCAAGCTCCTCACCCAAAGGGTCGATAAAGTTTTTAAATAAATCAATGAAGTAGGCGTTTGCTTCTTTGAGTTTGTTACGAAGACTCATCGCCCCAAGTGACATAATTACTATGGGGCGCACTCCGTCTTCTTGCGCTACTTTTTCAATGTTTTGTATCGCAGATTCAATTTTTTCCAGATTGTCTGTAAAAGGCAAACGTACTTGTGTGGATGAGGTGCGTGGAAAATGCTCTAGCAGCTTGCTGAGTGCGCCAGCAGTGATGCCCGTACCATCTGAGATAATAAATACGGTGCGATGACTCATCGTGTAACCCGACTGCATTATTTTTTGGTTAAGCGTTGCCAAGTGGCTACTACCGTATCAGGATTAAGCGATACGGATTGTATGCCTTCGGCGACTAACCACTCTGCAAAGTCGGGATGGTCAGAAGGTCCTTGTCCGCAAATACCCACGTATTTTCCTAGACGATTACATGTGCTAATGGCCATTCTGAGTAGCACCTTGACTGCTTCATTTCGTTCATCAAAGCCATCAGCAAGAATGCCAGAGTCACGATCCATGCCAAGTGTTAATTGGGTTAAGTCGTTTGAGCCGATTGAGAAGCCGTCAAAATATTCTAAGAACTGCTCAGCAAGTAAGGCGTTGGAAGGGATTTCACACATCATGATAAGACGTAATCCGTTCTCGCCACGCTTCAAGCCATTTTCTGCCATGATTTCAGTCACTGCTTTAGCTTCATCTAATGTACGTACAAATGGAATCATGAGCTCTACGTTGGTGAGACCCATTTCATCACGAACACGCTTCATGGCTTGGCATTCCATTGCAAAGCATTCTTTGAAATCATCTGCCATGTAGCGTGCTGCACCACGGAAACCAATCATCGGATTTTCTTCATCTGGCTCATAGATGTCTCCACCCACCAGTTTTTTATACTCATTAGATTTAAAGTCAGAAGTGCGCACAATAACTGGTTTTGGATAAAATGCTGCGCCAATCGTTGCAACACCTTCTGCAACTTTATCAATATAGAATTGCTTGGGACTAGCATAGCCGCGTGCGCGATTTTTGATGGTCGTTTGAATTGCAGCGGGCATTGCATCTACATTTAAAATGGCTTTAGGGTGGATACCAACCATGTTATTAATAACAAACTCTAAACGTGCCAAGCCAACACCGTCATTGGGTATTTGGGCAAAACTAAAAGCCATGTCAGGATTGCCCACGTTCATCATGATTTTGCAAGGAGGTTTGCTGAGCGCGCTATTGCTTTGCGCACTGACTTCAAACTCAAGTGCGCCGTGATAAACAAAGCCAGTCTCGCCTTCAGCACAAGAAACCGTGACAATCTCACCTTCGCGAAGTACATCGGTTGCATTGACAGAGCCTACAATAGCAGGGATTCCTAATTCTCGCGCAATAATCGCCGCGTGACATGTACGGCCGCCACGATTAGTAACCAATGCACTGGCGCGCTTCATCACAGGCTCCCAATTAGGGTCTGTCATGTCCGCCACCAACACATCGCCAGGTTGCACCTCATGCATCAATGCTGGGTCAAGTACAATACGTACTGGACCAATGCCGACTTTTTGTGTCACTGCACGGCCTGCCACTAGTGGCTTGGCCGAATGTTTTTGTAATTTGAATGTTTCTGTAACGTTATTGGCAGCCTCTTGCGATTTCACAGTTTCTGGACGTGCCTGTAAGATGTAAAGCTTATTGTCTAAGCCATTTTTACCCCACTCGATGTCCATAGGACAACCGTAATGTTGTTCAATCGTCATGGCGTAGCTAGCTAATTCTAAAATATCTGCATCCGTAAGAGAGTAACGATCAGATTCTGCTGGATCTACATCCACTGTATTTGTGGATTTACCTGCTTGTGTGGCATCAGAGAATACCATTTTGATGAGCTTTGAACCCATCGTGCGGCGTACGATCGCAGGCTTGCCTTGCGCGAGTAATGGTTTGTGTACGTAAAACTCATCAGGATTGACAGCGCCTTGTACCACGGTCTCACCCAAACCATAAGATGAAGTAATAAACGCCACATCTTTAAAGCCAGATTCCGTGTCAATCGTAAACATGACGCCAGCACAGCCAATATCTGATCGCACCATTTGCTGAACGCCTGCGGATAAAGCAACATCAGCATGTACAAAACCCTTATGTACGCGGTAAGAAATTGCGCGGTCATTATATAAGGAAGCAAATACTTCTTTGATCGCATGGTTAATATTGTCTAAACCATGAATGTTTAAGAAGCTTTCTTGTTGACCTGCAAATGAAGCATCTGGTAAGTCTTCTGCAGTTGCTGAAGAGCGTACTGCAAACGTCGTGCCAGGTGCAGAACGTTCAATCAATTTTACATAGTTGTTAGCAATTGCGGTTTGTAGTGCAGGTGGAAACTCTGCTTCCATAATCCACGCACGAATTTTAGCACCGCATTTTGCAAGCGCTTGTGTGTCATCTGCATTCAGTGCGTCTAATTCCGCGTTGATTTTTTTGTCTAGACCATTTTGTGCTAGAAACTCTCTATAAGCATCAGCAGTGGTGGCAAACCCTGTTGGTACGCGTACACCCTTGGCACTTAATTGAGAGATCATTTCACCTAGAGAGGCATTTTTACCGCCTACTGAAGGCACATCACTATTACGCAAGTTTTCAAATGGAATGACATGGATAGACATACAAATCCCTTAAGTTGATTTAAAACCGTCACAAATTGATTGTTTGTTGAATGGTTTGTATTGAATATGGTTTAAACTTCTAAGCGCTCATTATGCCAAATTAGACTAGGCGTGTCACGTGACATCATTAGCCTGATTAGACTAAAACAGCCATTTATAATATTACTAAAATTGAAATTAATTATTCGTCCATTGATATGAATCAAAAGCACAATATTTCCTCAGTGTTAATTAATACAAACGCAAGGCTGCATATGGGATTTTTTGATCTTAACGGTCAACGATGTCGGCAATTTGGGAGCTTAGGGGTGAGTTTAGATGCGCCGTGTACCAAAATTGAGCTCACTATAGCGCAAGATGCAGTTGAGACGCAGGATGAGCAAGATTATGTATTTAAAAGCAAGCGTCTAGTGCTGGATTATTTAGGGATTACTGAGAATGTTGATATTCAAGTGCTTGAGCAAGTTCCAAGACACTCAGGACTTGGATCAGGTACGCAAATGGCCTTGGCAATTGGTGTGGGGATTTGCCGTTTATTTAATCGGCATCTTAGCTTGCAAGAAATTGCACAGGTAGTAGGACGGGGTGCGCGCTCTGGCATTGGTATTGGTACTTTTGCACAAGGCGGATTGGTTTTAGATGGTGGTAGAGGCAAGCATACGCAAATCCCGCCAATGATTGCTAGATATGATTTCCCTACTGACTGGCGTATTTTATTGATTTTTGACCATCAAAATATTGGCGTGCATGGCGCAGAAGAGCAAGCCGCATTTAAAATGCTTAAGCCACATGATCAGGCTTTGACAGAAAAGCTGTCGTATCATATTTTAATGCAGGCTTTACCAGCCCTGGTAGAAGCTGACCTAAAGCAATTTGGAGAGGCGATTGCAATACTTCAGGCTTATACGGGAGATTATTTTGCGCCGATACAAGGGGGGCGTTACGCAAGTAAAAGCGTGGCGCAAGTGCTTGAGTATTTGCGTGAGCAAGGCACTGTCTGTGTGGGGCAAAGCTCGTGGGGGCCGACTGGATTTGCGGTGTTCGAAAACCAAATAGAAGCAGAGCGAATCACGCAGCAATTAAAATTAAAATATACGGATAGTGATTTAAGCTGGTTAATTTGTTCGGCTCAAAATGCGGGAGCGACTGTGATTGAACGAAATAAGCTAGAAAACAAGGGTTAATTGCATCATTCCCATAATGGTTTTAAGGTTAAAGTGCTAGAGATATAGACCGATATACCAATATATTTAATTTTTTAAGAGTCAGCAAATGAAAAAAACCAGCATACTTCATTTAATCACGGCAGCGAAAAATGCGAGCCCTTTTGATGTGAATATGGCTTTTGATGCCGGGTATGAAAAAATTGTCCCCTATATTCATGTCGCGTTGGAAGAGGTTGCGGCACTGACGCAAGATGCTATATTTTCTCGCAGCCCAAGTGGCATCAAGGAAGAAGCCTTATTTTTTGGGGGGCGAGATATTCATTTGGCGCTCGATATGCAGAAAGCCGCACGTGGTGCAATGTTCAAGCCTTTCGAAATTTCCACTTTCTCCGATCCTTCAGGTGCATTTACCACTGCGGCAGCGATGGTGGCTAAAGTAGAAGCGCATTTGCGTTCAAATCAGCAAAGTCTTGGGCAGCAAACGATTGCAATTTTTGGTGCCAGTGGCACAGTTGGCTCAACTGCGGCTTTAATTGCAGCCCGTCAGGGAGCCAAGGTGAAGATGATGGCGCATAGTGATTTGGCCAGCATGCAGCGTTATGTGGACAACATGCAGCAACGCTATGATGTACAGTTGGAAGTCATGGATGGTAGTAGTGACGCAGCCAAGAAAGCAGTGTTGCAACAAGCGACAGTAGCATTGTGTGCAGCGCCAGCAGGAATAAGAGTGTTGACACTAGAACACTTTGCAGCATCCACATCACTACAAGTTGTTGCAGATGTGAATGCTGTTCCACCTTCAGGTATTGAAGGTGTGGATGTGATGGCCAATGGTGTTAAAGTTGGTGATAGTCAAATTGTAGGGTTTGGTGCTTTGGCGATTGGGCGTCTTAAATATGTGACGCAACATGAGCTGTTAAAAAATATGCTGGCGAGCGACGTGCCAGTACATATTGATTACCATGATGCCTATAGTTATGCATGTGCGAATGCAAAGTAAGCCAACTATTGTCATCGCTGCAATTTCAAGCAGACCTTACGTAAAAGCAGCAACAGAGGCTGGCTTTGAGGTGATCGCGATCGATATGTTTGCTGATCGAGATACTCAAAATTTAGCGAAGAAAGTGTATCAAGTTGGTTTGCATGAAAACCAGTTTGACTTAGAGGCGCTTTTAGACGTTTTAGATGAGGTAAGCGTACATCAGCCCTTGGGTTTTTGCTATGGATCGGGTTTTGAGCGTCATCCAGAACATCTGGCACAAATAGAAGCGGTGATGCCAGTATTCGGTAATCGTGTGGAGGCTATCCAATCTTGCAAAAATCCGCAGAGTTTCTTTAAGCTTTGCGATGCGTTGTCAATTGCTTATCCTGAAGTGAGCCATGCTAAACCTGTCAACCATGAAGGTTGGTTGAGAAAACAAATTGGTGGATGTGGCGGGTCGCATGTGAGCGCATTGGACGTTTGTTTTGATGAAGAAACTCAAGGCATTTATTACCAAAGGCATCAATCTGGAATTGCTATTGCCTGTTTGTTTTTGGTGTGTGAACAAGCAGTCAGGGTGATTGGGTTTCATGAGCAGTGGGTTAGCCAGCAAGCACCGTTTCCTTATCAATATGGCGGGGCTGTGAGTCACATCACATTAGACGATTGGGTCAAGTCCGAGATGGAGTCTTTTGTGAAAGCCGCTGCAAAAACCTGGGGGTTAGTGGGGTTGAATAGCTGTGATGCTATTCTTGCAGACGATAAGCTATACATGCTAGAAATCAATCCACGCTTAAGCGCGAGTGTGGATTTATATACACCTGTAGTAGGGAATTTATTTGCTGCACACGTTGCGGCGAGCAAAAAAGAAACAGTAGGTGATTTGGTCATAAGTACAACAGCCAAAGCGCATCATGTGTATTATGCACAGCATGAAATGCTCATCACAGAGTCATTTAACTGGCCGCATTGGGTATGTGATATACCAGAGGTGGGTCAGCGCATTGAAAAAAATAGGCCTTTGTGTACAGTCATCGCGCAAGCGGAGACTGCAACGCAAGCTAAACAACTGGTACAAAATCGGGCGCGTCTTTTTAATTAATTTATTTTGGGTGTTTCATATGAATAATCATTCTAAAATCAGCATTAATGCACTCACCAAACCCCTTGTTGATGGGTTGCTAGAAAATGCCAGTGCACTTAATTTAGCGGTATCAACACATGATTCTGGGGCTACTATTATTGATGCAGGGATTCAGGTGGTGGGTGGTTTGGAAGCAGGACGTCGCGTTGCTGAGATTTGTATGGGTGGCTTAGCTCATATCAGTTTACAGAATGACAGCACATTCAAGCATTGGCCCCTGAGTGTAAAAGTGCATGCGATGAGCCCAGTGATTGCCTGTTTAGGTAGTCAATATGCAGGATGGGCGCTGTCGCATGAAAAGTTTTTCTCACTGGGGAGTGGACCTGCGCGCGCCATTGCGCAACGCGAGGACATTTATCAAGAGTTGGCCTATCAAGATCAAAGTGATCAGACAGTGTTGGTGCTGGAAACAGATAAAGTGCCGCCAGTTGAAGTCATTGAAAAAGTAGCGCGAGATACGCATATCCCAGCGCATAAGCTGACTTTTGTTTTGACACCTACTAGAAGTTTGGCGGGTACTGTGCAGATTACAGCACGCGTGTTAGAGGTCGCTTTACATAAATTGCATAGCGTGCATTTTCCATTATCCTCATTAGTTGATGGATATGGCGTTGCGCCTATCCCTGCGCCATCGCCAGATTTTTTAACTGGGATGGGTCGAACCAATGATGCGATCTTGTTTGGCGGTTTTGTTCATCTGTATGTGAATACTACGGATGCCTCTGCCGCTGAATTGGCGCAAGCATTGCCTAGCAGTGCGTCAAAAGATTACGGACGTCCGTTTGCTGAAGTCTTTAAAGCAGTGAATATGGATTTTTATAAGATTGATCCGTTGCTGTTTTCGCCAGCAAAAGTCACCATCACCAATTTGGCAACTGGGCATAGCTTTTTTGCTGGTGCATTTAACGAAGCTTTGTTGGAAAAATCATTTAGTTAGTAAAATAATTAGAATTTAAGTATTTTTTCATCATGAGAATTCCCATCTTTACGGATGAGGCTGCACAACAGGGTGGCTGGCATGGGCTTGCGTTGTGTGCAGCTTTTGCACATCGAGGTCATGAAGCGGTTTTTGTAGAACTGCAAGACTGTATGATTGATCTGTCTGAGCAAGCTCCCAAATTAATCATTCCTTATTTTGATAGATTACCTCCTGTGGCATTTGTACGCGGTGTTGCTGCTGGCAGTTTGCAGCAAGTGATTACGCGTCTCAATATTTTGCATATGCTCAAGATGCAAGGTGTGTATATCTATAATGATGCAAAATCGATAGAGCGCACGGTTGACAAAGGGATGACGAGCTTTTTACTCAAACAGCATGGTATTGCCAGTCCTGCCACATGGGTATGTGAATCCAGACAGCTTGCGCACCAAATCATCGAAACACAAGTGGCTAAGCATCAATCCTTAGTCATTAAGCCACTGTTTGGGTCTCAAGGTAAGGGCGTGAGAATGTTGAATGCGGAATCGCCAATGCCTTTACCTAGAGATGCATTTGTAGATGGTGTTTACTACTTGCAAAACTTGATAGAGACAGGTGAGTATCGTCATGATTACCGCGTGTTTGTGGTCAATCATCAGGCGGTGGCAGCGATGCAAAGAAGTGGTGAAGGTTGGTTACATAATGTGGCACAGGGAGCAAAGTGTCAGAGGGTAACGGATCAGGAAATTTGTGATTTAGCTATACAAGCTGCCGATGCTGTAGGTATTGATTATTGTGGCGTGGACATTATTCGCGATCAACATGGTGCATTATGGGTGCTGGAAGTGAATAGCATTCCTGCATGGCGTGGCCTGCAGAGTGTTTGTAATGAAAATATTGCCCAAATTTTAGTGGATGACTTACTTTGCAAATACAATGACCTATGACAGCGCACAATTAGCACAAGCGTATCAAAATGCTTGTTTAGAAGAAATCGAAGCGTTAAAGCCTGGTAACGTGCATATTTATGCAGATGGTCATGATATGGTAGTACAAGACTTCATTCGCAGTGCAGAAGTATCGTCAAAAACAATTGCATTGCCAAACCTGTCGTTAGGTGTGCGTATTTATCATAGTGTTGACGCGACTTGGCAGACCGTCGGGTGCAATACGAATTTGGGCATCGTTTTGCTGTGCGCGCCACTGGTTCAAGCAGCTTTAATGCAAAACAAGTACAGCTTGACTGACAACCTTACGCAAGTACTAGCAACAACAACGATCGAAGATGCACAAAAAGTATTCGAAGCTATTCAGCTCGTTAAACCTGCGGGTTTGGGACATAGCGATCAATATGATGTCCGCGATCAAGCCCATTGTACTTTGCTGCAAGCAATGGAGGTGGCAGAACGTAGGGATATGGTTGCGCGTCAGTATAGCAATGGTTTTGATCAGGTATTACATGAGGCTTTACCCTGCTATCAACAGGCTTTGCTAGCATGGGAGCGCCCAGCATGGGCAGCAACTGCGATGTATCTTTATTGGTTATCGCATTATCCAGACAGCCATGTACAGCGTAAGTATGGTGAAGAGGCTGCCCAACAATTGCAGGATGAGGCTATTGTACATGCCGAAGCATACGCCAAACATGCTAATCCCAAACAATATTTGCCTCAGTTAATGCAATTTGATCAAGACTTGAAAGCGCGTGGTATCAATCCTGGCACTAGCGCCGATTTGACAGTGGCAACTCTGCTTTTGCATCGGATAATCATCTAAGCAACGTTATTGCGGTTTCAATATGCTTAATAAAAATTAACATATTGATTCCACTACTTATTAATGTTATATGTGACAATGCAGGCGCAGAAATTGTTAAATGGTGATGCAATGAAAATCATATTCCTAGAAGATAATCGCGAATTTGCAAGTGGAATTGTGGCAACGTTACAGGCAGAGGGGCACGAAGTGCATCATTTTGTCTCTGGTCGAGAGTGTTTAAAAGCCTTAAATAATGATCAGTTTGATGTTGCACTATTGGATTGGGAGGTGCCTGATATGAGCGGCACAGAAGTGCTTGCACACCTTAAGATTAAGGGCATTTATCCACCTGTGGTTTTTTTGACTGGTAGAGATGCAGAAGAAGACGTGCTGGCCGTAATTGATTCTGGGGCAGATGATTACATTGTTAAACCGCCTAATGCTAAAATTCTCATGGCTAGAATCAATGCCTTGCATCGCCGTGCTAATCCTAAGCTAGCTGCCGCTAATCAGGTCGACTATGGACATTTGAATATTGATTTTGTTAAAAGAAAATTTGAAATTGATGCGAAACCAGTCAGGCTGACAGAGAAAGAATGTGATTTGGCGATTTACTTTTTCAGTCAGATTGGTGTTTTACTTTCAAGAGCACATCTTACCAAGGTGGTTTGGGGTACTTCACCAGATATTGATACCCGTACCATAGACGTTCATGTCAGCCATTTGCGCAGTAAGCTTAAGTTACTACCACAATTTGGCTGGCGTTTGATTTCGGTTTACCATCAAGGCTATCGTCTAGAGAAATTGGAATAATCTTAATTATGTTGTTGTGTATTATTTTGCGGTTGTTTAGCAGGCGTTTTGCATGGGTGGTAATACTTGCTTTAGTGCAACCACTTTCTACCACAGCACAAGAAGTGATGTGGCGCTATACGGTGCGACCAGGTGATAATTTAATCAATTTAGGTAAGACGCATTTAGTTAATCCAGATACTTGGCGTGAAGTGCAGCGTATCAATCAAATTAAAAATCCATATCGTATCCCTGTAGGAACTGTACTACGTGTTCCGTTAACGTTGGTAAAGCAGTCGGCCGCAACAGCGGAAGTTATTTTTGTCTCTGGAAAGGCTTTCATCCAGCAGTCTTTAGGTCAAGAAACGCCTGTCGATGCAGGGCAAAAATTAGCTGCGGGCACTCAACTTTCCACCAGAGATAAAAGCAAAGTGGTGATTCGTTTTGCCGATGGAACAACGGCTACGATGGACTCCAATTCAATATTAGTGCTTGATAGCTTGAGTTTGTATAGCGGAGGTGTCATGGTTGATACCAAGTTGCGATTACAGCAAGGACAAGTCGAAACACATGCGAACCCTAGGCAGACTGATGGTAATCGTACTCAGATTATTACCCCTACTGCTATTGCAGCAGTGCGCGGTACAGAGTTCAGAGTAATGGCCAGCCAAACCGCAACAACGCAAGAGACGCTGGATGGTCAAGTTGCTTTCTCGGCTTCTGAGCAAACCGTTAATGTTGATAAAGGATATGGTAGTCTGGCTGAACTAGGCAAGCCACCATTAGCGCCAGTAGCTTTATTAGAGGCGGCCAATACTAGCGCTATGCAAACATCTTTTGAAGTGTTGCCTGTGTATTTTAGTTTGCCACCGCTGTCTGGTGCAGTGACTTGGGAAGGTAAAGTCTCAGGTGAAGTGTCGTTTAATCAAATTGTTGCAGAATCCACCAGCAATGGAAGAGAAATTGGTTTTGGTGATCTTCCCGATGGGCAATATTATTTAAAGATACATGCTAAAGATCAATATGGTATTGCTGGCTATGATGCCACCCATCCGTTTATAGTGCGCGCCAGACCTATTGCGCCAAATCTAACTTTGCCAGTATCAAATAGTGTGGTGCGAGTCAGCCAGCCAGAGCTGATCTGGCAGCCAGTGACAGATACCCAACGTTATGTGGTTCAGTTATCCAAAGAAATAGACTTTAAACACATCGTAGAAACGCAACAAACAGATAAAACGACGATTAAATTGAATCATTCATTAGAGGCAGGGCAGTATTATTGGCGCGTGGCAAGCGTGAGCCAAAATCAAGAGGGACCTTTTACTAACGTTAGTCAATTTACATATAAACCAGCGCCTCCTATACCAGATATTAGTCAACTAAAAGTGAAAGTGATGCAAAATCGTGTCTATGTTGACACTTTGGCATCGCCAGTTGGGCTGACATACGAAGTACATTTGGACAATGATCAGAATCATCAAAAAGACGTATGGGTTGGTAAGGGCTTGCCAGCGCAATTTAATTTTTTATTAAAAGAGTATGGCAAACAAACTTTATATATTCATTATCTAGATAGTGATGACGTTCTCGGACCATCTGCTGTCTACGAATTTTACGCATACCCACAATAGTGTTTGGCGTCACGTTAAAACGGCTACAACTCAATGATATTGCATCGGCAGCATTCATTCTTTTAGCATTGTCTTTGCTAATACAAGCGACACATCTTTTTGACCGTGTTGATAATCTTGTTTTTGATCTTGGCCAGAAGTTGATTACAACACCCGCGCCAGACGACATTGTTTTGGTGGTGATAGACCAAAATAGTTTGTCGCAGTTAGGTCGCTGGCCATGGTCTAGAAAAACACATGCAGCACTGCTCAACCGATTAAAACAAGAGCGCCCAGCTGTGATTGGCTTGGATATTATTTTTTCTGAGGCTGATCAAAGAGACCCCATGGCAGACACTCTGTTAGCTAAAGCAATTGAGGACTCAGGAAAAGTGGTGCTTCCAGTGTTGATGGAAACGACACGTGCTAACGGACAAATTATTGAAACATTACCTTTACCAGGCTTAATGGCGCACGTAGCAGATGTCGGTCGCGTTCATACCGAGCTTGATGATGATAGCATTGCTCGCAGTGTTTATTTATATGAGGGCTTAGGATATCCAGCGTGGCAATTGTTTGCACAAGCCATTGATAACGTTGCTAAAAATAAACCAAGTCAGAATCGTTTTGAATCAGGCGCTACAGGTAATGCAGAGGCAAGTTATGCACTTGCTAGAAAAGATCAGCGCAGGGTAAATTTTTTAGGGCCACCAGGCCATTTTTTACGGATTTCTTATGTGCAAGTGTTAAATGGGGAGTTTATTAAAGGACAGTTTGCAAATAAAACTGTTTTGGTCGGCGCAACAGCGTTGGGAATGAATGATTTATTGACTACCCCCGTTTCTGGCTTGGGGTTGCCTATGTCTGGAGTCGAGTTTCATGCCAACGTGCTGGAGTCTATTCGTAAGCATCGTCTTATACAATTGTCTCCCGTATGGTTGACGACGATTTTGGTGATGACGGTGGCCGTGTTGCCATTATTATGGATGCCTAAACTAGCTGCATTATGGGCGTTTCTAAGTACCCTCTGTTTTATGATGTTGATTACAATATTGTCAGGATTGTTGCCTAAACTGACAGGCGTGTGGATCCCACCATCTGCAGCATTAATCCCGCTATTACTGGCCTACCCAATCTGGAGTTGGCGTAAATTGGAGGCAGCACAAAAGTTTCTGGACTTCGAGCTCGAATATCTAAAGCAAAATCTTGTCGCATTACCCACGCATGCGGGTGGCGTAAGCTTGGATGGTTATGATAAATTTGATACGCGTATTGCCCAAGTCAGGATAGCCTCTCAGCAATTAAGATTTTTGCAAAATGACCGAAAAGAAACACTGGCATTTATCTCTCATGATTTGCGTGCACCACTTGCTACTGCCTTAATGGCATTAGAGCAGGAGTCTAAGCTACCCTCTCGATTGCATAAGTCTTTATCACAAGCCTTGAGTCTTGCAGAGGATTTTTTACAAGCGTCACGTGCAGAAATGATGGAGGTGAGCAGCTTTAATGAAATAGACTTTGCTGGCTTGCTTCATCAGGCAGTCGATGATGCTTACGATGCCGCAATCCAGAAAAACATTGTGCTTCAAAGAGAGATAGTAGCAGGCATCGTTTGGGTGAAGGGGAACTTTGGTTTATTGCATCGTGCTTTGCTGAATTTGATTTTAAATGCAGTCAAGTATAGCCCCCCAGATGCATTGGTGTTGATCTCATTACAGATTAGTCAGGATAAAACAATTGCGACGTTCTCTGTTACTGATCATGGACCAGGTATTCCACTCGAGGAGCAAGCAAGATTATTCAAGCGTTTTTCACGCATCAAAACCCACGAAAAAATAGCAGAGGGCGCAGGGTTAGGTCTCTACTTTGTGCGCACCGTCACAGAAAAACATCAGGGTACAATTCAAGTACAAAGCGATTCAGGCCAGCCGACGAAATTTAGTATGCATTTGCCCATGGCTGGCTTTTTATCTCACGATGATTAAAGTTACGTCGATACTGATGTAGCTGTATAGCGATTTGAATAGTTGTAATAACTTGTTCATGCATCTCAAAAAAATTAAGATATAATGCTCAGGTTAATTTTGTAACACACTCAAGATTCACTATTATAAAGGAGGATGCAATGGCAAATTTATTAGACCAATTGAAAGCAATGACTACAATCGTGGCAGATACAGGTGACGTAGAAGCAATTAAAAGCGTTAAACCAGTCGATGCGACAACTAATCCATCATTAGTGTTAAAAGCAAGCCAATTACCACAATATGCTCCTTTGATTGAAACTGCGATTGCTTACGCGAAAGCACAAGGCGGCTCTAAAGCGCAACAAATTGACAATGCGGCTGACAAATTAGCTGTGTTGATAGGAACGGAAATTACTAAAGTAGTACCAGGCCGTATCTCTACTGAAGTGGATGCACGCTTATCTTTCAACTTAGATGCGATGGTGGCTAAAGGCCGTAAATTGATTCAGCTTTACGCAGATTCAGGTGTGAGCAAAGATCGCGTGTTGATCAAGTTGGCATCAACATGGGAAGGTATCAAAGCTGGTGAAATCTTAGAAAAAGAAGGTATCAATTGTAATCTCACATTGTTGTTTGGTTTTGGTCAAGCACGTGCATGTGCAGAAGCTGGTGTATTCTTGATTTCACCATTCGTTGGCCGTATTTTAGACTGGTACAAAGCGAAAAATCCAGGTACAGAATACACACAAGAAACTGACCTAGGTGTAGTTTCTGTGCGTGCAATCTACCAATACTACAAAGAACATGGTTACAAAACAGTGGTGATGGGGGCTTCATTCCGTAACACTGGCGAGCTCATCGCGTTGGCTGGTTGTGACCGCTTGACTGTTTCACCAAACTTGTTACAGGACTTGGCTGCAACAGAAGGCACTTTGGTTCAAGTATTAAAAGATGGCGGCAAAACAAAAGAAGCTCCAGCAAAAATGACTGAAGCTGAGTTCCGTTTTGAACTCAACCAAGATGCTATGGCAACTGAGAAGTTGGCAGAAGGCATCCGTGGTTTTGTGACTGACCAAAACAAACTAGAAGCAGCATTAAGCGAAAAACTTTAAGTCATACTAGACCACTGACTGACCATACCCCCCAAATGGGTAGTATGGTCAGAATTTTAGTGTTTTGACATTGACATAATGAAGCTGGGCACTTACCATAAGCGTCCAGCTTAAATTCAGTAGTAAGCTAATTTTAGCGATATAGAAAATATTTATTCACTTTGGAGAAAAACATGGCTCAAACCCAAATGGCATTAGATTCACTAGACTTTGACGCAACAGTTGCTTTAGCAGCTACAGTTGCACCACACGTTGACATTCTTGAAATTGGTACACCATGCATTAAGCACAACGGTATCAAATTGTTAGAGACATTACGTGCTAAATTCCCAAACAACAAAATTTTAGTTGACTTGAAAACGATGGACGCTGGCTTCTACGAAGCTGAGCCATTTTACAAAGCTGGTGCAGACATTTGTACAGTGCTAGGTTGTGCTGATATTGGTACAATCAAAGGTGTAATTGATGTTGCTAACAAATACGGCAAAAAAGCACAAATCGACTTGATCAACGTTGCTGATAAAGAAGCACGTACTAAAGAAGTTGCTAAATTAGGTGCACACATCATTGGTGTACATACAGGTCTTGACCAACAAGCTGCTGGCCAAACTCCTTTTGCTGACTTAGCAATGGTTGCTGGTTTGAACTTAGGTTTAGAAATCTCAGTTGCTGGTGGCGTTAAAGCTGCTACTGCTGCTCAAGTACGTGATGCTGGCGCAACGATTATTGTTGCTGGTGCTGCTATCTACGGTGCAGCTGATCCTGCTGCTTCTGCTGCAGAAATCACAAAAATCGCTCACGGTTAATTCCACTTTCATCAATAAGTAATTATTGATATGAGCAAATAAAATCCCGACTCAGTAATGTGTCGGGATTTTTTATTTATCGCAAAATTTTTAAGGGACAAATGAGATGGATCATCAACAGTTTATTTTAGACAACTTAACGCGCATTTTAAATGCGACAGACAAAAGCAAGGCTGGCGAATTACTTAAGTTGGTCGCTGAAGCAGGTAGCACATTTATTGGCGGTGCTGGTCGCTCACTATTAGTTTCACGTTTCTTCGCAATGCGCTTGGTACACTCTGGCTACAGTGTTTACATGGTAGGCGAAGTGGTCACACCTGCGATTAAAAAAGGTGATTTATTGATTTTAGTTTCTGGTTCTGGTGGCACAGCTACATTATTACCATTTGTTAAAAAAGCAAAAGAAGTAGGTGCCAAATTAGCGGTTATTTCAATGAAAAAATCATCTGCGATGGCAGATGTAGCAGATTTGGTTGTACAAATTGGTCAAGATGACAGCTTCCCATTAGTAAAAGGGATGCCAATGGGTTCACAATTTGAACTTTCAACATTGGTTTTCCTAGAAGGTGCTATTTCTGAGTTAATTCACGCCAAAGGTTTAACTGAAGAAGGTATGCGTGCCATCCACGCAAATCTTGAGTAAGCACTAAGGCTGCACAAAAATGCCTGAGAATTTCTCAGGCATTTTTATTTTAAAAGTCTATGCTTGCAAGGTTTCTAGTTCTTTACGCCCCAGTTGTTTTAAATGCAAAGCTGTAGCAATTAAAGCGCCGTGTATATGATGCGATTTGAGTACGCACAAATCATCGATATTTCTAACTCCTCCCGCTGCGTAAATACGATGATGAGATTTAATTGGCAACGATTTAAAAATTGAGGTATTCGCACCAGCGTTTGAGCCTACATGTGTCAATGACATCACAACAATGTCATTTGGCCAGTTTGAAGAGGTTTCTAAAAGCTCGAGGGGGCCTTGATAGCCATTTGCCATAAAATCTATTGACAGACTGTGTGGTCGTTTGAATTTTTCAGTGGCATTTAGATATGCGCTGAGGTTTTTAAAGTTCTCAGTGCCAAGTATTGGCTGTACCAGTTTACGAATATTGTCAAAACTTGCGTCAAAAATATTCAGCCCGGCATCTAACCATAGTTGAAGGTTTGGAAACTGTTCCAGTATTTCAAGAATTACTTGATGATTAAAACGGTCTTGCTGATGCTGTTGAATTGCATTTAAATCTGCAATATATAAGGTTTTGAATGGATAAACATCCATAAATCCTTTTACAATATCGATTGGTTTGCTAGAAGAAGAAAGTCTTGAGACGATAGGCTGATAGTGTGTTCGTTCGCCCTTGATGGCATGCACAACGACACCATCCAGTAAGTCCATGACAGGGATAATATGCACAATCCATTACCTTTAAAATTATTTGTTTGCGAGTTTATCACCGGTGGCGGGCTCATGGGTGAAGAGATTCCGACGAGTTTAGCTAGGGAAGGATTGTTGATGCGAGATGCCTTACTTGGCGATCTAAGCACAGTCAGTAACTTAGCGTTATCCACAACATTTGATAAGCGTTTCTCACCTTTTCAGCATCACGCAGTGCAAAGTATTCAGATTGATGAGGAGACAGATGTTTGGTTACTTTGGGAGTCTCTGATAGATCAAGTAGATGCGGTATGGTGGGTAGCACCAGAAACCAATGATATTTTATATCGGTTAACGCAACTGGCTGTTTTAAAAAATAAATTAGTAATTGGCTCAGGTCTGGATGCAATTGCAATCACGAGTAAAAAAGACTTAACTGCACAGACGTTAAGTCAGTCAGGCATACCTACTATTCCTACAAGTAGCTATCAATCTTGGCAAGATTCGCAGCATTGCCGTTGGTTAGTTAAACCCAATGACGGTGTTGGGTGCGAAGATACTTATTTATTTGAGTTGCCAGAACAAGTGCATCAATGGTTTGAGTCGAATCCAGAAAAGCAGTTAAGCCATGTTATTCAGCCTTGGATAGAGGGCGTTGCTGCTAGTATGTCTGTGTTGGCTTATGCAAACTCGCTACAAGTGTTGAGTTGTAATGAGCAGTTGATAGTATTTAAAACTGAGGGCACTAAGAAAAAATTGAGCTATGTGGGAAGTCACCTCAATAATATGATGGCGTATAGACAAGCCTGTATTGATTTGGCGCTTCAAATCCAGCAATCAATCCCTGGTTTACAAGGTTACTACGGTGTTGATGTTGTCATTCATCCTGAAAATCTACAATGTATGACGGTGGTAGAAATTAATCCTAGGTTGACCACGAGCTATGTTCGATTAAAAGAAGCAATGAATACTAATCCAGCCCAGTTAATTTTGAGTGCTTTAACGCAAAAAAACTTTGCTATGCCCAAGCTTGAGTATTTAAAGGTGGCATTTTATGTATGACCAAATTTCTATGGTAGTAGGCTGGGATATTGGAGGGGCACATCTTAAGGCTGCGCTTGTAGACGCGCAAGGTAAGGCGATGAAAGTGTTTCAGTTACCATGCCCATTATGGAAAGGCACTCATGAGCTTGTTTCTGCAATGCAGCACATGTTAAAGCTGATGGAGGCAACTAATGTACAACATGCAGTGACCATGACGGGTGAGTTGGTGGATTATTTCCCTAATCGTCAAACTGGCGTATGTGAGATTAAGCAGGTTGTGGTTGATTTGCTAGGACAGGACGTCAGATTTTATGCGGGATCATTAGGGTTCATATCTACAGAAGAGGTGAATAGTAATGCTTTGCATATTGCTTCAATGAATTGGCATGCGAGTGCAAGTTTTGTAGCAAAGCATGTGCAAAATGCGCTTTTTATGGATATTGGTAGCACGACGACAGATTTAATTCCAATTCAAGCGAAGCTATTAATCAATCAGGCAACGACTGATGCTGACCGTATGGCATCCAACGAACTCATTTATACGGGCTTGATACGCACACCATTAATGGCCATCGGGCAGAAGATTACTTTTAGGGGGAGAAGTTATCATATCGTCGCTGAGCATTTTGCGACAAGTGCAGATGTGTATCGTTTATTAGTTCAATTACCTGAATGTGTGGATATTGCAGAAACTGCAGATGGTCAGGGTAAAACCATGTTAGAGACTGCGAGACGGATTGCACGCATGATAGGGTATGATGTAGAAGATGCGTCTATGCTAGATTGGATTGCACTGGCCGAGGCATTTAAAGCTTTGCAGATGTGTCAGCTTGGGCAGGCGGTTATGCAATATACGCAAAATACTCCCATTGTCTTAGTGGGTGCAGGTGTTGGTGATTTTTTGGTTAAGGAGTTGGCGAACGTGTTGGAGTGCACTTACTTGAATGTGAAAGATATGATACAGGCAGAAGAGCGTACTACATTACAAAATGCAGCAATTTGCTTCCCAGCTTATGCCTTAGCGTGCTTGGTGATTAATAATGGCAATCCTTAAATACGAACTACCTTATTTTCATGATAGTGCACGCTTATTTGCGTGTATTAAGCATATGCATTGGCCAATGTTTTTAGATAGTGGCCAAGCACTTAATCCTGACACAAAGCAACCTGGTAGCCAGTTTGGACGATACGATATTTTGGTTGCAGAGCCAGTGATGACTTTTGTAACAGAGGGGGTAGTGACAACGATTGCCGAAAATGGTGAAACAATTAGCGTTCAGGAAGACCCATTTAAACTCATAAAATCGACCTTAAAAAAATATACAGCAGAAAAAAGCAATTATCCATTTGCAGGGGGTGCGTTAGGATATTTTGGATATGATTTGGGTCGACATATTGAATCATTACCAAACATAGCGATGGACGATACGCAAGTGCCTGAAATGATGGTAGGTATATACGATTGGGCTGTAGTGGTGGATCATCGAGAAAAACGCGCTAATTTAGTATCGCATGGTTTTCATACGTCAACGGAATATTGGCAAAAACTCTGTGCACTATTTGAGCAGGTGATACCAGAGCAACAGACAAAATTTAGTGTGGACACTCCTGTATATTCTAATTTTGATTTTGCAGCATACCAATACGCCTACAATAGAGTGCTTGATTACATTCATGCAGGTGATTGTTATCAAGTGAACTTGGCACAAAGGTTTTCAGCAAGAGTGCATGGCGATAGCTGGGTGTGTTATCAAAAATTACGCGAGCTAAGTCCAGCACCGTTTATGGCTTATATGGATTTGGCTTATGGACAGCGTAAATCTATCAAAATACTTTCTGCGTCACCTGAGCGGTTTTTGCAGTTAGTCGACAATATGGTCGAAACCAGACCGATCAAAGGTACTAGACCACGTTTCAGCAACCCTAAACAAGATTTGGGTAGCGCAATCGAGTTACTGACGAGTTTTAAAGATCGCGCGGAAAATGTGATGATTGTTGATTTGCTTAGAAATGATTTAGGCAAAGTATGCGATATTGGTAGTATTAAAGCAGACAAGTTGTTTAATTTACAGAGTTTTGCCAACGTACATCATTTAGTGAGTTTTGTGGCTGGAAGACTCAATCCAGCATATTCTGCGGTCGATTTGTTGCGTAGCTGTTTCCCAGGTGGATCTATTACGGGCGCACCTAAATTACGAGCGATGCAAATAATAGAAGAGTTAGAGCCACATAGAAGAGGTGTCTATTGTGGTGCAATTGGCTATATTGGGTTTGATGGCGAGATGGACACCAGCATTTCGATTCGTACGGCGGTGATTGTTGATGGAGGCATTTTCTTTCATGCTGGTGGCGGACTGGTAGCCGACTCAAATTTGGAAAAAGAATTTAAAGAAACCTTAGATAAAGCCTCTAACTTTTTAACGACCATGAAGTATTTTATGGAGTAATAATTTGTTAAGTTTTCAGGGAGTTTGATAAATACGCATGTTTAAGTACAAATATTGCTTATATTAGTTTGTAAGTTTAGGTGCAGTGTTGTATTGCTGAATTAGCACCCGATTGGCAATATTGGAAGGGGAGTCCATGTGGGTAATAAAATTAGGAGGTAGCCTTCTTGGTTCAGTTGAACTTGTGCGGTGGCTAAACCTCGTGGCGCAACATGGGGACGGAAAAGTGATTGTGGTACCAGGGGGCGGTATTTTTGCGGATGCTGTCAGGCAATCACAGCAAATGCTTGAGATGAGTGAAGCTTGTGCACACCATTTAGCTGTGTTGGCAATGAATCAATTTGGTCGATTATTAATCGATTTGTCACCTGATTTGGCAACGGCGAGTAGCGAACTGGAAATTGCAGAGCGCAGCTGGCAGCATAGAGGAATTGTGTGGATGCCAAGTCAAATGGTGCTTGCCGATACCGAAATTGCGCAGAGCTGGGATGTGACTTCTGATAGTCTTGCGGCTTGGTTAGCACACAAAATCCATGCAGAAAAATTGATATTGGTAAAGTCCAGAAAACCTGATGATGACGTTAATTTACATGAGATGGTTCAACAAGCGTTAGTTGATCGTGCCTTGCCGATGTATTTAAAAGAGAGTTCTTTTGAATGCTGGATTGTAGGTAAGACTGATCATGCTAGCTTTTCAACTGGGTTTAATGCGGATGAGTTGTCAAAAGTTGGGCATCTGGTGAGTCCCAGCATTGGTCTACCCAGTTAATGCTGAACCTGTTTTTCAAACCGACCAAAATGCAACATGATGGTGGGGAGTATGAGTAAGTTTAATATTGTGGATGTGATTAAACCCCCTACAATAATCGTCGCCATGGGACCTTCGATTTCTCTACCAGGCTGACCGCTTCCTAATGCGAGTGGAAGCAGTCCAAGTGCCGTCACTAATGCAGTCATCAATATAGAAGGTAGTCGTTCAGTTGCGCCTCGAAAACAGGTTTCTAAATTCCACAAACAGTGTTCTTGATCGATTAGGTGTTGAAAATGCGACACCATCATAATGGAATTACGCAGTGTAATACCAAATAAAGTGACAAAGCCCACTAAAGAACCTAATGAAATCCAGCCACCAGTGAGCAATACCGCCAGCACGCCACCAATTAGCGCGAAAGGTAAATTGGCGAATGTGAGTAATAAGTTACGTAACCGACCAAACGCAATGTATAGCATGAGAAATATCGCAACACCTGCAATCAGTGAGTGCACGATTAAATCTTCTCTCGCTTGTGCATTAGCTTCCGCTTCACCTGTGAATTCTAGGTAGTTGTCTTTACTAGGTTTGAAGTCTTGATGAATACGCTTTTTTAATTCGCGCGTAAAGCTTTCTTGATCTCGCTGATGCACATTTGCAGTGACGGTTTGGATGCGCTTGGCGTTGGCGTGCAGTATTTTAGAGCGCCCATTTTCTTCGGTTAAAAAAGCAATGTCTTTGAGATGTAAAAGCTTACCTTCTGGATTAAAAAGTGGAATATTGTTGATGTCGTTAAGGTCATCACTCGCTTCTTGATTTAATTTAACGGCTAAACCAATCACATGGTTGCCTATGTACACTTGCGCAATCGGCACGCCTTCATAAGCGGCGCGAATAGTGTCCAGAATGTCGGTAGGGTGGAATCCCCACAGCGCAAGTTTGTCAGGCCTGAGTCTAATGATAATTTCAGGGGTACCTGCGGGAGATTGTACGAGCACATCTTTTGCGCCTTTGATTTGCGAGAGTATGCTTGCTATTTTTTGTGCGTCACTGTCTAGTGCGTCTAAATCCTGTCCGTAAATATTGATGACAGTACTGGCCGAATATCCTGAAATGGTTTCTTCAATACGCTCGGTTAAAAAGGTATTGATTGCAAAATTAGCGCCAACAAATCCCATTTCGGCAACGCCATCGTGATCTTTATCTTCTAAATCGCCAGCAAGTGCCTCACGAATATCTTCAAGAATCCTGTTCTGCTCTTCTCCCGATAAGGTACCAATCTCAATTTCAAACTCACTATAATGGGTGCCAAAAGTATCTGCGCCATTTTGGGCGCGACCTACCCATTGGGTGACGGATTTTACGCCCTGAATATCACGCAGCGTTTTTGATACTTGATTGCCTAAACGTAATGACTCCTGTTCAGAGGTACCAGGCATTGCAGTCATGTGCATAATAAAGTGACCTTCATGCAGTGCTGGGATAAACTGACTCTTGAATAATGGTACTAAGCCTAGCCCCATGGCAATTAAGATGAGGCTCACAAAGGTCACGATCTTGTAATGTTTTTCAATTGCGTAAAGTAAACGCACGTAATGATGCTTGATCCATTTGATGATAGGTGAGTCTTCTGTTTCGAGTTTTGCACGACCCAGCATGAGATAACACAACGCAGGTGTAAGTGTTAACGCTACGATTAAAGAGGCCATAATTGCAGCGATATAAGCAATGCCAAGCGGTGCAAATAGTTTTCCTGCTACGCCAGAGAGCGTCAGTAACGGCATGAAAACAAGTGCCACAATAATGGTTGCATAGACGACAGAGCTACGGACTTCCATGGATGCCTGATATACGACCTGAAAAACAGAACGGGGTTGGGCTAAGGCTCTGTTCTCGCGTAATCTTCTGAAAATGTTTTCAGTGTCGATAATCGCATCATCAACCACTTCACCCAGTGCAATTGCCAACCCACCTAATACCATGATATTTAAACCGATTTTGTAGTAACTCATGACTACAATCGCGGTTAACAGTGAAAGTGGGATGGCTGTAGCAGAAATGAATGCGGTACGTGCATTGAATAAAAAAACAAATAAAATTGCAATGACCAATGTTGAACCAATCAGAATGTCAGCTCTTACGCTGTCAATCGCAGTTTCGATAAAATTGGCAGGCCTGAACAAATCATGATGCACTGTGACATGTTGCCCATTTAAGCTGGGCTCAAGCGCACTTATCGCAGTTTCAATTTTTTGCGTTACTGCATGTGTGTTGGCACCAAGCTGTCCTTGTACTGATAGGTAGATGCCTGTTTGCCCATTGATAGAAGCCGCGCTAATCGAGGGTGCAGCGCCTTCTGCAACATGCCCAATATCACCTAATTGAATTGGGTGACCATCTCTGTGCACGATGATTGCTTTTGCTAATACTTCTGGAGTAGTGGTTTGTCCTTGGGTATTAATAATGATGCGCTGATTGTTGTTTTGGATATAACCAGCGCCACTCACGCCAGTCGCTTTTTGCGCAGCATCAACCACATCACTGATATTGAGTCGGTATTTGATTAACTTTTCTGGATCAATCTGTATTTGAAACTGACGTACTTCGCCACCAAAAATATTGACATCAGCAACTCCTGGTATCGATAGTAAATGCGGCGTCACCGTCCAATCAGAGATGGTGCGTAACTCCATAAGACTCAAGGTTTTTGATGTGATGCCAAATCCGTAGACAGTGCTAGCAGATGAGGTTAGTGGGGTGATGTGAGGAGTAATACCTCTTGGTAGTTGTTGGGTGAGAGTGCTTAAGCGTTCTGCGACAATTTGCCTGTCTCGGTAAATGTCGGTGCTTTCATCAAAGATCACGGTGACGATAGAGAGTCCAGGGATAGACTGGGAGCGTAAGTTGATTACGCCTACGGATCCTGCAATGCTGGCTTCAATAGGCTGCGTGACTAGCGATTCCACTAACTCTGTTGAGAGTCCAGGTGATTCTGTCTGAATAATAATTTGCGTGGGGGAGAACTCTGGGAATACATCTAAATTGCTGCGTGTTAAGCTGTACAAGCCATAGAGCACGATTAATGTGGCTAATCCAATGATGACGCCATTAAAACGAATTGAAAAACGTACGATAGCCGACATCATGATGTTAGCGTAATCTTCATGATAGTTTTGGTCTCATATTTTACGCATATTACTTTGCGCTTTAATGGGGATTGATATTGCATATCAATCCTCGTTTTCATTTTTAATTAAGTATTTAAACTCTTCAGATAACAACAGTTGCGCGCCGCTTGTGACAATTTCAAGCTGAGGATAGATGTCCTGATTAAACCAGCCATCCCCAACCTCTGTATCGGTTTTGACAGGGATGCGTGTGAATAAATCATCTTTTTGTTTTTGATAAATCCAAGACTTGCCATCATGCCAAACGACAGCGCTATTCGGGACAATCACACCTGAAGACTTTGATGAGTCGGTGCCTTTAGGAGTTGCGTTTACGCGCATGCCAACACGCAGAGATTCAGCTGGTGCGCTATAGTAAAATGTTTTGCCTAATCCACTTGCATCAGACTCTCTGGCTGGAGAAATGTAAGTTGCTATAATGGGAGAGAGTTGCTCACCAAGCGGTGTGATATAGAGAACGGAATCCTTTTCTGGTGTGCGCATGCCAAGCGGTAGACTAATTTGCAACAGCACATTTTTATGCGAAAACAAGCGCGTTAGATGCTGAGAAGTTGCGTTACCTACAATCAAGTTTGAAAGTGTATTTCCCCATTGCACCTTGAGGCTAGACTCTAAATTGCTGAGCTGAGATTTAATTGCCACAATCTTGGCGTTATCTGCATTGATTATTGCGAGCGCATCCTGCACGCTTGTATCAGACACGTTTTTGTCATCATCATTGAGTGCTTTTAAGCGCTGATATTGCATAACGTGATGGCTGTTACCACTTTCGGCGAGCCGAAGTTCAGCTTGAAGATTCACGTATTGCGTTTTGGCTTCTAATAATGGATCAATAGAAACAACAGTACCCAACGCCTTAACTTCATTGTGGAAACTCGCAGGCTTGAGTTTGGACGTGTATATCCCACTATTTTTTTGTGTATTCGAGTTTAACTGTACTGTGCTAACCCCGTCTTTGATAGCGACGCGAAGTGGACTTTCGATCTCTTCTTCTTGCGCCTTTTGATAGGTTTCGTATTCGTCCTGACCATAGAAGATAAGCGTCCATAACAGCAGGACGATCACAATGGCCTGTATGCATATCACTAGCGTTAGTTTTTTGTTCATTTGAGTGTTCAATGCTCTATGACGTTAATATCCATTTTACTAGTATCTATTTTACTAGATGAATCATATAAAGGGCGTTGCATGATGTTCTCAATCAGTGCTTGTGAACGCAGTAACTCATATTGCAATGTACATACTAATTGCGCAGAGGTGACCAGATGCAGATGGGCTTGTGTGATGTCTACACGATCAAGCAAACCAGCATTAAATTGTTTTTGTATTTTCTGAGAGTAGATAAGCTGCGATGCATGTTCTTTTTGTGCTTGGGATAGCTTGTTTTTAATGGCCTTGTATCGATTATAAGCTTCAGATAAGTCACCAATAATTTGGGCTTGAAGCGCTTCAAATTGTGCACCTTCAACAGTGCGTAACTGCTCTGTCGCTTTAATTTGAGCTGGAGATTGATTAATCAAGTTAAGCAGGCTAGCAAAACCTAATGACCAAATGCTGTCACCAAACTCAAAAGCGATCCCTGGAGAGAGTGAGATGTCAGGAATTTGTTTTGCGAGTTCTAATTTGATTTTCGACTCTGCAACAGCGTATTGCGCAAGACTTCGACGTATATCGATGCGATTAAGCAAAGCGCTTTGTTGTAAATTAGATTGTGTCTGTGTGTCCGCCAGCATGCGGTCTTGTAATAAAAGTGTTGATTCTATTTCGAGTGGCGCGATAGGAATAGATGAAAATGGCGTGAGTGTGAGTCCTGCGTCCGTTGCCAACTTGGAAAGTAGTTGGCTAGTTTTTGCCTGTTCACTCAGCAAATCAGATTGACTTTTTTGCGCATTTAATTTGACTTGAGCGCTTTCAACGCTAGAAGCTAAGCCCTTTTCCAGCCTTTTTTGATAGAGTGCAGATAGTTGCTGGTAAGTTGTATATTTGCTTTGTAATTGCGTAATGTTGGCTAAGTTTTCGTAATAAGAGATCAGGTCGAGCGTCAGCTGGTGACGTAAGTTCCATGCGGTTTCTGCGACATCCATACGCGCAGCTTTCGAGAGGTTTTGGGCGATTTCGGTGCGCATCTCTTTTTTGTGTGAGGTATCAATAGGAATGTCCAGCTGCAAACTATATGCCCAAGGGTTAAGGTCACCATTCGCCTGATTGCTATGTGAAAGATGCGCGTTAACGCCAATGCTGGGCTTTGATTTTGCTACCTGAGTATTGGTTTCAGCGGAAACCAGCTTTTGTTTAACCACTTCCAAATCGGGGTGGTAAAACAAAGCGGACAGCGTTAATTCGCGGATAGTCCAAGCCTTGAAAGGAATGTCACTTTCAGGATAATTCTGAGTTAATAAATAGTTTTTAAAAGCTGCACTACTGGGTGATTTTTGGAGAATCTTATTAGCAGATTGCTCAGGTGTTAAGGGCTGTGGGACATAAGTTTGGTGGGCGCAACCCACTATGCCTGTTAACATCACCAGTATCAGGAGTAAGTGATTGCGTTTGATTATCATATGTTATTGGCATTATTAAAAAATGCAGACCAAGCTAATCAACGATGGTAGCATGCACTGCATTGAGCGCATCTTGTAGTGTTTCCTCGGGAATCTTATTAATGTGTGTGGCAAGTAAATCGGCAGCTTCTACAGTGCGTATTGGTAAATCCGCTGTGTTGAGTTCAGCAATAAGCCCTGCGGCAGCACCTGCGATAATTAAAAGCGTTTCTCGCTCTTTCATCAGGAGCTCTAATTCTGAGCTTAACATACTGTTTTCTGCGCTGTGGTTTGTGTTTTGCATAGTGGTTTCTTAAAACATTTATGATAGAGAAATATTCATTTAAGTGTCATCTTGCAATTTATTGGCTTGTTTTGTCAATGTACTTGTGTGCGAAAGTAATATTTCTGTACGAATTGTTTTCGCATTGCGCAAACTTGAGATACAATAGCGCCCTTAGTGAAGTTCTTGAGGGCGATTTGTCTTTAAGTAGTTCATGATGCGAAAGTGGCGGAATTGGTAGACGCACTGGATTTAGGTTCCAGCGCCGCGAGGCGTGAGAGTTCGAGTCTCTCCTTTCGCACCACAGTATTTACAAGGCTTCTCATAGAGAAGCCTTTGTTTTTTGCCGAATCCACATGCATAAACCAAATTAATGCCATTCAATACAAAAATGACTACAAGGAGTTGTAATGCAAACAATACATACAGATAACGCACCTGCCGCAATCGGTCCATATTGTCAGGCAATCAAAGTAGGTGGAATGCTTTTTACCTCAGGCCAAATCCCGCTACGTGCTGATGGCACAATGGTTGAAGGCGATATTACAGTGCAAACACAGCAAGTTCTAGCCAATTTAAAAGCGATTTTGCTTGAGGCTGGTGTGGATTTTGCTAATGTCATAAAAACAACCGTGTTCTTAAAAAATTTGGATGATTTTGTCGCAATGAATACAATTTATGCGCAAGCATTTGGTCAGCACACGCCTGCGAGATCAACTGTGCAAGTGGCTAAGTTGCCTAAAGATGCATTGATAGAAGTTGAGGTGATTGCCTCGTTAGCATAAATACTAATACTCGCAACAATTTTAAATTACGTGAAATAGGCAAGTTCTTTTCAAGCTTGAGTTTATTTCATATCTGACTTGTGATATATTTTAGTGCTCTTTTTTGTTGATATATTGTTGTTATTGTAAGAGTAGGGTGACAGCAGTAAGCATCACATGTAAAACAGCAAATAATTTAATTACGTCTGCGATTTACTTAATCGTACTATCATAACTAACCGTTCAATTAGAACGACTTTTACAGGAAATGCAACATGGCAGTATCTGTTGAAACAATCAGCAATCTAGAACGTCGTATGACAATTAAAGTGCCTTTAGCGCCATTAGAAGGTCAAATTAAACAACGTCTTAACCAAATTTCTCGCACGGCAAAATTTTCAGGCTTTCGCCCTGGTAAAGCACCACTTGGCTTGGTAAATCAGCATTATGGCGATCAAGTCCGTGATGAAGTGTATTCTAAAGCGGTTGAAACAAGTTTTGGTGACGCGGTAGAAGAAAATAAACTGCGTGTTGCTGGCTACCCTAATATTGAGCACAAACCTTTTGGTGAGGCAGCACAAGAACTTGAATACATTGCCACTTTTGAAGTGTTTCCAGAAATTCAGCTAGGCGACTTGAGCAAAGTTAAGATTGAAAAACCGACATTAGAAGTTTCTGATGCTGATGTTGAAAAAACACTGGATGTATTAGTGAAGCAACGTGTGAGCTATGAGCCAGTAAAGCGTGCCTCTAAAAAAGGCGATCGCGTTAATATTTCTTTGATAGCATCCATTGATGGTAAAGAAGTAGAAAGTACAGCCGATAAAGGAATAGATCTCGTCATAGGTGAACCTGGTCGTATGGCACAGTTTGACGAAGAGTTGACTGGTGGTAAAACAGGTGCAACCAAAACTTTTGAGATTGTTTATCCTGACGACCATAATCCAGCACAATTAGCTGGAAAAACAGTCTCTTATCAAGTGACGTTTAATAGTGTGTCTCAACCTGTGTTGCCTAAAGTAGATGCTGATTTTGCAAAAAATCTGGGTGTTGATGATGGCAATGTTGAGACAATGAAGGCAGAAATTAAAGTCAGCCTTGAACAAGAAGTAGCAAAGCGTATCAAAGCACGTGTTAAAGAGTCTGTATTTAATGCTTTGGTGGCAGAAACAAAAACTGAGGTGCCTAAAGCAGTGCTATCAGCAGAAATTAGCCGATTAATGCAAATGACAGCGCAGAATTTACAGCAACGTGGCATGGATCCAAAGGCGATTCAACTTGAACCTGCAATGTTTGAGGAACAAGCAAAACGCGGTGCTTCGTTAAGATTGATTTTGGCTGAGATTGTGAATGGGCATCATTTACAGGCAAGTCCTGAGCAGATTCGTGCTATGGTTGAATCATTTGCACAGAATTACGAAAAGCCTGAAGAATTGGTGACTTGGTATTATTCAGATGTAAAACGTCTGGATGAGCCAGCAGCACTTGCAACTGAAGAAAATGTAGTCAATTGGGTGCTAGAAAAAGCAAAAGTAACCAGCAAAAAGATTAAATTTGATGAATTAATGGCGGGTGCATAATGGCAAAAAGTATGGGTGATTTCATGACAAATTCAAGAGAAGTGTTCGAGCCACAAGGTTTGGGTTATATCCCAATGGTGATTGAACAAAGTGGACGTGGTGAACGCTCATACGATATTTACTCAAGATTACTTAAGGAACGCGTCATTTTCTTAGTCGGTCCAGTGAATGACATGACTGCTAATTTAGTTGTGGCTCAGTTACTGTTTTTAGAAGCCGAGAACCCAGACAAAGATATTTCTTTATATATTAATTCACCAGGTGGCTCTGTGACAGCAGGTATGGCGATTTACGATACTATGCAGTTTATTAAGCCTGATGTGAGTACCTTGTGTATTGGTCAAGCAGCTAGCATGGGCGCTTTACTGTTAACAGCAGGTGCTAAGCATAAACGTTTTTGTTTGCCAAACTCTCGGGTGATGATTCATCAGCCATTAGGCGGGTTTCAAGGTCAGGCTTCAGATATTGAAATTCACGCTAAGGAAATTCTGTACCTTAAAGATAAGCTCAATAAAATTATGGCGTTTCACACAGGCAAAACAGAAGAAGCTATCGCAAATGATACAGACCGCGACAACTTTATGAGTGCAGATGAGTCTGTGAAGTATGGTTTGGTAGATAAGCTCATTGCTACGCGCAATGATGCGACATAACATATTGCTGTTATTAGATTAGGAAAAAGATTATGGCGACTAAAGCAGAAGGTGAAAAATTACTATACTGCTCTTTTTGTGGTAAAAGTCAGCATGAGGTTAAAAAGCTCATTGCTGGGCCATCAGTGTTTATTTGTGATGAATGTGTTGATTTATGCAACGACATCATCCGTGAAGAAATTCAAAACTTAAATGAAATTAAAGCAACTGAAAAATCTTTACCTACACCGCAAGAAATTTGCTCAATTTTAGATCAATATGTGATTGGTCAAATACAAGCGAAAAAGAATCTCTCTGTCGCCGTTTATAATCACTACAAGCGCTTGGGTCATAATCACATTACAGATAACACCTCTAAAGATGACGTAGAAATTCAAAAAAGCAATATCTTACTTATTGGTCCAACTGGATCAGGCAAGACTTTGCTAGCACAAACATTGGCACGCCTCTTGGATGTACCGTTTGTGATGGCAGATGCGACTACCCTGACTGAGGCAGGTTATGTGGGTGAGGATGTAGAAAACATTATGCAAAAATTACTGCAAAAATGTGACTACGACGTAGAAAAAGCGCAGCGTGGTATCGTTTATATTGACGAGGTAGATAAAATCTCACGTAAGTCTGACAACCCATCCATTACGCGAGATGTATCAGGGGAAGGTGTGCAACAGGCTTTGCTTAAGCTTATCGAAGGCACCATCGCCTCAGTGCCTCCACAAGGCGGACGTAAGCATCCAAATCAAGAGTTTGTACAATTGGATACTAAAAACATACTGTTTATCTGTGGCGGTGCTTTTGACGGATTAGAAAAGGTAATTCGCCATCGCTCTGAAAAAGGTGGTATCGGCTTTGGCGCAGAAGTCAAAAGTAAAGATGATATTCGGCAAGTGGGTGAAGTGCTTAGAGATGTAGAACCAGAGGATTTAATTAAATTTGGCTTAATTCCTGAATTTATTGGACGCTTGCCAGTGGTCGCTACGTTAGAGTCGTTAGATGAAAAAGCACTCATGACAATATTGGTTGAGCCTAAAAATGCACTAACTAAACAATATGTTAAGTTGTTCAAAATGGAAGGTGTAGATTTAGAGTTTAGAGAAAACGCACTATTGCTTATTGCTAAAAAGGCACTGGATCGTAAAACGGGTGCGCGCGGATTGCGTTCTATTATGGAACATTCTCTGTTAGATATCATGTATGAGCTACCCTCTATTGAGAACTTAAGCAAAGTGGTCATTGACGAAGGCGTCATAGAAGGACAGTCTCCCCCTATACTGATTTATTCAGAAACGAAAAAACGAGCAGAAAGTGCTAGTTAATCTTAAAATTGCCTAGTCAGGCTATTGATATACTGTGCAAATAGTATATATTTAAGTTTGAGTACTTGAACTACCAAAGAATGTTCCCATTTAATTGCTATGGCGAATCAATTATAGAATCGCCCTAGCTATCAATTGAAAGAATATATGACTGAACAAACTTTGCCAGAGTCTTCTGAAAACAGCATAGAGCTTACGCCATTGCTTCCTTTGCGCGATGTGGTGGTGTATCCACATTTGGTGATTCCCCTTTTTGTCGGACGTGCAAAATCCGTAAAAGCACTAGAAATTGCCTCAGATACAAATAAACAGATATTGCTTGTAGCGCAAAAATCTGCCAACAAGGATGATCCTGAAGCGGATGATTTGTATGAAATTGGCACCATGGCAACCGTGTTGCAAATGCTTAAGTTGCCTGATGGCACGGTAAAAGTGCTGGTAGAAGGTCTGTATCGTGTGCGTGTTTCAGCATTTGTGGAAACAGAAGAGTGCTTTATGGCGCATGCGGAAAAAGTGGAACAGCATGATGACAAGGATAGTGAGGCTGAAGCACTCATGCGCACTGTATTCACGCAGTTTGATCAATATGTGAAACTCAATAAAAAAATTCCCCCAGAGATTTTAACTTCTCTTGCCACCATTAACGACCCAGGTCGCTTGGCGGATACTATTTCTGCGCATTTGACACTGAAGTTGGAAGAGAAACAAAAAACATTAGAAATGTTGAGCGTGATTGAGCGCTTGGAACATTTGCTCTATTTGATGGAATCGGAAATAGACATTCTTCAAGTAGAAAAGCGTATCCGCGGTCGCGTTAAACGCCAAATGGAAAAAAGCCAGCGTGAGTACTATCTCAATGAGCAGGTGAAAGCGATTCAAAAAGAGCTTGGCGAGCATGATGAAAATGCTGAGATGGAAGAGCTGGAGCAGCGTATTAAAGATTCAGCGATGCCTAAAGAGGCATTGGCTAAAGTGAATGCTGAGCTGAAAAAACTTAAAATGATGTCACCAATGTCTGCTGAGGCTTCCGTAGTAAGGAATTATATTGATACCTTGGTGAACTTGCCTTGGAAGAAAAAAACAAAAATCAGTAAAGACCTTAAAGCGGCTGAGGCTGTTCTTGATGCAGATCACTACGGCTTAGAGAAAGTAAAAGAGCGCATCGTAGAGTATCTGGCAGTGCAGCAGCGCGTAGGTAAGCTTAAAGCCCCTATTTTGTGCTTGGTTGGACCTCCAGGTGTGGGTAAAACCTCTTTAGGACAAAGTATTGCCAAAGCAGTGAACCGTAAGTTTGTACGTATGGCACTGGGTGGCGTGCGTGATGAGGCTGAAATTCGTGGGCATCGTCGTACTTATATTGGCTCGATGCCAGGTAAGGTGTTACAAAGCATGACCAAAGTGGGTGTTAAAAATCCATTATTTTTACTCGATGAAGTGGATAAAATGGGTCAGGACATGCGTGGAGACCCTTCATCCGCGTTGTTAGAGGTGTTGGATCCTGAGCAGAATCATACCTTTGCTGATCATTACGTGGAAGTTGAATATGACTTATCAGACGTAATGTTTGTAGCAACTGCGAATACAATGAATATACCTGCACCGCTTTTGGATCGTATGGAAATCATCCGTCTTGCTGGTTATACCGAAGATGAAAAAGTGAATATTGCACAACGATATTTGCTACCTAAACAACTTAAAACACATGGATTAAAAGCAACAGAGATTAATGTACCAGAAACAGTATTGCGCGACATTGTGCGTTATTACACGCGTGAGGCAGGCGTAAGACGCTTGGAGCAAGAGGTAGCTAAAATCTGTCGTAAGGTAGTTAAAGAACTTTTGTTGAGCAAAGATAAAACCAAGGCGGCCATTAAAAAAGTGAATGTTACCGTTAAGAATCTAGATAAATATTTGGGTGTGAGGCGGTATGACTTTGGTGTGGCAGCTAAGGAAAATCAAATTGGACAAGTCACAGGGCTTGCTTGGACTTCTGTAGGCGGCGAGCTACTAACGATTGAGGCAGTTCTGTTGCCAGGTAAGGGAAAAACCATCACCACAGGTAAGCTTGGCGATGTTATGCAAGAGTCAGTGCAAGCGGCCATGAGCGTTGTGAGGAGTCGTGCAAGTGGATTAGGTATCAGTGATGACTTTTATGAAAAGAAAGACATTCATATTCACTTACCAGAAGGCGCTACTCCTAAAGATGGGCCAAGTGCTGGCATTGCACTTACTACAGCACTCGTTTCAGTGTTGACGGGTATTCCTGCCAGATCTGATGTTGCCATGACAGGAGAGATTACTTTGCGTGGAGAAGTGCTAGCAATTGGTGGGTTAAAAGAAAAGTTGCTGGCGGCACATCGTGGTGGCATTAAAACTGTATTGATTCCTGAATCTAACCAAAAAGATTTGGTGGATATTCCAGATAATATTAAAAACTGCATGACAATTCATCCTGTGAAATGGATAGATCAGGTATTGGATTTGGCTCTTGAAACAGCACCAAAACCTTTAGAACATACACCTGAGGCAATACCTAGTGTGGCAAAAGAAGCGGCAGAAGACGCAAATTTATTAACTACACACTAAATTAGGAATAAATATTATCAATTTAATCGCGAAGTTCTTGACATAGCCTTTTATCACTTGATATAAAGCTAATACAGGAAGGCCTGTAACATTTTTTAACAATACCTTTGAGGGGATATACGTGAATAAATCAGAATTGATTGATCAAATAGCTAAAGCAGCAGACATTTCAAAAGCTGCCGCTGGCCGCTCTCTAGACGCTACAACAGAAGCAATTACAAAAGCACTTAAAAAAGGTGATATGGTAACTTTGATAGGTTTTGGATCTTTTTATGTAGGCAAACGTGCGGCACGCTCTGGTCGTAATCCACGTACAGGTGCAACAATCAAAATCAGTGCTGCAAACTCTCCTAAATTTAGGGCTGGTAAAGCACTTAAAGATGCTGTAAACTAGCGGTCTTTGTTGATTAAGTAATTAATCAACCAGTACTACAAGTGTTAGTTTGTTAAGTGATGCAGGGTGCTTAGCTCAGTTGGTAGAGCGTCGCCCTTACAAGGCGAATGTCAGCGGTTCGACCCCGTTAGCACCCACCAAAACTCGCAAACATATCGCCTAAAACAAATAGAGAGTGCTATTAGTCTTAGCGCTCTTTATTTTTGGTACAAGCAAAAATAATAAGAAACTGGAGTGGTAGTTCAGTTGGTTAGAATACCGGCCTGTCACGCCGGGGGTCGCGGGTTCGAGTCCCGTCCACTCCGCCAACAAGTCTGAGTTGTTGCTTCAGTGTGACAACTTAGCGTAAAGGCTCTGCCAATAGCGGGGCCTTTGCTTTTTAGATAATCTATAATCAGAATTTTCGCATAGTTTTTTATTTCTTTACTACTAAAAGTGGGCTGACTGGTATGCCAATTAAGGTAGCGAGTCAAAACTGTAAGGTAAGCAGCCAACTTTTAAAGGCCTCAACAGGAATCCCCGGAAATTTAAGATAAAAATTTTGGTTGAGTATAACCATAAATGTAAAAAATATGTAAAAATATCAACAACATATGGAATGTTTCAATGCTGGAATCTATAATATCTACTCAAATTATCTAAGAGGAGATTTATATGTTACGTCATTCAATTAACATCAGTGTACTGATTGCTACCTTATTTTCTGGGGTTGCATTTGCAGATCACGATTCTTTTACACCTAAAAAATATGATAGTTTAGGCATTTGCCTAAAATCAGCGCTTAATAAACATGATGGAAAAGTCATTAAAGTTGAGTACAAATCAGAAAAAAAAGCAGGTGTATATGAGTTTGATATCGAAACACCAGATGGTAAAGCTTGGGATATTGAGTGCAATGTAAAATCAGGCAAAGTGACTGAGGTAGAAGAGGAAGTTAAGGCTGATGAGGCTAGATTTGCTGCCTTGGCTAAAGTGACAGAGGCTGATGCAAAAGCCACAGCATTAGCAGCACACCCTGGTACGGTTGTAGAAGTTGAGTATGAGCTAGAGCCAGATGGCAAAGCTTCATATGAGTTCGATATTTTAGAGGCTGATAAAGAAGAGATTAAAGTAGAAGTTGATGCTACTACAGGTAAAGTTGTAGAAGTCAGCTATGAAAACTATCAAATCGGTCAAGAGTAATTACTTAGATTAGCTTTACTTTACCCCTCGATAGAGGGGTTTTTTATTGCTGTAAATTACTTTGATGCCTGTTCCCACCACCACATTGGTTATTAGTAACCATTGCCAATAAAGTTCGTTTTTAAATATTTATTATATTCAATGGCTTGAGTTAATTTAAAGCTGGTATATAGATTGCTACATTACTGTCTTGCAACGAAAGGGTGCTTTCGTTGAATTGAATGAATAAGGATTATCTTAATGAATTTTAAATCGTATTTATGAGCTTAAAGCTTAGACTCAACATCATGATTACCTGTCTGCTATTGATTGTATTAATCATAGGCGCATGGTTTATGCTGTTAAACGCGCGCGAGAATGTACGTGCGGAAATCGAATCAACGGCCAGTCTTGCATTACATTTGCTGGATAGAGAGATACTATCCTTTTCAGAGACTCCGATTGGGGGTCCTGAAGTGATGCCGTTTCAATTGGCCAACTTAAGCCATATCAGACATTTACGCATAGAGTTCTTTGATATCGCAGGCAAACTACGTGATACTAATCAATTATCAAAAACGACAGATAACCAAAGTATATCGCCTAAGTGGTTTGTAAGATTAATGACTGCAATGTCACCTATGGAGTTTACATCACGCATTGTCATCTTTGGTGGTAGACCTGTTGGTCAACTTGTTATCACGCCAGATCCTTCCTATGAAATTGAAGAAATATGGGATGACACCAAAGACTTACTTGCCTTAGTGTTTATTTTCTTTATCGCGGTCAACATGCTCGTCTATGGGGCTATTGATCGGGCATTAAAACCTGTGAATAGTATTTTAGCTGCACTTACAGATTTAGAGCATGGCAAGCTTGATACGCGCTTGCCAGCGTTTGAATTGCCTGAACTCGCTAGTATTGGTGCTAAATTTAATGGTATGGCAGAAACGTTAGAGCAAAGCATTAAACGAAATTTAGGTTTGTCTAGGCAGATCATTAGTCTAGAAGAGGTTGAACGTAAAAGCTTAGCGCGTGATTTACACGATGAAATTGGGCAAAGTATTACTGCGATTCATATAGATGCCCAAGCCATTTTGAACATTAATGAAATCAATCAAATGTCTATCGACAATCTAAGAGTAAGTGCTCAAGCGATTATCAATGTAACCAAGAAGATGATGGGAATCACCCATCAAATACTTGAACGCTTGCGCCCCGATACCATTGATAAGCTAGGTCTTAAGTCCGCTTTAGAGGATTTGGTTTCGTCTTGGCAGCCCAAGTTGGGTAAAGCTATATGCAGTCTCAATATTTCAGGTGACTTGGAGGGTGTTGCTGAAACTGTAGCGATTACAGCATACCGCGTTATTCAGGAGAGTATGACAAATATTGCACGTTATGCTCAGGCAAAAAGAGTCTCTATTGGCATTTTGCAAGAAGATGAAATCTTGGTGTTGATGGTAGAGGATGATGGGCTTGGGTTTAATCCAGATGGCATGACAAGTGGTTTTGGTTTAACTGGCATGCGTGAGAGGGTAGAGGGCTTAGGTGGCGAGTTTGAACTGGATAGTGCAGTAAATAAAGGTACGCGTCTGGTAGTGAGATTACCGCTATTAAGGTAGGAACAGATTTTAAACATTAATTAATATAAAGATAAAAATGAGTAAAGAAGTAATAAAAATCATGTTGGTTGATGATCACGCAGTGGTGCGTTCAGGTTTGCGAAGGTTAATGGAGAACCAAGCGAATATAGTAGTCACACTTGAAGCTGAAAATGGTGAGCAAGCCTATCAGTTATTTAGTCAACCCAAAGTGGATGTGATTGTGATGGATTTGTCTATGCCTGGCATGGGCGGATTAGAGTCTGCAAGACGAATCATTGGGCGCTATCCCTCAGCAAAAATTATCATATTTTCTATGCATGATAATGCCACATTTGCATCGCAAGTACTTAAGGCTGGGGTAAAAGGCTATGTGACGAAAACAGGTGCAGATAGTGACTTAATTAAGGCTGTGCACGAAGTAGCCAAAGGTAAAACATATTTAAGCCCAGAAGTTGCTCAAAAAATAGTGATGGAAAGTATGGTGGGTGAAGATAGCCCACTTAACTTACTTTCTGCACGTGAGTTCGAAGTATTTAGATTGCTTACCGAAGGTGTGACTACTGAAGGCATTGGTACAAGACTCAAAATCAGCCAGAAAACGGTAGCAAACTATCACACCATGATTAAACAGAAGTTAGGTGTCAATAGCCCCATAGAAATGGTGAGGCTTGCTATAAGGTTTGGTGTGATTGAAAGTTAATAATATAAACAATGACTTAGATGTTTGGTATCAATAATTTTATTTACTACATGGTTTAAATGCTGATAGCAATCTAAATCGGGAAAAATTCCCGATGTTTTCGGGATAAAAGACCAAGCTTAAACATAATGCCTCCGCTACTATGCGTACATCACTTGCATATGTGAAAAGTTGAAACTGCCACCATAGAAAAAATGCAATACCACTATGGTGGCAAATTTTTTTACCGCAGTGCGGTGGTCAGATATAAGATTTATGCCTAACAATTTATTCGCAGACATACAAAAACATTCGGTTTTAGCTTTAACTTCCCTCGCTCTCACCGCGCTGATGTGCGCGGTGCCTTTTTTGCAAAGTTTTCAACTTGGTTTAATTTATTCCTTTAATGTTCAAATGTGCAGCGCAGCACTGGGCTTACTTGCTTCTTTGTTGTTATTGCGTCCGATTTGCTGGCGTCCATTTTATTTTCCAGTCATTGCTTTAGTTCCTGTAGGGCTAATACTGATACTCGCACTGCAAGTAAGTTTTGGTTTGATGAGCTATTGGCAGCAACACTTTTTAATAGGTCTGTATTTGTTTTGGGCGTTATTAATGATGCTGTTGGCTACAGAGCTATGCCGAGAGTTTGAATTGGCTAAAATTGTACCTGTGTTAGCTTGGGTAGTATTTATTGCAGGTGTGATTAGTGCAGTGATTACAATAGTAAAGCCAATTAGTGTCAGCGTTGGTGTTGTAGAGAGATTGAATCAGTCTAAGCAGTTAGCCAATTATTTAGCGTTATCGCTGGCTTCACTATTCTATTTATTACATACCAAACGTGTTCCAATCAGTGTTGCTATGATGACAGGCACGCTGCTTTTATTAGCGCTTGTTATCAGTCATCAATATTTGAGTTGGTTATATCTTGCGATATTGTCAATTGCAACATGGTTATCCATAAAAGATAAGAGAGTGATGCCATGGCAATCGGTATGGCTGATTGCAATTTTTGTTATATGGCAGTTGCTATTACCCCAAATCAGCATCCTTGGGGATCATGTTTTTTCAAAGGCACTTCACTCGACCAGTTTATCTTTGTATTGGCAATATTTAGATGAAGCATGGCAGATATTCTTGAGTTACCCGTTACTTGGTTCGGGCTGGGGGCAGTTTGGCTGGCAAGACTTACAGTTGGCTGAGGCTTATCCACAACATACTGGATGGATTAAACATCCTCATAATTTAATTCTTCAACTACTTGCAGAAATAGGGCTGGTAGGCACAGGTATCTTTATTTTGGGTTTAGCATTTTGGCTAAAGCACGCGTTGCAAGAAAGCCAAAGTATCGAGCGCAAGTGGTTATTCACCACACTCAGCTTGTTGTTTGTGTATGCGATGTTCGATGATGGATTGAGTGACTTACATGTGTTAGGTTTGTTTGCTTTGATGTTAGGCTTGTTAGAAGTGCGTGTTTATAAAGTATTGCTTGAGTTGGGGCATTTGATTGCTGGGTTGGTAATGATATTGAGCGGTTTTGCTTTATATCACCACAATGCACAGTATAAAAAATTGCAATATTGGTATGCACAAAATAATTTTGAACGCATTGCTGATAATCAGGCAAGACCCATGCTAACGCAAATGGGCAAGCTACGTCATCAATCATTATTAACGCCCTATATTGACTTAGCCATTGTGCGCGCTTTGCCAAACAGCCCAGCCCTAGTCAATGATAAGCTCAGCTTGAATACGCAGTTAATCCAGCATAGCCCGAATGCGCAAGAGGCCTACAATCAGGCCGAGTTACTTGCGCTGGCAGGTAAAACAACGCAAGCCAAACAGCAATTACAGCGCGCACTGATTAGACACCCAGACCATCTCTACAATTTTACGATGCGATTGTTAAAAAATCAGACCAAAGAGACATTGCCATTACTGCATATGATAGTGAGGCATAACCGTCAGTTTATGCAAGACCAAAAGAATCAGAAAAATCCCAAAGTCAGCGGGAAAAACTCCTAACTTAATTCGGGATAACTTAAGTATCGATAGACATAAGCACTCATTAATATAGCCCCACACGTGCAGAACGGGTTTGATGAACATTCAACCTGTTTACTAGATACAGCCATAAATACAAGTGGTAGATGCTAGAGGCATGTAGGAGGGTAAAGCGAGCTAAATTTAGTTTGCGATACTTAAAAGTGTTTAATTAAATATTTTGGAGAAGTAAAAAATGAAAAGATCAATGTTTGATAAAAAACAAAAGGGTTTTACCCTTTTAGAGCTATTGGTGGTCATTACACTACTAGCGATTCTATCTGTAGGTGCATTAGTAGCTTATGAAGGTATCGGCGATAACGCACAAGCAACAGCAGCAGCAAATAACACCTCTGGTGCAGACCGTGCCATTCGTAACTTCCGTGCAGTGACACAAAACTATCCTGACCAATGGGATAACTTAGTGACTGATGCAGGTGCAGCGCCAGCATTCTTAGCAGCTGACACAACCGCTGCGTTCTCTAATTGGGCTGTCCCAGCACTAGGTACGGGTTTCCGTACTGCGCTTAATGATGCGTTTGCAGCGGTAGGTATTACTGCGATTCAACAACGTACTGTTGCAACAACTACAGCAGGTATTGAACCAAACTTACAACACAATGAAGGTGCTGTTGGTGGAGATGCTTCTGAAGATGCTGTTACAACTGCTGCATTCGATAACGTTGCAATCTTGCCTACATTTGGTACTGCGGCCTGCTCTGTAGCTGGTGCTGCTTTGCCTATTACAAAACTTGACGGTACTGCGGTTGCAGCGGCTGATGGTGCTCGTCAAAACGTCATTAACGATAATTTGGAAGATAATGAATGTAACTTGGTTATTGCGCTAGGTTTTGGTCACGATGCTGCACATAGCACATCAGGTACATCAGTAGCGATTTCTACTGCACCTACTTTTGTAAGCAAAGACATCAATCCTAACAATGCTTACGCACGCTATATTGCACTATTCCATGTGGGTGCTGATGATAATGCGGATAATGACATTGTAGCTGCTGAGGTTTTCACAACACCTCGTTTGTTAGCCATTGTTGACACAGAAGGTCATATGATTGACGAAAACATAGCTGCGCAAAATCCAGCTAACTAAAAGTTAATGTAACGCACTAATTTAAATTAGTGAGTTCATTAAACACCAATAAGGTAGCGTCCCCAGCGCTGCCTTTTGGTGTATCTAATAATAAGTAAAGTAGTAGAGGGGATTAAATCAATGCTTAAGTTTTATCTAAGCCTACCATTGCACCATGTTGCCCAACCGCGACATGGCTTTTTGCGTTATGGGGATTTAGCTAAGCCTTTTGCTAGGTGCTTAGGTAAAGCAAAGTGTCAGCAAGGTTTTAGCTTGCTAGAGTTGCTGGTGGTGATAGGTTTATTAGGCATTGTGGCATTGGGTACCACCACATTATTGGTAGATGATGGTGATTGGAAGCGCGAGCTAGAAACTGAACAACGTTGGGATGCCATACGCAAAGCCATTATTGGCGAACCAAACTTAAGCTTAAATGGCTCACCTTATGTCAGTGGATATGTGGCTGATATGGGACGTCTGCCGCTTAGTGTTTCAGAGTTGATTGAGCGGAATGTAATGTTTGATAGCGATGGTGACTTTGTGGATGATACGCTTTGCGGTTTTGACCACGATAATAATGCAGGGACAGCAGATATTCCCATTCAACAACCAGTTTTTACAGAGATTGCGATTCCAAACTACATAATAGCACCCCCTCCTGTAGATTATACAAACACGGTAAGTGGTGGTTGGCGAGGCCCATATCTTTATACTGCATCTAGTAGTTTTTATGGAGATGGATGGTTCAACCAAAACACAGGAGATGCCTGCGATTTTGATTGGAATGTCATCACAACTCCTGTCAATCTTGTTAATTTAACCGATATAACCGATTTACGCATACAAAGTTTGGGTAGCGATAGAAACGTAGGTGGTGAGGAGACTGCGCAAGATTACCCATTAAATAACTTAAACATGGTAAACGAAAACGAATGGTCGTTAGGTACTGCGCCAATAACCTTTAACGTTCAATTTAATAGAGCAGTGCAAGCCACGGATTTACCTACGCCGACCAACCCATTACAACTAAAAATATATCGCTATGTAGACGATGGTAACGCAGCAGCGGATGCTGGAGATATAGATGAAACAGTTGCTGATAATACTTTCATTTTAACAACTGCATTGTCAGTTGCTCCAGCACAAACAGTTACGTTAACTTCTCTTCCTATAGGCCGCTTCGCAGCAGTCGTCTGGTGTACGCAAAATGATAATCTACCTTCAGCAACCGCAGATTATACAAACGATGTAGTTTATGACGGTGATTGTGATGGCGGTAATATTAACCATAGTCCTGTTTACTTCACCATTAATAACGCTACCTCTCAAGTCACAATAACTTGGAACCTCCCTTAGAAAGTAGTGCATGCTGTTGAATAAATACTTAGAAAAAATCCCATTTTTGAATTCAGTGAATGATGTCATGGTGTGTGAAGCAGATGCCATTGGCATGCGTGCAGCCGTATTTCATCGAAACCGAGAGGCGTTGACGATTGCTTTGGAGGCGCATGCCGATGCCAGTGATTTAGCCAGTGCTGTTACTGAATTAGTACAACAATTACGTAAACAAGGTTGGGTTGGCAAGCAGGCTTTACTGTTAAGCCCTGCTGTTGCGCAAAGTTTAATTGAGTTACCTATTCCACCAAAAAACAAATTGTCGCCTCAACAAATCGCAGAATCGGTACGTTGGGAACTGGAGCCTTATTTAACGCAACAGTTACGTCATTTGAGTATTGGTCAAATCTTGTTGCAAAACAGGTTTATTAAGCTGGAGCAGATTGAAGAGATTTTAGCGCAACAAAAAATGACCAACGCAAGTAAAGACCGAGAGATGCTTTATAAACGCTTTGGGGAGTTGGCGGTAGCGTTGGATTATGTAACGCAGTCACAACTCGAAAGGTGTTTATTAAAACAAGCTTGGTTTTTGACCAAAGGGGACGATATTCAGTGCGGTTGGATGCCGCAATCGCAACAAGCTAACCCTGAAACCAATTTATTCGCCTGGCTTGCTGCGGGGATGAATAAAAACTTATTACGTCAATGGCAAGCAGCGTTTTCATCGCAAGGCGTTAAGCTCAACTATTGTTATCCCATGTCAGGTAATGCATTTGCTGTCATTGAAAAGTCTAAACAACCCTCCAAGCGACAAGAAGATACTACGTATGATGATTTAGTGTTTGAAGTACACGAATCATTGATTACTGAGATACATCTGCAAAATGGTCGATTAAAAAGTCTGCAACATGTTGCTCTGATCCCAGAACAGGCATTGAGTGTGATGAGTGATTATTACCACCAGTTAGGGTTGGAGAGTATAAACAGCATTAGTTTAATCGATGCGTTTAGCAGAAGTGAACAAGAGGTGGCGCAGTTATCTGCAGACTTACAAAATGTGGTGTCTCAATCTGTGAGTACCTACGGCAGGTTGGGACATAGCGCACATTTAGGTTTTAAGGCTGCAGCACTTCACTTTATGCAGCCGAAGCTGGCGTTACCTGTTGCCGCAGTGCCTGTAGACGAACTACAACCACCCTTAATGCAACGCCCTGTGGTACGTACGATATTAGCAAGTTTAATCATGCTAAGTTTACTAGGGTTAGCGGAAGGTGGCTTGCAAGGGCGTCAATATCTGATTGAGTCAGAAAAAGAGCAGGTAGACCGAGACTTGGCAAAAATCAATGAAGCAATCGCGCGCGTGCAAGCAAAAGTGGATAAAGTTAAGAAGCTCAAAGTGAGTATTAAAGAAAAACAAGAGGAAATCAAAGAGCTTAATAGTTCCATTGATCTGCTCTCTATACACTTGCCTAATCGAAATCAAGCACTCACAAACTTATTAAATGAGCTGAATAGAACTGTCTCTGAGGATGTGGTGATTGATAAGATTGCTGAAGACACTATTTTGGGATTTAGCATGAGTGCATGGTCTATTAATGAAAAGTCTGCCCAAGAATTCGTTAAAAGCTTACAAATCGCAATTCATCCATTAGGTTATAAATTAAAAGACATTACCGTGACAGAGCAGACTGGTCGTTTAGGGTTATTAGGATACGCAGTCAACTTTAATATGACTGCACTTAATGATGATGCGTGGAATAAGGCGAAGCTTCAGTCTGGAGTAAGTTCAGTTCCAACAGCCAATAGTGCAACTGTAGGGAGCAGATAATGGCATTTGAAAAAATGACAAATCGGGAACAAGTGCTGGTATTTATTGTAGTGGGTATATTTGTGCTAGGTGCTTACGGTTTAGTACGTTACCTGCCAGTCAACAAGAGCATTAATGAGCTAAATGCCAGTTTGGAGAAAAATAAACAGCAAGTTAAATCACCCAAAATTCCTGATGAACCTGTGGAGTATCCAGAAGACTTACAAGAGCGTGACGCATTGTTAGAGCAGCAGTTAGTGACTTTACGCAACAATATGGATACCTATGAAAAAAATCTAGCGCCTATTGGAAATCAAGACATGGTGCTCAAGATTTCCGAGGCTGCACGTGCAGCTAATGTAAAGGTGATTGAAAGTGTGCCTTACATAGTGCAACGTGCAAATGGTGAAGCTACCACAGTACAAAATAAACCTAAGTTATCAAAACGTGCACAAAGAAAAGTAGATCGTGAAGCGCGCAAGAAAGCGCGTAAGACGGGAAGTGTTGTTACGAGCGGACCTACAGGTGCGCAGGGTGCTATCCCTAAAGAAGGTGAGTTGATCTTTCATTTGGTGAATGACTTTGAAGAAGCTAGGCCATTACAGAAGATCAGCGTGGAAGGCGCGTTTTCTGACTTGCAAAATTTTATTCAAGCCATTGCCAATATGCCTTATCAAACCACAATAGTGAAGCTTGATATCGATGTAAAGATCCAGACGCCACCCCAAGGTGTTCCTCAGCCGCTAATGGCACGCATGATTATCGCAATGTAATGATAATGGCATTTACCGTAGAGCAACTTATTGATGCAGGCTTGAGGCAAAACATGATTCAAGCCGACATGTTGAATCAGTTACGCACTGAGGCCAGACGTAAACGCATTGATGTTCTGGATGCCATTTGCGCGCATTACCGCTTGCCTATGAACTCATTTTATCGAGCAAGTGCGGAATCCAGAGGGCTATCATTTATCGAATATGCGCAATTGCAACAAATAGATTTAGAAGCACTAAAAAAAATTCCGCAAGCGTTAGCTAAGCGTAAGGGGTACCTGCCAGTAAAACTCGATAATGACCTAATACTAGCAACATTAGACCCTGATGATCGTGCGAGTATTGATATTGTAAGACGTGTTTTAGGTAAGCCATTTTCTGTAGCAATGGCAGAACCCAATACGCTGAATGCAATGTTAAATCGTGCTTATGATGCTATGAATATTAGTAATGCTGCTATGCCAACAACTGCATCAGCTACAACAGAAGTGGATTTAGTCAGTTTGCTAGATCAAATCTTTAAAGAGGCTTATTTACGACGTTCGTCAGACATCCATATTATGCAAGACGAGTTTGGTTTGCGTATACGTTTGCGCGTGGATGGTGATTTACAGGAGTTTTTGACGGAAACATCTCACGATGCCAATATTGCTAATGGTCTGATCTCACGTATTAAAGTGCTGTCAGATTTAGACATTGCTGAGCAGCGAGAACCACAGGATGGCGGTATGTCTTATTATTTGCCGCCACCGATTGACTCTGAATTTAATGTGCGTGTGGCTACTGCGCCGACAAGATTGGGTGAACGCATCACCATGCGTATTTTAGGGCAAGATGCACAAGACCTGACGTTGGCAAAGATAGGCATGGCTGAAGCTGATTTAGTGATGTTTAAAAAAGCCATTCGTAAGCCATTCGGCATGATTCTGTTGACTGGGCCTACAGGTAGCGGCAAATCGACGACCTTGTTTGCTGCGTTACGTGAAATTAATTCGCCTACGATTAATATCATGACTGTAGAAAATCCAGTGGAATATGTGATGGAAGGCGTTTCACAAATCCAAACGGGTGCCAAGGTGACTTTTGCCAGTGCACTGCGTTCATTGTTACGGCACGACCCTGATGTGATGATGGTAGGGGAGATTCGTGATGAAGAAACTGCCGATACAGCACTCAAGGCTGCGATGACAGGGCACCTAGTATTTTCCACTTTGCATACGAACACTGCTGTTGGTTGTATCTCACGCTTAGCAGATATTGGTTGTGAACCTTTTTTAATCGGCTCAACGATGAATGCAGTTATTGCGCAACGTTTGGTAAGGCGTTTGTGTACGCATTGTAAAGCTGAATATTCAGCAAATGATGAAGAGAAAGCTTTGCTGGATGTGCCTACACATGAGCAGCTAAAGCTATATAAGCCAGTCGGTTGCGCTATGTGTCAAGGCACAGGATATCGTGGGCGTTTGGGCTTGTTTGAGACGCTCTGGTTTGATGAAGAGTTAAGCAAGTTAGTCTCTAAAGGGTGTTCAGAGGAAGACTTAGAAGCTATAGCAGGTAGTCGTTTACGGCCGATGTGGAAAGATGGCGTGAGCAAGGTGATTGAGGGTGTGACAACCCTTGCCGAAGTTGAGATGGTTGCAGTGAAAAGGAAAATTTGATGCCTAAATTTCACTATACAGCCATTAATGCCGCAGGCAAGGAAAGTAAAGGGAACATGCAAGCTGTAGATGCTGCAATGGTTAATAGTGCATTGCGTGAGCAAGGTTTGTTTGTTGTGAGTGTCAATGAGCAAGGTGTTAATGCTGAAAGTGGCTTATCGCAAGAGTTTGATTGGGATGTAATTAACCAATATCGCTCTGTTCCTCGGCGAGACTTGGTATTTTTCTTCAAACAACTCTCATTCATGTTGCGCTCTGGTTTACCTGTTGTACAAGCACTACAACTCTCCGAAACGCAATCAAGTGGACGCCTGCGCTTAGTGATTAAGCAAATGATCGTGGATATTGAAAATGGTAGCCCGCTTTCTAAAGCAATGAGTAAGCAGCAAGATGTGTTTCCTGTGATTACAATCAATCTGATGCTCGCTGGCGAGAGCACTGGAGCATTGGATCAGGTTGCCAATAGATTGGCAACGCATCTAGAAAAAAAAGCAGCATTAAGAAGTCAAACCATTAATGCCATGATTTATCCCACGGTCGTGGTATTGGTTGCTATTGGTGTTGTGATTTTTCTGGTATGGAAAATTATTCCGCAATTTGCAAAGTTTTTATTAGGACGCGGTAAAAAACTACCTGATTCCACACAGTTCTTAATCGATGCTTCTGATTTTGCCCTTAAGTATGGCTTATACATGTTAGTGGGAGCTGTTGTTTTTATTGTTGGATTAGTTTTGTTTTACCACACACCTCAAGGTCGTCTAGCTCTGGACACTTTAATATTGCGCCTACCAGTGATTGGAAAGTTACTTAAGTTTGGAGCAATGGCCGAATTTAATTGGTCACTTTCCATGATGTTACGTAGTGGATTAACTGCGTATGATTCACTCAAGATATGTAGCAACGTAATTGCTAATCGTTTGATTTCTAATAAATTATTTAATGCATCCGAACAAATATTGGGTGGTCGTGATTTATCTTCAAGTATTAGAGGTAAAGCGATTCCTGACTTAGTGACGCAAATGACAGCAGTAGGGGAAAAGACTGGTACTTTGGATTTGGTACTGCAAGAGTTGGGTACATTTTATGAAGAGCAGTTACAAGTGGGAGTCAAGCGTATGAGTGCAATGATTGAGCCTGCAATGATTTTAGTGATTGGTGGGATTGTAGGGTTTGTGTACTACGCGTTTTTTCAGGCCTTGTTTTCATTGGTGGGGAAAGGATAAAAATGTTAAAGCTTTTGATAGGCGTGATGGTGGTTTTGCTAAGTAGCTTATCGCACGCTGCGAATTACGGATTTTACACGAACAATGGTAATGGAAATGCTGCGGATATTCCACGAGACCCATTTACGACTAGCAACAAAATGTATGGGGAAATCGGGATACAGGCAGCTCAAAAAGCCAGTGTGCAACAAGGTTTTGTCCCAGGTTATGGTGCGCAAGGCGTTCCAAAAATGAAGCTAAAAGGTTTTGTGACTAAAACCCGTTCTAAAGCCACCGCACTTTTAGAGATCGAAGGGGCTGGTGTCTATATGGTAAGTAAAGGTGACGAGGTTGGACTACATTCGATAGGACAAAATGTAGTGCTAAAAATCATTGATGTGAGTTCCAACGGCGTAAAAGTGCAATCTGGTCAGGTTAATCAAGTCATTGTGGTGCGCTAAGTATTGTTCTATTGATAAGTAGATTAATTAATTTAAGGTGAGTTAGATGTTGTTCAATATGCCCTTTAGAATGAAACGTTCAGTGTTGCTTTTAAGTATGTGCTATGGCTTAGCAGGTGGTGCTTTAGTTTTGTCATTACCAGGAGAGTCTGCGCAAATAGACGCAAAAGAAGATTCAGAAACACCAGTAAGGACAGCTGTGGTAGAAAAATCATCTGAACATGACTTAGTACAACCAAATACTGAATCACGCATTGTGCGTTCAGAAAATGGCTCTAGTGAAAAAGCTACGTTGTTAGGGAAAATAAAAGCTAAAAAGCAGGCTGAAAGGCAGAAAATTAGGACACTGTCAGATAAAGACTTAAAGCTAGCGCCAGAAGAAAGTGTTGTAGGAGATACTGCTCTTAAAAAATCCCAACAAAAACCAGCTAAAAGCAAAAAAAACGCACCAGAAGATGCCATTATCGATAAGTTGGAATTTAACCAAGCTAATATGCTGGATGTGGCTAGGGCACTTGCAGATATCTCTGGCATGAATTTTGTGGCGACAGAAGATGCTGCTAAAAAGAATGTAACGGTTTTTTTGCAAAATATATCTGTGATAAATGCGCTTGATACTATCACTAAAAATAGTGGTGTATGGTACAGAAAAGATAGAGATAGCAATACATATCGAATTATGAGTACAGAAGAGTACCAACGTGATTTAATTGTATATCGAGAAGACACTACTCGTATATTTAACTTGTTACATCCTAATCCAATTATAGTGGCTACCGCTATTCGTGATATTTATGGTGATAGAGTACGTTTGTCTTTGGGTGTTGAAGATGAGACTACTATGCTGAATGTTGGGGCTGGAAATGCTAGAGGCTCTAGAACAACCATTTCTACAAATACTAGATCAAATTCAAATGGTACAAGTAGAAGAAGTACGACGACGATAGCAAGAGAAAATACTAGTGCTAGAGGAGGTAATAGTGATGAATATAATCCTAAATCACAACTGAATGAAAAGCTTACTCCAGATCAGTTAGAAAAATTAGGTGATAGATTAGTAGAATATGGTGATGTATATGCTTTAAGTTCAGACAACATTAGTGGTTTTAATAGTAGGGAACAGCCTATTTATATTGCTCTAAATCGTGAACATGATTTGATGATAGTCAGAACCAGTGATGTTGGTGTAATGCAAGACATCGAACAGTTAGTTAAGGAAATGGATAGACCTACTAAGCAGGTGTTGCTAGAAATGAAAATACTTTCTTTGGATGTGGGCGATGCTTATCGTCAAGCCGTAGATATAGACTATATGCCAAGCGATAAAGCTGTTAGAGGGCCATATACCAATCAAGATAGAAATCCATTGTTTAATGAAGCGCCAATTAGTGTGACGGAAACGACAACTGTTGGAGGAAGAACTGAAACATCGTCTGGCTCTTATACGCTTGGTGTAGGTAATATACTTGGGTTAGGTAATTTTGCACTTGAAGGAGGCACTTTTGTATATCAGTTTATGAGCGACAAGATACGCGCACGCATACAGCTACTTCAAGAAAACAATCGTATCATTACACTGAGCTCCCCTATATTATTAACAAGTAACAACAAGCCAGCCAAAGTTTTTGTGGGAACAGAGCAAGTTGTGACAACTGGTTTTGATGCTGTAGGGGGCACAACAAATGGTTTAACGGCAAGTGCACCTGCAATTATCCCTGTCACAGAGATTAGAAACATTGGCAATACATTGCAAGTAATGCCTAAAATTAACGCAGATAAAACAGTCACATTACTGATACAACAAGATGCTTCTACACTTTTACGTGGCGCAAGTACAATTCCTATCCCAGTAGGTACTACTATACAAAGCTTTAATGTGGATTCAGTTAGAACGTCAAATATTCAAGGTACAGTGGTTGCTAAAGATGGTTTAACTGTAGCAATTGGGGGGTTAATTGATAGCTCAGATAGTGAAGAGGAACAGAAAGTGCCATTTTTAGGAGATTTTCCGATTATTGGGGAATTTTTTAAACGAAAAGTACAGGAAAAAAGCAAACGAGAACTTTTACTCTTGATTACTCCACATATCATTGAAACGCCCCATGAGAGTGATGATGTTTCAAGAGTAACGATAGAACCATTGACTGAGCAGCAATGGTAAACAAATCCTACATGTATAACTAAAGTGGTGGAAAGAAACATACAGCCAAATAAACAGCAAGGCATTGTGAAAACGCTTATTATTATTTTTATAATCATAGGATTTTGGATATGGTTTTTTAAAATTGCACCGCTAGATACCTACTACCTAGAATTAAAAAAGTTATATGGGCATGTGACTACCAAAGCGAAGCCCGCCGAGAATTTAGTACCATTTGAATTATCAGAGTCATTGCCTATTGAAAAAAATGAGTGTGACAAGATTCCACCGCAGCATGGGAGCAAGTTTTTATTTTCAAAAGAAAATGTAGATTTGAAATTGCGTTCAAGAGTCTATATTTCGAATGAACATATTTTCCCTGTGCTCATTACTTTTGCAGAAGTATCGAAGTCTGACGATTTTGGTGTTATTTACATGTCACCCAATCAATCTAGCGAAATATATCTTCCTGTTGATAAGTATCAACTAAAGCTACAGTCTGGTAGTGTTTGGTGTAATTTTCATAAGGGTTTTGTTGATTCCACTATTACTCAGTCATCTCAAGTTTTTCAGATTGAAGCTAATGAAGTGAGTAATCTGCGTATCATGCCGTTTGGGGATAGCCCTTCTGACTTCATGCTCTCGCATAGCAGTTCACTAGGTTTGGTAGGGAATCAGACAAAAAGAATTCAGGGTTATGGGGCATTAGTGCTTGAGCAAGTCGCAGGAGGTCATTATGCAATTGCGGGCACCATCAATCGATTACCTGTATATTTTTTAGTGGATACTGGTGCCACTAAAGTCACTGTGCCTGAAAGCTTTGCAAAGCAGGTAGGCATTCGTGAGTGCAATTCGTTTTTAACATATACAGCAAATGGTGTGGTTAAAGCATGCCAAACTACGGTATCTGAGTTAACTTTAGGTCAATTTACCCTAAAAAATGTTGAGATTGTTTACCATAAAGGATTGCCCAATGATACTTTTTTGCTCGGAATGAATGTGATTGGGTTGTTTAAAATGGAGCAGCAAGGTGGCGTGATGAAATTATCACGTTAATAAAGGTTTATAGGGCTAAATAATTCTAATTTTCTACCGATAAATATAGTAACTAATGTTGATATCAATATGAGATGAGGTTGCTATGTTTAAACAAATGGGTATTACCAGTCTAGAGTTGCTTCTCAGCCTAACGATTGCATCATCTGTAACTGCGTTTACATTAAGTATGTCAGAAGAGGTTGAAGTTGCAATTGCAGATTATCAGCAACAGACTGTAGATGTTAAAGCGCTTAGAGAAAAAATTCAGTCAGTAAAACCGCATTAGAATTAATTTCAATCTCCGGCTTTTATTATTCTGAGCTTTACAAAGCAGAAAAAGTTTAATTTGATGGGGAGTTGAGTGCTATTCAGAATGGTGAAAAAGGTATTTTATAGCTGGCTTAGCGTTTTAATATGCGCAATAACGCAACGTTTTAAAGCCTGTAGTGCATAACCACCTTCCAAAGTGGAAACGATGCGGCCGTGACAAAACTGATCTGCAAAATCCCGTAACGTTTCTGTAACCCATAAGAAGTCAGCGTCTTTGAGGGCGAGACCACCCATGTCATCTTCATAGTGCGCATCAAATCCAGCTGAAATGAATAAGAACTGAGGTTGAAAAGATTTTAGTGCAGGAAGCCATTGTTCAATAATAGCGGCTCGAAATTCTGCTCCAGAACAGCCTGCGGCAAGAGGCACATTAATAATATGATCATTACTGCTGTCTGCACCAGTGTATGGGTAGAATGGATGCTGAAAGGTTGAGCAGAGCATGACTCTAGAATTGTCTTTAAATATATCTTCAGTGCCATCGCCATGATGTACGTCAAAATCTACAATCGCTACTCGCTCCAATCCGTACTGCTCCAGCGCGTGAGCAGCACCCACAGCAATATTATTAAATAGACAAAACCCTGATGACTTTGCATGACCTGCATGGTGTCCTGGCGGTCGTATATTACAAAATGCATTGGAAGCCTGTCCTTCCATCACTAAATCGACCGCTTTGACTACAGCGCCTGCTGCATGAAGCGCCGCATCTAATGAAAATGGGTTCATTAAAGTATCACCATCAATATCATAAATACCAGTGCTGGGAGACAATGCGGAAATATGCTCGATGTATTCTATTGAATGAACGCGTTTTAGCTGTTCGATAGTGGCTTTAGGCGCTTCGTAGTGTGCTAAATGATCAAAAAGTCCTGAAGCAATGAGTTGATCGTTAATGATAGTGACGCGTTCAGGGCACTCAGGATGATGCGCACCCATTTCGTGTTTCAAACAGCTTGAGTGTGTGATATAGGCAGTAGACAACGTGTCACCTTACAATAGTTTGCATACATTTTTAACGTGTTGGTCGTCTGGGCTGGTTTCAATATCAAAGTTTAAATGTTTCATCAGTTTTAGCATATGGCTATTGTTGCTTAATACTTCGCCTTGAATAGATTTAAACCCTTTTTCTCTAGCAACTTCCATTAAAGCAGTCATGAGTTTATTTGCAAGTCCTTTACCACTCATACTGTCTGCTATCACCAATGCAAACTCACAGCTTTCGCCATCCGGGTTTGTAGAATAGCGCGCTACGCCGAGTTCGACTTCTTGATCAAATTGATCTCCAGTCACTGCAATCAGTGCAGCTTCACGGCTATAGTCAATCTGTGTGAAGCGTACCAACATTTCATGGCTAAGCTCTTGAATACTATTCATAAATCTGAAGTAGCGAGACTCTTCTGACAGGTTTTTGACAAAATCTTGGACAAGTTTTGCATCTTCAGGACGTATTGGGCGTATGGTAATATTGGTACCGTCCGCCAATTGCCAATTACTTACCATATAAGTAGGGTAAGGGCAGATAGCCATGTGTGCATAGCGGTCAGCCGTGGGTGCTTTATACGCTACCACTACACGTGCATCCGCTGCCAAAGCGCAGTTTTCATCCACGATCAATGGGTTGATGTCCATTTCTGCGAGCATCGGTAGCTCACAGACCATTTCTGACACTCTTAGCAATACACTTTCTAATGCTTCCATATTAATCGCTGGCATATGACGGAATTGCCCTAGCATTTTTGCAATATGCGTGCTTTGAATCAGGTCTTTTACCAAGAAGGTATTCAGCGGTGGTAATGTAACAGAGCGATCTCCCATCACTTCAACCATGGTGCCACCTGCACCAAAAGTAATGACAGGGCCAAACACAGGGTCACTGGTGACACCTATCATTAACTCTCTGCCGTTCGGTTTGACTACCATCGCTTCAATCGCAACACCGTCAATCTTTACGTTAGGTCGGTAGCGCTTTACGTTGTCGATAATTTGATGGTAGGCGTTACGAACGACCTGTGCACTATCAATATTTAGCATCACACCACCAGCATCAGTTTTATGTGTAATATCTGGCGAATGAATTTTCATTGCAATTGGAAACCCAAGCTCTACAGCGATAAGAAGTGCTTCATTAGCCGTACGCGCTATCATGGTTCTAGCGACTGGAATATGAAAGCAAGACAGAAGTGCTTTTGATTCCATTTCATCGAGTATCTTGCGTTTATCCTGTAACGCACCTTCGATAATCATGCGCGCGCTTTCAACATCAGGTTCTAAATGATGTGAGATTGATTCGGGCACCTGCATTAAGAGTTTTTGATTGCGATAATAGGCAGATAGAAAAGCAAATACTTCTACTGCTGGTTCTGGCGTTCGAAAGTTTGGCTGATGGTGTGATTCAAACAGTGCTCGTGCTTCTTCTACTTGCTTGCCCCCCATCCAACAGCTTAGCAGCGGCTTTTTATGTTGTTGAGAAATCGCAAGAATTGTCTGTGAAACCTCTAATGGTCTGGTCATGGCTTGCGGTGTCAGTATAGTGAGTACACCATCTACATTAGTATCTTCCATACATGCAGTCACTGCATGATGGTAGCGATCGGCTTGCGCATCACCAATAATATCTACTGGATTGCTATGAGACCACGTGTTCGGAAGTGCTTCATTCAACTTTTCTATTGTATTATCTGATAGCATCGCCATAGACAAGCCTAAGTCCGCAGCATAGTCTGTGGCTAAGATGCCAGGACCGCCACCATTGGTCACAACCGCTAGGCGATTACCTGTAGGATGAAATCCACAAGACAAGGCCTTTGCAACAGAAAATAGCTGTGTCACAGAATGTACTCTCACTACACCAACTCGCCTAACGGCCGCATCAAATGAGTCGTCAGACCCTACTAATGATGCTGTGTGCGACATTGCAGCTTTTGACGCGACTTCATGCCTGCCCACTTTTACCAGTATCACGGGTTTGATTTGTGCTGCAGCCCTAATCGCACTCATAAAGCTACGTACGTTACGAATGCCCTCAATATAAAGTAGTATGCTTTTTGTTTTGGGATCGGTGACTAAGTAATCAAGAATCTCACCAAAATCAATATCGATGGATGATCCCATTGAGACTACACTGGAAAATCCTACATTGTTTGATTTTGCCCAATCTAAAATAGCAGTGCATAGCGCTCCTGATTGCGAGATAAACGCTAAATCTCCTGTATTGGCGCCACCATTATTAAATGTAGCATTTAAGCCAATATCTGGTCGCATCACGCCAAGACAATTAGGACCAACTAAGCGGATATGATGCAATCGTGCATTTTCTAACACGCTACGCTGTAACGCCATGCCTTCAGCACCAGCTTCACCAAATCCAGCAGATATAATGACAGCTACTTTTACATTATGCTTTCCGCATTCTTCTATAATTTGGGGAACGGTAGCAGCGGGTGTAGTAATGATGGCTAGTTCAACTTCATTGCCAATGTCTGAAATGGCGTTAAAAGCTTTGTAGCCTAGAACTTCATGATGTTTGGGATTGATGGGATAAAGCGCCCCATGATAACCACTTTCAAGCATGTTTTTAAAAACGATGCCACCAACGGCATGCGCATCATTACTGGCACCAAATATGGCTACAGATTTTGGTGAAAACAAGGGAGTAAGGTAATGTGGACGCATGGTAAGGGCTTAGGCAGAGTTATCTAGTTTTCATTTTAGTCTTAAATAATTCAACTTGCGTTGATAAATCTCAAGCGCGTGCTTTTCAAAAAGCCAATCCTAAAGCAATAGGGAAGTGTGATATAGCATTTTGAAGCTAATGTTAAAATGTTTGTGAAATACCTTGTAGAATTTTCAGCGAGCAGAAGTGTGAGATAAAGCCGCTATTGACTCACAGCACTGTTTGTTAAGAAAAATGCGAGCTAAATATTGGCTCGTTTTTTTATGCTTGATAGCGATGTTGTTTAAGTGCTTAGACTAATTGCGCTGTTTGGTCGAATATTCGTCTAACTTAAACGGGTGCTTGTGATATATTAACGGGTTGTAAATTTTAAGAGGGTTTAAGCGCTTTTAGCTTAAATTCTATGTCCGTATTGAGTCATTGAGAGAATGCTTTTATGTTAGATGCAATTAGAAACCATACGCAAGGTTGGTTGGCCAAAGTGATTTTGATCATTATCACCGTTCCATTTGCTTTGTTTGGTATTGATTCATATTTAAATCAGGCAGGTAGCAATGTGGCCGTTGCAACTGTGGGCGGTGAAAGTATCTCTGCGCAAGAGTTTACTAATGCTATTGAAAATGTGCGTAATCGTTTGCAGTCTGAAGGTCAAAAAATTGATACAGCGATGCTTGAGAGTCCTGAACTGAAAAAGTCTGTATTAGATGGGTTAATCACACGTCGTTTAGTTTCTGCTGAGGTGAAGCGAGAACACTTTGTGATCAGCGATGAACAACTCAATCAACACATTCTTGGCATGCCAGAGTTTCAACAGGAGGGTAAGTTCTCCGAAGATTTATATCAAAAAACTTTACTTCAGAACAAGCTGACAGCAACAAAATTTGAGAGCGGCATTCGCCATGACCTGCTAATGCAACAGGCTAGAGATGGGCTATCGCAATTGGCGGTTGCACCACCCGTGGTCGCAGATCAAGCGTTGCAATACGTTTTTCAACAACGAGAAGTCAGTACGGTTGATGTCAAGGCGGCGGAGTTTGTGTCTAAAGTGAAAGTGACTCCAGAGCAAGTGAAGGCGTATTACGATTTGCATAAAGATAAGTTTAAAGTGCCAGAGCAAGTCAGGTTAGAGTTTGCTTTACTTTCTGCAGCGAGTTTAATGGGGCAGGTCAATGTCACGGATGATGAAGTTAAGCAGTTTTACAGTGAAAACGCTGCTAAATTTCAAGGGGATGAGCAAAGGCAAGCGGCACATATTTTAATTGGATTTGGTACCGACAAAGCGGCCGCTAAAGTGAAAGCAATGGATGTATTAGCGCAAGTAAAGAAAAATCCCAAAAAATTCGATGAGCTAGCAAAAAAATACTCTCAAGATACTGGCACAGCAGATAAAGGTGGCGATCTGGGTAGCTTTGGTCGTGGCACAATGGTGAAAGCATTCGAAGATGCCGCATTTAGTATGAAAGTGAATCAGATTAGTGACCTGGTCGAATCTGAATATGGTTACCACATCATCCAGTTGAATGGGATCACTGGCCAAGCTTCTGGCTACGAAGCAGTTAAACCAAAAATTAAAGCGGAATTAATCTTCCAAAAAGCGCAGGCAAAATATGCTGAACTCTCTGAAGAGTTTAGCAATATGGTGTATGAGCAATCTGGAAGCCTTAAGCCAGTCGCTGATAAATTTAATTTACAGTTGCAAACCAGCGCTTGGATGAGCCGTGAAGATGGGGTTAAGTATTTCAAGAGTGATAAGTTGATGGCGATGGCTTTCTCTGATGAAGTGTTAAAAGAAAAACGCAATTCTGAGGCGGTAGAAGTTTCTCCTAATAATTTAGTTTCTGTACGCGTGGTGGAGTACAAACCTGAAGCGCCACGTAGCTTTGATGAAGTTAAAGGTGGTATTGAGGCACTGTTGAAGCTAGAGCAATCCGTTAAAATGGCAAGTGATAAAGGGCAGTCACTCTTAGCCAAGCTTAAAGCAGGTGAGAGCGTCAGTGATCTTGAGTGGATATCGCCTGTCACAGTAAGCCGTAAAGATGCGCAAGGCTTATCAAATGCGGTAATGAGTAGAGTGTTCAAGGTTAATGCAGATAAATTACCTGCATATGTAGGGTTTGTGGATGATAGCGCCAAAATGTTCACGATTGTGAAGGTGTTGGGTGTAAGCAATCCGTTAGCAAATGATCCTGACACTAAAAAAGCCGCAGAATCTGAGTATCAATTGGCGCTTGGTGCTGAGTATGTGAATGCCTATGCGCTATCACTTAAGGCCAAAGAAAAAATTAAGGTTAATAGTTCAGTGCTTTTTAGAAAAACTGAATAGCTTTAATCACTTTTTAGTGCTAAATCTAATGAGCACTAATCTAAACATTAAATCTAGGCATTAAAAAGGCTGATGCAAATAAATGCATCAGCCTTTTTATTTTGTAAGACAGGGCGCGCGCGTTAGTCGATTTGTCCTGCAGCAGTAATGTTCATGCCGCCATCAACGTAAGTAATCTCGCCAGTAATCCCAGAGGCAAGGTCACTGCATAAAAATGCAGCAGCATTGCCTACTTCGTCTATGGTGACGTTGCGGCGTAAAGCGGCGTGTCTCTCGTTAAAACCAATCATTTTGTCAAAGTCTGCAATACCACTCGCAGCGAGCGTTTTAATTGGTCCTGCGGAAACGGCATTGACGCGTATGCCACGAGGTCCTAAGCTTTGTGCCAAGTAACGGACGTTGGCTTCTAAGCTGGCTTTGGCGACACCCATGACATTGTAGTTTGGCATCGTACGTTCTGCACCTAAGTAGCTAAGTGTGAGCAGGCTACCCTTACGGCCTTGCATCATCGGGTATGCAGCTTTGGCGAGTGCAGAAAAGCTATATGAGCTAATATCATGTGCAATACGGAAATACTCACGGTTTACCGCATCTAAGTAATCGCCATCAAGTGCCACTTTTGGGACGAATGCAAGTGAATGCACTAAGCCATCTAAGCCGTCCCAATGTTGAGCAAGTGCAGGGAAGAGGGCATCAATTTGCGCGTCTTCTGCCACGTCACAGGGCAGCACAATTTTAGAGTCAAAATCAGCCGCTAAATCCGCCACACGCTGCGCATGTTTTTCTAATTGATAGGTAAAGGCGAGTTCTGCGCCTTCACGCTTCATGGCAGCGGCAATGCCGTATGCGATTGAACGGTTGCTGAGCAAGCCAGCAATGAGTATTTTTTTACCAGCAAGAAATCCCATCATTTTTCCTATATCGTTATTTATTGGCGTTGATGCTATTTGCTTGATCCACTACGGGGGTCAAGCGCATCACGTAATCCTTCACCAAGTAGATTATACCCTAAGACAGTAATCAAAATCGCCATTCCAGGATAGAGTGAAAGCCACCAAGCAAACTGGATATACTCTTTGCCATCGGTGAGAATATTGCCCCAAGAGGCTTGTGGCGCTTGTACGCCTAAGCCTAAAAAGCTTAAGCCAGATTCCATGAGTACTGCGCTGGCGACCCCTAATACTGAGCTTACAATAATTGGGGTTAAACTATTGGGCAGTAGATGCGTAAATATAAGGCGAGCATCTTTTGCACCCAATGTGCGTGAAGCTTGCACAAACTCACGCTCTGATAGGCTTAAAAACTCAGCGCGTACTAAGCGTGTCACGCCCATCCAAGAAGTGAGACCGATGACTATCATGATGTTAATGATAGAGGGTTCTAAAAATGCGATGACGGCCAATATTAAAAAGAAGCTTGGAATGGATAGCATCACGTCAACCAAACGCATGATAAAAGTGTCTACCCAGCCCCTGTAGTAGCCAGAAAGTGCGCCTAATACAATCCCTATCGCAGTAGAAATGCCCACCGCTACCAGACCAACTAATAATGAAATTTGCCCGCCATATAACATGCGGCTTAATACATCGCGACCAAGGCCATCAGTACCCATCCAATGCTGCATGGAAGGTTCAAGCAGGATGGCTTTGACATTGATTTCATCTGGATCATAAGGCGCAATCAAAGGCGCGAGCATGGCTAATAAAAAGACGATGAGTATGATAATAAAGCCTGCCTTAGCGAGCGGATTTGAAAGTGCTTTTTTGAATAGCGTATTGTTCATGGCTATCCTCGCATCACACCGCGTCTTACGCGTGGATCTGCCCATGCGTAAGCGATATCAGCAACCAAGTTGCCAACGAGTGTTAAGGCTGACCCGATAGTGAGGATTCCCATAATGACAGGAAAATCACGGCTAGTGACCGAATCAAAAAATAGTTTACCCATGCCATCAATCGCAAAAATGGTTTCAGCAATGACAGAGCCACCAATTAGCCCAGGGATAGATAAGCCGATAATTGTAATTAAAGGTAATAAGGCGTTGCGCAAGGCGTGGGTGTAGATCACTTTGTGCTCGTTGAGGCCTTTGGCACGGGCAGTAGTGATATAGTCCTGATTGAGTACATCCAACATACCGTTTTTGACAAACAAGGTGATGCCAGCCAAGCCAGTGACTGAAGGAATCAATACAGGCATGATTAAATGGCTTAGACTATCTGTGAATTTCCCCCAAGTGCTTAGGTTTTCATAGTTAAGGCTGTGCAAGCCAGAAATAGGCAGCCAATTATTCACTACCCCTAGCCAGTACATGAGCAGCAAAGATAACCAAAAACCTGGAATCGAAAAGCCGATAAAATTAAACAATGTAATGGAGCGATCCTGCCATCCTTGGTATTTTCTGGCTGCCAAAATTCCTAAAGGAATGGCAAGTGAGAGGGTAATGATTAGCCCCAAAATATTAATCATCAGCGTGATAGGTAATGCTTCCTGAATCATGCCCTTGGTCACGTTGCCGTCTTTATCCGTTGTTTGCCAAAACACAGGTTTTTGATGTGGTTTAAACGAATTGCCAAAATCCAGCTGTACCATGCGTTTTAACCACAGACCGTATTGCACAATGACTGGTTTATCAAGATGATAGAGTTCACGTAGTTTTTGGCGTGACTCTTCAGAGGCTTTTGGGTTAAATGCAGCTTCGTTATTGGTGATGTCGCCTGGCGCTAAGTGCATGATAAAAAAAGAAATAAGGCTAATACCAATTAGCATCGGGATCATCCACAACACACGTTTTATTAAATACTTAAGCATATCAGTTAGCGCTTATTTCGTTGCGCCGTAAAGGCTGAGGAATGTACCATTTTTGTGAGTCGTACCCGACCCCTGCTGGTGGGATTGGATCCACAATGCCTTGAATGCGTTTATGCATCGCGGTTAAACCATAGCCAGCGGATAAGTACACAATCGGGCTATCTTCTAACAACACCTTAGCAAATTCATGGTAAATTTTTTGGCGTTTATCGGGATTTAATTCGGTACGGCCTTGTTCTAACAGCTTATCTACTGTTGGATTGTTGTAGCCAATAAAATTAAATTGCCCAGGCGCTTGTTGGCTGGAGTGCCAAATATTATATTGGTCAGGATCTAGCCCCAACCCCCATCCTAAAACAACTACATCAAAGTCGCCTGTTTTAATAAAGCGGCTAATAAAGCTTGCCCATTCAACGGCACGAATTTTGACATCAATGCCGATTTCTTTTAAGCGGCGTTGAATCAATACTGCGGATTTTTCGCGCTCTTTATTTTGATTGGTGACAATTTCAAAAGCAAAGGGTTTGCCGTCACGCATTAAAATTCCGTGGTTATTGCAGCAAACAAACCCTGCTTGTTTTAATAGTACTTTAGCTTTGTTGGGGTCGTAGGGATAGGGCTGTAAATCTGGGTTACTCCAGCGCGTGCCTGGTTTGTATGGTGAGGCAATGTTAATGCCTAGTCCTAGATACACACCATCGATAATCTCTTGTTTATCAATGGCATAGTTTATCGCTTTGCGTACGCGTGCGTCATCAAATGGTTTGTGCTTAAGATTAAAGCCCATGTAAGTGTAGCTATTGCCTAACTCTTTGTAGAGGTTGAGTTTTTCAAGTAACTCAGGGCGTGCGGGAATGATGCGAGAGTATTTAATTGGATCTAAGCCCATACTGTCTATGTTATCTGCCATCAGCTCTAAAAACTGAGCTGAATTATCTGGAATAATACGTGTGACGAGTTGCTCAATGTTGGCTGGACCTAACACAGAGCTGGGATTGCGTGAAAGCTTGATGTTCTCACCATGCGTCCAGCTATCGAGTTGATAGTAGTTGCTTCCTACTGGCTGACGCGCAAAATTTGTCGTATGTACATCCTGACCAGCTAACAGGTGTTTAGGCAAGATTTGTAGGCCAGACCAGCTATCAAGTGCTGGTGCATAGGCTTGATCATAGGTTACTTTAAATGTAAGTGAATCTGGTGTTTCTGCTTTTTTGACTAACTGGTAATCTGATGCGTATGGGCTATGGGTTTTTTCATCTGTGACAAGCTGCCATGTAAATAGCACGTCATCACTGGTGAGTGGTTTGCCATCTGACCATTTAAGATTGGGTTTGAGTTTGAATGTAATGGATTTTTGATCGTCTGATATTTGCCAACTTTCAGCTAACTCGCCTGTGAGGTCTAAATTCTGGTCATATCTAAGAAGTGAGTTGAAAATATTGGAAGCAATTGCGGCTGAAGCGGATTCACCAGCCACCATGTAAATGAGGCTACTTGGCTCACCAGTCATCGCACTAATCATGACGCCACCATCTACACTAGGGTAAGATCGATTGTAGTCGATACGTGGTGCAGCATTTTGCTTGTCACATGCACTAAGTAAGAGCGTAGCAAAAATGATAAAACCGAAACCCCACATTTTTTCAAAATGTGAGGGTGGTTGTTTTAATTTTACGGGTGGCAGCTTGGTTAGCATGCTGACCTATGTCCTTAGTTACATTCTGGAAGATTTTCTAGTGTGCTGATGCGACCGTTTAGCGGAGACCTTACTTGTCCTAGCTTTGGATTTAGATGAAATACGTACATTTTTCTTACTAGCTTTATATCGATTAGAAGCGTTCACTTTACCAGCATGCTGGCTTGATATTTTAATCAATTGACCAGCTTTTAGTTTTTTGGATTTTAACTGATTTGTACGAATAATATAGCGACTATCCACATGAAATTTACTGGCCAGACTGGAAACGGTATCGCCATGCTTCACTTTGTAGGTGATTGAGTTTTCTATTTCTTGCTCATTGGAACTCTGTGGAGCATTGACAGTTTTGAAGTTGGTCAGTAATAAATTGGATTCTTCACCCTCATTATTGGGAACCAAAATGGGTCGTGTGGCGTTCATTTTGCTGCTAGAAGATAAGTTATTGACTTCTCTCAGTTCGCTGGCGTTGATATCAAACTTTCTGGCAATGTAATCAATACGTTCACCGCGTTTTGCTTGATAGGATTTCCAGCTGGTTAATGGCTTGTCATAATTAGCTAGGTTTTCTCTGAATTGGTCTGCAGCCCAAGTCGGGAGGAGCAGTTGATGCACTTCATTATTTGACACAATGACAGGCCGGTTATAGCTTGGATTGAGTGCTGCAAACTCTTCATCCGAGATATTGGCAAGTTTGGCGGCAAGTGCAGCATCAATTTGCTTGGGAGCCAGTACTTGCGTAAAGTAGGGGCGATTCGGAATGTCCACTAATTGCAAACCATACTGGTTAGGATTAAAAACGATGTTTTTAATCGCTTGTAACTTTGGTACATAGTTTTTGGTTTCTGAAGGCAAATCAAGGCTTTGATAGTCTGTGGGCAAACCTTTTCTGCGATTGCGTTCTATGGCACGTGATACCGTGCCTTCGCCCGCATTATAGGCGGCTAACGCTAAATCCCAAGAGCCAAACATGCCATGTAACTTCTGTAGATAAGTGAGTGCCGCGTCAGTGGCTGCTGTGACATCGCGCCTTTTGTCTGACCAGTAATTTTGTTTTAGACCGAAGTCCTTACCTGTGGCGGGCACAAATTGCCAAATGCCTGCCGCATGGCTGCGTGAGTAGGCTTGTGGGTTATAAGCGCTCTCGATCATAGGAAGCAGCGCAATTTCAGAGGGCATATTGCGTTTTTCTACCTCTTCTACAATATGAAAGAGGTACTTTTGGCTACGCTCTAGCATGCGCTTTACGTAGTCTGGCCTTGAAGAGTACCAAGTTTCATACTTGGTGGTGTATTCTGAGTCAATGTTCGGGATAGCAAACCCACTGCGAATACGCGCCCATAAGTCATCTTGACTGGATGCATTATAGTCGGCGTCATTCACGTTGTTGTTAATAAAGGACTCAATTGGATCGGCGGTAAGATTACTGTTGACATCATCATTGATGATTTCTATTTTGTCGCCTGCCAGATTGGTTTGTTCTGCACTGATCGAGGAGAGGCTAAATAAGCTAGTAACAATCAAAATTGCTATGCATTTGATGGGGGCGTGAAAAAAGCTGGTATTCCGCAAAAAACGGTTTGTATGCAATGTTGTTGTCATGCGTTATCAAAAAGTGATAGAAGTCGACTGAATAGTATATAGGATTAATAAGTGAGTCAAGTAAAAATTTAATTGAAGTAACGATATTATCCCATTGATTAATAATGGTTTCTTAATTCTCTGATTTTGGTAAAAACATCAAGCGCACGATGGCTTTCAGAACCTGAGTTTTTGATAATCTCTGGTATGTGACAGCGTAAGAATGGATTTGTTTCGATTTCCAAGCCAATTGTGCTGGGCAGGCTGGGTTGGTGTGCTTGTCGTAATTGTTCCACAGCGAATTTCCGTTCGATAAGTGCTTGATTGTTAGGCTCTAAAGTCAACGCAAAATCGATGTTATGTGCTGTATATTCGTGCGTGCAGAATACTTGGGTGGTCGGTGGAAGTTGTTTGATTTTTTGTAATGAGTCAAACATTTGCGCTGCTGTCCCGCCAAGTAGTCGGCCACAACCTGCGCCAAATAAAACATCTCCGCAAAATAAGTAGTTTGAATTGAGATAAGCAATTTGATCCAAGGTATGTCCAGGTAGCCACATGATATTAAATGATTGCTGTATCGCAGGAAGCTCGACCACGTCACCATCTTGGAGTGGAACTGTGGTAAAAGGAAATGTATGGTAGCAAGGCGCATAGACAGGCACATGCTGATGGTTTAGTAATTGCTCTACACCATCAATATGATCGTAATGGTGATGCGTAATTAGAATTCCTGCCATGTTGAGTTCATATTGACGTAGTATATTGAGCACTGGAGTTGCATCACCTGGGTCAACAATAATGGCGTTACCTTGGTTTTGTAAAACCCATATATAATTATCTGTAAGAGCAGGAATTGGAAATATTTTTAACATGTTCAATATGATAACAGTGTTGGCGAAATGGTTGCATTTTTGAAATCTTTTGTCCGTGAAGAAACATCGACTCCCCCAGGCAGTGATTGGCTTAAAAATCCATTAGGTCAATATCTTTTGTCGCATGAGAAGGCCATCTATGATCAAAATATCACAGATATTTTTGGATTCAATGCATTACAAATTGGCATGCTGGAGATGGATTTGTTGCAACAGTCACGCATGCCTAAGTGTATCCATGTAGATAGTGCGTGTGGCGATGTGGTTTGCGAGAGTAATTATCTGCCGTTTGCGTCATCCACCATAGATTTAGTGTGTATGCCGCATGTACTAGAGTTTAGCGAGGATCCCCATCAGACCTTGCGCGAGGTGGAACGTGTTTTAGTGCCAGAGGGTCACCTTGTGTTAACAGGGTTTAATCCTATGAGTATGTGGGGGCTGCGCAGGAGGTTGTCTAGATGCAGACATACACCTTGGTGTGGTAGAAATCTAACACTGGGTAGAATTAAAGATTGGCTTGCATTATTGGGCTTAGAATATGTGAGTGGAGGGCATGCAGTTTATGTGATTCCAATTAATGATGATCATTGGATAGCACGTCAAAAACATTTAGCTAATTTTGGTGCTAAGTTCTGTCCCATGGTTGGCGGTATATATTACCTTGTAGCAAAAAAACGCGTGGCTAATATGCATTTGCTTAAACCTAACTGGAAAAAATCCATAGTAAAATCAGGCTTGGTGGTGTCATCACAAAAATCCAGACCCGTAAATAATAAGAAAACAAACCAAAACAAGTGACAGATATTCAGCAAAATAAACTAGAAGATTGCGTAGAGATTTATGCCGACGGCGCATGTAAAGGTAATCCTGGCCCAGGGGGGTGGGGCGCGTTATTGTTGTTTGGTGGGAATCAAAAAGAGTTATTTGGAGGTGAGGCGCTGACTACAAATAACCGTATGGAACTCACGGCTGTGATTAGTGCCCTTGAAGCGCTTAAGCGCCCATGCAAAATAAAGATTTATACCGACTCCTCTTATGTGCAAAAAGGAATTACTGAGTGGATTATAGGTTGGAAAGCTAGAAATTGGCGTACTTCAGACAAAAAGCCTGTCAAGAATGAAGATTTATGGAGAAATTTAGATCGTTCAGTGCAACAACACCAAATCGAGTGGATCTGGGTGAAAGGGCATGCTGGTAACTGGGGTAATGAACGCGCCGACATGCTGGCCAATCAAGGTGTTGTCACCTATTTAGATGGTCAAGGTACGCTTGGGAATGATCGATGAGACAAGTTTTTTTAGATACTGAAACAACGGGCTTGTACCCAGATCAAGGGCACCGAATTATTGAGATTGCTGCTGTTGAGATGATGAATCGACGTGCTGGTCAGAATCGTTTTCATGTGTATTTAAATCCCGAGCGTGAAATTGATGCCGCAGCGCAGGACGTGCATGGCATTACACTGGAATTTTTACAAGATAAGCCGCTATTTGAGCATATTGCTAAGGAGTTCATTGACTTTGTGGCTGGTGCAGAGCTGATTATTCACAATGCACCATTCGATGTTGGATTTCTGAATGCAGAGCTTGGTCGTATTGGGCTAACGCCAATTCAGACTTTTTGCGATAAAATCACCGACACGTTGAAGATGGCGAAAGAATCGCGCCCTGGGCAAAGAAATAATCTGGATGCGTTATGTCGTTTTTATGGCATTGATAATTCCAAGCGCACATTGCATGGCGCTTTGTTAGATGCAGAGCTACTCGCTGAAGTATATATGGCGATGACTAGAGGGCAAGACAGTTTGTTGATGGATTTGCAACAGTCAGAAGAGGTAAAGCAGGTACAAGCGCATTTAAGTAGTGAAATAAAAATTAAAGTGTTGGCAGTCAGTGAAGAAGAGCAATCTCTTCATGACGCATATATCGCAAGTTTGACAAAAGCAGGTGCTTCACCTTGGTAAGGTAATAAAATTTTAATAGTTAATAAATTGGATATTGGATTCAAGATGAATAATTGCATAGTGGTCACTGGTGGAGCAGGGTTTATTGGCAGCAATTTTGTCAATAATTGGGTAAAGTTAGGTTTGGGTAAGGTTGTTACGCTGGATAAATTGACTTATGCAGGTAATTTGGAAAATTTAGCAGAGATAGAGGGTCATCCAGATCATGTGTTTGTGCATGCAGATATTGGTGATAGAGCAGCTGTTAAAGCGCTACTGACGACACATCAGCCACGCGCTGTATTAAACTTTGCGGCAGAGAGCCATGTCGATCGCTCGATTCATGCGCCAGGAGAGTTTATTCAAACTAATGTGTTAGGCACATTTAATTTACTAGAAGAAGTGCGTGCATATTGGAATGCGCTCAGTGCAGAGGAGCAAGCTGAGTTTAGATTTTTGCATGTTTCTACAGATGAGGTGTATGGCTCTCTGACAGCAGATGCGCCAGCTTTTAAAGAAACTAATCCCTATGAGCCTAATAGCCCATACTCAGCGTCTAAAGCCGCTTCCGATCATTTAGTGAGAGCTTATCATCACACTTATGGCTTACCTACGCTGACAACAAATTGTTCTAACAATTACGGTCCTTATCATTTCCCAGAAAAATTGATTCCATTAGTGATCCATAACGCACTCAATGGTAAACCTTTACCTATTTATGGCAATGGCAGCAATATTCGCGATTGGTTGTTTGTAGAAGACCACTGTAGTGCTATCCGTCGTGTGTTGGAAGCGGGTAAAGTGGGCGAAACATACAACGTCGGTGGTTGGAATGAAAAAACCAATCTTGAGGTAGTGCATACCTTATGCGACATTTTAGATATAGAAAAACCAAAAGCTTCTGGGAGTTATAAAGACCAGATTACGTTTGTAACAGATAGACCAGGTCATGATCAGCGTTATGCTATTGATGCGACTAAAATTGAAAAAGAATTGGGTTGGAAACCAGCCGAAACTTTTGAAACAGGTATACGTAAGACTGTAGTCTGGTATTTGCAGCATCAGGATTGGGTGGATCATGTCACGAGTGGTGAATACAAAAAATGGGTGAATCAGAACTATAAAACACGTAACGAGGAGCTAGCATAATGGCAACAAAAGGTATCGTTCTCGCTGGTGGCTCAGGCACGCGCTTGTACCCAGTGACGCAAGTGGTTTCTAAACAATTGTTGCCAGTGTATGACAAGCCCATGATTTACTACCCTTTGTCTGCGCTGATGCTAGCAGGGATACGTGATGTACTTGTGATTTCTACACCGCAGGATACGCCACGTTTTAACGAGTTATTGGGTGATGGTAGTCAATGGGGCATGTCCATCCAGTATAAAGTTCAACCTTCACCCGATGGGTTAGCCCAAGCGTTTGTTTTGGGTGAAGCGTTTATTGGGGATGATCCATGTGCGTTAGTGCTCGGTGACAATATTTTCTATGGACATGAGTTAGCTAATATGGCGCAAAAAGCGGCGCAACGAGAGCATGGTGCTACAGTATTTGCGTATCCAGTACATGACCCAGAACGTTATGGTGTCGTTGAATTTAATGATGATGGTCAGGCAATCAGCTTAGAAGAAAAGCCTAAAATGCCTAAATCACGCTATGCAGTGACAGGGTTGTATTTTTACGACAATCGCGTGGTAGAAATCGCCAAGAATCTAAAGCCTTCACCGCGTGGTGAGTTAGAAATTACCGACGTAAATCGTCAGTATTTAGATTGGGGTGATTTACGAGTGGAAGTGATGGGGCGTGGAATGGCTTGGTTGGATACTGGCACACATGAATCATTATTAGAAGCAGGGTCATTTATTGAAACTATCGAGAAAAGGCAAGGGCTCAAGATTGCTTGTCCTGAAGAAATTGCTTATCGCAAAGGGTTTATTGACGCAACGATACTAGAAGCGATTGCGGCTAAATATGCCAAAAATGGCTATGGACAGTATTTAAAACGTATTTTGACTGAGAAAGTGTTTTAATGAATATTATTTACACTGAAATTCCTGAGGTGATGATTTTCGAGCCTAAAGTGTTTGGTGACGATCGAGGATTTTTCTTAGAAAGCTATAATGCAAAAAAATTTGAAGAAACGACTGGAATCAAGTGTGAGTTTGTTCAGGACAATCATTCAAGGTCAGCTAAAAATGTTTTGAGAGGATTGCACTATCAAATTGAGCAGGCTCAAGGTAAATTAGTGCGTGTTGCGAGTGGTGAAGTATTTGATGTGGCGGTGGACATTCGTCAATCTTCCCCCACTTTTGGAAAGTGGGTAGGGGCAATTCTTTCAGGTGAAAATAAACATCAGATGTGGATTCCACCTGGTTTTGCGCATGGTTTTTTTGTGATGTCTGATTATGCGGATTTTCTATATAAAACAACCGATTACTACGCACCACAACATGAATGTTGCATCAAATGGGATGACCCTACTATTGGCGTTGTTTGGCCATTAAATGGCATGCCAATATTGTCTGCAAAAGACAATACTGGGCTGAGCTTGCAAGATGCAAGAAAGTTTTCATAATCCCTTTTTTGCTAATATTAAATGCGGAAAATTTTATTAACAGGCATTAATGGTCAGGTCGGCAATGCGTTGCAAAAACGATTGTGTGCTGATTATCAGTTAACTGCATTATCCCGAGAGCAATTGGACTTAACGCGAGAGGATGAAATTCGACGTGTAGTACAGTCAATTAAGCCTGATGTGATTATCAATCCTGCTGCCTATACTGCGGTAGATAAAGCTGAATCGGAGCAGGATTTAGCCTATGCCATCAATGCGACCGCACCGCAGGTTTTGGCTGAAGAGGCGCTAAAATTAAATGCAGGTTTGATTCATTTCTCTACAGATTATGTGTTTGATGGCACAAAATCAGAGCCCTATGTGGAAACAGATCAGGTTAATCCGCTAGGCGTTTATGGTAAGTCTAAGCTTGCAGGAGAGCAGCTCATTACAGCTATTGGTTTGCCACATTTGATATTGCGTACGAGTTGGGTATACGGCGCTTACGGCAAAAATTTTTTAAAAACGATATTGCGACTCGGTTCTGATCGAGAACAATTGCGCATTGTGGCAGATCAGTTTGGTGCGCCTACAAGTAGTATGAGTATTGCTGTTGGCGTTCAGCAGTTATTAGAGGCGTGGGATAAAAGCAATGATGTTCAGTCGGGAATTTATCATTTTACGAACGCAGGTAGTACTTCATGGCATGGATTTACCTGTCAGATTATTCAGGATTATCAACAACATGCCACTGCTTCTGGTTTGCCCGCGTTAAAGCTGAATGTAGAGAACATAGAGCCGATTACAACTGCGGAATATCCTACTCCAGCCAAGCGCCCAGCCAACTCTAGGCTGAATAATGCAAAACTAAAATCAACGTTTAATATTACATTACCTGCTTGGCAGGATGGATTAAAAGAAGTAATTAAGCAGTTAGAAAGCTAGTTCTAGCCTAGCGCATCAGTCCAGCTGTTCGGTGTCTCGTAGAGTCTTACACGTTCAAGCTTGAGATGATTGCCGTAAGTGTCTTTGTATTGTGCTTTTAGAATTTTAAAAGCTTCTGATGCCATGTTTTCAGCGGTAGGAATTGTAGGGAAAATCACAGTTTTGTGATTGGGTAACGAGTTTAGAAAGTGAACTACTGGGGTGTCGTTAACATACACCAAAAATGCATGATCCCATAAGTCAACTACGGACTCCCGAGCAATTTTTTTGACATCTGAAAAGTCCATAATCATGCCATTTTCTGAACTATGATCTTGATGAATAATCTCGCCAGAAAGCGTGATTTCAATAGCGTAGCGGTGACCATGCAAGTTGCGACATTGACTTTTGTGGTCGGGAATGCGATGCCCAGCATCAAACTCTAAACGTGTGGTAATTTCCATCCATGAATTATATCAGCTAGCAGTGTTTTTTTTCGCCCAAAGTACAAATTCGTCAAAGGGCATGGGCTTGGAGAAATAAAACCCTTGTGCTTTTTTAATGCCGATTTTATTAATCAAATTTAGACATTCAATATTCTCGATACCTTCTACCAATACATCTTTACCTAGGCTTTTTGCCAGTGATGCCATGGATTTGACAATCTCAAAGTCTTCATTCGATTGGTTGATACGCTTTACAAATGATTGATCAATTTTGATGAGTGAGATTGGAATTGTGCGTAGCCTTGCCATGGAAGAGTGTCCTGTACCAAAATCATCTAAAGCTAGCTTGATGCCGCTTTCTGTAATTTTTCTAATAATGTTCGTGGTAGTTTCATTTTCTTCCAAGATGCCGTTCTCCGTGATTTCCAAGATGATGTCCTTGGGGTCAATTTTCCAAAACTGCATGCTTTGTAAAATCAATTGGGGTAGCTCTATGTCATATAAATCTTCGGCTCTTAGATTCAGCGTTAGATAGATAGGAAGATGGTGTTGAGTAATGAGCTCGTCTGCCAAGCGACAGACTGAATTGACCAACCATCGGGTAAACATCTTGCCAAGACCTACTTTGTTAATGATTTCCACCATCACATTCGGGTAAATGCCTAAGCTCTTGGCATGCGGCCAACGTAGTAGTACTTCAGCACCTACGCACTTTTCCTCAGGCAGCCCTAAAATAGGCTGTAAGTAAAGTTCCAAGTCTTCATTGTTGAAGGCTGATGTGACATCCAACTCCAGTTTTTTCTGTTTCTCAATTTCATCTGAAATGGCAGGGCTGTAACTGGCAAAATCCTGATGATGTATTAATGCGTAGCTGAGCGCTACTCTGGCTTCGTGGTATGCGGAAGCACCGTTAGTGTGAGGCGTATTGGCGGCGATACCTACTACTGGAGAGACTAAAAATACTTGGTTTTCAATATTAATAATTTGTTCAAAGCATCCTTTGAGCCTAGCCATTAGCAAGTTAAGTTGTATGTCGCTAATGTCTTTCTCTATCAGTATGCTAAACAGCATGTTGCCACACTGATAGGTAACATGAGGTTTAGGCAAGCAGGTTTCTAACAGCTCTAGGATTTTAATATTTAATGAAATCGGCATGATGGGTGAAATGGTCACCGCTCCACGCTCGATTAAAAATCGAATAGTCATCAAGAATAACTGGCTTGAGGGCTGGGTCTTGATATGCGCATCCATTTCCCTGAGCAATACATTGGTGTTAGGCAAATTGGTGACAGGGTTATGATCCATCAAGTAGTTTACTTGGCTTGTTTGATGGGTAAATGCAGTTTCACTGATTAAGTCGAATAGTAGAAAATACCATTCTGTTTTGATGGCTTGACTAGGCGTAGACGCATGTAATGAAACACATTTCAGGATGTTAAACACCTCTACCAAGGGCATGCCATTGGTAATGACCTCAATCCAGGATTCTATACAAGCATTGATATGTTCCGTGAGTGCATTGCTATCTAAAAAGCTAGGCCAGCGGGCAACCGAGATAAAAAGTTGCTCTAATGCGGCGTGTTGCTCATGGCTATATTGATGATGGTAATCTTCCAGTTGTTCAAGGTTAACACTAAATTGCTGACTTAAATCTTGAGCATTTAGCTGATGGAGTGACGCTTTGTGTAGCAAGCTTTCTACAGAGTAGTGTAAGTTAAATGAGCGTAAATAGGGCGTGTATGTGTCGTCTTCTGGTAACTCAGGCAGGTGTTCCATAGCGATATTCAAAGATAAAAGTTTTCTGCATTTAATTCATAACTATCTGGGGGGATGCCCTTGATAATTTTATAGATACTACCATCAGGTGCGGCAGGTGAATTAAGCAAGTCGATTGTCGTCGGGAACGGGTTTTTACTTTTATCAGGTGCTAATAGAATCATGAGTCTGGGTTGTAGTCTTCTCACTTGATTTTGTTGAATAACAACGGCGACTTCACCCGTGTTGAGCTCGACTAAAGAGTTGACAGGGTAGATGCCCAGAAACTGGATCAGTTGATTGACTAGTTCCCCAGAAAATTCCTGATCACGCATATTATGGATTTCATCTAAAGCACGTTGATTGTGTAACCCTTTAGCGTAGTTTCTATCCGTTGTTAACGCACAATAAGTATCCACAAGCCCAGCGATCTGACCATTGATATTAATCATGCTGCCTTGAAGCTGATGTGGATAGCCTGAGCCATTAAAACGTTCATGGTGCTGTGCGATTACATCCATGACTAAGGCTGGGATGTCAGGTGTTTCTGATAAAATTTTGAGTCCTTCTTCGATATGCAATTTTGCAAGCTCGAATTCCGTTCTGGTGAGTTTTGATTTTTTGAGCAAAATGCGCTGAGGAATCTTGACTTTGCCAATATCTTGTAAAAGTCCAGCTAATCCCATTTCTTTAATTTGTTTTTTAGGTAAGGCCAAGAAACTAGCAAATGCCATCATGTTGATGGAAACATTTAAAGCTTGACCGTATGAGATATTGTCGGTGTGTTTGAGCCGTGCCAGCCACATTAAAGCATCGGGCGTGCGGCTAATACTGTCAACCATATTATCCAGTACGTCAGATACTGTGCTGATGTCTAATTTTTGTTGGTTAGCAATGGCTTCAAACAGTGATTTAGTGGCAATCTGGGATTTTTCAAAAGTAGGATAGATAACCGCCATCTCTTCCTCAACCCGCGGTGTTTCATTCTCATAGATGGTAACCTTGAATCTTTCTGACTCGGTAAAGCCAAAGGCATCTTCATCTCTGGTTTTTGGGTTGGTCGACGATCCTAATTTTTCTTTTTTATTACCGAAAAAATTTGAGAAAAAGCCAAATTTGGTATTTTGCTGCACATTAGAATTGTCAGGTTTTGATTTGTCATGCTGAGGTGTGCTGTCAGCGGTCGTATTATTTTCTTCATGCATGTTGAAAATAATACCTTCTTCTGTTTGCGTGATTCTTCCACGTTTAATTGCGCTGATGATTTCAAAAAAGCTAGACTCCTTGATGGTTTTCTTTTTATTATCATTGGTCTTTACCATGACCTTTAAAGCGGTGCGCTTAGGTGAGGAAGTAAGACTTTTTTTAGGAGCAGGCTCAGTATGCGTAATTCTCACTGTGGTGACATCGCGCTTAATTGCGACATCGGCTTTTTTCTTTTCTAGAAACTGCATCCCAGTAGACCTAGTCCGATCAACAAAGACATACTCACATAGATTTTTTAAAGCGGCTTTTTGCTCTTCGTCTTCGAGTAGAAAACCTTGGAGTAAAAATGGAGATTCCAGCCAAGACCGATCGAGCTCGGTAATGTACATACCAAACTGGATATCTTGAATCATGACCTTTTCTTTATTAATAGACATCCTACCTATCAACTATAAATCAGCATGCATTTTGCTTAATTCGCATAAAAATAGCCAGCCTTTGTCAATTATTTACTGTTGATTTAATAGAACTTTACATTAGTTTGGTAAATATGTTTGATAAGCCATTATTAAATTAAGCATTTTGTATACCAACGTATCATATATATTGATTTTTTAATAGCCGACTATTTGTTGCAGGCTATTGAAGATGTAGTTCTTTGGTGAGGGCTTGGTATTGTAGTACGCGGGTTTGGGTGATGATGCCAGTGGCTATTTGATTCAGTATTGCGCAATCTGGTTCATGCAGGTGTGTACAGTTGTTAAATCTGCAATGTCCAAGAAACGGTCTGAACTCAATGAATGCATGTTCCAGTTCAGATTGTGAAATGTGATGCAATCCAAACTCTTGCAAACCAGGTGAGTCAATCAGGCTTGACCTTTCATCGATATGGTATAAACGTGTTGCAGTTGTAGTATGCTTGCCGCTGTCTAGTGCATGGCTGATTTCTTGTGTTCTAGCAACCTCTTGTGGTAGCAATGCATTGATAATTGTGGATTTCCCCATGCCAGATTGTCCTACCATCACACTCTGGTGACCATGTAGGTAGGGGCGTAGCGGTGAAATATCTTGCATAGCAGTCAGTTGTAATGTTTGATACCCAAGTTTTTGATAGGTGTTGAGCTTTTCTTGAGCATCTGCATTTATTAAATCACATTTATTTAATAGGATGAGAGCTTTGATATGGCTTGCTTCCGCCGCAACTAAGCATCGATTCAGCAGTGCTTCATAAAAGCTGGGTTGCGTAGCGAGTACAATCACAACTTGTGTGACATTGGCGGCAAGTAGCTTGCTTTTGTAGGCGTTGCTTCTGTAGAGCAACGTGGTGCGATCGAAGGTTTTTTCAATAACACCTTCATTGCTATCGGTTAGTTTTATGCCAACCCAGTCACCTGAGGCGATGTCAGTTTTTTTCCCACGTGTGACACAGCTGATGCGACGTTTGTCTTCTAGTTCGACTTCAAACCGCTTGCCAAATGCTGCAACCACTAATCCTTTATGCATGCAGTAGCACTATTCGAACTTGTAGTAAGTCTGATTTAAATACGCGGCTACGTTGATTTCATCTTCTTCAAACCATTTAAGGTCTAGCATCGTGCTGCAATTGCGTACTTGCGTGATCAAACCGCTGGCAGACTTTATTTTTCTGAATTCACGTGTATAAATTTCTGAGCCATTTCCACCAAAGCTTGAGGCGTGGCATGAGATGCAGTTTTTTTCTACCAGCGCTTTACCTCTTGTTATATCCGCTTTTTTAAATAGTTCATTAGCTGCCACTGCATCTGGGACAAGCATAATTAAAAACGCAATTAATAGTTTCATATGAATGCTTTCTGGTAGTTTAGCTACCAGTATAAGCCGAAAGCTTGGAAATACGTATGCTTGCTGGTGGATGCGAGTCATAAAAGTTAGAATATAAAGGATCAGGAGTCAGCGTAGATGCATTGTCACGATACAGTTTGACCAAAGCCTCAATCAGATGTTGCGCATTTGCATGTGTAGCAGCGTAGCGATCTGCCTCAAATTCATTTTTGCGTGAGTAGCTTGCCATAATCGGGCGTAGCAAATATAAGAAAATGGGCGACACCAGTAAAAACAATAGCAACGCCATGTGGTGGCTAGGTGTAGTGATGCCGAGCCCCGCGTAAAACCATGACTGATTAATCAGCCAGCCTAGTATCGCTAAACCAATCAGGCTAATGAGAAACATCATCACTACGCGTTTGACCACATGCTGGTGCTTGAAATGACCAAGCTCATGCGCCAGGACTGCCTCTATTTCATCTTCATTAAGTTTGTCTAAAAGGGTATCAAAAAACACCACGCGTTTGCTACTGCCAAAGCCAGTAAAGTAAGCATTACCATGACCTGATCTGGTCGATCCATCCATGACAAATAAACCTTGTGACTTGAACCCGCATTTACTCAATAAGCGTTCAATACGATTTTTGAGTGATATATCCGCAAGTGGTGTAAATTTATTAAAAAGTGGCGCGATGTAAGTAGGGTAAATTGCTAGCATGACAATGTTAAATACACTCCAGACTAGCCATAAATAAAACCACCAGTATTCTCCAGCACTACGCATCAACCAAAGTGCTATCAGCAAGATGGGTGCGCCTAATGCTATTCCTAACAGCCCATGTTTAATTAAATCGCTAATGAACATTTTAGGCGTCATTTTATTAAAGCCAAATTTCTCGTCTACAGTAAATGTGTGGTAATAGTCAAAGGGCAATTCAACAATGCTACTTATCACCAAGGCACTGCAAATGACTAAAGCGCCACGTATGATATTGTGGTCTGGCAGCCAAGCTAACCAAAGCTGATCAAGCCATTGTAGGCCACCACCAATTGTCAGAATAAGCAAAAATATTGCTTGCGCCAGTGATTCCGTTAATGCCAATTTTGTCTTTGCGGTTGAGTAATCGGCCGCTTTTTGATGTGCTTCAAGTGATATTGTATTGGTAAAAGCTTTGGGTACTTGGTTGCGGTTGGCTTGTATATGTTGTATGTGACGATTTCCCAACCAAAAGCGTACTAACGACGTGATCAATAATAAACTCACAAAAATAAGTGTTAAGTTAGATGCCATTTTTAATAATTACTCTGTTTAAGTTAAACTAATGCTATTCTGAAGCATAGATGGTGATTAAGTTCACCTCAATTGCTTCCCCTGCATATTTTAATGGAAATCATGATGGCTGCTAGTAATAACAATATGAATAACGATAATTTAATCTGGTTAGATATGGAAATGAGCGGTTTGTTACCAGATTCTGACCGAATCTTAGAATTAGCAGCGGTTGTCACTGATGCTGAGCTTAATGTGCTGGGAGAGTCTCCAGTATTGGTTATCCATCAAACAGATGCAGTACTGGATGGCATGGATGCTTGGAATAAAGGCGCGCATGGTAGAAGTGGTTTGATTGATAAGGTGAAAGCATCTACTTTGGATGAAAAAGCGGCGACTGAGCAAATGATTGCTTTTTTGAAAGAGTATGTTCCCGCAGGAAAATCACCGATGTGTGGTAATTCAATTTGCCAGGATAGACGTTTTATGGCGCGTTATATGCCAGATTTAGAAAGTTATTTTCATTATCGCAACTTAGACGTGAGTGTTTTTAAAGAGCTGGCTCGCCGTTGGAAGCCAGAAGTTTATGCAGGATTTAAAAAAGCAAGTAAGCATGAAGCGTTAGCGGATATTTATGAATCAATTGATGAGCTTAAATATTATCGAGAACACTTTATTGTGAAGTAACGCATCAAAACGTGTAATAGAGCGACAAGATAAAAAAAGGGACGTAATCTTTAAGATACGCCCCGAGGGAGGAGAAGTTAGCTTTGGAGAAGCTTAGTTTTAATTAAGCATCAACTATGCCAACTTACAAATCAACCAGTTAGAACCTTTTTATATAGTGCAATATAAGCATTTGCGCTGTTTTTCCAGCCTATTTCCTGTTTCATACCGTTGATTTGGATTTCTTTCCATGATTTTTTGTTTTTCCAGATAGACAAAACCTGTTTGATTGTGACCAAAAGTGACAGCCTGTTGACATTTTCCATCACAAAGCCAGTCGCAGTATGATTCGCTAAAGTTTCATCAGTGGTATGACAAATAGAGTCTGCCAGGCCGCCTGTATTCGAGACAATAGGAGGAGTGCCGTATCGCAATCCATAAAGCTGATTTAATCCGCATGGTTCAAAACGAGAAGGCATTAAAAATATATCTACGCCTGCCATGACAAGATGGGATAGTGGCTCGTTGTAGCCTATTGTGACAGCCACTTGATGCGGAAACTCCGCCGCATAAGACAGCAGTTGCGTTTCAAATACTTTTTCTCCACTACCGAGTACAACAATTTGACATCCCATTGCGATGAGTTCTGGAATGGCTTCTATGACAATATCCACCCCTTTTTGGTGTGTGAGTCTACTGACGATGCCAAACAAAGGGGTATCGGCAGCAACAGGTAACTGCATTTTTTCTTGTAAGTATGATTTTACTAACTGTTTGTTGTTCAGCTTTTTTGCATTGTATGCGTGTGGGAGATGAGGGTCTGTTTCAGGGTTCCACTCATCTGTATCTATGCCATTTAAAATGCCTGTAATCTTGTGTTCGCGTGCTTGCAAAAGCCCTTGCATACCAAAGCCAAAGGCATCAGTTTGAATCTCTTTTGCATAATTCGGGCTCACTGTAGCGAGTTCATTGGCGTAGTAAATGCCTGCCTTCAAAAAGGAGAGGTGTCCATAAAATTCATAGCCCTCGATTTGAAAATCATGAGGATTCATTTCAAGGGTATGTAGCCAGTTAGGATGGAAATTACCTTGAAAAGCCAGATTGTGAATGCTGAGTATGGTTTTAACATGAGACGCTTGCATTAAATGCAGGTAATAGGGTGTGAGTCCTGTTTGCCAATCATTGCAATGCACAACTTCAGGTACCCAATCGAGCCCACTGATGTTATTTTTGTCACATAGCAAGCTGGCAACCTTAGATAAAACACCAAATCTCATCGGGTTGTCATGCCAGTCATGGCCAAATTCATTGGTATATGGCCCCCCGACACGTTCATAAAGCGCTTGATTTTTGATAATGATGACTTCTAGCTGTGTATTTGGCATAAAGCCAGAAATGAGGTCACAACTGGTATGGCTGAATACTTGCAGGTGTCCTATTAAGCGTTGATTTTGCACCTGTGACAGTACTGCGGGATAGCCAGGAATTAAAAGCTTGATGTCAACATTGAGTTGTTTCAGTGCATTGGGTAATGCACCGCTTACATCCGCAAGTCCGCCAGTTTTAATGAGTGGGTAGGCTTCTGATGTTACAAATAGTGCGCGCAAAGTAATCTTTCGTTGTCATTATTATCAACTGTTATTATAGTGTATATGTAAATGACTGGAATATAGTTGAGGAGAGGTTGTGATGGGTTTGGGAGCTTGGGTTGCGGTAGGAGCAGGTGCAGCAATGGGTGCATGGCTTCGTTGGGGCTTGGGTTTGATGTTAAACAGCACCTTTCCAATATTACCTTTGGGAACCTTGGCTGCCAACTTAATCGGTGGATATGTAATGGGTTTGGTCATGGGGCTTTTTGCAGTGACAACCTCTGTCTCTCCAGAAATGCGTTTATTTGCGACGACAGGCTTTTTGGGAGGATTAACTACTTTTTCTGCGTTTTCTGCAGAAGCGGTTACCTTAATGATGCGCGCCCAATATGGTTGGGCAATCTCGCATGTATTAGTGCATGTGATTGGTTCATTGGCAATGACTGCACTGGGTATCATGACGATTCAAATAATTAAAAACTAACTGACAGAGCGTCCATAAAAAAGCCCGAAAAATCGGGCTTAAATGTTGATTACTCTGGTTTTTGCGTTTCTATCATGACCAGTGGCGCATCTTCTGGCTTGGCTTCCTCTTTCTTTTTCCAGTTAGGTGCCTTGCGAGGTGTTTTAGCTTTAGGAGCTACTTCTGTTGGCTGGATTGCTGGAGTGTCTGCCTTCGTCTCTACCAACTCTAAACCAACTGCCGCTAAATCTACCTTCGCTACTTTAGTTTTAGCTCTTGGTTTTCGAACGGGCTTTTTCTTATTGGCCTTAGCAGTGTTTTCTGTAGTTTCTACTTGATTGGTCACAGAAATGGCTTCACTTTCAACAATCGCAGTCACTGGGGACGCTGTCTCTGTATCATTGCGATTTGGTTTTGTTTCGCTGATTTCTAGGGTTTTAGGCGCATGCACTTCTTTCACTTTTTCAGTGGTCGTTTGAGTGGCAACAGTTTCTGCCACCTCTATTGGTGAATTTGTCATTTCTTGCTGATTGGTGAAAGCATCAGTTTGCACTGGTTTTGATTCATCGCGCGGGCGACGGTCACGGCGACCTCTTCTGCTGCGACGAGGCGAGCGTTCTTGACGTGTTTCGCTAGCGCTGTCTGGCGTACTTCCTGATGTTGTTTGAGCTGCTTTATCTGCAATCGGACGTTCAGTTTCAATGCGCTTTTCAGCCGGCGCTGTAAACGGTTTTTCCTGCTTAGGTTGTGATGGTTGCTCTGCTTTGGCAGGGCGCTCATTTTTCTCTAAGGGGCTTTTTTCGTGAGTGTTTCTATCACGCTGATTGCGATTCTTGTTTCTATCACGCTGATTGCGATTGCGGTCACGGTTGTGTTGGCGTGCTTGTTCGCGTGTTTCAGTTGCTGGTTTAGTTTCTGCTTCAGTCGCGTTGCTAGATGAAAGCCCTAACATTGCCTTGATACGGCCAAACAATGTGGTTTTTACCTTTTCTGGTGTTTTATCCACAATAGGAGCCGAAGTTGCAGGGGTAATTCCTTTCACTAATGCCTCAGGAATGAGTACTTTGTTCTCCTGATTCAGGCTACGTACATAATCTGTTTCTACAGGCAACTCAACCATTTTGTAGCTGACGCGTGAGGTTTCTTCGTTCACATCGTCATGCTTAATTCTGACGATGTTGTAGTTGGGTGTTTCCATATGAATGTTAGGAATCAGAATCACTTCTACGCCCATGCGCTCTTCAATTTTATGAATGTCCGCACGCTTTTCATTGAGCAAGAAAGTCGCCGCTTCAACAGGCAATTGCACTTGGATAATTGCGCTGTTGTCTTTCATCGCTTCTTCTTGTGTGATACGCAAGATGTGTAGTGCTGTCGATTCAATCCCACGGATGTGTCCAGTGCCATTGCAACGCGGGCATGTGGCGTGATTGGTTTCGCCAAGACTTGGGCGTAAGCGTTGACGTGATAGTTCAAGTAAACCAAACCGCGATATTTTGCCTGTTTGTACACGCGCGCGATCATAATGTAATGCATCACGCAGTGTATTTTCAACATCGCGTTGATTACGTGGATTTTCCATATCAATAAAATCAATGACGACCAAGCCACCCAAATCGCGCAAGCGCATTTGACGCGCGACTTCTTCTGCTGCCTCTAGATTAGTGTTAAAAGCAGTTTGCTCAATATCTGAACCTTTAATTGAGCGGCCTGAGTTTACGTCAATCGAGACGAGCGCTTCTGTATGGTCAATAACAATCGCACCACCTGAAGGCAGGCGCACTTCACGAGAGAATGCTGTTTCGATTTGATGTTCAATTTGAAAGCGTGAGAACAGCGGGATTTCATCTTGGTATAACTTTACACGTGCGACATTGCCTGGCATGACGTGGTTCATAAATTGCACGGCCTGCTCATGTACATCTGCGGTGTCGATTAAGATTTCGCCAATGTCTGCACTGAAATAATCGCGAATTGCACGAATCACCAAGCTACCTTCTTGGTATATCAGGAACGCACCAGGTTGGATGTGTGACGCCTCTTCGATAGCTGTCCAGAGTTGTGTGAGGTAGTTTAAATCCCATTGCAATTCTTCGGCATTACGTCCAATACCTGCGGTACGCGCAATGATACTCATACCATTGGGGACTTCTAATTGTGCCATGGTGTCACGTAACTCATTACGCTCTTCACCTTCAACACGACGTGAAACACCACCACCTCTGGGGTTGTTGGGCATTAATACTAAATATCGGCCAGCCAGAGAAATGTAGGTGGTGAGCGCTGCGCCCTTGTTGCCTCGTTCGTCTTTGTCTACTTGAACAATAAGCTCTTGGCCTTCTTTAATCACATCTTGAATGCGAACTCGACCGTTTTCTGGTTTGTCTTGAAAGTAACTGCGGGAAATTTCTTTGAAGGGGAGAAACCCATGGCGATCTGTGCCGTAATCCACAAACGCAGCCTCGAGAGAGGGTTCAATCCGTGTAATAACACCTTTGTAGATATTGCTCTTACGCTGCTCTTTACCTGCGTGTTCAATATCCAAATCAATGAGTTTTTGCCCATCAACAATCGCAACGCGTAGTTCTTCTGATTGCGTTGCATTAAATAACATTCTTTTCATTTTTGCTCCTAGGCGTTAATGCCTAGCAAACAAATAAAAAGCAATCTAGGATACTGAATCAAACTCACTAGTTAAGCTTAAGTTGTGACTAGCGGGTCATTTAACATGTATGGTTTTAGTCTGAAGGTCGTTCCCTGTACAGACTTATATAAACTACTACTGGTGGATGTTCCAGTCTTCAATTGCAAATTTCTTAATTGAATTGCAACGAGTGAGTTTTATCTAGCTACATTTATAAATTAATACCCTTGTTTGGTATAAATTCGTTAAAATCTTATATTCAGCAATCTCTAGTCGCGCTTTAATTTTTAATTGTCTGCGTCGGCTGTTGCGCAATTTTACTTATCGCTACTTTATGGCGAGCGGTATTAACCAAGTATTTGTTGTCACTGTTTTTAACATTACGTTTCTTAACATACCCTTAAAATGTACTTCAAAGAGTTTTTTAAGTTTAAGAACCTGCACAGTATAGGCTAGAAATATCATAAAGCAAAGCACGAAAATGGTCATAGAGATAAATAACCAAGCCCTAAAGAGCACACAAGTTTCTGAATCTGCGGCGGCTAATCTTGTCATAGATGAGTCGGCCGCTGGTCAGCGTATCGATAATTTTTTGCTAAAGGTGCTAAAAGGGGTGCCCAAGAGCCATGTGTACCGCATTTTACGTAGTGGTGAAGTGCGTGTGAATAAAAAGCGGATTGATGCAGATTTTAGGTTAAATCTAGAAGATGTGGTGAGAGTGCCACCCATCCGTGTCTCTGCGACAGCCCAATCCGCACCTGAAAAAGCAGTGCAATCCAAGTTTGACGATGCGATTGTTTATGAGGATGATGCCATGCTGGTGATTAATAAGCCCTCTGGTTTTGCAGTACATGGAGGCAGTGGCGTGAGTAGAGGTGTCATCGAACAGTTGCGTTTAGAACGACCGCATGCAAAATTTTTAGAGTTGGTACATCGTTTGGATCGTGATACTTCAGGTGTGTTGATGCTGGCCAAAAAGCGTAGCGCACTGGTAGCGCTACACGAGGCGATTCGAAATAATCATATTGATAAGCGATATATCATGATGGTGCATGGGCATTGGCAAGAAAAAAAGAAACATGTCATTTTAGATTTACAGAAGTATGTTACTAATGAGGGTGAGCGGCGTGTGAATGTTGTCACAGATTTAGAAAAAGATAAACATCATGAGTCACAAGTTTCGGAGACGATTTTTTATTTGAGTAAAAACATAGGTGATTTTTCTCTGTTGGAGGCTAAGCTGATTACTGGTAGAACACATCAGCTAAGGGTGCAATTAGCGCACTTGGGTTTCCCAATATTGGGGGATGATAAATACGGAAACTTTGCTTTAAATAAGACTCTGATGAAACAGGGGCTTAAGCGCATGTTTTTGCACTCTTCAGAAACCAATATCAGACATCCGCTGACTGGAGAGAGGTTAAAGTTGTCAGCCCCTTTACCAGTAGAGTTAACAAGTTTTATTAAGAAAGCAGAAAGTAGTATTGAGTAATATGCGTGATACATTTGATTTGATTGTGTGGGATTGGGATGGAACTTTAGCTGATTCAACGGGGATGATCACCAATGCCATTGTCAAGGCAGCAGCGCAAGTGGGTTTGCCGCAACTCGATCCCGCTAAAGCGACAAGTATCATAGGGTTAGGTTTGCGAGAATCTATACAAGCCTTGTATGGTGACTTGACCACAGAACAAGCGAGAGATTTGGCAGCACATTACAATGCTAACTATTACGCTGGGGAAAGTGAGATCCCTTTGTTTAAGGGTGCGTTTGAAACCATTATTGAGCTGCATAAGCGCGGGTATAAATTAGCGGTGGCTACAGGTAAAGGGCGTCGTGGATTAAATTTAGCATTAGAGCATTGCGGTTTAACAAAATACTTCCATGCTACGAGAACAGTCGATGAGTGCTTCTCCAAGCCTCATCCACAAATGTTAGATGAGTTAATGGATGATTTGGTGGTTATGCCAGAACGTATATTGATGATTGGTGATACTAGCTATGATATGCAGATGGCAAAAAACGCTGGAGTGAAATCGGTAGCAGTCAGCTATGGTGCACAAGCACGCGATAAATTATTGACATATAATCCTGATTACATTTTTGACGAATTTAATCAGTTGAAACAGTGGCTATTGAATGAAGGTGAATGAGGTTGTTTTTAAAAGCGTTGATTTAATAGAAAGGGCGGAGGGGCTGCGTTTTGATGTGCCACAGCTTGGTGAGAGGGTGACGGGCTTTGTGGTGAGGTTTAATGGCAAGCCATATGCTTATTTAAATCAATGCGCTCACGTCTCAATTGAGTTGGATTGGCAGCATGGTCAATTTTTCAATATTACAAAAGACCTTCTGATATGTTCTACACATGGAGCACAATATGAACCAAAGACTGGTGATTGCGTGTTAGGTCCATGTAAGGGTAAGCGTTTACAGACAATTAAAGTCACTGAAGTGAATAACGAAGTCATTATTAATTTAGAGAGTGTAGGGAAGCAATGAGTGATCGTCAGGATGTGAATTCCATGAGTAGTAGTCAGAATAATTGGGCAGAAAAAACGTTAGAAAAAATCGCACAATCAGGGTTGGCTGAACAAAAAACCGCTAGGCGATGGTCCATTTTCTTTAAGTCATTAACCTTTATTTATTTGTTTATTTTACTTTTCGCTTTCTTAGGCTGGATAGGTGGTGGAAAAGTGACTTCTGGATTACATACCGCGGTGATTAATATTAATGGTGTAATTGAACCTGGTGGCGAGGTGAATGCAGATTCTGTCATTGGTAGTTTAAATGATGCTTACGATAATAAAGGTACCAAAGGCATTATTCTTCGAATCAATAGCCCTGGGGGCAGCCCTGTTCAGGCAGGGATTATTAACGACGAGATTAAGCGTCAAAGAAAATTGCATCCTGATATTCCAGTGTATGCGGTTGTAGAGGATATTTGTGCTTCTGGAGGGTATTACATCGCAGCAGCAGCAGATAAAATTTATGTGAATAAAGCGAGTATTGTGGGTTCTATTGGCGTACTGATGGATGGTTATGGCTTTACTGAAGTCATGAAGAAAGTGGGCGTAGAACGTAGGTTAATGACGGCTGGCGAGAACAAAGCCATGCTAGATCCATTTTCTCCAGTGAACCCTAAGCATCAGGTCTATGCTCAGGCAATGCTCAATGAAATTCATGAACAGTTTAAAGAGGTTGTACGTCAGGGACGTGGTGCCCGTTTAAAAGAAACCCCAGAAACATTTAGTGGCTTATTCTGGAGTGGTGATCAGAGTATTAAGATTGGTTTGGCTGATGCGTTAGGCAGTGCTGATTATGTGGCCAGAGAAGTCATTAAACAAAAAGAAATGGTAGATTTCACTTATCAGGATACTGTGGTGGATCGTTTTGCCAAGCGCTTAGGTGCTAGCATGGTTAAATCTGTAGGATTAGATACTTTGACTAAGGGCGTACAATTAAAATAAAACAAGGTAGTCAAAAAATGTTAATTAAAACGTGTTCTAAGTAGATGACAAATAAAAAAGCTGGTTTAACCAGCTTTTTTATTTGATTAATGCGATGTTACTTATGGCTTTTAGCATAATTGATTAAACCGTTGGTAGAACTGTCGTAGTTGCTAACTACTTCGTCGCTGGTGAGTTGCGGCAAGATTTGTTGCGCGATTTGCTTGCCATATTCCACGCCCCATTGGTCGTAGCTGTTAATATCCCAAATAATACCTTGCACAAATATTTTATGCTCATATAACGCAATCAGTTTGCCTAATGTGTGCGGGGTGAGTTTGTTAAACATGATGGACGTGGTTGGGCGGTTCCCTTCAAACATTTTATGGGGTAGCAACTGCTCCAAAGCTTCGCCAGATAGACCTTGCTTTTCTAGTTCAGCGCGCGCCTGATCTTTGGTTTTGCCCAGCATTAATGCTTGTGTTTGCGCTAAAAAGTTAGCCATTAGAATTTTATGATGCTGATCTTTTGGGCTACCAATCGCGTAATGACTGTGTATAGGCATTAAGAAGTCTGCGGGTACAATTTGCGTACCTTGGTGTATCAGTTGATAGAATGCATGTTGTCCGTTAGTCCCGGCCTCACCCCAAATGACTGGGCCTGTTTTATACTGAACGCGCGTGCCATCGCGACAAATAAATTTGCCATTACTTTCCATGTCTGCTTGTTGCAGATAGGCAGCAAATCGAGACATGCCTTGATCATAAGGTAAGATGGCATGGGTATCTACATGAAAGAAATTGTTATACCAGATGCCAATCAGCGCCATAATAACAGGCATATTTTGATCTAATGGGGCGGTTTTAAAATGGTTATCCATGGCATAACCACCAGCGAGCAGGTCTTCAAAATTGTCCATGCCAACGTAGAGCGCAATCGATAAGCCAATCGCAGACCAGAGTGAGTAGCGACCTCCTACCCAATCCCAAAATGCAAACATATTGGCTGGGTCTATGCCAAACTCTTGCACGGCCTTGCTGTTAGTTGATAGTGCCACAAAATGTTTAGCGATATGTGCGTGATCTTCGGCAAGACTCAGGAACCATGCGCGTGCTGAATGTGCATTGGTCATGGTTTCTTGTGTTGTGAAAGTTTTGGATGCAATGATAAACAGGGTTGTTTCAGCGTCACATTTTTCAAGCGCACGCGCCAGATGTGCACCATCAATGTTGGACACAAAGTGTACACTGAGTTTAGGGCTTGCATAAGGTTTGAGTGCATCGCACACCATTACAGGTCCTAGATCTGATCCGCCAATTCCAATATTCACGATATCTGTAATGTGCTTGCCTGTGTAGCCTGTCCAGCTACCATCTCTTACTTTGGTTGTAAATTCGCGCATTTGTGCGAGTACAGCATTAACATCTGGCATGACATCTTTGCCGTTAACATACACTGGTGAATTGCTACGATTTCGCAATGCGGTATGTAATACAGCGCGATCTTCCGTGATATTAATTTTTTCGCCAGAGAACATACGGTCTCGCCAATTTTCAATCTTGGCTTCACGTGCAATCTGAAAAAGTAAATCTAAGGTTTCTTTGGTCAAACGGTGCTTGGAATAGTCAAGTAATAGGTCATCTAGTATTAAGCTGAATTGTTCAAAGCGTTTAGGATTTTCTTTGAACATATCGCGCATATGCACGGGTTCTAATTGTTTTTGATGTTGGCAGAGTATCTGCCAGCTAGGATATTGTGTAAGCGTCGCCATTTGTAATCTGTGTTAATTAGTCAAAAAGTAAGTTTATATTTGTTTGCACGTACATTTAAGTCAGTGTTAAAACTATGCCTGCGAGTGGCGGTAAAGTTAATGCAAGTGAATAGGGTTGGTTCATCCAAGCGATATCTTCAGAAACGATTGCTATCCCATTGCTTAAGTTGCTTCCCCCATAACACGCTGCATCGCTATTAAATAGCTCTCGGTATGTCCCTGCTTGAGGCACGCCAATGCGATAAGCATAGCGTGGTACAGGTGTAAAGTTGAGTGCTATTATAACAAAACTATTATCTAAACCGCGTCGAATAAAACTGATGATAGATTGATCTGCGTCATGGCAATCAATCCAAGCAAAGCCTTTTGCGTCAAAATCTAACTCATACAATGCTTTTTGGGTACGATAAAGCCAGTTTAAATCAAGGTTAAGTTGTTGTATTCCACGATGATAGCTTTTGCCTTGGTAGTTCTCATCTAGTAAATGCCAGTCTAAGCTTGTATTGACGTTCCATTCGCTGCCTTGCCCAAACTCATTGCCCATAAAGTTGAGTTTTTTACCAGGGGAGGTCATTTGTAAGGTCATCAATAACCGTAAATTAGCAAATTTTTGCCATGCATCTCCTGGCATTTTGTCTAATAGTGAACGTTTTCCATGCACGACTTCATCATGTGAGAATGGGAGCACAAAGTTTTCGCTATAGGCATACAGCTGCCCAAAGGTGAGTTGATCGTGATGATATTTGCGGTGGATAGAGTCTTCTTCCATATAGGCTAGCGTGTCATTCATCCAGCCCATATTCCATTTCATGGAGAAGCCAAGCCCACCTGCGTATACGGGGCGTGATACTGCTGGCCAAGCGGTGGATTCCTCGGCAATCGTCAACACGCCAGGAAAACTTTCACCCACCATCATGTTCATTTGTTTTAAGAATTCAATCACTTCTAAATTTTCGCGTCCACCGTATCGATTGGGTAGCCATTCACCTTCTTTGCGAGAGTAATCGAGGTATAACATTGAGGCTACGGCATCAACGCGTAAGCCATCAATATGAAATTCGTTGAGCCAGAAATAAGCATTACTCATTAGGAAATTGCGCACTTCATTACGGCCGTAATTAAAAATATACGTACCCCAATCTTGGTGCTCTCCTAGTCGGGGGTCTTCATGCTCATAGAGTGCGGTGCCATCAAAGCGCGCGAGTGCCCAATCATCTTTAGGGAAATGTCCAGGTACCCAATCAAGGATAACGCCAATATTTGCTTGATGAAACTGGTCGATTAGATAACGTAAGTCATCTGGTGTGCCAAAACGGTTGGTAGCTGCAAAGTACCCAGTGGTTTGATAGCCCCAAGACTCGTTGAGCGGGTGCTCCGTTATAGGCAATAACTCTACGTGCGTGTAACCCATGTTGACCACATGTGGTACCAAGGTGCTGGCTAACTCACGGTAAGTCAGGTAATGACCTTTTTCATTGCGCTGCCAACTACCTAAATGCACTTCATAACAATTAAAGGGCGCGTGTAACCAATTTTGATGAGGTCTAGTCGTCAACCATGCATGGTCTGACCATTGGTATTGGCTTTGACTGATTTTTGCGGCAGTACCTGGGCGCTGTTCGAACTCAAATCCGTAAGGGTCGGTTTTGGTTAAGCAGTGCCCAGTATGTCGATTACGGATTTCAAATTTATACAGATCACTGGTGGTTAATTTGGGAATAAAAATTTCCCATACGCCGCTACTACCTAATGAGCGCATGCTATGTACGCGACCATCCCACTGATTAAAACTGCCGACAACACTCACACGCTCTGCATTGGGTGCCCAGACAGCAAACCTTACACCAGCGATATTCTCTAGGGTGATTGTTTGCGCGCCTAGTGTTTTATAGGCTTGATTAAGTTTACCTTCTCCAAATAAGTACAACTCGTGTTCAGTAATAGAGCTGCCAAAACTGTAAGGGTCGTAAGTTTCAAAGGTTTGCCCATCCACTTCAAATTTTAACAGGCACGGTTTGGTAATTGGGGAAGGGCTGCTGAGTTCAAATAAGCCGTTACGATGTGTTTGTTGCAGTGCTACCCATTGGTTAGCAACGTTTAGCCATACTTTATTGGCATGTGGATGAAATACTCTGAGGATATAAGCATTTTCTAGCTGATGTACACCTAAAAAGCTAAACGGGTTATGATGTTTAGCGTCAAGAATGCGTTGCATTTGCAATACATCATTGTTGATCATTAGGTTTGTGATTTCTGGCTTTTGCAAAGTTTTCTCTTGATTTTTTTAATGTTCGTCGTTTAAAGTGAATCATACCTCACTAAAGCTGATTATAATGCAGTTGATAGGATGTTTATATGAAATTAACGTTGTATTCGTTATCCAGCTTTAGGAATTGTCATGACCCCCGATACTTTTATTGAGCGTAGAAGAAGTAACATTAGACACGAGCGCGTTTCCGATCGATTTATTAGTAATTTAACCAAAAACACTGTTGCCATTATTTTGGCAGGTGGACGTGGAAGTCGTTTAAAGAACTTGACTGACTGGCGCGCAAAGCCGGCGGTGCAGTTTGGCGGGAAGTTTAGGATCATTGATTTTCCATTATCGAACTGTATTAACTCTGGAATACGGCGCATTAACGTCGCTACGCAGTATAAAGCGCAAAGCCTAATACAGCATATTCAGCGTGGTTGGGGGTTTTTACGCGGCGAATTTCATGAGTATGTAAACATTATCCCTGCACAACAACGGTTGACGGAAGATTGGTATAGAGGTACGGCAGATGCCGTATATCAAAATATCGACTTATTAAGAGAAAATGGTGGTGAATATATCTTAATACTTGCAGGGGATCACATTTATAAAATGGACTACGGCAAAATGCTGGCTACACATGCAAGAAGCAATGCGGATATGACGATTGCTTGTATCAATGTGCCGATTGAAGATGCCAAGGGATTTGGTGTGCTTGCGGTGGATGATGATGATCGCGTGGTAGAGTTTGCTGAGAAGCCTGCCGAACCAAAGCATATGCCAGGTGATACGACAAAAGCATTTGCAAGCATGGGGATTTATATCTTCAATGCCAAGTTTTTATATGAGCAGCTGATTCGAGATGCGGGTGATAAAAAGTCCACACACGATTTTGGGAGTGACATTATTCCTTACATCATCAAAAAATATAAAGTGCAAGCGCATCGTTTTACTGATAGTTGTGTAGGCGCTCAAGATGGCAATTTTTACTGGCGTGACGTGGGAACCATTGATGCGTACTGGGAAGCCAATATGGAATTGACCAAAGTGGTTCCAGAGCTGAATTTATATGACAGAGAGTGGCCAATTTGGACATATCAAGAGCAATTGCCTCCCGCCAAATTTGTATTTAGAGATGAGGGCAGAACAGGTAAAGCGACTGACTCTTTAGTTTCTGGTGGGTGCCTGATTAGTGGTTCTTGCGTCACTAATTCGGTGCTGTTTTCAGACGTGCATGTTGAGGATTACTGCAATATCGAAGGTTCAGTAGTGCTGCCTAAGGTAACTATTAATCGTAATGTCGTACTTAAGAATGTGGTGATTGATAGAGGTTGCTATATTCCTGAAGGAATGCAAATAGGTGTGGATTTAAAGCTGGATGCTGAGCGCTTTTATGTTTCTGAAAAAGGAATCGTATTGGTCACGCCAGACATGTTGGGACAAGATCTATATAGAGTAATGTAATCAGTTAATTACATTTGTTATTTAAAGTAATGTGTCATGTTGTAAGGTGGTTTTAGTTATGTCTTCTAAGTTGTTCCTGAATCTATATTGGCACATGCATCAGCCAGACTATCGTGATTTAACAACAGGTGAATATGTTCTGCCTTGGACATATCTACATGCCATTAAAGATTACAGTGATATGGCTTACCATCTAGAGGAAAATCCCAAAGCACGTGTGACGTTTAATTTTGTGCCAATTTTATTAGAGCAGTTAGAAGATTATACGCAGCAATTTGTACGAAATGATATTCGAGACCCACTACTCGCGTTGCTTAAAAAGCCTGATTTGGATGATATTTCACGAGGTCAATGTGAGTTAATCGTGCAAAGCTGCTTTAAGGCACACCATGAGAAGATGCTGAGCCCCTTTCCGCACTATCAACGCTTGTTACATATCTACCAGTTAGTGCAGCCCATGCTGCTGGAACATGATTTTCATTATTTGTCAGCGCAATATAAAGCCGACCTATTAGTCTGGTATCACTTGGCTTGGTGCGGTGAGAGCTTGCGTCGTGAAAATATTGTTGTACAAAAACTGATGGCAAAAGGCGTGATGTTTACTTTAGAAGAGCGCCAACAGCTGTTTAGTGAGATTGGTAAAACGATTCAAGGTTTAATCCCAAGATATCAAAAACTCATGCAATCAGGGCAAATTGAAATTTCAACAACCCCTTACTATCATCCTATCTTACCTTTATTGCTAGACTTTGCCTCTACTAAAGATGCTATGCCCGATGCACCTCTGCCGCGTAATGTGCGCTATGAAGGTGGTGCTGTACGTGCGCAGGCGCATGTGGAACTTGCCAAACAGTACCATACAAGCTTGTTTGGCGTGTCACCTAACGGTATGTGGCCCGCTGAGGGTGCTGTTTCGCATGCCGCATTGTCATTGTTAGCGCAGCAAGGCGTTAAATGGGCGGCAACCGGTCAAGGTGTTTTGGCAAATAGTTTGTTGAAGTCTAAACTTACTTCAGAAAATAGATACGAATACTTATACCAACCTTACCGTGTGACTAACGGTAAAGACGATATTATTTGCTTTTTTAGAGATGATATTCTTTCCGATAAGATTGGTTTTGAGTATGCAAAAATGCATTCTACCGACGCCGTAAATGACTTTATTGCGTACATGGAAGACATACTCAATCACTTACCTAAACAAAAAAACGGCGTAGTAAGTGTAATTCTGGATGGTGAAAACGCATGGGAATATTATCCATATAATGGTTATTACTTTCTCACGGAATTATATGAGGCGCTAGCTAATCATCCAAGTATAGAGATGACAACATTTAGTGACATCTTGCGCTTAAAAAGTACGGCTAAGTTACCTAAGGCACAGATATTGCCACAGATTGCTGCAGGTAGCTGGGTGTACGGTACGTTTAGCACTTGGATTGGTAGTGAAGATAAGAATCTAGCTTGGGATTATCTGTGTGATGCTAAAAAAGTGTACGATAAGTCGATTTCTGCGTTAACTCAAGAACAACAAAAAGCATGTGAGCGCCAATTAGCGATATGTGAAGGTTCAGATTGGTTCTGGTGGTTTGGTGACTATAATGCCTCTGATAGCGTAAAGAGCTTTGATCAACTGTACCGTCGTAATCTCACTAACCTTTATCATTTGCTTAATCAAGAGGTGCCAAGTTATTTACACCAAGCGATTAGTCAAGGCGGGGGAAACTCAGAAAACGCAGGTACTATGCGTAGAGGCCAAGACGCTACATGACTCAATCTCATACGCGTAGTGCAGGGGTTTTACTACATATTAGTTCATTGCCCAGTGGTGATTTGGGGTTAGATGCATATCGCTTTGTTGATTTCCTTGCGCATGTAGGTGCTTCTGTTTGGCAAACTTTGCCAGTCAACATGACGCATGCTGATCACTCACCATATCAGTGCTTATCTGCCCATGCTGGAAATCCAGCTTTTATTTGCTTGCAGTCATTGGTGAATGAAGGCTTGGTAGATACAAATGAACTGTCACTGGGACGTGAGCAAGTGTTTAAACTTGCATATCAAAATTTCGTTCAAGGAAATCAATTAGCGGCATTTAACGCATTTTGCCAGCAGCACCAGCACTGGTTGGAGGATTTTGCCTTATATTTAGTTTTGAGAGACTATATGCGATGTGCAGGCTGGCATACATGGCCAGTTGAATATAAGAATCGAGATGCTAAGGCACTTCAAGCCTTCAGCCAAGCACATATTGACAGTATTCATGTTGTTAAATTTACGCAGTTTTTGTTTTTTAATCAGTGGCAAAAGTTAAAGCAATATGCGGGAAGCAAACATATTCAACTGTTTGGCGACATCCCAATTTTTGTTGCATATGACAGCGCAGATGTATGGGCAAATCCACATTTATTTAAACTGGATGAAAATAAAGAGATGACAGTTGTGGCAGGTGTGCCGCCAGACTATTTCTCCGCTACAGGTCAGCGTTGGGGCAATCCGCATTACAATTGGACGGTGATGGCAGAAGACGGCTACGCTTGGTGGGTACAACGCCTAAGTACGCAGTCAGAACTGTTTGATTTAGTGCGAATTGATCACTTTCGGGGGCTGGAATCAGCATGGGAAATTCCAGTCACTGAAGAAACCGCAATCAATGGGCACTGGGCACCTGCACCAGGCGCAGAGTTGTTAACAGCAATCATGAAAGCAATTCCCAATATTCACCTAGTGGCTGAGGATCTAGGCATTATTACACCAGAAGTGGATGCATTGCGTCATCAATATGCGTTACCAGGGATGAAAATACTTCAGTTTGCTTTTGGTGGCGATGATACTAATCCTTACCTGCCAGAGCACATCGATGAAAATAGTGTTGTTTATACGGGTACACATGACAACGACACGACATTGGGTTGGTATCATCAAGCAGAGCCACATGTGATAGAGCATTTGCATCAGTACCTGAATCAGGAGTCTCCTCTGATGCCTGATGCTTTAATTGTGATGGCCTTTGAAACTCAAGCATATTTGGCAGTTATCCCCATGCAAGACATATTAGGGCTCGATAGCACATGTCGGATGAATACGCCAGGCACTACGGTTGATAATTGGAGATGGCGTTTTAAATGGGAGCAGCTCACGCCTGCTTATGTTGAGAAGTTTCTGGTCGCGATAAAACAATCGGGTCGTAAAATGCATGGCTAAATCGATAGGCATTGATGTTGGAGGCACCAATTTACGCATTGGCGTTTTTGAGCATCATTGTTTATTACAAGAAATACGTTTTCAGGCAAATTTTTCTCAATTATGCCAACAAAATCCTGCACCAATCGCTTGGCAAAAAATTGTACAAACTACAGCAAATGCGGTTCAAGAAGTACTGATGTTACATCCAGAAGTTGACCATGTTGGAATTGGATTCCCTGGATTTATAGACCCTGCAACCAGCACCATTGCGCAATCTCCTAATTTACCTGGTCTGAAAAATGTTAATTTAGCCAAAGATTTAGCTGCGATATTACAAAAACAAGTGGTGGTAGAAAACGACGCCTTGGCTGCCGCATATGGTGAGTATTGCTTAGCAGGAAAACCAGAGCAAGGGCTTATTTATCTTGGATTAGGCACAGGGTTGGGGGGCGGGCTTATTTATGCAAATCAACCGTTCTCTGGGAGCCACGGAGTGGCCATGGAAGTAGGGCATATTATTGTAGAGCCTGATGGCAGACTGTGCGGCTGTGGTAATCGTGGCTGCGTGGAGCAATATGCCTCTGCGAGTGGTATTTCTCTGACTTACTTCGAGTTGACGCAGCAAAAACGAAGTGCGTATGAGGTTGCTAAGCTTGCAGAAAATGCAGATCGGCATGCGATTGAAGCCTATCAAATGGCAGCAAAGTATCTGGCTCAGATGTTAGCCAGTGTCATCAAAGTGTTAGATGTGCCTAATGTGGTCATTGGTGGTGGCGTTTGTGAGGCATGGCACTTGATGCAAGCGGACTTTAAAGTGAAATTTGAACAAGATTTAATCCCTGTGTTGCGTAATCAAATCAAAGTAAGCGTTTCTGGCGCTGGAGATATTGCTGGTATGCTAGGTGTGGCGATGATGATGGAGCGTTAATAATTGTCATAATTATTTCATGTTTTTATGTTACGTTATATAAAAATTGTTAAAGTGAATTATGAGCTATAGAGACTCAAGCATTGAAGTAAAAGGAATTTTAGAAAGTAAAAATCTTTTAGCGCTCTATCAACCTATCATTGATATTGGTCGTGCAGAAGTGTACGCACACGAGGCGTTGATTAGAGGTCCAGTTGAATCAAAGTTACATTCACCTATTGCATTATTTAATGCGGCTCAGTTATGCGGATTAAATGCGGAGATGGAATGTATCGCGCGTGATTCTGTGTTAAAAGGCTATGCAAAATCTAATCAGCGTACTAAGTTATTTGTCAACGTGAGTCCAGAGTGCCTGTTAATTAATGACACCGCTTTAGAGTTTGGGTTAGCGCAATTGAACAAGTTTGGTTTAAGTGCCAAAAATATTGTCATTGAAATTACTGAGAGCTCAAGTATCCGTGATTATGCCTACTTGCGCGAGGCAATCATTAAATACCGAACTTTAGGCTTTGGTATCGCACTGGATGATTTGGGCGAAGGCTATTCAGGCTTGCGTTTGTGGTCTGAGCTTTCCCCAGATTATGTCAAAATTGACAAACATTTTATTGCCAATATTCACAATGAGCCAATTAAATTGGAGTTTGTGCGAGCAATACAAAAAATTGCTTTAGAGTCAGGAAGTTATACTATTGCTGAAGGGGTGGAAACCCGAGAAGAATTAGCTGTTATTAAAGATTTAAAAATTAATTATGGACAAGGCTACCTGTTTGGTAGACCTTTTCCAAAATTTCAAACGGTGTTGGCTGAAGATGTTAAGCTAATGCTTAACAAGAGCGCTATTCGCGTGTTTATGGATGGTAACAGCGCTAACTTTAAACAGGCCACAGTGTCGAATTTAATCAGTTATCAGGTTTCTGTGCCACCATCCATGACCAATGATGCTGTATATGACTTGTTTCATCAAAATCCTGCTTTGAATTCTATTCCAGTGGTTGAGAACAATATTCCCATTGGTTTAATTAGTCGATACAACACGATTGATCGGTTTGCACGACGCTATCAAAAGGAACTGCACGGAAAAAAACCCTGTACGGAATTTATGGATGATCAGCCGTTGATCGTGCAGCGAAATATGACGATCAATGCGCTGAGTGAATTGATATTAGAAGCCGATCCTAAATATCTACTGAACGGTTTTATTGTGGTAGATGATAAGCAATATGTTGGTATGGGGAGTGGCCATGCCTTGCTTAGAGAAATCACCAATTTGCAAATTCATGCGGCGCGATATGCCAATCCGCTCACTATGCTGCCTGGCAATGTGCCAATTAATGCGCACATTGATCGACTGTTAGAAAATAACCTACCGTTTGTGGCATGTTATTGTGATTTAGATAATTTCAAACCGTTTAACGATGCTTATGGTTACCGCCGTGGTGATGAAGTAATTCAGTTTGTAGGGCGCTTGCTGAGTAGTGCGCTCGATAATGAGCATGATTTTGTAGGGCACATAGGTGGCGATGATTTTATCTTGCTGTTTCAATCAGAAAACTGGGAAGAGCTCTGCAACGATGTATTAAATACGATAGTCAATGTGATGCCTGATTTCTATGATAAAAAAGACGTAGAGTCTGGTGGCATACGTGTTGAAGACCGTATGGGTAATATTAACTTTTATCCATTCGGTAGCCTCTCAATAGGCGCAGTAAAGGTCTTGCCCAAACTTTTTAAAAGCCACCACGAAGTAGCGGGCGCAATGAATAATGCAAAAAAACAGGCTAAGAAAATTGTCGGGAACTGTTTATTTCTTGATCGAAGAAAGCCTAATGCAAAACTAAAAGTTAACACTGAGCATGAGTCCGCCGCTTAGGTCTACACTTGATTTTGTATCGCCAGTTGTGATGTAAGATTGCAGGCCATAAGTAGGGTTAAAGTGATGTGAGTAATAAAGCGTATACTCTCTGATATTGGAGTTGTATTCCCAAGAGGCTTGTCTGAGATCCAGTAGCAGCCCTAGATTATTATTGGTGTTGATTTTATATATTGCGCCTAATGTGCCGTACCATACATTATTAAAATCATAGTCGTTGGTATCGCCGATCATTTTGTAGCCTAGTGTGCTGAGTAAAGTGAAGCGACCTAATGTTTTATAGGCATCCATGTAGATTGAGTAATCATTTTCACCTGTACCCAAACCTTTATTTTTAGAGGCAGTTGCAAACTTGACCTTGCCGCCCACATCCAGCATGAACTTTTCTTTTGGTAAATATAAAAACGTGTAATTGGAGTTAGCAACAACATCGCCGATTCCAGACTCTACGGATCTCTGAGCGTTGCTACTTGAAACGACTAGTTTGCTGTCCCCTGTGACACCGCCAGGTCCATCAATTTCTAGCCATGGAACTGTCAGTTTGAACATCCATCGACCGTGTTCATACTTGCCCGTAAACGGGATGTATTTGATCTCTGTTTTTTCTGACTTTCCGTATTTGCCAGTGCTATAGTCTAACCCTGTTGTAAAGGCCAGTTTGGAGTTTTCAGCTGGAACAGTGGGGGAGTAGCTTAATAAAAAAAGACATACTGCGGCAGTCTTAGTCACGGCGTTCTGGTTTTTCATATGACTCAGGTTTTTCAATCGTTTCTGGTTTTTCTATGGTCTCAGGTTTTTCAATAGACTCTGGCCTTTCAATTGTCTCGGGCTTTTCAATTGTCTCGGGCTTTTCGATCTTTTCGGGTTTTTCAATAGTTTCTGGCTTTTCAATCGTCTCAGGCCGCCCAATAGGCTCTGACTTTTCGACAGGTTCGTGTCTGTTTATTTTTTCTGAGCGATGATATAAATCATGCTGCTCCGCTGGTTTGGATTTTTTGTCCTGTTCTATCACATCTACATGGTGATTAGATTGGTTGTGCTGCTTGATAATATTTGATGCACCCTCATTTTCAGGTTTGGTCATTTTTTCACTATGAATATAGTCAATTGAGCGCGCTCTGATAACACCCGTTTTATCTATATTACCTTTAACAATAATAGTCGTATCTATCTTTGTGCTTTCACCAGATATTTTTGTTTTATTGTTTGTATAAATAGGGAGGTTTTGCAGCCTAAACGGTTTTTGTGTGTTTGTTGGTGCCAATCCTTGTAGAATCAAGTTATGATTAGACTCTATTATACGCTGTATAGGGCTTGGCGTGATTTTGCTCGCGTTGAGGCTAGTGCCGTTCCAGTCACCCTTCACCTGAACATGCTGATCCGTTTTAAGTGAACTACTCGTGCGAATTGGTATGTCCAATACCTTGTTTCCTCTGATTACTCCTGAGATCATATATAGATTATTGGAATTTGCAACGTCTATTCTTGAGGCATGTATCTGACCCTGATCTGAAACTAAGCCACTAAGTGTTACAAAATTACCAACTTTTACTTGATTTAAGCCAATGGTATTTCCGCTGAGCTTAATTGTTTGTTTCATGATTTGCATGGTTTTATCTTTTGTGTTGACGCTATCAATTTTGCCAGCAATCAGGTGAGAAACACTAATTTTTGTGGCGCTAATGTTGTTGTGCCTAGAAATTGCGTCAATAGATACCAGTTGCCCTATTTTGAGGTCAGAAGATGTTGATTGACGGCCGTCAATATCAACGGGAGTGTCAGCTTGGTAAAATACTTCCAAGCCATTGACACATATGCTGCCAAAGCCAGTAATAATCCCAACGATTCCTGTTCCACCCACACCATTGGAATTATCACTGCTTATTCCTGTACCGCCAATACCATCGCCACCTTCAGGCTTTAGTCCCGTGCCACCCACACCATCACCCCCAGTAGACGGTTGATGGCCAGTGCCGCCGATGCCGCTGCTTTGCGTGTTTGTTAAGAGGTTATCGCTGATGCCATTGTTGGTACATTCATTGGCATGGCTATTTGAAATTACTAAAAAAACAAGAGAGAGTGAAAACCAAACGTTACGCATCACACTTTAGCTTTCACTATTTCGACCGTCTAAATCTTCTTCTTTGTAAAAATATAAGCCAAAATTCATTCTATTCGTCGCTTTAGAATCTGTTGGTTGGGAGGCTTTGAGTTCGGAGGCTAGGCGATTAATCGATTGAATTGAAGCCATGCCAGTTTCTATTGCGAGTGCATTTAACTTTTCTACATTTTCCGCGGTAAGGCCATGATAATAGACACATCTCTCAAGCATGGGCTGATCGGGCTGCGTAATGTTATTCACTGCAGCTGCGGCATGGTCATGTAAATTCATGCGTAGGAACGAGAGTTTTTCTTCAAGGCTAGCATCTGGTATAAATGCGTTGACATTTAAGTGTAAGCGATCCTGATCATCGACCTCAACTAAACCTAGTCTTAGCCATTCATCAATGACGGTTTTGGAACGGATGTCTTTGCTGACGCTTGCAACCAATGCTTCAAATGACAAGTCACCACCCTTACTGCTATTTTTGTGCAATGGCAGAGGGTTATTGGATTTATCTAGATACAGCTGATTCCCAGTCCACAATCCAATGATTTGCGCTCCTGTGGACTGCTCAACCTGTATCACAGAAAACTGCTCATTGCGAATTCTTTGTACGTCTTTTCTATGCACACCAGTGAGCAGGGTGATTCGGCTATTGGTTTGTGATTTGTCATCAATTTTAAACTCTTCGTCAGCGACACTCACAAACACATGCTTGATATCTTCCAAAATCATCGTGTAATTAATACCATTGGAGAGTAAAAGCCTGACGATAGGCTTTAAAAGTCTACGAAAAGTAAGATGCAATGTTCTTTGCAGAGAGTTATTGGCATCTTCAGAAAGGCGAGTATTAGGCATGCTGATGACAATAATAATACAAAAACAATTTTTGTGGAAAAAATTTACACATTTTAAATTTCTTATCTAAAACTTCTTACCATAGTGCGTTTCTACCATCACACCAATTTCTTTTAAAAATGGGGTAGGTAACACACCGCCAGCACAGATAATCACAGCCTCATTGGGAATGCTGACAGTTTCTAAGTTCGCCAGTTCAATGATGACTTCATGCTCGGTAATTTCTTTTACGTTAGACTTGAGTAACACCTGAAGTTTTTTGAGTGTAGCTAAGTTTTCTACTTGATCTCTATTTTTTTGTTTTACGCGCCCAAAAGCTTCGCTTCTATATGAAAGGGTCACTGTGGTGCCAGGCTGTTCTGCTAGCATGATAGCGGCTTCTAGTGCACTATCACCGCCACCTACTACTAACACGTGCATCTGCTTATACTGTTCTGGATCAATGAGTCTGTATACAACCTTAGGAAGCTCTTCTCCTTTTACATCTAACTTTCTTGGTGTTCCCATACGACCAATTGCAAGCAAAACATGTGATGTTTGATAACTTGCCTTTGACGTTTTTACAATATAACCACCATCCGCTTTATTGATCGTTTCCATTCTTTCATTAAAGTGAATGTTGAGCTGTTGTTCTTTTAGTACGCGCTGCCAAAACCCTAATAGCTCTTCTTTACTAATTTCATACATCTCTACTTTGCCGACAATCGGTAACATGACGGGCTGCGTCATTGCGATTTTGTTTCTGGGGTATTTATAAATAGCACCTCCCATGGAGTCTTCTTGCTCTATGGTCAGATAGTTTAATTGATGCTCCTTGGCTGCAAGTGAAGCAGAAAGTCCAGCAGGCCCAGCACCGATGATCATGATATCAAGATCGTTTTTCGTTCTTGTTTTTTTCATGATAGATTCGATGGCTTGTTTACCTTGTTCTGCTGCCTTGCGGATAAGTCCCATACCGCCTAGTTCACCAGCAATAAAAATACTCTCTACGTTAGTTTCAAAAGTGGGGGAGACAAATGGGATATCCATACCACGCTTTTCAGTACCAAATACCAGTTCAATGGCTTCAGCAGGGCAGGCGACAAGGCAAGCGCCATGCCCGATGCAGTGTGCTGGGTCGGTAAGTACCGCTTTACCATTAATAATACTGAGCGCTTTTTCTGGACATGCTTTTTCGCAAGCACCAGAACCCACGCATCGACCAGGATTAATAACTGGGTGAATAGAGGCAGGTTCGGTTAGCCCTGCTTCTTTGGCTTTTTTGAGTCTTTCGTGTCCTCTTCGGTCAGTCTTTTTCTGTTTTTTTACGTAATAGACTGAAATCACTAAAAAGGGCACTAAATAGATTAATAAGACAAGGTTGTCCATACTAAAAACTCCTGAATTTAACCTGATTCATCATTCACGCTATCGCGTATTGAAAAAAACGGATAGAATTTGTGTGAAAAATTTACACAAGAAATGATTGTGGCGTATCATACACTCAACTTTAACTCATATGTTATATCTTGTTGTTTATTGAACAGTAATTTTAAGGAATTCTTGGTGCTGAATAAGGTTGGGGCATATATTAATTATTTGGTGTTGTTAACGCTTGTTTGTTTGCTCATTGGGTTGGGGTGGCTAGTTGCGCATGGGGAATACTATAAACCTGGAGATGCTGTTGGTTACAATTTAGGGCTGGTAGGCGGTTTGATGATGTTAACGCTGTTACTTTACTCTGCCAGAAAGCACCTTTCTTTTTTACAAAAACTGGGAAAGCTTAAATACTGGTTCAAAATTCATATGATCCTTGGTGTTGCTGGTCCCACTTTAGTTTTGTTTCATACTACCTTTAAAACAGGTTCCATCAACGCTACGATTGCGTTTTATTCAATGTTGCTTGTGGCAGGCAGTGGATTAATGGGTAGGTTTGTCTATACTAAAATTCACAAAGGGCTATACGGTAGCCGTTCAAGTTTATCGGAAGCAAGAGAAGCGTTGGCGGGGAGTAGTGGGCAAATTAAATCTAAACTACATTTTTTTCCAAAAGTTGAAAAATGGATTGATGCTTTTGAGCATGAAGCGCTTGAAGAAAAGCGCGGGTTTTTTCAAGGGGTCTGGTATTTTCTAAGTTTTGATGTGCGTCGTATATTGTTGATATTACGCTGCAAAAGACAAATACACCGTGTGCTTAGAAATAAACGTATGCAAGACGTTGAAAAAGAGGCTGTTCAATTAATATCAAAGTATCTTTCAAAAGTACAAACCGTTGCACAGTTTAAAAAGTTTGAACAAATATTCTCGGCATGGCATGTATTACATATTCCACTTATGTTTATGATGGTGGGAACCGCAATATTTCATGTGATATGGGTACACATGTACTAGTTGGATTTTATGCTGAGACTGCTCATTTCACTGGTAATGCTTTTCTCGACAACGTTGGCGCTGTCGAATATCGAATCTGTCATGATGCCAGGCAAAGTGATTCAGGGGCATCAGAAATGGGAAGATGACTGTCAGCAATGCCATAAGAAATTTGACAAAGAGGGGCAAAATCAGCTGTGTATTGATTGCCATAAGGATGTCAAACAGGATTTTCTTCAAAAGCGTGGCTATCATGGCAAAATGAAAACCAAGCAAGACTGCGCCACGTGCCACACAGAACATAAAGGACGTGATGCAAGTATTGTTGTTTTAGATGAAAACAAATTCAATCATACACAAACCGATTTTGCATTGAAGGGCGGTCATGTTAACGAAAAAGTGGTTTGTAAAGACTGCCATAAGCCCAAAGTCAAGTTCAGAGATACTCCCAATAGTTGTGTCAGTTGCCATAAAAAGGACGACAAACATAAGAATTCACTAGGTGAGAAGTGCGCGGATTGCCATGTGGAAAAAAGCTGGAAAGAGATTGCGTTCGATCATAACAAGAGTGATTTTCCTTTAAAAGGAGCGCATGCGGAAACCAAGGTATTGTGTAAAGATTGTCATCAAGACAATCTGTTCAAGCAAACGCCTAAAGATTGCTTTGCATGCCATAAAAAGGACGATGATCATAAAGGTGTCTTTGGTCAAAAATGTGCAGATTGCCACACAGAAAAAAGCTGGAAAGAATCTACCTTTGATCACAAAAAAGATGGTCATTATGCACTTTTAGGTAAACATGACAGTGCTAAATGCCAAAGTTGTCATCGTTCATTTGGACAAAAATTACCGACAGCGTGTGTGTCATGCCATCGTAATGATGATAAGCATCATGGCACGTTAGGAGAAAAATGTGCCGATTGTCACAATGAAAGAAGTTGGTCAAAAACTGACTTTAATCATGATCAAGACACTAAATTTCCATTAAAAGATAAGCATAAAGTTGCAAAATGTGACGCTTGCCATAAGGCAGGAGGTAAAACATTCGAAAAACTTCCGATGGATTGTTACTCATGCCATAAAAAGGACGATAAACACTTAGGCAAGTTTGGTCAAAAGTGTGAAGAGTGCCATAACGCGCAAGATTGGAAGAAGGACAGTTTTAATCATGAACGCACCAAGTTTCCACTTAGAGGAAAGCACAAGCCTGCCAAGTGTGAGAGCTGCCACATCAATGGTTTGTCTGAGAAATTAAAAACTGGATGTAATGATTGTCATCAAAAAGAGGATCCTCATAAATCGGTATTTGGTATTAGCTGTCATAAATGCCACAACGAAGCCGATTGGAAAACGACTACGTTTAATCATAATCGAGATACTAAATATCTCTTAAAGGGTAAACATACACAGACCAAGTGTGAAAGCTGCCATAAGCCAGCGCCTGCACCTCAAAAATTACAACCTGACAGTACTTGTTACAGCTGCCATCAGGCGGATGATATTCATAAAGGTTCAGAAGGTAAGCAATGTGAGAAGTGCCATACAGAGAGTACATGGAAAGTAAAAGACTTTGACCATAATAAAACCAAGTTTCCGCTTATGGGTAAACATGCGCCAGTCGAATGTAAAAAATGTCATCTTACAGGCAAGTTTAAAGAAGCCAAATCCGATTGCTATTCATGCCATCAAAAAGATGATCAACATAAAAAGCAATTGGGCACCTTATGTGAGGATTGTCATAACGTACGAGATTGGGCGATATGGGATTATAACCACGATAAACGCACTAAATTCAAGCTAGAAGGTAGTCATAAGGCTGTGGCATGTCTAAATTGCCATCTAGATCCCTTTGTAGGTAAGGTTAAGCAAAGTTCAGCTTGCTATAGTTGCCATGCAAACGACGACGTGCATGGTGGAAGTTTTGGTCCGCAATGTGATCGTTGCCATGTCGATACTAAGTTTAATGAAATTAAAGTGAATTCTGGCTTTAGTAGATAATTTATTAAATAATATTCAAAAAAGTATTGACGAATAAAAATTTCCCACATAAACTGCGCCTGTGTGGATATTTTTCCCACGCATATATTGTACTGTTGTCTAATGAGTATTCTTACAGTCTCGGAGCTTTTATATGAACATTAACTGGAAGAAGTTAGTTGCTTGTCTGAGCTTATTAATTCTTTCAGTGATGAGTCATTCATTGGCTGATGCTGCAACAAAAACCATTAAAAGTGGTTTGAAATTTAATCATGCAAAAACTGGGTTTGAATTAAAAGGCGCTCATGTCAAGGCCAAGTGCGAGAGCTGTCATGTTAATGGCATTTTAAAAGGTACACCAAAAAAATGTGAGGGTTGTCACGTTAATGGCAACCAGATGAACGCAATTGCAAAACCAGCAAACCATGTATCCTCACAAGATAATTGTGATGCGTGTCATGTGCCAGCAAGCTGGACACCAGCTTTATTTAGCCATAGCGCCATAATGAAAGGCGTAACCTGTGCATCCTGTCATAATGGCACAGTTGCAAAAGGTAAGCCTGCAGTACATATTCAAACATCTGCAGATTGTGAGTCATGCCATAAGAGTTCGGCTTGGTCTCCAGCGTTGAGATTTAGCCATGCTGGCATCACCGGCGGTTGTGCGAGCTGTCACAACGGCACGACCGCTAAAGGTAAATCTTCTAGCCATATTAGTACCAATAGTCCTTGCGAAACATGCCATAGCTCCACAACTTCATTCGCAGGTGCGGTAAAATTTGATCACACTGGCATCACCAGTGGCTGTGCGAGCTGTCACAACGGCACAACAGCCAAAGGCAAGACCTCAAACCACATTAATACCAGTGCAGCGTGTGAGACCTGTCATAAGTCTACTTCTAGCTTCAAAGGTGCGGCGATGAGCCACACTGGCATCACCAGTGGCTGTGCGAGCTGTCACAACGGCACGACTGCCAAAGGCAAACCTGCTAGCCATATTCAAACAACAGCCGCTTGTGACAGCTGCCATAAAAACTTTACTTCATTCGCTGGCGCAGTGATGAACCATACGGGTATCACCAGTGGTTGCGCAAGCTGTCACAACGGCACGACCGCCAAAGGCAAGACCTCAAACCACATTAATACCAGCGCTGCCTGTTAGACCTGTCATAAATCCACCACTTCTTTTGCTGGTACTGCGTTTAACCATAGTGGTGTAGCTGCTGGCTCTTGTGCGACTTGTCATAATGGTACAACGGCAAAAGGAAAACCTGCCAATCATGTGCAAACAAGCGCAGCTTGTGACAGTTGCCATAAAAACTTTACTTCATTTACTGGCGCAGTGATGAACCATACTGGCATCACCAATGGCTGCGCTTCCTGCCACAATGGCACGACTGCCAAAGGCAAGACCTCAAACCACATTAATACCAGTGCAGCGTGTGAGACTTGTCATAAATCGACGACTTCGTTTGCTGGTGCTACTATGAATCATACAGGGATCACTACGGGTTGTGCGACTTGCCATAATGGCACCACAGCTTTAGGTAAACCTGCCAATCACGTTCAAACCTCTGCTGGGTGTGAGACCTGCCACAAATCGACCACTTCGTTTGCAGGCACAGCGTTTAATCATACTGGTGTAGCTACTGGCTCATGTGCGACTTGCCATAATGGTACAACGGCAAAAGGTAAACCTGCCAATCATGTGCAAACAAGCGTAGCTTGCGATAGTTGCCATAAAAACTTTACCTCGTTTGCTGGCGCGACCATGAATCATACGGGCATCGTCTCAGGTTGCGCTAACTGCCATAACGGTACTACAGCATTAGGTAAGCCCGCAAACCATGTGCAAACCTCAGCTGGATGTGAAACTTGTCACAAATCGACCACTTCGTTTGCTGGTGCTACATTCAATCATACTGGTGTAACAGTAGGGAGTTGTGCAACCTGCCATAATGGAAGTACTGCAACCGCTAAACCAGCAAAACACATTGTCACTTCATCCTCTTGCGATACTTGCCATAGAACAACTGCCTGGCTACCTGCAACCTTTAGTCATGTGGGAATCTCAACAGGCTGTTCTACTTGTCATAATGGTACTAGCGCCTTAGGTAAACCTGCAACGCATGTACAAACAAGCCAAGACTGTAACTATTGCCACAAATCTACCACGACATTTGCTGGCGCGACGATGAATCATACTGGCATTGTGACTAATTGCGCCAATTGCCATAACGGTACAACAGCAAAAGGCAAGCCTGCAACACATCCAGTGACAAGTGCAGGATGTGAGACTTGCCATAAATCAACTACTACATTTGCAGGTGCTGCATTTAATCATGCTGGGGTGGCTGTAGGTACTTGCTCTAATTGCCATAATGGCACCACCGCAAAAGGCAAGCCTGCAAATCATTTGCCAACTACATTGAGCTGTGATCAGTGCCATAAAAACACGACGACTTTTAGTGGTGCAAACATGAACCACACAGGCATTACGAATGGATGTGCTAATTGCCATAATGGAACCTATGCAAAAGGTAAACCTGGCGACCACCCTAAAACGACTGCAGATTGTAGTAGCTGCCATACAACAAGAACATTTGATAAATAGCTAAGTTATAAGAAACTGTTGCCTAAAATAATTAAGTAAGTGTAGTATCCAATTGAAATATATAAAATAAAGGTTGAGGAGATGGTTAAGTATATTTGGCTATTGTTGTTGGCATTTTCATTGAATGCCGTGGCTGGTGCAGTAAATCTTGAGACTCAGCAGATATTGGATGAGCCTGAAATCAATGTAGTAGGGGACGAGGTTGATATTAGAATTAATTTTAGTACACCCATTACTTACCTGCGTCACTTCCCAGAAGCACCGAATAATGTAGTTAGGGTTACTCTGGATATTCCAGATCCTTGTTTGGCGGAGCAATTGAGGGTTCAAGAATCAAAAAACTCTCCTCAATCTAATTTAATTACACCGTTTGTTATTACATTCCCTGAGATTGTCACAAATTCGAATAGAGGCACAGCTTTATGCCGCACCACTAATAATAGAGTGGATACTAATAAAACTTTATTAATCCGTTTTAATACGACAAATACCTACAAAATAAGGTTGGGTGATGATAATCACAGTATTATCGTACGAGTGCCTTTAATCGGCGAACCAATCGCGACGTTTATACAGCCCAAAAAATTGACAGTGCCCATTCCTCCAGAGGGAGCGTCTGCAAAAGAACTGATGAGTTCAGGTAAGTCTGCCATGAAAGCGGGCGAATATGAAAGTGCAGTACAAATATTTAACCGATTGCTCAATTTGCCCCCCAATGATTATTCGATGGAAGCGCAAGAGTTAGTGGGGAATGCGCGCGAGAACAATGGTGATTTTGCCAAGGCCAAATTGGAGTATGAGCTTTATTTAAAACTGTATCCCAAGACTGAAGGTGCCTTAAGGGTTAATTTGCATCTGGCGGCCATTAAAGAAGGTAAGGCCAAAGTAGCTGAAAATAAAGTCAGTACTAAGAAAACGATTAATCAAATCAATCAAACTTCAATGTTTGGTAGCCTATCTCAATATTATTATGGCGGTCGGTCTATGACTGACACCAACGCATCTGGTGTAACGACTAAAACCAGAACGACCGATCAATCCTCTTTAGTGACAAGTTTTGATACCACCGCGCGTTGGCGTCATAACCAATATGATGACAAATTAGTGATTCGAGATGCTTTCACCACTAACTTTCCTCCTGGCGATAATAAAGACTTTAATCGACTAAGCTCGGCTTATTTGGATCATGATGATAAGTTGTTAGGTTATATGGCACGTATAGGTAGGCAGCCAGGTAACTCACAAGGGGTGTTGGGTCGTTTTGATGGAGCATTCTTAAGGTATGCAATTAACAGTAATTATAGAGTGACTGGCGTAGTCGGGGTACCAGACAACGGTCCAAGGTCACGCATACAAACAGACCGTATGTTTTATGGTACTGCAGTAGAGTTTGGCGCACCAAGTAATAGCTTTAGTGGAAACTTGTATTTAATTCAGCAGGAAGCAGATAACTTTACCGAAAGACGCGCAGTGGGTAGCGAACTACGTTATTTTAAAAATAACATGTCATGGTTTGGTTTGCTTGATTACGATACTTTGTACAACAATATCAACATTGCACTACTGCAGGGGAATTGGACAAGCAATAGTCAAATCACTTATAACTTATTGCTTGATCATCGTAAAACACCAATTCTTTACTCAGAAACCGCGGTTCCCACTGTGACAGGTGCGCAGTCGGTAAATGATTTATTAGGTGTGCTGACTAAGCGACAAATTATCACAGCTGTTAATAGTGTGACAGCAGACACGGATACTGCGTTATTTGGTGCCACAAAACAGGTCACAGATAAATGGCAACTAGGTGGTGATGTCAGGTTAAACCGTACTTCTGGTACACAGGGAAATGGTGCAATATTGGCAACGACTGGTACGGGAACCGTTTATACCTACTCTCTACAAGCCATAGGTAGCAACACTATTTTTTCTGAAGATACTTCAGTGATTAATACCAGCTTAATTGATGATCCACATTATTTTGCGCAAGTGTTTGGGTTGACTAATGTTGTAACCTTTCGCAGTAAGTGGCATGTCACCAGCTCTATGAATGTATACCATGAGCGCCGTGATACAGATCAAAAAACGATTAAAGCTGCGCCTGTCGTAAGAGTTTCTTATCAGATGTTTGATAAAGCATTGCTTGAGACTGAGGTAGGGTTTGAAAAATCCTATGTGAATGATGTGGCAAACGACACCAAAACAAGGTCTACCAGAGAGTTTATGTTTATTGGCTATCGCTGGGATTTTTGATTGAGCCCTACGTTTTCAATACATCAGTTGGCTAGCATAAGAGGCAATAGATTGCTTTATAAGGACATTGACTTTACGTTAACTGCTGGGAATATTCTGTATGTACAAGGTGCAAATGGCACTGGCAAAACAACGTTATTAAGAACGTTGTGTGGATTATCCAAACCATTACGTGGCACTATTGATTGGTGCGGTACAAGCATCTATGCGCTGAACGAAGATTATGCGCGAGACCTGCTTTATCTTGGTCATCAGGCTGGTTTACAGGATGATTTGACACCATTGGAGAATCTGGCATTCTTGCTTGCACTTGCTGGTGAAGACATGGATGACAAGCAGGCAAGACAAGTGTTAGAGACCTTAGGATTAAAGCAGGTGCTGCATTTGCCTGTGAGATTCCTTTCTCAGGGGCAAAAAAGACGTGTGAGTTTAGCAAGGCTTTGGATGCAAAATGCTTTGTTGTGGATATTAGATGAACCTTATGCTGCATTGGATACTGAAGCTATACGGTTGTTGGAGCTGAGAATTAAACAGTTTTCTGAAGAGGGTGGTATTGTAGTGATGACCTCACATCAAGCACTGGCAATGCAAACTGGTCAGTTAAAACATTTAAGTTTAGATAATTCATTTGAGCATTAATCAGAATTGTCTACATTGAATCAAAATTTGCCTATGCATAAACTGCTATATCGCGTCTTTATGCACGATATACGCGTGGCGTTAAGGCGGCAGTCAGATGTCGTTGCAGTGTTCTTTTTCTTTATTATTGCAACCAGTCTTTTCCCTTTAGGCACTGGGGTAGATCAAAAGCTATTGATGGCGATGGCACCAAGCGTATTGTGGGTGATGGCATTATTATCCTGTATGCTGTCTTTGCCTAGAATGTTTTCAAACGATTATGCTAATGGAGCATTAGAGCAAATTGTTTTATCCAATCAACCCACGATACTATTGATTTTGATGAAAATATTTGCGCATTGGGTATTGTCTGGATTGCCATTAGTGTTGATTGCGCCAGTGATCGGTTTGCAATTTAATTTAAATACGGATGCATTAATCGTGCTGGCTGAATCCTTAATGATAGGCACGTTAGCACTGAGTTTAATTGGTAGTATTGGTGCAGCGCTCACCTTAGGTTTACGTGGAGCAGGGATATTAATCGCGATATTAGTGTTGCCCTTGTATATTCCAGTACTCGTATTTGGTGCGGGCGCGGTGGGGGCAATTGCTATCGGTATGAGTAGCAATGGTGCATTTTCCCTGCTTGGTGCTGTGCTCGCAATTGCATTGGTGGTTGCCCCAGTAGCCACCACGTTTGCAATTAAGATTGCTTTGGAATAACGCTCACAGGTGAACAATGATGATAAGTGATCAACAGCTATGCAAATAAATTGGCTCAAATATGCATCACCCAAGACGTTCTACCCCTTGGCGGGAAAACTTATCCCATGGTTTTCTGTAGGCGCTGTATTGCTGATTGCATATGGTTTGTATCTTGGTTTATTTATTGCCCCTACGGATTTTCAGCAAGGTGAAGGCTATCGTATTATCTTTGTACATGTGCCTGCCGCATGGTTTTCAATGTTTTTGTATCTACTGATGGCGGCTTATGCAGCAATCGGGTTGATACTAAATGCCAAGCTATCGCATATGATGGCCAAGGCGATTGCGCCTACAGGTGCCATGTTTACTTTAGCAGCGTTGGTGACAGGTTCTTTTTGGGGTAAACCCATGTGGGGTGCTTGGTGGGTGTGGGATGCTAGATTGACGTCAGAACTTATTTTGTTGTTTTTGTATATTGGATACTTCTCTTTGCAATCCGCAATAGATGATAGAAATCGTGCAGATAAAGCGAGCGCAGTATTGGCGATTGTCGGCGCTGTGAATGTGCCCATTATTTACTTTTCAGTCAAGTGGTGGAATACCTTACATCAAGGTGCTTCGGTCAGCTTAACTAAAGCGCCTGCGATGGCCGCGGTGATGCTGCAAGGCATGCTCATTATGGCTTTAGGGTTTTGGTGTTATAGCATAGCGGTGATATTGATGCGGGTACGCTGTGAAATATCAGAGCGAGAACATATGCGTATCTTAATAGAACAGTAAATTACAAAGGACAAATGATGCAATGGCATAGCATACAAGCATTTATTGAGATGGGTGGATATGGGTTTTATGTATGGAGCTCTTTTGGATTTACTTTTTTCTTAATGCTGTTAGAACTGTGGAGTCTTAAAAAACGACATCATGCAGCTAAACGTTTAGAAGCTGGAGTAGCGTAACATGAAAGCACGTCATAAGCGTTTGATTTTGATAGTGGTGGGCCTTGCATTATTGGGTATTGCCGCAATGCTGATCACAAAATCATTCCGTAGCAATTTAGTTTTCTTTTTTACGCCCACGCAGGTGGAAAATGGCGAAGCGCCAAAATCTGGTAATTTCAGAATAGGTGGCTTGGTTGAGCAGGGCAGCCTGAAGCGTTTGCCTGATGGGCTACACGTACAGTTTAAGGTGACGGATACCGCAAAAAGTATGCTGGTCGAATATAAGGGTATATTGCCAGATTTGTTTAAGGAAGGTAAAGGCGTAGTAGCAGAAGGCGAGTTGAATCAGCAGCATATTTTTGTAGCAAATCAAGTGCTGGCAAAGCACGATGAGAACTATATGCCGCCTGAGGCAGCAGAAGCACTCAAGAAGGCAAAAGCCAATCAACCTCAGTCAATGGAGACTATCAAGTGATACCAGAAATAGGCCAAATTGCCTTAATCCTCGCATTTTGCTTTGCATTTATTCAAGGTACTCTGCCACTAGTAGGCGTTTGGAAAAATGAAGCAGCACTTAAAAATTTAGCAGTACCAGCAGCGCGTGCGCAATTTGTGTTTATCGCATTAGCGTTTATTTGTTTAGATTACGCCTTTTATAGTAACGACTTTTCTGTGCTGTATGTGGCATCTAACTCAAACTCGCAGTTGCCTTTAGCATTTCGTCTAGCCGCACTTTGGGGTGGTCATGAAGGGTCAATGTTGCTATGGGTTTCTATTTTGGCGCTGTGGACAATTGTTGTGACTTTATTTGTTAAGGACTTGCCTGAAAGCTTCAGAGTGCGCCTCATTTCAGTCATGGGTTTAATCAGTATAGGGTTTTTAGCATTTATTATTTTCACATCCAACCCTTTTGTACGTTTGATTCCAGCGGCTTTAGACGGTCGTGATTTAAACCCCTTATTGCAAGATCCAGGCATGGTGTTTCATCCGCCAGTGCTTTATATGGGATATGTCGGATTTTCAGTAGCCTTTGCATTTGCGATTGCGGCCTTGATGGATGGTCGACTTGATGTCACTTGGGCAAGATGGACTCGACCTTGGACAACCGTTGCATGGGTCTTTTTAACTTTAGGTATTGCATTTGGTAGCAAGTGGGCTTATTACGAACTGGGTTGGGGTGGCTGGTGGTTTTGGGATGCTGTAGAAAATGCCTCATTTATGCCTTGGTTGGTTGGAACGGCGCTCATTCACTCATTAGCGGTCACAGAAAAAAGGGACGCTTTTAAAGTGTGGACAGTACTCCTCTCTATTTTTGCATTTTCATTGAGTCTGTTAGGCACGTTCTTGGTTCGTTCAGGCGTATTAACCTCTGTACATGCTTTTGCTACCGATCCTAGTCGCGGCCTGTTTATTTTAATTTACCTCATCATTGTGATTGGTGGGGCACTGCTGCTATTTGCTTTGCGCGCGCCAAGTGTAGGTTTAGGCGAGAAGTTTGGTGTGGTTTCGCGCGAGTCGATGCTATTAGCCAATAATGTTGTATTAGTTGCAGCTGCTAGCTCTGTGTTATTAGGCACCTTGTATCCACTTCTGATGGATGCGCTCGGTGCAGGCAAAATTTCGGTAGGCCCTCCTTATTTTGATGCCGTTTTTGTGGCATTGATGGTGCCTGGAATATTTTTAATGGGTTTAGGACCACTTGCAAAATGGAAAAAAGCCAGCTTACCTGAAATTGGTGTCCGCATCCGCTGGGCATTGGTGATCAGTGTTCTATCAGCAATACTCGTGCCATTAAGTATGGGGCATCTTAGCTTCATGACCGCATTAGGAGTATTGATGGGCGTATGGGTGATAGCAACTAGCATTGTGATGTTGTTAAACCGAATCAAAACGCTGAAAGTTGCTACTGCTAACACATTAAAAGCACTTAGAGCGATTCCGCTTGCGTTTTATGGGATGTTATTAGCGCATATTGGGATAGGCGTATTTATTCTTGGCGTGACGCTGGTCAAAGGTTATGAGTCAGAACAAGACTTGCGCATGGATGTAAATGATGTGGCAAAAATTGATGGGTTAGCTTTTCGATTCAATGGTGTGAATGAAATTGCAGGACCTAATTACACCTCCTCAGAAGGTGACTTTACGGTAATGCACGGCAGTGACGTGTTAGCTAAATTGAAACCAGAAAAACGCTTTTATCCTGTACAAGGATCTGTCATGACAGAGGCAGATATTCATGCAAGTGTTATTCGTGATTTGTATGTTTCACTCGGTGAGCCACTAGAAAATGGTGCGTGGAGTGTACGTATTTATATCAAGCCGTTTGTACAGTGGATATGGGGCGGATGTATATTAATGGCGCTAGGCGGTTTGTTTGCTTTGTGTGATAGGCGTTACCGTACTGTCACTAAAAAATTAGTGAGTGATGAACAAGAGGTACAAGGGACAGTCAAGCATGCATAAAATAATCAAATTTTTGTTGCCATTACTTGTCTTTTTTATTGTCGTTGGCTTTTTATTTAAGGGTCTATACCTCGATCCACATGAAGTACCGTCTCCGCTCATCGGAAAGCCAGCCCCTGTTTTTCGTAGCCCTGTGCTGGGTGACCCTAGTAGTACTTTTGATAGTGAGCAAATGAAAGGCAAAGTATGGTTACTGAATGTGTGGGCTTCTTGGTGTGGCGCTTGTCGTGAAGAGCATCCCACCCTGATGAAAATGGCAGAAATGGGTGAGATTAATATGATAGGTCTTGATTATAAAGATACTGATGCCGAGGCGCAGGCTGTGCTACAAAGTGTAGGAAATCCCTATCAGAAAATTGCAACGGATGTTCTGGGTAAAGTGGGGATAGATTATGGGGTGTATGGTGTGCCAGAGACTTATGTGATTGATAAAGCTGGCGTCATCAGATATAAGCAAATCGGCCCAATTACGCAGGATGTGTTAGTGACAAAAATTTTACCGATGGTGAGGGCTTTGCAGCAATGATGAGAGTTTTAATATTGCTAGTGAGTGTATTGCTTTCTTGTAGTTTGCTGGCTGGCGAGGCAAAACCCCTGGCGCAGGATCCTGTGCTGGAAGCCCGCTTAAAAACGCTTTCTCAAGAGTTGCGATGTTTGGTTTGTCAAAACCAAACATTATCTGAATCTAACGCGCCACTTGCTGAGGATTTGCGTAATGAAATCCGTCAGCAAATGCGTGAGGGTAAAAGCAATCAAGAGGTGATTGATTACTTGGTAGCGCGCTACGGAGATTTTGTACGTTATCGCCCGCCACTTAAAGAATCGACATGGTTGTTATGGTTTGGACCCTTTGTCGGCATCATTATAGGTGCAGGGTTACTGTTTAATACGCTTAAAAAACGTGCGAGTAATCAAGAATTTGAGGCAGAGGATATATGAATATAAGTTTATTAGTGATTGGTTTTTTGTTGGGTGCAATCTCAGCGTTCGTTTTTTTAACAACCATGTATCCATCACAATATCAAATCAAATCTAGCACCAAATATATTGGCTTGGCTGTTTTTATGATTGTGCCAATTTTGGCAGGTTTGATTTATTGGAAAGTAGGTACGCCAGAGGCAATTCGCTCAAATGCCACTGCATCAACAGCCGCTAACGCGCCGCCAATGGCTGGTGCCGGGCATGATATGAGCGATTTGAATGTGATGGCAGAAAAGTTGGCGACAAAACTACAGTCAAAACCAGACAACGGGGATGGCTGGGCATTGTTGGCGCATACCTACGTAGAGCTCAGGCAGCATGACAAAGCCGTGGGTGCATTTGAAAAAGCAGTAAATTTGATTCCCAATGATGCCCAATTGTTAACGGATTATGCAGATGCGCTTGCTGTGACGCACCAAGGACAATTTGATGCGCAATCTATTGCGTTAGTAGAGAAAGCACTGAGCATAGACCCGCGCCATCAAAAAGCCTTATTACTCGCAGGCACAATCGCTTTTAATCAAAAGAATTATGCTAAAGCAGTTGAGGTTTGGCAGAAGCTACAACCATTCATTGACCCGCAAGATACCATGTTGATAAAAGAAGTGGCTGCCAATATCAGCGAAGCGCAATCGCTCATAAAAAAATAGTATTAGCCTTTAGCGCAAATGTTGTTTGAGTGCCCAGTCAATATGTTCGTTAACTAGTGCATAAGGGCCATTTGCGCGTGATTTGAGTGCGTCAATAATCGCTTGGGAAGTCGGGGCGTTTCCTAGACCAACTGCAATGTTGCGTAACCACTGAACATATCCAATCCGATAAATTGCGCTTCCAGCCATTTTTTGATTAAACTCAGATTCACTCCAGCGCAGACATTCAACTAAGCTGATGTTGTCCAATCCATGGCGAATATAAAAGTCTGGTTGTGTAGTGGTTTGTGCAAACTTATTCCATGGACACACCAGTTGGCAATCATCGCAGCCATAGACGCGATTGCCAATTAAAGATCTCAGCTCTACTGGAATAGCGGATTTCAGCTCTATGGTCAGGTAGGAGATGCAGCGTCTGGCATCAACCTCATAGGGTGCAGTGATGGCAGCCGTAGGGCAGATGTCGATGCAAGCACGACAAGTGCCGCAGTGGTTGGTCGCAGGTGTATCAATAGGCAACGGTAGATTGGTGTAAATTTCTCCTAGAAAAAACCAAGAACCATGATTTTTATGAATGAGTAAGGTATGTTTGCCACGCCAGCCCAATCCAGATTTTTCTGCTAATGCCACTTCTAATACTGGCGCACTATCGGTAAAGACACGATATTCAAATTGTTGGGTTTCTGCATGAATCTTTTCGCTAAGCTTTTGCAGCTTTTGCCGCATGACTTTATGATAGTCTCGGCCTAAAGCATAGCGCGAGATAAACGCCTGTTCCCCATCGTTTATGACTTCCCAGCTATCTTTAGCATTAGGAGGTAAGTAATCTAAGCGTGCTGTGATAATACGTAAGCTGTTGGGCACCAATTCTGCTGGGCGTGTTCGCATCGTGCCATGTTTTGCCATATAATGCATCTCACCATGAAAGCCCTTTTTAATCCACGCTTGGTGTTGAATCTCCGCAAATGCCAAATCTGTATCTGTAATGCCAATTTCAGCAAAACCAAGTGTTTGCCCCCAACGTTTGATGTCAGCAGCCAGTTGAATATAAGCGTTATCTTGATGAGTTTGCATGGTTAAGCACAATTTTACACGTGTTTTATTAAATGAGGCGGCAACGCTATTGGCAGGGCAACGTTTTGCGCAGGGGTTGTCGGATGGAATGACCATCTATCTACATGGTGATCTAGGTGCTGGAAAGACAACATTTGTACGCGGCGTGCTACGCGGTCTAGGTTACGCAGGCAAGGTTAAGAGTCCAACTTATACATTAGTGGAACCTTATAATTTTTTTAAAAAACAGTTTTATCACTTTGATTTATATCGTTTTATTGATGAAGAAGAGTGGGATGCTTCTGGTTTTAGAGAGTATTTTAATCCATCCAGTATCTGCATGATCGAGTGGCCAGAAAAAGCACAACAGCTATTGCCAATGGCTGACATAGAAATTTATCTGAGCCATCAAGCCAGTGGTAGGCTTATTCAATATAATGCGAATACTGAGCAAGGGCAGCAATATTTAGTTAATTTGGAAAAAAATGCATAAAAATTTAATTCTATTATTTTTTTTCGTCATGGCACTTGCTTCAGCACAAGCGATTGCTGATAACAATACGATTACTGCTGCACGTGTATGGCCTGCGCAAGATTACACACGTATTGCGTTAGAGGCATCCGCACCATTAAAGCATCAGTTACTCATCTTAAAAAACCCTGAAAGACTGGTGTTAGATATTGAAGGTGTGGAAATGAACACCATGGTAAAAACCTTATCTGATCGCATTTTGTCTAGCGACCCTTACATTAGCCAAGTCCGTGTTGCAATGTTTAAACCTAGTGTATTACGTATTGTGATTGATCTTAAAACTGAAGTGAATCCCAATGTGTTTGCACTGCCCCCCGCAGGGGATTACAAACATCGCTTGGTATTGGATATTTACCCTGTCAAAGACCCCTTGGCTACAATGATAGATAAGTTAGACAAAGGTAAAGAGCCAGCTGTTGTGACAGCAGAGCCGCCTAAGCCCATTATTGAGCCATTGCCGCCTATCCCACCAGAAGAGCCTGTTAATTCGGATGCGGTTGATAGTGCACCTAAAAACATACCTGCCGAAGCGCCAAGCATACCTACTACTACAGAATCTGGCGTAAAAGCTAAAGTGGATGCCGTTAAGAGCAAAAAGTCGGATCGTGTATTGACGATTGCGATTGATGCGGGTCACGGCGGCGAAGACCCCGGGGCGCTTGGTGCAAGGGGTAGTCATGAAAAAGATGTCACATTAATGATTGCCAAAAGGTTAAAAGACAAAATAGATGCTGAAGAGAATATGCGTGGTGTATTAATCCGCGATGGCGATTATTTTATTCCGCTGCATGATCGCGTGGTAAAGGCACGTAAGCTGAAAGCAGACTTATTTGTTTCTATTCATGCAGATTCATTTAGCAATGCCAGCGCGCGTGGTTCTTCTGTGTTTGCACTCTCGGAGCGTGGCGCAACCAGTGCAAGTGCACGTTATTTGGCCAAGAAAGAAAACGAATCTGACTTAATTGGTGGAGTGAATCTAAGAAATAAAGATCGAGAGTTAGCCAGAACCTTACTAGACTTATCGCAAACAGCTACTATTAACGACAGTATTAAACTCGGTAAGGAAGTATTAGATAAAATTAGCGAAGTGAATGACCTGCATACCAGCCATGTAGAACAAGCTGGATTTGCAGTATTGAAATCCCCAGATATTCCTTCTATTCTGGTAGAAACCGCATTCATTAGTAACCCAGAAGAAGAACGTAAACTCAATGATGCGGCGCATCAAGAGAAACTAGTGAATGCGATTTTGGCAGGCGTAAAAAAATACTTCAATTCTAATCCAGCCTTGTCAGGCAATGCCGTGACGGGATCAAGATAGAAGTGCTCAAATAAAATTACTAATTAAATCAAAAGTTTGAATATACTCTTCCTTAAATCCCAAAGGAATATACCCACAAGATTAGGGTGGTGGGATGGAAGGGAGTTTGAGTTATGAAGATTGATAGGTTATTTAAACGAAAACATGCGGCGGACTGTAAACGAGTCCGCCCTACGCCGGCTAGGTAAGAGAAATGCGGAGATGGTAAATTTGTGTAACATGTAAAAAAATTGGTCATAGGGATTAAGATGAGTTTGTTTTGCAAAAAGGTATTTACATTTATTTCGACGGTTATTGTGACTGCATCTTTCAGCAGCCTGCTAACGCCAGCATTTGGCAGAGAATCTATTTATGAGCGAGTAAAGAAAAATGCCTTTGTGAGTCACATAACGATAAGTGCTCCTTTAGGATACTTTTTACTAATACGTAAAGATAGTGTGACTTGTGCCTTTCGATTCACTGACTACCAAGCTTCCGATAATGGTTCTTCAGGAGCCGGTGTTCACGTAAGCAAAGCAACTGCTGAGTATGATTATTTTTACCAGGACGATGGTAGCAGCGATTTTAAGAAGGAAAATGTGGTATCTGGGCACTCCAAGCTTAGTTCTATTGTTACATCTTTTGATAATGCGGTACCCAATAGACTGATTAAGTGTGGGTCTTTTGAGTTTAAATGGGCAGGTGTCGGGATATTTATGAGTAATCAAATACCAGTTCGTGAAGAAGGGGTTGAGTTTGCGCCAACGAAATGGCGCGATATAAGCGAAGTTAACTTTAATGACTCTAGAGTTACTTGGTATCGCATTGATTTTAAGCGTGACGAACTGGAAATACCAGCAGAAGATTTGTGGTGAGATACTATTAGCCCGCGTAGGGCGCAATAACTGAAAGGCATTGCGCCGTATGAGAATGCGAAATGCTTAAACAAATTACTTTGGCGCAATACGCTACGCTATTGACGCCCTACAAAACCATCCGAGGATAGGCTCTACGTAAGGCACGCTCATTTACAGTCCGCCGCATTGTTAATCGCAAGGATTAACGGTCAATAATTCTCTAATTAATCACCACATCATGTATTGGCACAATTTTAGCTTTATCATGTCTATAAAGTCATTACACTATAATAACGAGCCCGAGCCAACATGGATTCCTTACAATACCCACGCCACGGCGATAAAGAAAACTCTGCCTTCTTTGAAGAGTATTTAAAGCGCTTATTACTGGAGCGCGATCGTTTAGGAATCACCGAAATGGTGCATGAAATAGATGCGCTGATGATTACGGTGGATCCTGACCATTCCATTAAGTATATTTCTGAGCTTTGTTTTATGACGCCTTATCATTATTTGGTGACGTTAGAGAGCGAATCGCATTGGACGCATATCTTACGCATTGATCTCAATTCTCCTGATTTAATCTTACGCGAAGTGAAAGACCCCAATTTTAGAGGGATTTTCCGCTCACTGAACGAAATTTACCCAATCGGTTCGCAAAAACCCAATAGCCGTTATATGGGTGAGATTATTCGTGTCAATAATTTACATGAAGTGGAAAAAATTCAGTCATCACGCGAATTTAGATTTTTTTCCCAAGATGATATACGTAAGTTAGAGCTGCCAGGCAATCTTGCGATCAGTAAACCATCACCCTATACGCATAATATTGTGGGCTATTTGGAACGTCATCCCGAGGACTTAAGGGTGTACGCACTAGGTATCAGCGCTATCCGCAATGATGTACAAAAAGTGTATGTTGAGGCTAAAGAATTGCAAGCCAAACTACGAATAGATGATTTACTGATGCCCATTGACCACTTAGCCACACGTATTTATAGCCAAAACCGCGAGGTGGCCATTTTAGAGTACTTGTCTTTGACCAGCTATTATTTCTGGGGTGCTTACAATATTAAAGATCAAAACTCTTCTACCAATGTAACCAAGAGCGTACACGGTTACGCGGAGTCACGTAGCCCAGCAAAAGTATTTACTGCCAATAATACCCCGTACTTTGTGAATCATCTGGAAAAACTTCCTTCACCCACCGAAACCTTTGTACGCAACTATGGACCACGTTTGCATCATATGGCGATTTCAGTCAAAGACGGTGAGCGGGATGGCTTGGAAAATATTGAGTTTGTGGTTAACGCCATTGCAGAAAACGGGCAGGAGTTTTTGCTGGATGTCATTGGTTCCAAAGAGGAAGGCCTGAAGCAGATATTCTCAAACGCTTCTGAACACTCTTCACTCATTATTGAATACGTACAACGCTTTGGTGCTTTCGATGGCTTTTTTACTAAGGATAACGTCGCAAAACTCACCGAAGCAGCGGGGTTTGAAGAAGGGGTGAAAGCATTAGCTACACCGCACAAATAACTATTAACAAGAAGCCTTTTATGAAAATTTCCTCTATTGAATACGCATCCATCCATACTTATGATGAATTACTTACGCGTGAGTTATTGCCTCGCCCAGCCGCCAAGCCATTGCTGGATTATCTGAGTGCGATTGATGAAGCTGATCTCACAGCAAGACGGCAGGCAGCAGAAGCAACTATTTTGGCTATGGGCATTACGTTTACTGTGTATTCTGACGCTGGCAATATTGATCGTGCTTGGCCGCTGGATGTGGTACCAAGAGTTATGACACGTAAAGAGTGGGATCCGATTCAAGTAGGCTTGAAGCAAAGGTTAACAGCACTCAATTTGTTTATTAATGATATTTATAACAAACAGCAGATCGTCAAAGATGGTGTTTTTCCAATTGAGGTGCTGAAAGATTCTGTTAATTTTAGACCGCAGTGTGTCGGGATTACCCCTAAGTTTGGCGTGTGGGCCAATATATGCGGGACGGATTTAGTCAGAGATGCAGATGGTACAGTATACGTGTTGGAAGATAACCTGAGGGTGCCATCAGGGGTTTCTTACATGCTGGAAAATCGGCAGATTATGAAGCGTATTTTCCCTGAGCTGTTTCGTACCAGCAATATCTTGCCTGTAGACGGATACACGACAGAACTTTACAACATGCTGGCAGCGCTTTCACCAAGACCTGGTGATCAGCCTGTGATTGCCGTATTGACCCCAGGAATTTATAACTCAGCGTATTTTGAGCACAGTTACTTGGCGCAACAAATGGGCGCCTATTTAGTAGAAGGTTCTGATTTAGTGGTGGATGAGAAGGATATTGTCTACATCAAAACAATTACAGGGTTACAGCGTGTTGATGTGATTTATCGACGTATTGATGATGACTTTATTGATCCAGAAGTATTTAATCCCGATTCGGTATTAGGTGTTGCAGGTTTAATGCGGGCTTGGCGTAGCGGTAATGTCGCCATCGCGAATGCGCCTGGTGCAGGCGTGGCCGATGATAAAGTCGTCTATACCTACGTGCCTAAAATGATTAAATATTATTTGGATGAAGATCCTATTTTACCTAATGTGCCTAGTTATTTGTGCATGCACCAAGATGAGCGTGAGTACGTCATTAACAATATAGATCAACTGGTCGTTAAACCAGCCAATGAGTCTGGTGGTTATGGCATGATTATCGGATCACGCGCTACGCAGGCAGAACGAGATGCGTTTGTGGAACTGATTAAAAAAAATCCGCGTAATTATATGGCGCAGCCTACACTCAATTTGTCGACTGCACCTGCCATTGTTAATGGGGTTTTAGTGCCTAGGCACCTTGATTTACGGCCTTTTGTATTACAGTCCAAAAATCAATATGTCACCATGGGTGGATTAACGCGTGTGGCAATGCGTCAAGGCTCCCTGGTGGTGAACTCATCACAAGGTGGCGGCAGTAAAGACACATGGATCGTGGAAGAGGGAGTATAAGCAATGCTAGCACGTGACGCAGAAAACCTGTATTGGATGGCAAGGTACTTAGGTCGTGCTGAGAACACAGCGCGATTGATTATCAGCACTTCTGATATTTTATTGGACTTACCACAAGGCGCATCGCTAGGCTGGGGTACTGTGCTGCAAATTGCAGGGATAGACCATATGTATAAAAAGCATTATGAAACAGTAGCGGAAGCTGACATTATGCATTTTTTAATTGCGGACGAACGTAATCAAAGTTCTATTTTGTCGTCAGTACAAAATGCGCGTGAAAATACGCGCACTTTGCGTGAACTGTTGCCAGAAGAGCTATGGGAACGGATTAACAGTTTGTACTTGTACATTGTGAATAATATTGATTTAGCCTCAAAAAACAGACGCAACAAGTATTTATTCTTACAAAATGTGATTCAGCAACGTCACTCCATTGAAGGCTTGATTATTAGCACCTTAGAGCGTGATCTGGCTTATTATTTTATACGATTGGGTACCCATATAGAGCGTGCAGATATGACCACACGTATTATGGATATTAATTACGCAATATCACTTCCTCAAGATTCTGACTCAGATGAAATCACCAGACAAACATTATGGGTAGGCATACTAAAAGCATTGTCTGCATTTTTACCGTATCGCAGACTACATAACGTGAATGTCAATATGGCAGGTGTCGTTGATTTTCTGTTTCATGAGCGTCGCTTTCCGCGGAGCATTATTCATTGTTTGTATGAAATAGAGTCTACGTTGCTTGATTTACCAATGAATGAAGCGTTACTGCCTCATGTCAAAGCGGCACAATTACACATTCAGAATAAGTTGACAAAAGAACTGGATATTGTGCAATTACATGAATCAATCGATATTGCACAGCAACAGCTTAATGACATTCATAATGCGCTAAATGAGACATACTTTAGTCCTGACGAAGGTGCTAAAGCAGCATAAAAATAAGTGGTTATGTCATGACATACGGTTTATCTATTCATTGTAATAGCGGTATTGTATTGAGCTCGGATTCTTTCACAAATACAAGACAGAATCAGGGAGGTGCAGATAGCACGAGAATGCATCGCTACGTTTGGCCTGGAAATCGATTTATTGCGATATTGTCTTCAGGGCATCCAGATGTGATTGCAGCACTCAATAGTCAATTAAATCAAGACTTGAAGGAGCGCCCCGATAAAAACTTGCTGACAGTCACTTCATTACAAGCAGTGGCAGATTATATTGCTGAAACAAGTACACAAATTCAAAAATTGTTTGCGGAACGTGGTCCATCAATCATGAGCTATGAAACAAGCTATATTTTGGCAGGGCAAATTGGGTTGCAGCCGACAGAGACGATGCTGATCTATGCGCAGGGAAACTATATCAATGAATCTGAGTATTCGCCTTATTTGCAGATTGGTGATTATAAATACGGCAAACCTATCTTGGATCGCGTGGTCAAGGCTGATTTGTCCTTAGCGATGGCAGCACGATGTGCAATGGTTTCCATGAATTCAACCATGGTCGTGGATCAGCAGACAGAAAAAACGATTGAGTTGTTGATTTACAAGAAAGACAGTTTAAATACCAGCACGCATATGGTGTTACAAAAAGACCATCCGCTTGCTAAGAATATGGCAGTTTCTTGGAATCACGGTTTACAACAGGCACTTACAATGTTGCCAAAATTTGCGTGGGAAAATTATTAATAATCTTCTCCATATTTTGATTTACATCAACAATTCATTTATATTAAGATGGGCATCTGTCTCAAATAAATGCATATAAAAAAAGATTTAAAAGGGTGGTTCTTTCATGACATATTGTGTAGCGATTAACACAGATCAAGGCTTGGTGCTGTGCTCAGACTCACGCACCAATGCGGGGTTTGATAACGTGTCTAGCTATAACAAAATGCATACTTTTTCATGGAACAATAACCGCTTTTTTACCGTGATGTCTTCAGGCAATTTAGCCACAACGCAGTTAGTATTAAAGAAAATAAAAACGGACTTAGAGAATCAGAATACGCCTAACTTATTATCCGTTACAACCATGCATGAGGCGGCAGACTATGTGGCGGACATTAGTGCACAGCTTAAGAATATGCATGTGGTGCGAGATGCGGGCAATACTAATTTTGAAGCTACATTTATTATCGCAGGGCAAATAGGTGCTCAGAGACCAGAAACTTTATTGATTTACCCGCAAGGTAACTATATTTCAGAGTCGGATGATCATCCTTATTTGCAGATAGGCGAGATTAAATATGGGAAACCAATTCTAGACCGCATTATTAAGCGCGATACCTTGTTAGAGCGCGCAGCACGTTGCGCTCTAGTTTCAATGAACTCTACCATTCGTAGTAATTTGACCGTTGGCCCGCCTATTGATTTATTGATTTATGAAAAAGATAGTTTGAATGGCGGTCGCAAATTACATTTCTCTGAGGATGATCCTTTTGCCAAGCAAATTTCAGATGCATGGAATGCAGGATTAATTCATGCGCTACAGTCCTTGCCACGTTTTGAGTGGGAAGAGCCTGATTATCAAAACCAGAATCAGTTAAAAAACTATTAAGCTCTGTTTTTTCGTCACTCTTTAGTAATGTCAGTGTTTTGAGTCAGGCTCTCTGGTTGCCACCTCAGGTCTAGTGTAAATGGGAATCTTGGGTTGCGGATTTCTTCTTGTACCTCCATCTTGCCAGGCGTGTGACCATAACTCCAGAATCTCGCAAAGCGACGGGCTTCGGCTTCGTTGGCGTTGATCGGGAAAGTATCGTAATTGCGTCCACCCGGATGTGAGACATGATAGGTACAACCTCCAATCGCACGGCTACTCCAAGTATCAATCAAATCGAACACGAGAGGAGCCTGTACGCCGATGGTAGGATGTAGCGCAGACCACGGTGCCCATGCCCGGAAACGTACCCCAGCCACATATTCGCCAGCTGTTCCAGTCGCTTGTAATGGTAATGGGCGACCATTACACGTAACAATATGACGCCCATCTGTGAGTCCGCGAACTCGCAACTGCATGCGCTCGACCGAAGAGTCTACATAACGCGCGGTGCCACCACCGCTCATTTCTTCACCCAGTACATTCCATGGCTCAATGGCTTGGCGTAGTTCTAACTCAACCCCGTGATACGCTACTGTGCCGTAACGCGGGAAGCGAAATTCAATAAAAGGGTCAAACCAATGTTTTTGGAATTTGTAGCCAAAATCACGTAAATCTTGCACGACATCAGCGATGTCACTTGCCACAAAATGTGGAAGCATCCAGCGGTCGTGTAGTTCTGTACCCCAATGAATCAGTTTGCCTTTGTAAGGTTCTTTCCAGAATCGTGCCACTAAGGCGCGTAGTAATAGGCTTTGTAGTAAACTCATGCGTGCATGCGGTGGCATTTCAAATGCTCTGAATTCAACTAAGCCTAGCCGTCCAGTAGGACCATCAGGTGAATATAGTTTGTCTATTGAGAACTCAGAGCGGTGGGTATTGCCTGTTAAATCGATTAACAAGTTACGTAACAGCCGATCTACCAGCCAAGGACGCTCACTCTCGGCCATTTCTGGCAACACTTTATCCATTTGCTGAAAAGCAATGGCAAGCTCGTATAAGTTATCATCACGCGCTTCGTCAACGCGTGGCGCCTGACTTGTGGGGCCAATAAATGTGCCTGAGAATAGATAGGAAAGTGCGGGGTGGTTTTGCCAGTAGGTAATGAGGCTTTTGAGTACATCAGGTCTACGCAACATAGGACTGTCTGTTGGCGTTGCACCGCCTAACGTGACATGATTGCCACCGCCAGTACCTGTGTGGCGACCATCTAGCATAAACTTTTCTGTGCCTAAACGTGTCAATCGCGCTTCTTCATATAGCAACGTTACATTCTTAACCAAATCTTTCCAATTTTTGGCGGGGTGAATGTTGACCTCAATCACGCCTGGGTCAGGTGTTACACTGAGCACCTGAATGCGTGTGTCGCGCGGTGGGGTATAGCCTTCAATCCAAAGCTTCAGTCTTAGCGCAGAAGCGGTATCTTCAATGGCTGTAACTAAAGCTAGGTAGTCTTCAAGGCGATTCACTGGCGGCATAAACACATGCAGTCTGCCATTGCGCACTTGTATACACAAGGCGGTATGGATGACCTCGCGTGGCAAAGGTTTTACCTTTTTGTGTTTAATGCTCACACTTGGTTTAGCTGTATCGGCTAAGTCTGTACTTTCCGCAAATGGGTCTAGGGCAAAGTCAGGTTCCATGTCTTCGGGCAACACCCAAGGCAGTGAGCCTAGAGGTAGGCGCAAGCCCATGGGCGAATCGCCTGTGAGCAGATACAAATGTTCACGCTTGAGCGGCCATTTACTGGTTAACCATTCCGTTTCTATTCTATTTTTACGTGATTTTTTAGATTCAACGGGCTTGATAGGCATCACATAGCCCACAATGCTTTCCAAGCCTGTTTCGAGTAAACGCGCCAAACGGCGGCGTTCTTCAGAGTCTTTCAGGTTGACTTGAAGTGGGTCGATATTTTCAGGCAATTTTTCTTCAAGTTGTACTTGCGCAAGCACGTCTTCATAAGCGGGGATCAAACATGCTTTGGGAAAGTCTAATAGTTCAGCTAATTTGTTAGCAAATGCGGTGGCCTCATTTAATGTGTAATGATCAGGGACTGACTCATCTGATAACAAGCTAGAATCACGCCATATAGGCTTGCCATCAACACGCCAATACATGTTGATGGCCCAGCGAGGGAGGGGCTCCCCTGGGTACCATTTGCCTTGACCATAATGTAGCATGCCGCCATTGGCAAAATGCGCTTTAAGCTTTATAGCAAGTTTGCCAGCCAGTTCCCTTTTTTTGTCACCATGTGCAAGGGTATTCCACTCTGCGCCTTCCATGTCGTCAATGGAAACAAAAGTTGGTTCACCACCTTGCGTGAGCCGTACATCTTGTTTTTTAAGATCCGCATCCACTTTATTGCCGAGCTTGTCTATTTTGAGCCAGTCTTCTTCGCTATAGGGCTTGGTGACGCGAGGGTCTTCATGAATACGTGTAATGGACATTTCATGTACAAATTGCACTTCGCATACATCGGTAAACCCTGTGATTGGGGCGGCTGATGAAGGTACTGCTGTACAGGCAAGCGGGATATGTCCTTCGCCTGTGAGCAAGCCAGAAGTAGGATCCATACCTATCCAGCCTGCGCCAGGAATATAGACTTCTGTCCAAGCGTGTAAATCAGTAAAGTCTACCGTGGTGCCACTTGGGCCATCAAGCGCTTTGATGTCAGCTGTGAGTTGTATTAAATAACCAGAGACAAAACGTGTAGCCAGGCCAAGATTACGCATGATTTGCACGAGTAACCAAGCACTGTCTCGGCAGGAACCAGTACGTTTTGTCAGTGTTTCCTCTGGTGTTTGTACGCCAGGTTCCATACGCACTAAATAACCAATGTCTTGCTGTAAACGCTGGTTAATGGCTACCAGAAAGTTGGCAATACCAAGTTCTGGCTGGACGATACTCTTTTTGGCATCCTCTAACCAATGATCAAGCATTTTGCCCATAGGTTCAGGTTTCAAATAGGCACTTAATTCGTAAGCTTGTTGTTCTGTGTATTGAAAGGGATAAAATTCTGCATATTTTTCTACAAAGAAATCAAATGGATTGATGACAGTCATATCTGCCACTAAATCGACCGTAAAATCGAGTGCGCGCACTTTTTCGGGGAATACATAGCGTGCAATATAGTTCCCGTAAGGATCCTGTTGCCAATTTATAAAATGTTTCTCAGGGGAAACCGTCAGTGAGTAGGACAAAATTGGCGTGCGTGCATGCGCTGCTGGTTTTAAGCGTACTTCATGGGGTGAAATATTGACTAGCCTATCAAATTGGTAACTAGTTTTGTGGTGTAGTGCAACGCGTATGGCCATCTGGCTCCTCAGTCGTACTTAATGTTTTATCTCAATATTAGCAGGATACATGCCATATTTAGCATTGGCGTGAACATGATTTTTTGTGCATGAATTGACGAGAGGTCATGATGACATACATCAGGCGATATTTACCTGCTATTGCGCGATAAATAGTCCATCTCTCGGGTCGTATCACCATAGCCTGACTGGGTTAACAACGCGCGTGAAATGTAATGATTGATTTGTGATCTGTAGCTGGGAATGCGGTTTGCATCTACAAATATTTGCGGAAATTTGAAGCTGAGCCATGCATATAAGCTAATGTTTTGACAAAGATTTTCTGCTTCCTCTAAATGTTTTGGGTTGTTGGAGTTTAACCAAGTCGGTGAGTTAGGTAAGCTTCTGGGCACGCTTTCATATACGCTTTTTACACATAATAATAAGTAGTCTTTTTCAATATTGACTTGAATTGAAACGGGAGCGCAAGTGAATATAAATTTATCATTTAACGCCATATTGGGGGCGTGAGCATCAACTAAGATTGCCAGTGCATATTGTGCAGCTGCGGCGTGCACCTTGAATAAATCATGCCTTATATTGGTGCGCGTGGTGAGATAGTCGATGCATTCAGCAATGCGTAGCGTATGTAAAGCGTGCCCAATAGTTTCGATATGCTTGAATTGAATAGCGATAGGCAGTTTTTCTAAATTGGCGGTGTCATCTGTCGCTAACATATGCGCGATGTGCAGTTGTTCATCATCTTCTAGCACATTCACATAGCCTGTCGGGTAAATGCCAAACCGTCCAGCGCGACCTGCGATTTGTCGTACTTCCGTGGCATTGAGCAGGCGCGATGCTACGCCGTCAAATTTATGTGTGTTGGCAAAAATCACGCGCCGAATGGGTAAGTTTAAGCCCATGCCTATGGCATCCGTCGCAACTAGAATCTCTGCTTCACCCGAGTTAAAACGTTCAGATTCTGTCCTGCGCACTTCGGGTGATAGCGCTCCGTAGATGCTTGCTACAGCATATCCCCATTGCCTGAAACGGGCAGAGTAGGTCAGTACATCTTTTCGACTAAATGCAATCACTGCATCGCCTGTTTGTAGCTGGTGCTTAAGTTTTGGCTTGCTGTAGCGTTTGCCGCATATGGTTTCTTGCTCTATTTCCAAGGGTGTCATACGTTGTAAGTGCGTAATTTGGTAGCGCTCATTTAAATGTTCAATGACTTGAATGCATGACTTGATGACTGCAGCCGAGCCACAAACAAACACTTGCCGCGCCGGTGCACCCATGAGTGCTGCTGTCCATGCACTACCGCGGTCTGGATCTTGTAGCATTTGAATTTCATCGATAATTGCCACATCAACAATTTGATTGGGGTTCATCATCTCGATAGTAGACGCTGTATGCTTGGCACCAGCAATAATGTGCCTTTCCTCCCCAGTAATTAAGTTGCATGGAATACCTGCTGCCATGAGTTTGTCACGTATTTCCATCGCAAGTAAACGCAATGGTGCTAAGTAAATGCCAGAGGGGGCTTGCATAAGCGCATTTAGCGCATGATAGGTCTTGCCGGAGTTTGTTGGACCGAGGTAAAAGTGATGGTGTCTTGCTAATTTGCGTGCTTGTATAAAGCTTTGAGCGTAATCATCAAAATGAATATTCTGCATCAACTTTGTCATTACACTTGCATTTGAGATAAAACAAGTAGAATACCAAAAACACTCAGTAAACTTGTAGTGATTTCTTAGTGCGCAAGGATGAACCAAAATGAAATTAACCTTTTTAGGTGCAACAGGTACAGTAACGGGCTCCAAATACCTGTTAGCTTCTGGCGCAAAACGAATTTTAATAGACTGCGGATTATTTCAAGGTTTAAAACAGCTGCGCTTGAAAAACTGGGCAAAACTGCCAATTGACCCAAGAGAAGTAGATGCCGTTGTATTAACACATGCACACATTGATCATAGTGGGTATTTGCCGTTATTTGTAAAAAATGGATTTTCTGGAAAAGTATATTGCACGCATGCTACCCGCGATTTATGTGAAGTGTTGCTGCCTGATGCTGCACATTTGCAAGAGGAGGAAGCGGAGTATGCCAATCGACGCGGTTTTTCTAAACATCACCCAGCTTTACCCCTCTATACCAAAGAGGATGCAGAACGTGCTATCGCACTGTTAACGCCTGTTGCTTACGGGCAGACAATAAGCCTAGGAGACGGTTTGCAAGTATGCTTTTATCCCAATGGACATATTTTGGGTTCCGCATTTGTACGCTTTAATGACTTACATACCTCTATTGTATTTTCTGGTGATGTTGGGCGACCGCATGATGTATTGATGAATGCGCCCAGCCCTATTCAGCAGGCGCATTATCTGGTACTAGAATCGACTTATGGAAATCGTTTGCATGCACAGGATGATCCTAAAATTAAGCTGGCAGCGATTATTAATAAAACAGTTAAACGCAAAGGTGTCGTACTTATCCCAGTGTTTGCAGTCGGCCGAGCGCAAGAGTTGCTGTATTACATCCATTTGCTTAAGGCGGCAGGCGAAATTCCTGAAAATATCCCAGTGTATTTAAATAGTCCAATGGCGGTAGATGCTACCGCCATATTTAACCATCATCGTGGCGAACATCGATTGACCCCAGCACAATGCGATGCATTGAGTCATTGCGCGCATATGGTCAACAGCGTCGAAGAGTCTAAACGACTGAACGAAACTAAAGGGCCGATGATTATCCTTTCCGCGAGTGGCATGGCCTCTGGAGGTAGGGTGGTGCATCATTTAAAAGCGTTTGCGCCCAAATCGAATAATACGATTTTGTTTGTTGGCTTTCAGGCAGCAGGTACCAGAGGTGCTGCCATGTTAGACGGCGCGGATAGCATTAAGATACATGGAGAGTATGTGCCAGTCAGGGCGCGTGTCGAGTTGATCTCTAACTTATCTGCGCACGCGGATTATCAGGAAATGATTGATTGGCTGAAAGGAATGGAACACCCCCCTAAAAAAACATTTATTACGCATGGTGAGCCAATAGCAGCAGATATGATGCGGCGACATATAGAGGAGCAACTCTATTGGCAAGCGGTTGTGCCAGAGTATTTAGACCAGGTTTCTCTCACTTAAGCGGTAGGAAAATCATGAGTTAAATGTGCAAAGCAGGTAAAATGACGCAAATGCGTATACAACTTTTACCAGATCAGCTTATTAGTCAAATCGCCGCTGGCGAAGTAGTGGAGCGACCCGCCTCAGCACTTAAAGAACTGCTAGAAAATAGCTTGGATGCGGGGAGTAGCGATATTCAAGTGATGCTATTACAAGGAGGCATCAAGCAACTCAGAGTGACCGATAATGGCAAAGGCATCCCACAAGAGGATTTGCAGCTCGCTTTAACGCGTCATGCCACTAGCAAAATTGCAAGTTTAGAAGACCTTGAGCGTGTAGCAAGTTTGGGGTTCAGGGGCGAAGCCTTGGCAAGTATTGCTTCAGTTTCTCGTACACAATTAATCAGTAAGTCTGTCAATCAAAAACATGCGTGGCGCATTCTTTCGGAAGGCAGCGCAATCAGTAGTGTTGAGCCAGCAGCTTTAGATATGGGTACCGTGGTAGAAGTCAATGATTTGTATTTTAATACGCCAGCGCGTCGCAAGTTTCTTAAAACAGAAGGTACAGAATATGGTCATTGCGAGGAAGCTTTAACGCGAGTAGCGCTTTCACGTCCAGAGGTGAGTTTTTTGTTACAGCATAATGGTAAAGCCGTGATGCGCTTCACTAAAGGCTCTGTGGAAAAGCGTTTTTCTGAAGTTTTGGGTGAAGCTTTTTCAGCAGAATCTTTTGTGCTGGATGAGTCCGCTGGGGGCTTGCGTTTCTGGGGGATGGCAGCTAAACCTACGTTCTCACGTAATGCGCGCGATACGCAGTACGTGTATGTGAATGGGCGCTTTGTACGTGATAAGTTGATCAGCCACGCCATACGTCAAGCCTATCAAGACGTATTGCATCATGACCGTCATCCTGCCTATGTGTTATTTTTAGAGTTGGATCCAGCGTTAGTGGATGTCAATGTACACCCTGCAAAAACAGAAGTACGTTTTAGAGACGGTCAAGCGCTGCACCGTTTTATTTTTCATGCTTTACACAAAGCACTCGCCGCACCAACTGGCACTTCAAGTGCAGTGACCGCTAGTCAAACGCCCAGCAATCCTTTCACAAATAATAATGAACCGACAAGATTAAATTATCCAGCTTATCAATCGCAAATTAACTTAAGCGCAAATGAAAATAACAGTTTTTATCAAACGTTATATAGTGGCATTAAGCCAGAAGTTAAGCTCGCGCAAGGCAGCAGTGCAGACGTGATTGAACAAATTGAGCAGCAGTCGTTGCAATCACATTCCTTAGGCTTTGCTGTTGCACAAATTCACGGTATTTATATTCTTGCGCAGAATGCATTGGGTCTAGTGGTGGTCGATATGCATGCCGCGCATGAGCGCATTGTGTATGAGCGATTAAAAAAAGCATTAGAAACCGATGCGGTAGCGATGCAGCCACTGTTAATTCCCGTCAGTTTTAATGCAGACAAGCTAGAAATAGCGACAGTGCAGGAAGCGTTGAGTACAGGTCAGGGCAGTTTAAGGCAGTTGGGATTTGAGTTTGCTGTGCTTTCTCCTACCACACTGGCGGTGCGCGCAGTCCCTGTCATGCTACAAGATGCAGATGCAGTGACTTTAGCGCGTGATGTGTTACGTGATCTGCGTGAGTATGGCGCTACGCGTGCGCTCACAGAACGCAGAAATGAAATGTTAGGCACCATGGCCTGTCATGCCGCTGTGCGTGCGCATCGCACCCTTACGATTCCAGAAATGAATGCGCTGTTGCGTGATATGGAGGCGACAGAACGCTCTGGACAATGTAACCATGGTCGCCCCACTTGGTTTCAAGTCACCATGCAAGATTTAGACAAAATGTTTATGCGTGGAAAATAAGGAAGTTAAGTGCTATTGACGCTAGGATTGAATGGTTGAACAAACCTATTTAATGCATTTTGTGATGCAGGTATACTCGCCTGATACGGATTAGCAGTAATTGAGCACTCTTGGAGAAAATATTATGAGCGATTTAGAAGATACACCAAACCTTAAAGACAAAGTGTATAGTGAATCAGAAATCCATGAAAAACTGCAGTCTTTACTTCCGCACTGGTATTTAGAAGATGGCTGGATACGTCGTAAATATAAAACCAGTGGTTGGAAAGGTACACTCATGGTGGTCAATACCGTTGGTCATTTAGCTGAGGCGGCATGGCATCATCCTGACTTGACGGTGTCTTATGCATTTGTGATTGTCAAATTATGTACACACAGTGCTAAAGGGATTACGAACAAAGACTTTGAACTCGCCAAAAAAATTGAAGAAGTGATTCAATGGCAGCCCAATCAAGAAAATCCGAATAGTGCACTAGAAGGTACGCCAAACGAAGATCCAAGATTTAAATATATTAAGTATGATTAATCAACGCAATACATGACCATACGAGCGCAGAAATATCCCCCAGCTATTTTTTTAATGGGGCCAACAGCAAGTGGTAAAACAGGTTTGGCGGTTAGTTTGTTTCAGGCATTACCCGTTGAGTTAATTAGTGTTGATTCTGCGTTGGTTTTTAAAGGAATGAACATCGGCACAGCTAAGCCAGATGCAAATACGCTGGCGATTGCACCACACCATCTGATTGATATTCGCTTACCCACGCAGCCTTATTCTGCTGCTAGTTTTAGGGCAGATGCACTGCGTTTAATGGCGGATATTACCAGTAGAGGTAAAGTGCCATTGCTGGTAGGCGGCACAATGCTTTACTTCAAAACCTTAGAAAGTGGTTTGAGCGAGCTACCAGAAGCTGATCAAGCGATTCGTGCAACACTAGATGCTGAGGCCGCAGAAGCAGGGTGGCCAGCTATGCATGCAAAGTTAGCCCAAGTCGATCCTGAAACTGCAAAACGATTAAAGCCAAATGACATGCAACGTATACAGCGTGCGCTTGAAGTCTATCGGGTGAGTGGAAAAACCATGTCACAGCATTATGCGGAACAAGAAAGCCAAGCTTTACCTTACCAGGTGTTGAAAGTCGCATTGATTCCGAGTGATCGTAAAGTTTTGCATGAGCGCATTGCGCTACGTTTTAAGCAGATGCTGGAGATGGGTTTGCTCGCAGAAGTTAAAGCTTTAATGCAACTGTATCCAGAACTCACCATCAATAGCACTGCGATGCGATGTGTGGGATATAGGCAGGTACTAGAACATATGCAGGGTGACTTTGGTATTGATGAGTTGTGCGATAGAGGTATTTTCGCTACGCGTCAATTGGCAAAAAGACAGCTCACCTGGTTACGTAGCATGCAAGACATTCAAGCAGTTGATTGTTTAGCGCCTAATTTAGATAATCAGGTATTTAATATTGTAAATCAATGCATTAAATGCAGTACCTAATGTATAGCATTAATTTTTTAAGCTTAACATTCTATGCGCCGCTTCCACGCACTCATAGACGGATGCAACTAAAGCCATACGAATAAATCCTTTTCCTGGATTTGTATTATGCGCATCACGCGCCAAATAACTGCCAGGCAGCACGGTAATATTTAAATCGCGATATAGTCGTATGGCAAGATCTGTATCGGCTTGCTCAGTATTAACCCAAAGATAAAATGCGGCATCAGGCATTTCAATATGCGGCCACACCTTTTTAAGGATAGGCGTGACGGCCATGAATTTTTCCGCATACAGTTTGCGATTTTCAATGACATGCGCTTCGTCGTTCCATGCGGTGGTGCTTGCTGCTTGTATCGCAGGGCTCATTGCGCATCCATGGTAGGTGCGGTAGAGCGTGAATTTTTCAATAATTTGGGGATCGCCAGCCACAAATCCAGAGCGCATGCCTGGCACGTTAGAACGTTTGGATAAAGAACTGAAAATGACCAGATTATGAAAGTCTCGACCAAGCAGATGTGCTGCTTGTAAAGCGCCTAGCGGTGGTTTGGATTCATTAAAGTAGATTTCTGAATAACACTCGTCGGCAGCAATCACAAAGCCATATTGATCCGAGAGCTCAAATAAGGTTTTCCATTGCGACAAGTCCATGACTTTGCCTGAAGGGTTGCCAGGGCTACACACGTAAACAAGCTGTGTGCGATTGAGTATCTCTTTAGGCACGCTGGTAAAATCCATGGCATGTTGATTTTCTGGCGTAGTATTCAAAAAATAGGGCTCAGCACCTGCTAGAAAGGTTGCGCCTTCATAGATTTGATAAAAAGGATTGGGCGAAATTACAATTGGTTTGAGATGTTTTGGATCAATCACTGCTTGCGCAAAAGAAAATAACGCTTCACGGCTACCATTGACAGGTAATATGCTCGTTTCTGGATTGGGTGCGGGAATTGCGTAGCGACGTGCGATCCACTGCGAAATTGCTTCACGTAAAGCCGAAACCCCAATCGTTGTGGGATAATTAGCTAATCCAGACAGATTATCAATGAGCGCCTGCTGTATCAAAGTGGGCGTGGCGTGCTTGGGCTCGCCAATCGATAAGTTAATCGGATCCAGTTTAGGGTTGGGTGTCACACCCTTGAATAGCTCGCGTAGGCGTTGAAACGGGTATGGCTGTAACAGGTTTAAATTTGAATTCATAGGTATGTATTATAGTGAGCAATAACAATAAACAAAACCTTTTTGCGGTATGTGGATTACTATTTGGTGCCTTGTGTTGGGGAATCATTTGGTACCCTTATCGCCTGATGAGTGAGGCTGGGGTTTCTGGTATCGCCTCAAGCTTTTACACCTACAGTATTGCACTCGTGATGGGTTCATGCATTTTTGCGCGCCATTGGCGAGGAATGTTGAAGTTACCACATCGCGCGTGGTGGCTTGCCCTGTTAGCTGGCTGGACTAATCTCAGCTATGTGCTGGCAGTGATTGATGGTGAGGTCATGCGCGTCATGTTGCTGTTTTATTTATCACCTTTATGGACACTGCTATTAGCACATTTCTGGTTAAAAGAGCGTATTCATGCCTCAGGCTATATGGCGATTACTATTTCGCTGCTGGGAGCATTTATTATGCTAAATGATTTTTCTGGTAACGCTTTGCCACTGCCGCATAACCATGCAGAATGGCTGGCTTTGTCTTCTGGTATAGGCTTTTCTTTAGCCAATGTGGTCACGCGACGCTCAAGCGATTTGAGTCTTGCGACCAAGTCCATGTTGGTTTGGATCGGCGTGGTGGGCGTGTCTTTACTGATGCTGCCTTGGGTAGGGACTAAGTTTCCAAGCCCAGACTTTTTCAGCATTTCACAATGGCAGATTATGTTTGTAATTGCGCTATTATTGATGTTGGCTACTATTTTTGTACAATACGGCGTGACGCAGATGACCGCTGTACGCGCTTCGGTTTTATTTTTATTTGAGCTGGTAGTAGCGGCTATCGCATCTTACTATTTAGCACATGAGGCAATGGTTTGGAATGAGTGGATAGGCGGTTCCATGATTGTTGCGGCAGGTTTAATTTCTGCAATGCAACGTAATAATGCCTAAATCTAAATTGAGGCCCTTTAATAGAATCAAGATCTTGAGAGCACACAGAGCAATGGCGATATTAAAAATCTAAAGTGAATGCAACATTGAACGAACGCCCCATTCCTGGAACAGTTACTCCCCATGGAATAATGTTAGTTGTCATAGATGCCCCTTGACCGACATAAGCCCCTCCTAAAGGTAAGTTGTAATATTTGTTGAGCAGATTTTCAACGCTTAAATCGAATCTTGCCTGCTTGAACGCGTAGCTAGTACGCAGATTGAGTAAAGTGTAGCCTTCAGTAGGCACTTCGTTTCTTACATGAGATATGTGTGATTTTGCGCTAACCATTTGAAGCTCAGCGGTATTCGTCCAAGTGCCAAGCTGATGTATCAGCTTCACTTTTGTATTGAGAGGCATTATATGGTAAAGATTATCTCCAGTTGTTAAGTTTGCACCTTTAACGTAATTGACAATGGCATTGGTTGTGAAACTGCCAACGCCCTCAATGCTACCTAATGCTTGATATGCGGATACATCTACACCATAAAGTTTGGCTGATTGATTTTCATATTGGAGTAATACATAAGCATTTGTTTTTGTTGGGTTTGTAGCGCCACATCCAACTAAATTACAGCGTTTCGCATCAATAAAATCATCTACATATGTGAGATAGCCAGTGACTTTAAGCCCCCATATTTGTCTTTCTGCATCGTGCCAGTCCGCACTGGCACTGAGTGTATGGGCAATTTCTGACTTGAGATTGGGATTGCCAATATAGGCATTGCCATCACCGACAAAGTTATTCATTAATGCGGCCATGGCAAATGTTGACCATGGATAACGCTCATAAAGATTAGGTGATCTCGTTTTTTGTGCAAGCCCTAGCTCGAAAGTTTCCGTTGCCTCTGGCGTATAACGAATGAGACCAGTCCAGTCGATATTGGAATCTTTACGCGCATGATTGAGTGCGTTAAATTTATCGGCATCTGATTTGTAAGAGCCATTACTGTAACCTTGTGCCAAGCCAGCATTAGTTTCTACATTGTCGTTTCGAATGCCTAACAAGCTTAACCATTGACTATTCCAGACCGCTTCCCACTCTCCAAATATACCGATACGATTGCGCTTGCCATCCTGTATATTCCAAAATTCATTACAACACATTGATCCCACACTGCTACCGACTGGCGGCCACCAGTCATCTAAGCTGTAATTTTGAAACTCTCCTCCGATGCGAAATATGTCACGCTCAGGAAATGCCATGATTGCTTTGATTTGCCCACCGCTTGTTCGGGCTTTGGAATCCATAGGCATTGCGGGAAGCGCATAAACGCGTTCGAAACTCATTTCCATCTTATGCCGTATATATTGTTGATATAAGCGGGCCTCTATATCTCCCCAATCGAACTGTCCTGTGTAGCGCAGATTAAATAAAGCATTTTTGTTATAAGTCATATCCATACGTTGATTGGGAAATCCCTCAAAACCCACGCTTTGTTCACTTATGTTAAATTGAAGTAAGTGGCCTTCATGTTTTAGTGCAATGCCGACATCCTGATTAATTGAGTCTTTAAGTGAGCTTGATGCCACCTCATTTGCATCGGTAGGACTGAGCCCATTTTGTAATGGCCCCGACCATAGACTTGCTGATTTAAAGTCTTTTCCAGCAGTATAATTATCTGCATTCACACGCGATTCAGAATATGACAGGTTTACATTTTGATTCGCCACCTCAGCATTAAGGTTGTACCCACGTGCATGATTATTACTGCGAAAAAACGTGCCCATGCGACCTTCAAATAGTAGCTTTCCACCTGTATCAGCAAACCGAGGTGGGGCTGATTTCACTTGAATAGTCCCGCCAATGCTGTCTCCACCTACACTCACAGGCGTGATGCCTGCAAACGTAGTAATGCTTCCTACTTTTGATGGATGAATAAAAGAGAGCGCTGAATTCATATGATTTGGGCATGCGGACATTAAGTCCATACCATCCACCTGAACACGCAGACGGTCATCTGCTAACCCATGTATGACTGGCAAACCAGAGATGGCACCAGCCTCATATACGCTAATACCTGGAATATTTTCTAGTAGGCGTGTGCTATCACTGCTTGAAGATTGTAGTGTAGAAATATCATGCTGGTTGATCTGGGTACCATTGATAGGCGAAGCAACCTTGTCCGCAATAATCTCAATGGGATCCAGTTTGACAGGTTCCAGAACGCTATCTAAGGTAATGGATTCGCTACCCGCAAATACCACAATTGGTGAGATTACAATAAAAGTGATTAGGCTGCTTTTAAACAGCTTAATCACAGTCTTCAAACGAGGGGATGATTTCAAAGTAGTAGGCTTTATTTAAAAATCAATGAGAGAAGGCCTACCCGCAGGGTAGGCCATACACACTAATTTGTTTTACGTTTGCGAGAAACAAAGCCCATTACGCCTAGACCGGCAATTAACATGGCATAGGTGTCAGCTTCTGGCACAGCAGCTAATGTGATGACTTGTGAGACTGGGTATCCGCTCATGGTACCGATGCTACCATAGCCAGCAACTGTCGTTCCTGTCATGCAAGTTGCCATCATCATGCCACCTGGTGCGCAATCAGCATAAGCAAGCTTATCAATTTGTGCTTGTGTGATTGCTGCCAAAGGGTCTGTAGTGTTAACAAAAATTCTGGCATAAGCATTGCCAGCATTTACTCCTGGAAACCCAGAATATAGACCAAAGCCTGTGCCTGGAGTCCAGCCATCTCCACCATACGCTGTAGTAAAAGTATTGGTCGTTGGGTTTTTGAAGGTGGTGACTAGCAAACCGCCTAAAGTCGAGTCGTAAATTGATGACAATTGGTAATCTAACGATAACCACGTCATATTGTCATTTGGATAAGCGATTTGATCGCCAGTCATAGACTCACTCAAAATACCCTTTAAGTCTGAAACTGTTTTAGTCACATCGTCAAAACTAAAAGTCCCAATAAAAATCGAGTCTCTGGGCTGAGTGTCTGGCTCAAAAAATGTTTCTGTTACATTGTAAGTATACACAGTCGCTTGTGCTGTCTGAACAGCAGATAACACAGCGAGTGTACCGACGAGTGTTGCAAATGATTTCTTCATAATAATACCTTTCATAAGTGATTTAAAAATGCGTCTATTCTTTACCTTAACCAAGGCACGGTAGCGCACAGTCGTTAGCATGCCCAGGCCTGCTAAAGGCAGACATATGTATCCGCTTCAGGTGTCGTTAGGACAGACAAAGTCGCGGATAAGCCACAAGCATTCACCAGCGGCGGCTGGAAGTTTGCTATTGACATCGTTACCTCCGATGTTAAGTACTTTATTGTTGACTCAGCGTTTTAACTAACCGCATGAATTACATGCCAAAATTGACTAGCCAATCAGAATGTAAATCATGTGTTAACGCAAATGAACCAGTCAAAAACTGATAAATTTTTGGTGAGTCTAGAGATGGTGCTACTTTGCTAATTGCAGGAGTGGCATCCAAATTGCAAAAACTTTATTTAGAAGGCAGGGGGAGCGTGAGAAGGGTGGGATGAAGCAAAATAAGCAATAACAATTGGTGCAGTATAGCTAACAATATGTTCAGTAGAGTTGAGTTCTGCAATGAAGAGCTCGATTGAGGAGGAGGTGAGCCCAATTGCGTTTGCATGGCTAAAGCAATATGGGCAATGCTCAAAATGCATACCCATCTTATTGGGGTCTGTCGGAACATCAGAAGGGGATTTTTCTATTAGCTGACTATCGCCAATGCCGATAGAGACTTGCGTAACGCCTTGCGTAGTACAAACTTCTTGGAAAAAAGATGGATTTCCTTTTTTTGCTTCAATGGCGTGTGAGATTGTAGGTGCAACTGACGCAAAAACTACTGCAACTAGGGCAATATAACTAACAACTCGCTGGTAACTACGTCTAAGCATGATTTATTCTAGCATGCCAGTTACATTGCAATACAGTATTTAGATTATTAAATTTTTATGAAATCTAGGCTAAGCTTTTATGATGGCCGATTAATATTAGCACACGAGTTGTTATGTCTTTTCGTAAAATGCTGGTTTGTAGAGCCTTGAGGAGTGCTATTTTGCTTTCTGCATTGGCCTCTAGATAGTTTGGCTGCCTTCTTTTGCAAAGCGAATTTTGAGCGACAGATCGTTACGTGAATCGGCATGCGCTAAGGCATTTTCTTCATCGATTTTACCGTTTGCATACAATCTAAATAAAGACTGATCAAAAGTATTCATGCCAATATCATTGCTATCCGCCATGATTTCTTTGATTTCACTTAACTTTTGTTTCTGGATAAGTTCTGAAACATAAGGAGTATTGATTAACACTTCACTCGCGGCAACGCGTTTCTGCGATTTTGCAGGCACGAGACGCTGGGAAATAATAGACACCAGATTAAGTGAAACACTCAATAATAAAGATTGCTTAATTTCCTGTGGGAAGAACGAAATCACACGTTCTAGTGCTTGGTTTGCATTATTCGCATGCAGCGTGGCTAAACATAGATGACCAGTCTCAGCATATGCCAAAGCCAGCTTCATGGTTTCCATATCGCGAATTTCACCAATTAAAATCACATCGGGTGCTTGGCGCATGGCGTTTTTGAGTGCGTTATCAAACGATAAAGTGTCGATACCTACTTCACGCTGATTTACGATGGACTTTTTATGTTGGTATACAAACTCAATAGGATCTTCAATCGTAATGATGTGTCCCGTCGCATTTTCGTTACGGAAATCAATCATTGAGGCTAGTGAGGTTGACTTACCAGAGCCTGTGGCACCTACCATCAGGATTAAGCCACGCTTGCGCATGATTAAATCTTTAAGTGTAGGAGATAAACCAAGCTGCTCAAATGAAGGAATCTCTGTTTTAATATGGCGGATTACCATCGCCACTTCACCACGTTGTTTAAATACATTGACCCGAAAACGACCAACATCTTGCTTGCTAATGGCAAAGTTACATTCTAATGTGGACTCAAACTCCCTTAGCTGCTCAGGATTCATTAGCGAGTAGGCGATTTCTTTAATCATGCCTGGTGTCATGATTTGTGTGTTAATCGGTAGGTTTTCACCTTCTATGTCAATGTGAATGGCGGCGTTGGTGCTAAAGAAAATATCCGAGGCGCCTTTATCTACCATAAACTTTAATACAGGTGAAATATCTACAGTTGCCATGCTGTCCTTTGCGTTGATAGTGTTATTACTTTACTTTAACACAAGTTGTTAAGTTGGTTAAAGTATTAGCTTTTTATTATAAACATTTAAATATATGCTTTCCAAGTGTTGCGTAAATCTTACGCTATTAAATAGTTGGTCATGGTTGGCGATTAGTGTTTGTTTGAGTGCTGAAAGCGTATCTTTATTGTGAGCAATTGTTACTGCCAATGTTTCATAGGCTACTAGATTGTCTGTGATTAAGTCGTCTAAGTTGAGGGTTTTTAAAAGACTGGCGCATACTCTGGAAGAAAAAGTCTCCCCCATGCAAGTTAGCACAGGCAGTCCTATCCACAAAGCATCACTGGCTGTGGTATGTGCATTATAGGGTAGGGTATCCAAAAATAAGTCTGCATGTTGCTGGCGCGCAATGTGTTGTGCGATGGAGACGCGCGGTGCAAAAATGATACGATCCGCTGCAATACCCGCTTTTTTAGCGGTCTCTATCAGATTGTTTTTGGCCCATGGATTGCAATCTAATAGCCAAAGTACACTATTTGGCACTTGTTTGAGTATGCGCATCCAGGTAGCGTAAACCTCAGCAGTGATTTTAAATGTTTGGTTAAAACAGCAGAATATAAAGGCTTCAGCAGGCAATTGATGATCTGAACGTTCCCCAGCTTCACTCTGAGGACGAGACTGATTGTTGGGCTGATAGCATGGTAGATACAGGCATTGCTCACTAAAGTACTGCGGCTCAGGCGCAATCGTGTTATCCACTAAAATGTAGTTAAATAAAGATTCCCCATCTAGCGTGCCCATAGTGCTCGGAAATCCTAGCCAATTGATAGCGATTGGTGCTGGTTTGAGTGCAACGATTCCGCTACGGCTATTTTTAGTGTATCCAGTTAAATCAATCAATATATCAATCTGATGTTCTTTAATGTGTTTTGCAGCCTCAATATCACTGAGTGAATGGATATCAACAAAGAGATCAACGGCCTTTTCAATACGTCGGCGTTCTTCTGATGCATCATCAATACCGTGACTGTAAGCAATGATTTCAAAAGTAGATTTGTCATGGTGCTCTAATAATTCAGTGATTAAAAAAGCCAGTGGGTGCAATCTAAAATCAGCAGACAGGTATGCAACCCTGATTTTCTGTTTTGCGTCTTTAGGTTGTACTAAAGCCACTTCGTTCTTAAAGGTCACGAGCTGACTAAATTGTTGAGTCGCCCATTGATTTGCGCATAACAACTGCTCTTCAGCGGTTGTGCCAGGCATGGCTAAAAAAGCAAAAGGTGCAATTTGTGCATTTTTATGTTGTTTTAATATGCTGCGTAACTGTGTTATTTGCGTATCTAAATCCTTCCAATCACAGATATGCTGCTTTTGGTGAATGAGATGTGCAAGTGCATGATGTAATTGAGGATTATGCTTTAGGGCTTGTTGATAGCTTGCAATGGACTTGTCTAATGCGCCCAACTCGCGGTAGGTATTGCCTAAATTATTATGCGCATCGGCGTCTTCAGGTGTCAGTTGTAGGGTGCGCAGATAGCATTGAGCCGCTTCTAAAGGTTCCCCTAGTTCACGGTAGGCGTTACCAAGGTTATAGTGTGCGCCAGCATCATTCGGAGCAAGCGCAATACATCTTTTAAAGTAATTGGCCGCTTGTGCATATTGCATTGCTACACACGCGGTATTTCCTAACTGCAACAAGATTTGTGGGTGGTCCGGCGCTAATTGTAATGCTTTGTTATAACTTGCCAATGCTTCATCAGTTTTTAGCATAGCAAGGTAGGCTCCCCCTAATTCATAATACAAAGCGGGGTCGTTGGGGTTGTTTTGAATGGCAATATTTAGCTGTGTGATCTGGCTCATGGGTTGCATATTACCTGAAACTTGTGGCTAAAATTAAGCGTTTTAGACCCATTTCACGCAATAGATAACGATTGGGATTCAATGCTTGTAGTAAGGGCATTTCTACTGGCGATGGCTCATGGGACATCAAGCTTGCTAAAATTTCGGCACAAAATGGCGCAGTGGTTAAGCCTTTTGCACCGTGTGCTACATTGATAAATAAACCATGATGCCAAGGTAGTGCTGGTGGTGGGCTAATGTGTTTGGGCGGATGCTGTTTGAGTGTCGAGGCATCAATCAGCTCCCCCAACAAAGGTAAATAATCAGGTGTGGTGCTACGTAGTGCCACGCGTCCTTGCATTGCGGGGTTGAGTGCTAAAAAATCTTCAGACATTTTTTTGACCATATTCAGATTACTTATATTGTCTGCATCTCTGATTTCTGTACTGTGATCATGCGCTGAAAACGTAGCACCCAAACAATGGATATGCTGTAATGCAGGTGTCATATAACCATCGGTACATACCACGCACTTTAAAGATTGACTATGCAAATCGGCCATTATTGTACTCATTTGTCCGCGCACTGTAGTGATAGGCAAATGCGCGCTCTGTAAAAATTGTAGCGCATCGTTAGCATTGGTGAGTACCACTGCATCTGCTTCGGCGATGCATCCCTGTGTTGAAAATACTTGCCATTTTTGCGCATATTGTTGAAGGCGTAATGCATTGTTCTCTAGATGTAATGTGATATTAGGGTGCTGAATTAATGCTGTACAAAATGCATGCGGATTAATCCAGCCCGCTTGCGGAAAATAAAGCGCGGGATGATTAAGCTTAATTCCAGCAATCCGGCTGGCTTCATCACTGCTGACTAGGTTTAACAATGATGCGCTTAACTGACGTGCATAGACTTCTTGGATGCGCTGTTGCTCACGCGCATTAAAAGCCAATTGAAGCAGTCCGCATGCTTGAAATGCAGTAGTCTCAAGAGAAAGCGTTTGCAGTAGTCTTATTGTGTATAAATAGCCAGAACAGGAAAGTTGATCTAATGCATTGGCATGGCTGGCTAAACGCGGGTAAAGTACTCCACGTGGATTGCCAGAAGCCTCTTGTGCGATGTGTGTATGACGCTCAATCAATTGTACCTGCCAGCCACGCGCGGCCAAAGCATAAGCGGTAGCACAGCCTGCTATGCCTGCACCAACGACCACAGCAGTACTAGCGCCATGCGCGCGTATTTGATGTGGCTTGCTTGTAGAAAAATGACCATACAGCATTTCTCGCTTGCGACCATAACCGCTTGTTTTATTTACAGCAAATCCTGCAGATATTAATCCTCGTCTAACGTCTCCAGCGCTAGTGAAAGTGGCAAATGTTGTGGATGCATGCGAAAGCCTTGCCATTTGTGCATACAAGGCAGGCTGCCACATCTCAGGATTTTTGGCAGGAGAAAATCCATCTAAAAACCAGGCATCAGGGTGTGCATGGAGTTTTGCCAGCATGCTACAGGCATCGCCTATGAGCAAGGTCAGTATTACGCGTCCCTGCCATAATTGAAAACGGTGAAACCCTTCTGGGAGTGCTTGATACTGAGCGAGTAACGCTTGGGACTCTTCCTGCAAATGAGGCCATTTGGCATGAATCTGTGCCAATATTTCTGCATCTAAAGGGTGCTTTTCTACAGAAATAAAATGCAGTCTTGTATTTTTTGGCGCTACTTTGAACCATAACTGACAAGTACATAAAAAATTCAGCCCTGTGCCAAAGCCGGTTTCTGCAACAGTAAAATGCGAAGCTGTGAGCGATTTGAACCGAGTTTCTAATTGATTATGCGTTAGAAACACATGGTGCGTTTCGGCTAAACCTTGTTGCGGGTTTGCAGGGTCGGTAGAGAAATAAACATCGTCATACAGGGTGGAGTAGGGCTGGTCATCGCGCCAGTCTATCAAGGAGTACGTAGAGTCTTTTTGCTGCATGTTGCCTAGTTTATCAGGGTTTTTAATTTAAGTTCAGACTAGACTTTTATGATAAGTTGAACTCATAAAACATTATCCGCTTGGACTAAGCCTAAACTTTTTTGCATAAAAAGTTTGAGCAAATACTGTCTGTAGTAATCTTAAAATTTCAATTGAGATATTTGTGTAATCTGGTATATACTAATCTGTATATTTTATGGGGGTTAAGTGTCATGATTAAATCAAGTATGCTAAAAACAGCGAGTCTATTTTTGTTTTGTTTAATGCAAGCATGTACTGTTAATCAAACGCAGAATACCGCCCAAAATCAGGATTGGCCAAGTTTTGGGCGCGATTATAATGGCCAGCGATTTGCACCCATTACGCAAATAAATACCCAGAATGCTAAAAATTTAGTTGAAGCTTGGCATGTCAATACGGGTGTAGCAGCAACATTTCAAGCAACGCCTATCGTACAAAACGGCATCATGTATTTATCGCTACCGTTTAACCATGTGCTAGCGCTTGATGCAAAAACTGGCAAGGAGATCTGGCGCTACCAGCATGATAGACGCAAAAGCTGGCAAATGTGCTGTGGACCCGCTAATCGCGGTGTCGCGGTTGCTAATGGCAAGGTATTCATTGGTACAGTAGACGCGCGTTTAATCGCACTTAATGCAAAAACAGGTGCTAAAGAGTGGGATATTGATGTGGTTGAAAATGATATTGTCACAGAAGGGCAGGATGCCCTTAATAAAAATGACCCAAATAGTGCGCGCAAAGTGACAGGTGGCACAGGTATTGGTATTGCCATGGCACCTATTGTTTATAAAAACAAGGTGATTGTTGGTATTACTGGGGTTGGTTACGGATTGCACATTGATAATCCCACTGCCGATGCGCCGTTAGGTGCTGTCATTGGTGTCACTGGACGTTTCGGCAGACCAGGTTTTCTTGCTGCATATGATGTCAATGATGGTAAACGCGTTTGGCAGTTTGATACGATTCCCGATGTTGGTTGGGAAGGAAGCTTTAGTGAAACAACGGCAGATGGCATCAGTCTGAATCGCGATGTAGTCAAAGAAAAAGCAGATACTGGAAAATATAGCGATTCTGCACGCTTTGGCGGTGGTTCTGCTTGGAGTACACCAGCGATTGATGCCAAAACAGATACGCTTTATTTTGGTACAGGTAACCCAAGTCCACAAATGAATGATGTTTCGCGTCCTGGTGATAATCTGTATACGGTCTCATTAGTAGCTTTAGATGCTAATACGGGTAAAAGAAAATGGCACTATCAACAAGTGCCGCACGATTTGTGGGGTTACGATTTAGCGAGTCCGCCTGTGTTATTTGACTATCGATTGAATGGCAAATCGATTGCCGCCGTGGGGCAGGCCAGTAAGACAGGCTGGTTTTATATTCACGACCGTGCCACGGGTGCTCTGCTGAAGAAATCAGATGCTTTTGTGCCTCAGCTTAACATGTTTAAAAAAGCGACGTTTGAAGGTGTAGTCGTCTATCCAGGTATTTTGGGAGGCTCTAACTGGTCTCCAGTGAGTGTGGATGAGCAAAATCAGCGCGTATTTGTTGCGGGCATACATGCGCCCATTAAATATACACTTCACGAAACGCCAGGTAAAAACGGCCAGGCCGCGATTCAATACGCCGCGAGTGAACCTACACAAGATCCGCGCTGGGGTTTGCTTTCAGCGATTGACTTAGGGTCTGGGAAAATTGTATGGCAAAACAAAACCGCGCAGCCATTGGTGGGCGGGGTGCTGGCTACGGCAGGTGGTGTAGTATTTATGGGTGAGGGCGATGGTAGATTTAATGCTTACAACAGCCAAACAGGCGAGTTATTGTGGCAAACGAAATCAGCGTTTGGTGTGAATGCACCACCAATTACATATGTGATTGATGGTGTTCAATATGTAGCAGTTGTGAGTGGTGGGAATGCATTGTTTGGGTTCAAACAAGGTGATGCTGTTTTGGTCTACCGCCTTAAACCGTGATGAAGGCCGCTTCATTTGTGAGTTGGGAATCACGCTTAGCATACATGTGATTTAAAGTTTGTCGTGCGGATGTAATGATTTCTGAAGCCGTTAATCCAATAGGGCCGATACCTGCTTCTACTAATCTATCCGCGGCTAATCCATGTACGTAAACACCTACTTGGGCTGCATCAAGTGCAGTCATGCCTTGCGTCATAAAACCACCAATTAAGCCACTCAATACATCACCTGTGCCTGCCGTAGCCAGGCCAACATTGCCAGTTGGATTCATCAAAAGCACATCATCTAGGCCAGCGATAATAGTGCCCGCACCTTTTAATACGCATATGGTATGAAATTGATTGGCGATTTCACGTGCGCACTCTGCCCGATAGCTCTGTACATCTTCTACGCTAGCATCCATCAACCGCGCTGCTTCTGCTGGGTGCGGTGTCATGACCGAGGGGCTGGTACGGTTACGCATCAGCTCTGCTAAACGGGGGTGTTTGGCAATAAGATTTAAGGCATCGGCATCAAGCAGTAAACTCTTATTTTGCTGTAAGCATAAAGCGAGTACGTCCATGGACTTTGCTGTCTGACCTAGTCCTGTGCCGATGACGATATGGTCTGCAAGCGTTAGCCAGGTTTGAGGTTGGTTAAGTGGCCTGAACATAATTTCAGGAAAATTAACATCTAACGTCACTGGTTGATTCGCTAGAGAGATCGCATAAACACGACCAACCCCACTATGTAATGCTGATCTAGCCGCTAATAACAGCGCCCCTTGCATACCATCATCCCCGCCCACTAGTACAGCCTTACCAAAGGTACCTTTGTGCGCATTGTCAGGGCGATGTAGCAGAAGGTTGCGAACAGTCGCCAAATCTAACAAGTCAGGATTGATAAATAGATGTTGCATACACTGAAGTTTAGAAAAGCTTTAAGAATTGGTTGTTAACTTAACATATTGTGTGTGTCTTGTAATGCTCGGAGGAAGAGTTTTTTAATTTTCAGGCAAACAATTTAAAACAATTGTGATGATTTTGATTGTAGTGAATGCGACAAACAATACAAAAAAAGGCTTACATTTTTTTTTAGAATATTAAATTCCTTTAAAATCAATTGGATGACGAGTGGCACAAGGATTGCTATAGCTAGCTTAACTAGCAATTATTGGATATCCAGATGACACAAGTGCCTATTTATTTAGATTACTCTGCAACTACTCCTGTGGATGCTCGCGTTGCTGAGAAGATGATTCCCTTCCTGACCGAAAACTTCGGTAATCCAGCCAGTCGCTCTCATTCATTTGGATGGGTGGCTGAAAAGGCAGTAGAAGAAGCACGTGAACAAGTAGCCGCTTTGGTCAATTGTGATCCCAAAGAGATTGTGTGGACTTCAGGTGCGACGGAGTCTAACAATTTGGCGATTAAAGGTGCGGCTCATTTCTACGCGAGTCGCGGCAAGCACATTATTACCATCAAAACTGAGCATAAAGCGGTGCTAGACACTGTACGCGAATTAGAGCGCTTGGGTTTTACTGCAACCTATCTTGCGCCAATGGAAAATGGTTTGGTAGACATAGAGGAGTTAAAGGCTGCCATTCGTCCAGACACAGCGTTGATCTCTGTGATGCTGGTGAATAATGAGATTGGAGTGATTCAAGACGTGGCCGCAATTGGTCATATCTGTCGTGAAAAAGGCATTATTTTTCATGTGGATGCAGCACAGGCAACGGGTAAAGTGGATATTGATTTGCAAACATTACCTGTCGATTTGATGAGTTTTTCAGCCCACAAAACCTATGGCCCTAAAGGCATCGGTGCGCTATATGTGTGTCGCAAACCGCGTGTACGTTTAGAAGCACAGATGCACGGTGGTGGTCACGAGCGTGGCTTTCGTTCTGGTACATTAGCGACTCACCAGATTGTGGGTATGGGCGAGGCGTTCCGTATTGCCAAGGAAGAAATGGCTGCTGAGAATGAACGTATTCGTGCATTGCGAGATCGTCTGTGGGCTGGATTGTCTGGCATTGAAGAAGTGTATCTCAACGGTGATCTAGAGCAACGTGTGCCGCACAATCTCAATGTGAGTTTTAACTATGTTGAGGGCGAATCGCTGATGATGGCGATTAAAGATTTAGCCGTCTCCAGCGGTTCTGCATGTACATCTTCTAGCTTAGAGCCCTCTTATGTATTGCGTGCGATTGGGCGTGAAGATGAGTTAGCGCATTCATCGATTCGTTTTAGTGTCGGCCGTTATACCACTGAGGCTGATATTGATCATGCGATCAGTATCATTCAAGACAAAATTGGCAAACTACGCGAGTTATCGCCATTGTGGGATATGTTCAAAGCAGGAATCGATATTAGATCTGTCAGTTGGGTGCATGCGACCGAGTCGCATCGTGAACCAGAAAATGCAGCAGCATAATTTAATAGGAGGCCGACATGGCATATAGCGATAAAGTACTCGACCATTACGAAAATCCTCGTAATGTAGGCTCATTTAATCAAGAAGATGAAGACGTAGGCACAGGCATGGTAGGTGCACCAGCCTGTGGTGATGTGATGAAGCTGCAAATCAAAGTAGGTGCAGATGGCGTTATCGAAGATGCTAAATTCAAAACTTATGGTTGTGGCTCAGCGATTGCATCTTCTTCATTGGTGACGGAAATGCTTAAAGGCAAAACCTTAAACCAAGCACTGGATATTAAAAACACGCATATTGCAGAAGAGCTTGCATTACCACCCGTAAAAATTCACTGTTCTGTGTTGGCGGAAGATGCAATTCGCGCTGCCATTACCGATTACCGTAGCAAGAACACGACTGCTGATGAAGGCTATGATGCCTGTCACACAGCGGCTTAACTTAGGAGACTGACATGAGCGATACCGTTGCATTAGAGCCAATTAATTTTACTGCTAGCGCTGCTAGCAAAGTAAGTGAAATGATCGCTGAAGAAGGTGATGCCAGCCTGAAACTGCGTGTTTACGTAACAGGAGGGGGCTGCTCAGGTTTTCAGTACAGTTTTGCCTTTGATGATCAGGTAGCAGAAGACGATACAGTGATTGAAAAAGAAGGCGTGAGCTTACTTGTAGATGCGATGAGTTACCAATATATGGTTGGCGCTACCATTGATTATCAAGAAGGACTGGAAGGCGCGCGCTTTGTGATCAGCAATCCACAAGCCACTTCGACCTGTGGTTGCGGTAGCTCATTTTCAGTATAAGGAGATTTACATGGCTGTTACGCTCACTGATACCGCCGCATCACGCGTGCAAAAATTTTTGGCCAGTCGTGGCAAAGGCATCGGATTGCGGCTTGGTGTCAAGACCTCTGGCTGTTCAGGCATGGCTTATACGCTGGAGTTTGTAGATGAAGCTGCACCAGAAGATGTCATCTTTGAAGCCAACGGCGTTAAGGTGTTGGTTGATCCAACGAGCATGGTTTATCTGGATGGCACAGAGTTGGATTACGCAAAAGAAGGTTTAAACGAAGGCTTTAAGTTTAACAATCCGAATGCTAAAGCCAATTGCGGGTGTGGTGAGAGTTTTAGCGTTTAGTACTTGTTTTAATTGAGATTTAATTTAGTGATTGCACTTTACACTGGAGCTTGTCATGAGTGGTTTGATGGGTACCAATTATTTTGAAATGTTTGGTTTAGCGCCAAAATTTACAATCGACCTCAATAGTCTGGATCACTCTTATCGTCGTTTACAAACAGAAATGCATCCAGACCGTTATGCTGCGGGTACTGAGATGGAGAAGCGCTTAGCATTGCAATTATCAAGCAATCTCAACGATGGCTACCGCGCATTAAAGCACCCAAGCAGTCGTGCGCAATACCTGATCAACTTGGCGGGTAAAAAAGAAGCTGGCAATGCCGTATCTTCAGCCTTTTTGATGGCACAGATGGAGTGGCGTGAAGCAATCGAAGAAGCGCGTGCGAGTAAAAACATGCAGGCACTAGATGCATTGTCCCGTCGCTTGCGGCACACCATTAGTGCACAAGAAAAGTTACTTGCAGTAGTGCTAGATGAGCAATCAGATTTTGATTTGGCAGCACAACGTGTCAATGAATTTCGGTTCTACGAGAAGTTGCAAATCGAGATAGATACAGCGTTAGACGCACTGGAGAGCTAATGGCATTACTTCAAATTGCAGAGCCGGGTCAAAGTGCTGCGCCACATCAGCACAAGCTGGCTGTTGGCATTGATTTAGGCACAACGCACTCATTGGTCGCTTCGGTCAGAAGCACCGTAGCAGAGGTCTTGCCTGATGAATCTGGTCGTGGACTACTGCCTTCCGTCGTACATTATGCAGCCAATGGTGAGATTGATGTGGGTTGGGACGCACGGAGCAAAGCCGCGCAAGATCCAAGAAACACCATCGTTTCTGTTAAACGCTTTATGGGGCGCGGCTTAAACGATATTAAAGATATACGCAATCTGCCTTATCAGTTTATTGATACGCCTGGCATGGTAAAACTCAATACAGTGGCTGGGCAACTCAGCCCTGTTGAAGTTTCCGCTGAGATTTTGAAAAAACTGCGCATGAGAGCAGAACAAAGCCTCGGTGGCGAATTGGCTGGAGCCGTGATTACTGTACCTGCTTATTTTGATGATGCACAACGCCAGGCTACAAAAGATGCAGCAAGATTAGCTGGTTTATCTGTATTAAGATTGCTCAACGAGCCTACAGCTGCGGCGATCGCTTATGGCCTAGATAATGCCTCTGAAGGTATTTATTGTGTTTACGATCTAGGTGGCGGCACATTTGACTTTTCAATACTCAGACTCACACGCGGCGTGTTTGAAGTGTTGGCAACGAGCGGAGACTCTGCTTTGGGCGGAGATGATTTTGATTATGCAATTTACCATTGGGTCATTGATACGCTCAACTTGCAAGCATTAACTGCCGAAGATACCAGACAGTTATTGACTGAGGCCAGACACGCCAAAGAGCGATTGACCGATATGGTAGCCACAGAAATCTGTTGCAAGTTATCGCAAGGGGTAGAAATTCAACTTATTTTAGGGCGCGAATCGTTTATAGAGCTTACTAAAGACTTGCTCAATAAAACATTTAGTCCTGTGCGTCGCGCACTTCGCGATGCAGGTTTGCAAGTAGAGGATGTACAAGGTGTTGTATTGGTTGGTGGCGCCACGCGGATGCCTCATCTACAGCGCTCTGTAGCGGATTTTTTCTTCCGTGAGCCATTAACAAATCTAGATCCGGATAAAGTGGTCGCCATTGGTGCGGCCATACAAGCAAATGCCTTGGTTGGCAATCGCAGTGATAGCGATTTATTGCTACTGGACGTGATTCCGCTCTCGTTGGGTGTAGAAACAATGGGTGGCTTAAGCGAAAAAATCATTCCACGCAACTCTACAATTCCATCAGCCATGGCGCAGGATTTCACCACATTTAAAGACGGTCAAACCGCCATGAGTTTTCACGTGGTGCAAGGCGAGCGTGAGTTGGTGTCAGAGTGCCGATCTTTAGCTCAATTTGAATTGCGCGGTATTCCTCCTATGGTAGCGGGTGCTGCACGCATACGCGTGACTTTTCAGGTGGATGCAGATGGCTTGTTATCTGTCACTGCGCGTGAACAAACCTCTGGCATTGAAGCGAATATCGTCGTGAAACCCTCTTACGGACTGAGTGATACTGAAATTGCTGGCATGCTGACTTCTGGCATTGCCAATGCCGAGTACGATAAGCGCATGCGGGCATTGCGTGAAGCGCAAGTGGAAGCCAGACGTTTATTGGATGCAACTGAAATTGCCATGATGGAAGACGGACACGAGTTGTTAAGTAAACCAGAATGGGATGCGATTTGGAGTAGTATTTATGATCTGGCAGAAACCCTACTGTTGGGAGATACTAATAGCCTGGAAGCCTTACGCAGTGCGACGGATGGGCTAAATGCAGTAACGACAGAATTCGCCTCTAGGCGCATGGACGCAACAATACAAAAAGCCTTATCAGGTAAACAAATCGAGAGCATCGCCTTATGACACAAATCAAAATTTTACCTCATCCAGAAAGTTGTCCAGAAGGGGCAACGTTAGAGGTTAAGCCCGGTAAAGTGTTATGTGATGCCTTGCTGGCGGCTGGTGTAGAGCTTGAACATGCTTGTGATGGTGTATGTGCTTGCAGTACCTGCCATGTCATTATTAAAGAAGGTTATGCTTCTCTGCCCATGGCATCGGATGAAGAAGAGGATCAGCTGGACGAAGCGTGGGGTTTAACTGCAAACTCACGTCTTGCCTGCCAAGTCAAAGTGGGGCAGACACCACTGATCATAGAGCTGCCACGCTACAGCTTAAATCATGCACGTGAGCATGATTAATATTATATAAAACAATATGTTAATATATAAAGTTAATTTTTTAGATTAACTTTAAATGATGTGTTTTGAACAGTGAGCGCTGTTCGCCATGCTTCTATCTTTTTCTCCAAATGCACTGTATGGGCTGGGCTAGTAGAGGGTAAACGTACAAACTTAATGTTTGTAACACTCAGCTTCGGTAGCACAAACAGTCTAAAACTTTTTTCCGCCTCGCTGCCATTGAATCCAACCAGCTTGATATTAGGATAGTCACTGAAGAATGATTGAAAATCATTGGATACACGTGAGCCAGCTTCAATCGCACTATCAAGACTCCCTTGACGTACGCAACTATGCAATACATCCCACAGCGCGACTTGTGACGCTTTTAAAGCCTCAGCTCGATGCGCATACGGTATTTCAGCATCAAAGCCATAAATACTCGCCATAATATGCCAGAACGCATTGCGTGGATGGGCATAATACTGGCTGGCATTAAGCGAGAGCACGCCAGGCATGCTACCCAAAATAAGCGTTTGTGCTGACTGATCAGCAATGGGATTGAAGCTAACGATGGTGCTCATGTTTAAATTAAAGGATGGCTATATTAAAGGGTGGCTATCACCCGTTAAATTGAATCATGTGTAAAGTAGATTTTCATCTTTAAGTCAGTAATTTGCAAACTTTAGCTGCTCTTGGAGGAATCTGGTCTGGTATTTAGCTTGATCGACGATTAACTTACTTGTTGTTTTGTCGCGAGTGTCTCAAACCTTACAATTTTAGAATATATAAAAATAGATATAACCAATTGTAATTAAACAATAATTTTATTGGCACATCTAATGCTTTAATGAGATAAAGTTATTCATTGGAGTACATTTTGTATCCTATCGTCAATGACACTACCTTACGTGATGGCGAGCAAACCGCTGGGGTTGTATTTACATTGGCTGAAAAGCTGGCGATTGCCCAATCCCTTTCTGAAGCGGGTGTTCCAGAGCTTGAAATCGGCATTCCCATGATGGGACAAGCTGAAGTTGAGAGCATACAAGCCATTGCAGCATTGAACCTACAAAGCCGATTGATGGTGTGGGGACGCATGACTACCTCTGATTTAGCGGCTTGTGCAAAAACGAATGTTCAACTGGTTAATCTTTCTATTCCCGTCTCTGATTTGCATATTGAGCGTAAGCTTGGTCAGAGCCGCGATTGGGTGTTAGCGCAAATTGCCTATTTTGTACGTCAAGCGTGTGATTTAGGCTTGTGTGTTTCTGTAGGTGGTGAGGATGCCTCGCGTGCCGACCAATCATTTGTATTGCAAGTGGCAGAAACTGCACAAGCGGCAGGGGCTGTCAGATTTAGGTATGCCGATACTTTAGGTTTGTTAGACCCTTTTACGACGTATGAGCGCATTCATCAGCTGGTGAAATCTAGCGATCTCGAAATAGAAATACATGCGCATGATGATCTGGGTCTGGCTACGGCTAACTCAATTGCGGCCATCAAAGCAGGTGCTAGTCATGTCAATACCACAGTCAATGGTTTGGGCGAACGTGCTGGCAATGCGCCGCTAGAAGAAGTAGTCATGGCGTTGTGGCGTATTGATGGTATAGAAACTGGGATCGACATGCATCGCTTTCCTGCTATATCCAAACTGGTCGCAGATGCGTCGGGTCGCGCGATTGCGGCGAATAAAAGTATTGTGGGTGAGGCGGTGTTTACGCATGAGTCAGGCTTGCACGTGGATGGTTTGCTAAAAGATCCAGCGACTTATGAGGGGTTTGACCCTGCACAGGTTGGCCGCCATCGGCGATTGGTATTGGGTAAACATTCTGGCAGCCATGGTTTAAGACATGCCTATGCTGAGTTAGGAATTCAATTAAAAGAGAGTCAAACGCCAGAATTGCTGGCAAGCGTACGTCAGTTTGCCAGCCAAACCAAACGCGCGCTGCAAGCAGATGATTTGCATCGTCTTTATTTGCAAACCATACAAACAGCCACCTCAACGCAGTAGGAGTATTTTGATGAAAATATGGACTTTGCTGAAAGAAGATCTTAATTGCGTATTTGAGCGCGATCCCGCAGCACGCAATCGTTTTGAGGTATTGCTTACCTATCCTGGCTTGCACGCAATTGCTGCACACCGAATCTCACACGGTTTGTGGAAGTCCGGATTTCGCTTTGGTGCACGCTTGTTAAGTTATTTTACGCGCATGCTCACACAAATCGACATTCATCCTGGTGCAACGATTGGGCATCGCTTTTTTATCGATCATGGCTGTGGCGTAGTCATTGGCGAGACCGCAGAAATTGGAAATGATGTCACCTTGTATCATGGTGTGACCTTAGGTGGTGTTTCCTGGAATGCAGGTAAGCGACATCCTACATTGTGTGATGGTGTGATGGTGGGGGCAGGCGCAAAAATCCTTGGGCCTGTGATCATTGGTCACAACGCACGTATCGGTGCAAACTCTGTCGTGATACATGATATTCCAGCCACTATGACTGTAGTGGGAATTCCTGGGCGTGTCGTCTTGCCAGAAGAACAAAGGCGGCAGCCACAGCAAGGTATTGATTTAGATCACCATTTGATGCCTGACCCAGTGGGTAGGGCGGTCGCCGCTTTATTAAACAGAATAGATGATTTAGAGGGGCAGTTGGTGATGCTAAGGCGTGAGAATGCTGAACGCAATCAGGAGTTGGTAGATGCAGGCACCCCTGACAGTCGTAACATTACCCGCAATATCCACTAGTTTTTAACCATGTAATTTTATTCAACTGATACTGGAGCCAATAATGAGCAATTTATTAAGTGAGATGGAAAAGTTTTCTGCTGCGGAGGAGTTCTTTAATTTCCTCGATGTGGATTATGAACCACAGGTCGTACATGTGAACCGTTTGCACATCCTCAAACGCTTTCAGCAGTACCTAGATCGAGACCCAGTAGCGCAAGGCTTAAGCGAAGCTGATGAGCGTGTTGCTTACAAAAAGCTTCTTGAAATGGCCTACGCTGATTTTGTCAAATCCAATGCATCCACAGAAAAAGTATTTAAAGTGTTTCAAGACGCGGATGGTGTACAAACTGTGAGCGTGAAGAAACTAAAACAGACATTAGATGAGCGCAGAGCATAGTGAATTGTCGGGTTTGCGACAATTGGCTTGGCAATGAGAAAAGTTGTCTAATTACATGAATTATATAGATAAATTAACACTAATATGCAGATGGCACAGAGCTTGCAATAAGCTAAATAAAGCAAGTAAATGGAGTTAAAACATGCATATTGTAGTTTGCATCAAACAAGTACCAGATAGTGCGCAAATACGCGTACACCCAGTCACTAACACCATCATGCGCCAAGGGGTTCCTGCCATTGTGAATCCCTACGATTTATATGCGCTAGAAGAAGCTTTGAAACTTAAAGATGAATATGGTGGACGTGTCACAGTGTTGACCATGGGTCCTCCCATGGCAGAAGCCGCGTTACGCAAAGCTATTTCATATGGTGCGGATGATGCCATCTTGGTGACGGATCGCGCTTTTGCCGGTTCAGACACATTGGCAACCAGTTGTGCGCTTGCTTCAGCCATTACGCAAATTCACAAAGACATGCCTGTTGATTTGATTTTTACTGGGAAGCAAACCATTGATGGTGATACCGCGCAAGTCGGACCTGGTATTGCCAAGCGCTTGGATATGCAGTTGCTTACCTATGTCTCGAAAGTGCGCTCCATTGATCTGGATAAAAAGCAGATTGTGGTCGAGCGACGCTCGGAAGGCGGAGTGCAAGTGCTCAATACCAGTCTCCCCAGTTTGATTACAGTGTTAGAAGGCACCAATGAAATGCGTTTTGCCACCATGGCCAACATGTTCCGTGCTTCACGTTATCCGCTTAAGGTATGGAACCGTGAGCAGGCTGGAATAGAAGACATCACTAAGATTGGGCTTAAAGGCTCACCCACTGTGGTCTCTAAAGTGTTTGCGCCAACGCCACGTGCTGTTAAAGCAGAAATCATTGAGTGTGAAAGCAGTGATCCCAAAGATTTAAGTGTGACGTTACTGGCAAAGATGTTTGCTAAATATCCAAAGTTAGAACAAGAAATTGCTAAACGGGCTTGATGAAAAGAGAGTAAATGATGAGCGAAGCAGAAGCAAGAAAGCCAGCAGGTAAGAAAAAGTTTGAGCTAGATGACAGACTCAAAGCCTATAAAGGGATTTGGGTGTTTATTGAACACGAAAGAGGTGTGCTACACCCAGTTTCTCTTGAACTGCTCGGAGAAGCACGCAAATTAGCAGATAAGCTAGGGGTAGAAGTTGCGGGCGTGGTCATGGGTGTTGGTGGGGAGACTACACGTAGTTTTTGTAACGAAGCTTTTCATTATGGCGCAGATTTGTGCTACTTGATGGAAGACCCCTTGCTCACCGATTATCGCAATGAGCCATTTACAAAAGGCATGACCGATTTGGTCAATAAATATCAACCTGAAATTTTGCTATTAGGGGCTACCACATTAGGTCGTGATTTGGCTGGTAGTGTAGCCACCACCTTGCAAACTGGGCTGACAGCAGATTGTACTGAGTTGAATGTTGACCTGGAAGTACGTAGTTTATTGGCAACGCGTCCTACCTTTGGCGGCAGTCTATTGTGCACGATTCAAACCTTAAATTATCGTCCGCAAATGGCCACTGTGCGTCCTCGTGTGATGCCAATGCCAGACATTGACAAATCGCGCACTGGTCGTATTGTCGAAGAAAAATTGGGTATGGTGGAAAGCGCCATTATTACTAAAGTCCTAGAGTTTATTCCTGATGAAATGCAGGACAAGCCTCAGCTGCCTTTTGCCGACATTATCGTGTCTGGCGGACGTGGCATGAAAAAGCCTGAGAACTTTAAATTAATTTGGGATTTGGCTACCGTTTTAGGTGCGGAGGTTGGTGCAACGCGCCCAGTCGTACAAGCTGGCTGGGTTGAGTTGGATAGACAAGTCGGACAATCTGGTAAAACTGTGCGTCCCAAACTGTATATCGCTGCGGGCATATCTGGTGCTATTCAGCATCGTGTAGGTATGGACGCATCTGATGTGATTATTGCAATCAATAATGACCCGAATGCACCGATTTTCGATTTTGCGCACTATGGCATTGTTGGCAATGCAATGACGATATTGCCTGCGCTGACGGAAGCTTTTAAAACGCATCTAGCCACAGCAAGAAAGGTGGGTTAAACCATGGCAGAAAAGTTTGATGTGATTGTGGTGGGTGCTGGTCCTTCAGGTAATGCTGCGGCATTGCGGTTGGCAGAGGCTGGTTTAAGTGTTCTACAGATTGAGCGTGGAGAATCGCCAGGTTCAAAAAATGTGCAAGGTGCGATTTTGTATTCTGACGCACTCGAACGCCTGATACCCGATTTCCGTGATGACGCACCCTTAGAGCGCCATATTATTGAACAACGTATGTGGGTGCTGGATGATGAGTCTTTTGTTGGCACGCACTATCGTTCCGATGCGTTCAATAAGCAGCCCTATAACCGCTACACCATGATTCGCTCTCAGTTTGATAAATGGTTTTCAGAGCGCGTACAAAAAGCAGGCGCATTGCTGATTTGCGAGACGACGGTTTCTCACTTATTACTAGATGGTAAGCGTGTGATAGGTGTGATGACGGACAGACAAGGTGGCGAAATTTATGCGGATGCAGTGATTCTGGCAGATGGGGTCAATTCATTGCTCGCCAAAAAAGCGGGCTTTCACCCAGAGCTAGAGCCAAAAGATGTGGCGTTAGCAGTGAAAGAAATTCACTTTATGCCACAAGAAGTGATTGAACAGCGATTTAACGTCAAAGATGAAGAGGGTGTCGTTATTGAAATGGTGGGCAAAATCACCAAAGGTATGATGGGGACGGGGTTTCTTTACACCAATCGTGAATCGGTCACTGTAGGCGTGGGTTGTATGTTGTCTGATTTCAAGAAACAAAAAATTACCCCTTATGAGTTATTAGAGCAGATGAAAGCACATCCTTCGATTAAGCCCATGCTGGATGGTGGCGAGATGAAGGAATATACCGCGCACTTGATTCCTGAAGGAGGTTACAACGCGATGCCAGACCTCTATGGTGATGGTTGGATGATTGTAGGAGATGCAGGCATGTTTGTGAATGCTGTACATCGGGAAGGCTCAAACTTAGCGATGACGACTGGCATGCACGCCGCAGACACGCTCGTGGAATTGCGTAAAGAAGGTAAAGAGTTCACAGCGGCAAACCTCAAGCGTTATAAAGCACGTTTAGACGAAAGCTTTGTGATGAAAGACCTCAAAAAATACAAAAATATGCCAGATGTGTTTCACACGAATCCACAGTTTTTTAACGACTATCCTGAGCTTTTGTCCAATGCAGCCCGCACGATGCTGACGGTAGATGGCGTCGATAAAAAGACAAAAGAAAAACAAATCGGTAAGAGTTTCCGTCAAAGACGCTCGCTATTTGGTCTGATTGGTGACACCTACAAGTTATGGAGGGCTTTGGAATGAGCGCAGTAGTTAAAGTAGAAGAAAAGCTGTTTCAAAATCGATATAAAGTCGATGCTGGAAAGCCGCATATTAGTATTATTAACGAAGACAAATGTCGCATAGAGTGTAAAGAACAAGCATGCACTGTCTGTTGCCCAGCTGGTTGCTGGACGATGGAAGGAAACGGACAAGTGACAGTCATTAGTGATGGCTGTTTAGAGTGTGGTACTTGCCGCATCATTTGTGATGAACATCGTAACGTGGCTTGGGAGTATCCTCGCGGTGGTTATGGCATTTTATTCAAATTTGGCTAGGACTATTCTCTAGCATTCTGAAAGAGTTTTTTATGGCAAAAGCAAAAGTGACATTTTCTGACGTTGGCGTGACTGTCGTTGTTCCAGTGGGTAGTCGGATCATTGATTTATCAGAATCCGTTGGCTCCTATATCGCTTATAACTGTCGCGAAGGTGATTGCGGTGTCTGTATGTTTGAAGTGGTTAAAGGTCAGGAAAACCTCTCTGAACTAACAGCAGATGAGAGCACAGTATTAAAGCATCGCTTTTATGAAATTATAGATGGATGGCGCGCCACTTCAGATGTGGCCACATTACAAACCAAAATGCAGCGCGAAAATTTTGCGGGAAAATGTTGCCGTTTAGCGTGCCAGACACAAGTGTACGGTGATGTTACCGTCGCCCCATTGTAGGAGATCAAAATGTCTAAATACAGCATTACTTTTGCGAATACCGATCAAGTGGCTTTGGTGCCACGTGGTACGCGCGTAGTAGAGGCCGCCGAGAAAATCGGAGCTAATATGGTCTTTGGTTGTCGCGAAAACGATTGTGGAGATTGCATGATTGATGTTCTGCAAGGCGCAGAAAACCTTTCTCCACCCTCTGCATTAGAAATCAGCTTACTCAAGCAAAAATTTGCCAAACCATCCAATCGCTTGGCTTGCCAAGCCATGATTTGGGGTGATGTCACAGTAAAGCCAGCTTAAGTTATTCGCCTGCGCGCAGTATTAAATTTTATTATGTAAATCTAGCAAGGAACTCTCATGCCAAAACCACAAAAGCACGTTTTTATTTGCGGGCAATCCCGCCCACCAGGTCACCCAAGAGGCTCTTGTGCGGCCAAGGGTGGGGGAGATGTGTTGCAAGCATTTTGGAAACAAGCGCAAGACCGCAACTTGTTTGATCAGTTTGCGGTGACATCAACAGGTTGTCTTGGCCCATGTGATACAGGTGCAAATGTGTTGATTTACCCTGAGAGTATTCTCTACATAGGCGTGACCAAAGAGGATGTGCAAAGCATCATTGACGAGCATTTATTGGGCAATCAAGTGATTGAGCGTCTGAAAGCCCCAGAGAGTATCTGGTAATCAACATGCATGGCATCGTGCATACTGAGGATCTGCCGCAACGTATTGTCGGCTATTTGAATGCCGCAGCAAGCGCAAAAAATGATTGGAGAGAGGCGGAGTCACTTTTGTTGCGTGCTCAAGCAATAGAGCCAGAATGTCTCTACGTGTATTACACCTTGTATAAGCTCTATTTTGCGCATAACCATCTTGGCGATGCAGACCGTGCAATTTATTTGGCATTAGACAAAGCGTCCAAACAGGCAGGCATCTCTTCTGACTGGGGTATGCTTAATGCGCAATCCTGTGATTGGCAAGATATACAATCCCCACAACACTTCTATCTGTTTAGTTTAAAAGCATTGGCTTTTGTACGTCTCAGGCAACAGCGTATTGCAGAAGCCAATGAGATACTCACCAAACTACGCGAAATTGACCCACATGACTCCGTAGGTGCTTCTGTGATTGAAGCTTATGCGTTGGGAGCTGTTGCATGACGATCGTAAGCGGTGCGCTATTGAAAATTATTGAAGAAAGCTGTGAAAGCATATTAACGCTGACAGAAGGCGTGGAACCTGAAGAGTTTTTTAACAGCCGAATCACGCAGCAAGAAGTGATGCATCAAGTACGCACAATTGCTGATAGTGCTTCAAACTTACCTTTTGACATCAAAAATAAAATGGTAGAGATAGATTGGGCTGGCTGGCACTTCTTACAGACTCAGCTCTCCGTGACTGGTGGCTTTGAACGAGATGCATTGTGGTTTTCCATCAAATCATTAGTCCCCGCGACAATTATGTGGTTACGCGTGTTTCGTAAAAGTACGCCTGAATTTTTTGCGATGACCCCCTGATTATTTGGCACAACTTATGCTGTATAGTCTTTATCGATATATAGTGGTATTTATAACGTAAGAAATACGACAATCGAGACAAATATGACAACAGACAAGACAATTAAGATTAGTGGATCGCTTTCATTAGGCATCAGTGATCAAGGCATGCTTAGTGATAAACGCATTGCCTTACTGGAACAAATTAGTACTAGTGGCTCAATCTCTCAAGCTGCAAAAGCGGTAGGTTTAAGTTACAAAGGCGCTTGGGATGCGGTGGATGCTATGAATAGCATGTTTGGTGAGCCACTTGTCGTAAGTGTTACGGGAGGTAAGGGCGGAGGCGGAACACAATTGTCTTCCACTGGCATTTGTATCGTAGATACTTATCAGGCATTACGTAGAGAACAAAAACGCTTTCTGGAGGCAGCAAGCGTTGGCATTGAAGATTTTAACAATATTTATCAGATGATTAGGAGGCTATCCGTGAAAACCAGTGCGAGAAATCAGTTTTTCGGCAAAGTGAGTGCCATTAAATTAGGTCCTGTGAATGTAGAAGTAGAGCTTACGCTTACAGGTGGCGATAAAATTCATTCTGTCATTACCCATGATGGTCTGGATAATCTAAGCCTAAAAGTAGGTAGTGATGCATGGGCGTTGATTAAAGCAAGTTGGATTATTCTTGCGTTGCCTTCAGCTGCAAACCAACTTAGTGCGCGTAATCAGTTACTCGGTAAAGTGACAAAGATTATTCCTGGAAATGTGAATACAGAAATCGTCGCACAACTTGCTGGCGGCAATAGTGTTTGTATTGTCGTGACCAATGAAAGTGTAACCAACTTAAAACTTGCAGAAGGTGTTGATATTTGTGCGGTATTTAAAGCTAGTAGCGTTATCTTAGGCGTCTCTGATTAAGCGGGTTTGGATAGGTTTATTTGCCCATCGTTATATAGTTGAGTTTATTTCGTATTTTTGAAAGGGTGAAAATGAAAGTAAGGCAAACACTAAAAAGCGCAGTGATATTAGCGCTATTTACAAACACTGTATTTGCAGACGAAGGTACTGATGCAAGAATCGGCAAGTTACAGCAAATGATGCAGGATCAACAAAAGCAAATGCTGGAACAACAGTGGCAAATGGAAGCGATGGCAGATGAATTAAAAGCTTTGCAACAAAAGCCTACAGTGATTGCCAGTGATAAAGATGGCATTGGTTTAAAATCGAGCGATGGTGACTTTACAATGAAACTGCATGGCTTAGTGCAAGTGGATGACCAGAATATTGATACTGATCCTTCGATTGTGGGTACCAGTGGTTGGATGGTGCGTAAAGCCAGACCGTGGATTGAAGGCAGCCTATTTGGCTGGATTGATTACAAACTGACACCAGAGTTTGCAACCACCACCAGCAATGTCGCCACTAGCAGCAATGGTACGAGTGTCAGCGGTAGAACTACACTCGGCACACCAGAAGTGATCGATGCCTATTTTGATGCCAAATTTCAACCATGGTTGAAATTGCGCGTAGGTAAATTTAAGCCGTTTGTTGGGCTGGCACCTTGCAATCGGATGTGGATGGCAAGTTTTTAGAGCAAAGTTTTGTCACGGCTAATTTACTGCCTCAGCGTGATGTGGGTGCTGCATTATTTGGTGATCTGCTTGAAGGCAAGTTAAGCTATGCAGTGGGTTACTCCAATGGTGTGGTCGATGGTGGAGATCAATCCGTAACACTTGATAATAATGATGATAAGGAGTTGTCTGCCAGAGTATTTGCACTGCCTTTTAAAGGTAACGGTAGCATGCTAGCAGGGTTAGGCGTTGGTATCGCTGGCACGACAATTAACCAGACTGGTTCTACCACAAGTACTCAGCTGCCATCCTATAAAACGTTTAGCCAACTTAACTTTTTTAGCTATAACGCTGCGTCCTTTGCAGATGGTAAACGCACACGTATCAGTCCGCAAATGTATTATTACTATGGTCTATTTGGCTTAATGGCAGAATATGCCACAGAGGATCAAACAGTGACGAATGGCACACACCATGCCACACTGACGCATGATGCTTGGCAAACCACTTTCTCATATATTCTTACTGGTGAAGATGCTTCCTATGGTGGTGTCAAACCAAAACAAGCATTTAACCCTAATGGCGCTGGTTGGGGAGCTTGGGAGTTAGTCGCGCGCTTTAGTGAAATGCGTTTGGATGACGGCACTTTTACTGGCGCAAACAGTGCAACACGTTTCGCCAATATTGCGACGCAAGCAAAAGAAGTGAGCGCATGGGGCTTAGGTGTCAATTGGTATCTTAATAACTATGCGCGTTTTGCTTTGGATTATGAGAATACCAGCTTCGATGGTGGAGCAACTGGCAGCACCGTTAGTGCCACCACTGGCGCTATCACCAAACTAGTAGATCGACATGACGAGCAAGCCATGATTGGTCGCTTGCAAGTTTCTTTCTGACTTAGGTAAAATTTTTAGGGAATATGATGATGAAAAATGATTTAATTAAAATCCTAGTAACGATTGGTTTGTTATTTGCCACAGCACTCGCAAATGCGGCACCTTTAACTGTTGCGATTGCGGCTAATCTAAAGTATGTATTTGATGATTTAGCCGCTGAGTTTAAGAAAGAGACAGGCATAGAAACACAAAGCGTACTCAACTCATCAGGTAAAATTGCCACACAGGTACGTAATGGTGCGCCTTTTGATATTTTTATGTCAGCAGATATGGATTTTCCTGATGGTTTATATAAAGATGGTTATGCGGTGACACCACCCAAGCCTTATGCTTACGGCTTACTGGTGCTTTGGACGCAAAAAGATTACGATTTAAGTAAAGGTGTTGCGGGGTTAGCAGACAGCAGAGTAAGTAAGGTAGCGATTGCCAATCCCAAAGTAGCGCCATTTGGCAAGCAGGCGCTCAAGGTGTTGGATTACTACAAAGTACGTGCGGCAGTAGAACCTAAGTTGATATATGCAGAGAGCATTACGCAAGTGAGTCAGTATGTAGATACCAAAGTGGTGGATGTCGGGTTTAGTGCAAAATCGATTGTGATTGCGCCAGAAACAGCAGGTAAAGGACAATGGATAGATGTGCCCCCCGAAAGTTATGATGCGATTGCCCAAGGCGTGGTCATTCTAAAGCATGGCTCCGTCAGCAATGGAGAAGCTGCACGTAAATTCTATGGTTTTGTGCAGTCACCACAGGCGCGCGAGATTTTTGCAAAATACGGATATAAACTACCTTGAATAAACTCACTGGAAATATCATCACGGTCACCAGCAACCAATACATGTCATTGATCGATGTGAAGGTGGGGGATGATATTTTTACCGCAACATTGCTAGAGACGCCAGAAACCGCTAGCTATCTGGCAGTGGGCAATCGTGTGAGCCTGATGTTTAAAGAGACAGAAGTTTCTCTGGCCAAGCATTTAACAGGGGAGCTCAGTTTGCGCAATCGTATTACGGTGACGATTCAAAAAATTGAGCGTGGCGATATTTTAAGTGCTATCACGCTTGATTACTATACAAATACTCTGGTCAGTGTGGTTACTACACGCGCTGTAGATAGACTGCAGCTGAATGCAGGGGATCAAGTAGAGGCACTAATTAAAGCCAATGAAGTGGTGTTATCCCATGACCTATGATTTAAGCCCATTAATATTAACCTTTAAATTGGCTACGGTTACCACCTCCATTTTACTTGTGATTGGTATTCCATTCGCATACTGGCTTGCCAATACACGCATACGGATCAAACCAGCCATTGAAGCCTTGGTCAGCATGCCACTAGTGTTACCACCTTCAGTACTGGGTTTTTATTTATTGTTAGCGTTTAGTCCAGAACACTGGTTTGGCTCTTGGTTAGATCGCAGTTTTGGCTTGCAACTGGCTTTTAGCTTTAAAGGTCTGGTGCTGGCTTCTTGTATATTTAGCTTTCCATTTTTAGTACATCCCATACAGGCAGCTTTTCAGAACATTCCGCGTTCACTAACAGAAGCTGCCAAAGTGCTAGGCAAACCACACTGGCAGATATTTTTACGGGTGCTTTTACCCAATATTAAACCCGCTTTACTCTCTGGCACAGTACTTTCATTTGCACATACGGTAGGGGAGTTTGGTGTTGTATTGATGATAGGAGGTAACTTACCTAATCAGACGCGTGTTGCTTCTATCGCTATTTATGATGAAGTGGAGTCACTCAATTATGCCGCTGCCAACTTTTATGCTGGGGTGTTATTTGTGCTCTCATTTATCATTTTACTGGTGGTATATGCTATTAATCGTAAAGGTACAAAATGATACATGCCAGCATCAAAAAACGTCTACATGGCGCACATGGTGAGTTTGAACTGGATGTTGATTTAAACATTAAAGAAGGGCAGTTTATAGCATTGTTTGGATCCTCTGGCGTGGGTAAAACCACACTATTGCGTTGCTTAGCGGGCTTGGAGCAACCAGATTATGGACAGCTGACTGTTAAAGGCGAAACATGGATAGACAGCGCGTCACGTATCAATTTACCACCGCAACTGCGCCGTGCAGGCTACATGTTTCAGGATTACGCTTTGTTTCCCAATATGACAGTGCGTGGCAATCTGGAGTTTGCTCTGCGTAAGGGGAACAGTAAAAAACGCGTAGATGACTTGCTAACGATGATGGCTATTGGTGAGCTACAGCATCGCAAACCTGAAACACTTTCTGGCGGGCAAAAACAACGTGTGGCACTGGCACGGGCACTTGCCGCTGAACCGCATATCTTATTGCTAGATGAGCCATTTTCAGCACTGGATGCTGAAATGCGTTCACACCTGCAAGATGAAATACTACATCTACAACGTCATTTTGGTACGACTACCATTATGGTGAGTCACGATGTAGGCGAGGTATACAAATTAGCAGATTCTGTCGTGGTGATGGACTCAGGTAAGGTGACTCAAGAGGGCAGTCCAGCAGATGTATTCAGTGCAGGGCAAACCAGTGGAAAGTTTCGTTTCACAGGCGAAATATTGGCAATTGAGCCTATGGATGTGATGGTCTCGCTTACGGTACTGGTGGGCAACCAAATTGTACGCGTGGTTGCCATGCAAAATGAAGCTGAAGCCCTTAAGTTAGGTGAGCGCGTCATGCTAGTGTCCAAAGCATTTAACCCCATGGTGCTTAAGCTAAAATAAAAATGTTTGTTGTACTAAAGAGCTGTTGCAAAGGTGAGATTGCTAAGGTCTAATTTAGAGTGAAGCATTGCTATCGCCCCCGCTTGATGACTTACAGATCAAAAACCTTCTGCGCAATCAATAGCGTTAATTGCAGAATGGGGAGTATGGATGAAATTATCATTAACATGGTGATATTCGATTGTTTTGGATTCTTTCTATGGGTCTGGATAATCAGGAAATTGGTAATCGCAGTACCAGGAATACCAAATAGCGCAAACAGCATAGCGCCTAACCCTACAAACGAACCATTTCCCGTACCCGCGAGAATTGTTGCATAAGAAATTGCAGTCTGTATGAGTAGAACACCACCAACGCCGACTAAGTAGTTCATAGACCGCCTTATAAAAGTTTAATTTTTCATCTAGTTCTGTGTAACGTTGAACCAATAGGTGCGTTTTAGCACGTCTCACAGCATAATAACTTAGACAATCGCTGTAAACAATCTCCAAAAAACTTGTACAGTTCAGTTTGCCGCCAATGTTGTTGATAACTCAAAATCATGAGTTCACATTGATTGGTGATACACCCAGAAGAGCTATAGTCGGTACCTAATTTTTAGTTTAATTTACGCTACTCAGTATCGGCATGTTATCTAAGAATAGGTCAAAGAATGAAATTAATGCAATTTAAACTGGGGACTCTGCTTTTGAGTGTTTGCTTAACTTTTGCCTTGCAAACATCGGTGCGAGCAGTGGAGGATACTACAAGTTTTTACACGCACTTTCAGAATAAGGCGTTTTTAGACCAAAATGGTCAATTGCTTAAAACGACCAGCCTTAAGGGTAAAGTTATTTTGTTTAACTTTATTTACACACAATGCTCTACGGTGTGTCCAGTACAAACGAAGCAACTGATAGAAATCCAAAAATCTTTTCCTGCAGAAGTCAAACAACAGGTGCAATTTGTTTCTGTGTCTTTAGACCCTCTCAATGATACGCCTAAGAAATTAAAGGCCTATGCAAAGAAAATGCAGGTTGATTTTAGTAGCTGGACATTGATTACAGGTAAGCCAGAAGATATTCAGCATATTACTGAACAGTTAAGCCTATTTGGCAATCCAGCAGCAAATCAGAACAAAACCGTGGTACGGCCAAATAATCACACAACGCAGCTATGGCTTGTAAGTAAAAATGGCCAACTGATGATGCAATATGGCGGCATTTCTATCGATATGGCGCGCATCAGTAAGGAAGTAACACAATTAACCAAGATGTAGTTCATTCATACTGTAGCCCTTACCTTTATCACTTTCAATCCGCTTCACCGTTACGAGTGTGTTAGCACATTTTATACGTAAATTCGTTCTATCATATTGATTAATATTAGTTTTATATGGGTCTTCTGGCTCCAGTAAACCCGTTTGGGCTATTGTGATAAGTGGCTCCTATTCAGTAACATGATCGCAAAATGCCATTATGTAGCGCATAAAACTAAGCGTGACTCAAGAAAAAACAAGGGATGATTCAACATGCAAAAAATCACAGCTCACCAAGGTGGAGCAGATTATTCAAATTTGTGGCTAGGCACTAAAACGCGTAAAGTTGTCGCCAACATCTTAATCATCACGCTGTTGGTATTAGACATTCCAGTGCCGATGACAATGACAACTGCGCAAGCAGCAGATGTTCCTGCCAACCAATGGGTGACCGTACCAGTTAAAGCAGACCCAATGATGCAAGGGTTGAATATTCCTGCTAATGCTGCAACACAAGGCATGTGGTCAGGTGTTTACAATTGGCCCATGAATGGCTTGCACAGTATGGTTTTGCCAAATGGCAAAGTCCTTACTTTTGGTACGATTGCTGATGGTAACGCGCAAGATGGCCGTTTGTATGATGTTTGGGATCCCTCTTTGGGTTTCGGTACCAATAGTCACAACTCAAGCTATCAAGCACAACAGCAAGATAGCTTTTGTGCGACAGCCACATATTTAAATGATGGTCGTTTGCTTGTGACAGGCGGTAATGCTAATAATGGCGGTTTTGGAAACGGCAGTACGATTTTTAATCCAGTGGATAATTCTCGCGTGACGGATACCGCAAGTACCGCTTTACCAAGATGGTACGCTACCATGATTACCTTGCCTGATAGCCGTAAGATTATTATGGGTGGTATGAAGCCGTATACTGAGGGGATGTATAACAATCCTGATCAAGCGATTGCCAATGGTGACCCCTCCATGACGCCAGAAATTTATGAAAATGGTGCTTGGCGTTCTCTATTTGGTGCTAATAGTCGTGATGCGTTTGGTCCAGACTTTTTAAGAACCTCTTTCCCACACGCTTTTGTTGCACCCAATGGACAAGTGTTTGGAATATCCGCAGACAAAATGTGGTATCTGGATGCAAACGCCAATGGTGGGAATGGCGCCATTAGCTATGTGGCTAACTTTAAGCGCGGTTACGGCAATATGGCTGACCCTGTTAACGTTGGCGCCCTCAGTGTCGCTGTAATGTATGACATTGGTAAAATTATTCAGGTTGGTGGGAACGGTGGTTTTAATGGTGATGGCTATCCAAGTAGCAACATGGCCACGCTGTTTGATATTAATAATGGCGCACCAGTACTTACGGAATTGCCGCGCATGAACAATGCTAGGCGCTATGGTAATGGTATTGTGCTGGCTAATGGTCAGGTAGTGATTACTGGCGGTACAAGATTTGGTAATGATGGCGGTAACAATGCCGTATATGCAGCGGAAATTTGGAATCCGAACACAGGCAATTGGACAGTTGGTGCCAATGCAAGCACCATACGTGTTTACCACTCGATTACTTCTTTATTGCCTAACGGCACCATTTTATCGACAGGTGGTGGCACGCCTGGGCCAGTACTTAACTTGAATGCTGAGGTTTATTACCCGCCTTATTTATTTAAGCAAGTTGGCGGTGCATCTCAGTTAGCGGTACGTCCCGTCATTAAGGCAATTAGTGGGTTATCTTATAACCATAACGACACATTGCAGTTGGATATGGCAACGGCCGACCCCGTTTCTAGCCTTGCTTTAATTGGTTTAAGTAATGGAACACATACATTTAATGTTGGCCAACGTCGCATTCCATTAAGCTTCACACAAAATTCAATTCGTTTAACGTCTACAATCCCGAATGCTAACTTAACCCCGCCAGGTTATTACCAAGTGGTGGCGTTGGATGCTAATGGTGTACCCTCTTATGGCGCTATTGTTGCCATTGGTCAAAACGTGACAGCACCAAACGTACCAGTCACACCATATCTGCCGCCAGACTTAAGTGGCACGATCAATGTACCTGTTATCAGTGCAGGCGGTACAGCCAACTATACAACGACAGCAATTAGTGGATATACCTATAGCTGGAATTTTGGAGATGGCACCCCAAGTACTGCATATAGCACTAATCCATCAGCGACACATGTTTATACACAGCCTAGGGCTTATGTCGTTACATTAGCTGCAAAAGACGGTAATGGTATTATCAGCTATAAAACTTATATGCAAGCGGTTGCGACGACTAAAACCGCGCAAAGTCCACAAAACTCTAGCCCAATTCTTACAGAGCCCAATGGCCGCATTTGGACGGTGAATCCTGATAATGATTCGGTGAGTGTAATTGGGGCAAATAACGCACTCATACGTGAGATTGCTGCTGGTAAATCGCCACGTACATTAGCTTATTCTGCTGATGGCTATGTGTGGGTCACAAACAAACAGTCCAATTCAGTTACAAGGATTAATACAAGCGATTTTAGTATCACAAACGTAGCATTGCCATATGGGTCACAGCCGCATGGTATCGTCATTTCACAAGACAATCAGTTTGCCTATATTGCTTTAGAAGCGACAGGTCAAGTCATTAAATTAAGAGTAACTGATGGCGTGCAGATTGGTGTAATCGACGTAGGTGCTAATCCTCGTCATTTAGCGATGAGTGCAGATAGCACCAAACTCCTAGTTTCACGTTTTATTACACCACCGTTACCTGGTGAATCGACAGCGAATATTGACACATCGACCAAAGGTGGCGAAGTGATCGTAGTGAATGCTGATTCAATGACAATCAATAAAACAATCACATTGCGTCATAGTGATAAGACTGATAACTCCACCCAAGGGTCTGGTGTTCCTAACTATCTTGCGGCACCAGTGATTTCGCCAGATGCCAGCACGGCATGGGTGCCATCTAAACAAGATAATATTAAACGTGGTATGGCCCGAAGTGGTCAAAATCTTGACTTCCAAAACACTGTACGTGCGATTAGTTCACGTATCGACATGGGGGCTCTTGCTGAAGACTATGCAAAACGTATCGACCATGATAACTCTAGCGTAGGTTCTGCAGCAGTCTATCATCCAAGTGGCGTATACCTCTTTGTCGCATTAGAAACCAGCCGTCAAGTGGCGGTGGTGGATGCTATTCGTGGCACAGAGCTTTTTAGAATCAATGTGGGTCGAGCACCACAAGGTTTAACTTTATCCGTTGATGGCAACACGCTCTATGTGCATGAGTTTATGGATCGTAGCATCTCGGTGGTAGACCTGACTCCGTTGACGCTTAATGGCAAGCTCACAGCTAATATCACGGTAGTCACCTACACCATTACCAATGAGAAACTGCCTGCGCAAGTCGTACTGGGTAAACAATTGTTCTATGATGCAAAAGATACGCGCTTAGCCCGTGATGGCTACATGAGTTGTGCAAGCTGCCACAACGATGCTGGTCATGATGGTCGTGTATGGGATATCACAGGCTTCGGTGAGGGCTTACGTAACACGATTTCACTCAAAGGACGAGCAGCTACGGGTCATGGCTTCCTACATTGGAGTGCAAACTTTGATGAGCTGCAAGATTTTGAAAAGCAAATCCGTGATTTAGCGGGTGGTACAGGTTTAATGGCAGATGCTGATTATAATGCGGGCACACGCAGTCAAGCCTTAGGTGATAAAAAAACTGGTTTGAGTGTTAGCTTGGATGATTTAGCTACTTATGTGACTTCACTCAACACCTTTGCACAAACGCCGTACCGCAATGCTGATGGTAGTCTAACCGCTGCGGCAACAGCAGGTAAGACAGTGTTTAATAACACATGTGCTAGCTGTCATGCTGGTAATGCATTTACCGTGAGTAGCGATGCGAGCAATCTCAAAAATATTGGTACGATCAATAGTTTAAGTGGTCAGCGCTTAGGTGGCACACTTACTGGAATTGATGTGCCAACACTGCGTGATGTGTGGGCTACAGCACCTTACCTACACAACGGTAGCGCAGCTACATTAAGTGCAGCAGTGCAGGCACATAATAATGTAACGCTTAACGACACTGACCTTGCAAATGTAGTGACTTATGTGCAACAAATCGGTGGTGAGGAAGTTGTTAAATCTGCTCAAGGCACATGGAAGTTCGATGAGGGCGTTGGCACAACGGTTGCGGACAGTTCAGGAAATAACCACCCATTAACATTAACTAACACTACATGGGTACAAGGCCAAGCTGGTCAAGCTGCTAAATTTAATGGCGCAAATACTTCAGCGCAAACTGCTGCATCCAATGTAGATACAAGCCAAAGCTTCTCAGTATCTGCTTGGGTAAAACTAGACAACCTTAATGGCTGGCAAACAATCGTCAATCAGGACGGTGCTAATGTGAGTGGTTTCTGGTTGCAGTACAGTCAGTATGTCAATAACAACAAATTTATGTTAACGATGCATGATGTAGACTCAACTAATAGCATTGCCTATCGGGCGGTTTCCACAACCACTCCTGTCGTTGGACAGTGGTATCACATCGTCGGTGTGCGTGATAAAGCCGCATCTACCATGAAGATCTATGTTAATGGTAAGCTGGAAGGCACTACGCCGTATACTGGAGGCTGGGCATCTAACGGCACGCTGAATGTTGGGCGTGGTAAATGGGGCGGTCCTAACGATTGGGTTGCAGGAGCCATTGATGAAGTGAATGTTTTCGGCTATGCAGTGAGTGACAATGAAGTTTCACAACTATACCAAAGCAATAACACACCACCCGCCAACGTTGCACCAACTGTTAGCCTAACAGCACCTGCTAATAATGCAACTTACACTCAGGGCACGGCTGTTACGCTCACTGCCAACGCAGCAGATAGTGATGGTACAGTCGCTAAAGTTGAGTTTTATGATGGCGCTACCTTAATCAATACTGATACCACAGCTCCTTATAGCTATACATGGGCGAATGCTGCCGTAGGCACACATGCTGTCACTGCTAAAGCCTATGACAATAGCGGTGCTACAACCATAAGTGGAGCAGTGAATATAGTGGTCAATGCGTCTACTAACATTCCCCCAGCAAATGCAATCACCTGTGCTAACGAAAATGGTACTTGTACGATTCCGACAGGAAGCATCGCTACCGTTTGGTATGGTGCAAATACTAGCTGGGCTATGAAAACTGGCATTGTGGGTAGTATCGGTTGCGACAATGCTACTTTTGGCGATCCTATTTATGGTACAGTCAAAACCTGTCAGTATCAGATTACTAGTGCTCCAGCTAACGTTGCGCCAACCGTGAGCTTAACAGCACCAGCTAACAATGCAGCTTACACTCAGGGTATGGCAATCGCCATTACTGCTAACGCGGCAGATAGTGATGGTACAGTCGCTAAAGTAGAGTTTTATGATGGCGCTACTTTAATCAATACTGATACAGCAGCGCCTTACACCTATAACTGGGCAAATGCTGCTGTTGGCACTCACGCCATTAACGCTAAAGCGACAGACAACAGTGGCGCAATGACAACCAGTGCGGCAATCACTGTCGTGGTGAATGCGCCTGCGAACGTCGCCCCTACGGTGAGCATCACAGCACCAGCCAACAACGCAACCTATACCCAAGGCACGGGCATCACCTTAACTGCGAATGCAGCAGATAGTGACGGTACCGTGGCTCAAGTGCAGTTTTATGATGGAGCAACCTTGTTAGGTACATCAACAGCAGCGCCTTATACCTATAACTGGGCAAATGCCGCTGTTGGCACCCACACCATTACCGCTAAAGCGACAGACAACAGTGGTGCAGTGACAACCAGTGCAGCCGTAAGTGTGACGGTAAGTGCACCAACGACTAGTAACTTAGCATCTACCGCAACTTTGGCTACCTCTTATGTATCAGCTTGGGAGAGTTTAGCCGCAGTTAAAGATGGTTATACACCTGCTAACTCAGCCGACCACAGCCATGGTGCTTATGGTAATTGGAATGGAACAGCCAATTATGGAAAGACTAATTGGGTAAGCTTCACTTGGTCAACAGCTAAAAACTTAAGTGCATTTGAAGTCTATTGGTGGAATGATGGTATGGGGATTGCTACCCCAACTTCAGCGACGGTACAGTATTGGGATGGTGCTAAATGGGTTTCGCTCGGTGCCATTGGACGTTCCCTAAATACATTCAATAAATTAGCGATGAATATCACTACTACTAGAGTTCGTGTTTCGATGAGTAGTACTCGTGCTACAGGTATTATCGAAGCTAGAGTATCGGGTTATTAACTTAAAGAAAGATACGCTTCTAGTCAGCGTGTATAGATGCACGCTGACGATGGTTTGGGCAGTTAAAGCTCAACATGTGTTTGATTTTCCTTAACGCGTTGCCAAGGATAGGGTAACACTTTCATGTGCGGCCCCAATTGTCCGTGTTCAAACCAACTTTCTAACTCTTTGAACAAAGACATGAGTTTGCCAACGACTTCCTCAGCGGGACGATCTGTCTGGCAAAAGATAATGCGCCGGAGAAAACTGTAATCTTGGCGGAACCACGAGCCCGTACTGGCACCGGCATGCGGTTGAAGGCGCCCAGAATGTGATCCCATATAACTGAGAACTTTTTCGGGGGGGATACTCTCTCCGAAGTGGGTAACACCAGCGGAAGGTGTTTGGCCAAAATTTACGACGAAGCGCGGGCGGCCATACTTTTCCCATTGAATGTCGAAGACATCAATGTGAACTGAGCCAAATCGACGAAAGTCGATGCTATGTGGGCCTGTACTTTTGTCGATTTGAAAGCCACGTTCTATGACATACGGATAGAACGTGCGCTTTAACTCACGACGAAGGTTTGTTGTTCTGCCCATTGCTATTATTCCCCGAGCTATGTTGCCTCTCGATTGAAGGGTAGTTCCATAGTAGCCCAATAGGGCGTATTAGCATAGCGTAATACGCCGCATGAACAGGCGTATAATATCACCATGGATTATCGACGTATATGGCATCTGGGCGGAACATACTTTTTTACCGTTAATCTATTACAACGCCAAGGTAATACATTGCTCATTGACCATATTCAAGATTTTCGTAACGCGGTTAAAAATGTCAAAGATAAATACCCTTTCAAAATACATGCTTGGGTTATTTTGCCAGATCATATGCATTGCATTATAGAGTTACCCAATGATGATGCGGATTACGCAACGCGTTGGCGTTTAATTAAATCAGCCTTCTCAAGAGGTATTGCCAAAACAGAATACCTAAGTGATGTGCGCATCAAAAGACAAGAGCGTGGTATTTGGCAACGCCGTTATTGGGCACATTTAATCACCAATGAAAAAGATTATCGAGCACATATGGATTATGTGCATATCAACCCTTTAAAACACGGCTTGGTGAAAAATGTGAAAGATTGGCAATACTCCACTTTTCATCGTTATGTTGCATTTGGGGTGTACCCAGAACATTGGGCAGGTGCAGAAATAAATGTTATGGGGGATGATTGAGAGGTTTTTTCGTTCGGCGTATTACGCTACGCTAATACGCCCTATACGGGCTATGCATAACGTTTGAATTAAGGGGTGCCGTTAGGCATCCCGCTTGAATGATGGGTCAGGGTGCATTGCGAATTTCTGAGATTTTTTTAAGTGCCACGGGTGTTGGTAGTTTTGTTATTAAAGCAATAAATATGTGTCCTTTTTTTTCTGGTTCTGTCTTAAACGTATAGCTACAGAATGCGAATGCTGTATTGTGAACGCATGAAGTATTTATTGTAGCTAGGGTTTCTGCTGGAAAGAAACGCGCAATATCATTTTGGTTGGATTCACGAAATATACAGTCAGTTTCACAAGTTACGTTAGACCAAGTGCCATCGGCAGCTTTTTTTTCCATACTCCACTTTTCATTAATAAATGAAATAAAGAATGTGTAGTCAGTAACATAACCATCACCACGAATGACAGCATAAGTACCAACATCCGAAATATCTAATGCGCTTGCAGTTGAAGAAAATGCAAGAAAAAACATACAAAAGATGAAGTGCTTCATTGATAAACCCTAACGTTACCCATAAGCCGCGCCGCTTTTTGGCGTCGGCTTGATGGGTTGGTTAGCAGTCTTCTCTCGTATAGAAAAGCTCGGCTTCCCGGTGCGGCTTGTACTTGTCATGATAACGAATTATCTCCTCTGCCAATCCTAGCGTGTCTGGCGTTTTTTCTGACCCTTCGACAAGACCAACAGTCTCTCTTTCCTTTCTTATGTAGCCCTCGACGTCCTCTGTGACTTCGCATTCGTCCTCATCAGCCCAAAGACCGTGGCATATCCTCTTCACATACACCAAGCAATCAACAGACGTTTCAATTTCTTCTAGCACGCTCAACAAACACACACCATCAATAACAAAGCATCCGAGTTCAGACGTTTTCCGTTTTATGTCATCGTATCTGAGATGATCTAGAAATCCGCCCTGCTTCTTGACCAGATAGTCATCCAGGTTCACGTGGTTCAGCCCTAATGCACGCGCCAATGCACTTGCCATTGTTGACTTACCCGCGCCACTAGTTCCATCGACCCCAATGCGGCAATAACGTTTGTCACGAATATATGCCGCTAAATGGTCAACATCATCTGTTTCCATCATCTTTTGACTGCTAACGTTTTTTAGTTGAGGGGCTTAGTGCCCGTTGCAAAGGTATATCGAACCCACTGTGACATAGCAGGGCAATAAGCCTCTCGAACGGCACGTTAGTCGTCGTAACTGCAGGTCTTAGTGATGCAATGCCTCTAGCCA
>JANRLR010000003.1:0-107623 GCA_033762415.1 Methylophilus sp. | reverse complement strand
TTTTACGCTGTATAAAACGCATTTTTTCTAATACCATTTAAGGTTGCTTCAACCTTGGTTTGTTTTTTCTTCGTCCGAAGTGCCTATCGACCGACTAACGTAAAGTAGGCATCCTATTTGACGGAAAGTTTTCCGTCAAGGATGCTTTTTTGGTTAAAAAAATATACATATTTATTAAAATTATCATATACTTATAAAAATTTAGTACATCCTAAAATATTATGGCAAATACGTCATTAATCTACAGCCAGATTTAACGTGCTAGCTTTTATGCGGACAAGGTTTTTTGGTGCAATCCGCGTAAATATAAAGCGAATGCTCGTGAATCTTAAAGCCGCGCTCTTCTGCGGCTTTATGTTGTAGTTTTTCGATTTCGTCATCGCAAAATTCTTCTACATGGCCGCATTGCATACACACAATGTGGTCGTGATGGCTGCCTTCGTTGAGCTCAAATACGGCTTTGCCGCCTTCAAAATGGTGGCGTACCAATAAGCCTGCTTGTTCAAATTGTGTAAGTACGCGGTAGACGGTGGCTAGGCCGACATCTTCGCCATTGGTAATCATGATTTTGTAGACATCTTCTGCTGAGAGGTGGCGGTCGTGACTGGTTTCAAAGAGTTCCAGTATTCTTAATCGTGGCAACGTGGCCTTAAGACCTGCATTTTTTAAGTCTTTTTGATCATGCATAGTGATTACCCATGTTTTTAAAACGAGAATGTCAAAGCTAAGTTTTTGATTAGGTGAGCGTCATGGTATATTAACGCCTATTTGACAACAAGTCTTTTTTAAAGTGAAAGTCATGCGTAATTTATCCCTTACTCTTACCGTTATTTTAGTGGTTGCTAGTACTTTTTTTGCGGGGTGCGGTTCTAAACTGCCTGCAGTCAAGCCTTATAAAATGGAGATTCAACAGGGTAACGTGGTGAACTCTAAGATGTTATTACAGTTGCGCCCTGGCATGACGAAGTCTCAAGTCTTATACATTATGGGTACGCCACTGATTGCGGATAGCTTTCATAGTAATCGTTGGGATTACTTCTATCAGATGCGTAAAGAAGGCAAGTTGATGGAACAGCGTCGCGTCATCTTGGACTTTGATAAAGATGCGCTGCTGTCAGTGCGTGGTGATGTGGTGGCTGCGAGTGATAAATCTGCAGAAGCGCCAGTTAACACGGCACCTAGAACAGTGACGCCACCTAAAAAAGATGAGACTTCTTTCTGGGATAAATTGAAGTTCTGGGGTGGGGATGAAGCAGCGCCAAAAACAGGGGAGTCTGCGCCAGTAGAGAAAGCACCTGCGACTGCTAAAGTTGAGGCGGCAGAGCCAGCGGCTCAGAAAACGCCTTCAGGTAATGAAGAAAAAGCGGTGGCTGGTACAGGTATTGTGTTGGCAGCGCCAGTTGCGGAAGGCTTGGTGCAAGAATCAGCAGAAACAGCGTCTATTCTGAAAAAGAATATTGAGTTACCTACGGCAAAAGAGGAAGCTGTGACTGCGGCTGTTACGCCAGAAGTATCAGCACCTGAAGCATTAGCACCAGAGGCGCCAGCCATCGTGAGTGAGCCAGTAAAATCAGCAGAAGCTGAAACGGTGCCAGAAGTCGCTAAACCAGAGGCTGCTAAAGCAGAATCACAACCTATACCCGCAGCACAGGTTGCTGCAACGACTGCAGTAAAACCAAGCAATGAGGCTAGTCAACAAGCAGTGCAAGGGGCAGTAGATGCTTGGGCTAACGCATGGCGTGGTAAGGATATTAACGCTTATTTATCAGCTTACTCTGCTAAGTTTAAACCAGATGGATTGGCAACCCGTGCCGCGTGGGTTGCTCAGCGTAAAAACCGATTGTCTAAAAAGCAAGGTGACATTCGTTTAGCATTAGAAGATGTGACGGTGAATGCAGATGGCACACGCGCCACGGTACAGTTTTTCCAAAAATACAGTTCAAAAGTCTACAGTGACGAAGTGGCAAAACAGTTAGATTTTGAATGGGATGCCAAGGCGAACCGCTGGTTAATTGTTAAAGAATCTATCATAGAAAATGCACAGCGTGCCCATGTACAAAAAGTGATTGCACCTGATGAGACGAGTGAGCATTTGGACGGCGTGATTGAGAAAATTGGTTTCTAATTTAATAAAGTATAAAGTTTTAAGATGAAAAAATTGAAAGTAGTGATTGCAGGAGTCACTGGGCGTATGGGGCAGGCGTTGCTGGAAGGCGTGTTTGCTGATGGTGCATTGCAACTGCATGCTGCTTTGGATCGTGCTGAGAGTGCGTTGATTGGGCATGATGCAGGCGAGCAGTTTGGTAAAGTAACTGGTGTGAAAGTCAGTAGTGATATTGATGCTGCATTACAAGGTGCAGATGTGTTGGTGGATTTTACGCGTCCAGAGGCGAGCATACATTACTTGTCCGCTTGTCAAAAAGCCAATGTGAAAATGGTCGTTGGTACCACAGGTTTTTCGGAGGATGAAAAAGCTAAAATTGCCTCAGCCGCTAAGCAGATAGGCATTGTGTTTGCGCCTAATATGAGCGTAGGTGTGACCTTGTTGATTAATTTAGTAGAGCAAGCGGCCAAAGTATTGAGTGAAGGTTACGATATAGAAGTCGTGGAAATGCATCATCGCCACAAAGTGGATGCGCCTTCTGGCACTGCTTTGCGTTTGGGCGAAGCTGCGGCCAAAGGTATCAACAAGGCACTTAAAGACTGTGCTGTGTATGCGCGTGAGGGTGTCACAGGCGAACGTGAAACAGGCACCATTGGTTTTGCTACCATGCGTGGCGGGGATGTGGTGGGTGACCACACGGTAGTGCTGGCTGGCATTGGCGAACGTGTAGAGTTGACGCATAAGGCTTCTAGCCGCGCCACATTTGCTTTAGGTGCGTTACGTGCCGCTAAATTCTTAACGGATAAACCTACAGGCCTGTTTGATATGCGCGATGTGCTTGGGTTTGCGAAAGACTAACTGGCACTGGTTAACTTGCACTTGGTAGGTGGCAGCATATAAAAATCGCCGTTATGGCGATTTTTTATTTCTGGTAGATTTTTTTGCAGGCCTTGTATGTGGGATATAGTGCAATCCAAAGCAGAGTGGAATGCTGAGGCCAGCAATCAAGTGTATGCCACTAGCGTATGTGGAGAGTGACTCATCCCCTAGATAGTAGATGCCAAGTCCTGTGAGTGTCAGTGTTAAAAATATAAGCAGCATTATTAAGCCAGTGATTTGATTTTTTCTTTTGCCCCAACCACTTCTCATGTGGATCGTCCACAATGCGCCAATGTACATTAAGGTCATGAAAGAAAAAGTGACATGCATCGCAGACATGCCAATATGCCAGTCGGAAGAGAGTCGCCAAGGTACAGACCACTCTAATTTAAGCGCCAATGTAGTGGGTGCTAACATCATCCCAGTCACAAACAAACTCAGTAATATTGTCATTAAGCTTGGATAAAAGTAGCTTGGATATTTATTTAAGTGCATGATTTTTATTGTGTATTGCTAATTAGATTTTTATATTCGCAGAGTTTAAACATTTTCCACCTAGGCTTTGAATAATACTGGCTCTAAGCTCTGCATTTGCAAGACTTGCCACCTTAGTTAATGCATCCGCTAACCAAGCTTTGTGCGCTATGATGCTCCATGTGCCAATTTGTGGCGTGAGTTCCCTGTGATAGATTAATCCAGGGAAACGTTTGTCGTAATGCGCGCTTACAGAAGAGGTTGCGAGCGCAGTGTTTTTAATCTGAATTACTTCTCCAAGCGCTTGCTGTTCATTGCGAATTTGTACGGGCAGGCTGATGTTGCCAAATACACGTATATCACCTCCTGCATTTACCCATCCCGATAAAGCACCTTTTGCTTGCATTGCCTCAATTGCTAAATCCACAGCATACCCTTTTGCAATGCCATCTAGCGTGACCAATGCATTACGCTTTAATGTTGCGCCAGTCTCGTCTAACACTAAGTCATCTACATTTCCTTGTTCAAGAGCTTGCGCTGGATTGTGCTGAGGCAAAGCATTGCGTTTGACTAATGCACCACCCACCATACAGTTAAATAAGCCATTGCTTTTGTGCATCATTTCTTGTGCGAGCATCAATACTCTGTGGGTATGTTTGCTGAGAGACACGCGTCGTCCTTGGTTTTGGTTTAGCATGCTCAGTTCGCTATTCGAGTCATGAAAGCTCATTAAATCATGCACCAATTGCATTTCAGCAAAGGCAAAATTGATGATGCTATCTTCCTGCGGATGAGGGTTAACCGCAATTTCAACAAACGTACCCAATATGGCGCGCATGCGTCGTTTATGGCGCATGGTTTAGTGCAACCTGTTGTAAAGCCAATATCCGTTTAACACCGTCTGTTAAGTTGCGGCATGATAATGTTGCCCCGCTGATGTTAGGGATGTCTTGGTCCAGCTTAAAAGGGTCTTTAATTGTTTTTTGTTTAAATTGGTTGCGCCAATCTGCATTTCGCACTTGATCGCCTTTGGTTTCGCGATAACTCATAATTTCTATACCGACTACATGGCCATCGACAGTTAAGCCAATTGCGTAAGTAATAAACTCATGTTTACCTACGACATCATCAATGACAAACCAGCCAATAGGTTGACCTTTTTGCACAACTTTCCATACTTTTTGAATGTCCCACCGTTGGCGTACACCTGAAATGGCTTTGATGTCATCGCGTTGCTGCTCGTTAATCTTGACTAACAGTGGCATAAACGTCTCCGCCTCAGGAAACAGCACTTGCTGAGCTTGTTGTGTGTTTAGATAATCCTGCGCATAGGCTGGCGCAGAGATAGCGGTAATTGCAATCATCCAGTATGGATTAAAAGGGTGGTTACTCATGTGAATACCTTAAAAATCAATACCAAATTTGAGTCTTAACTCATGTTTGGTTTTTTCGACTAAATGCAGGTCTTCCGTTTGACCGCTGTAGCGTTCGCCACCACCTTTCAGCTGTTGGAACCAGGTGACAGTTGCCCACCAGTCCTGACCACCATAGTGCAATGTTGGGCCTGCAAATAACGACCAGCGCTCTGTCCCGACTTCTGTTTCAAATTCTGTCTGGTATTGTGCCTCAGCACCAATAAACCAATTTGGGATAAAACGATAAGTAATACCTGTGCCCGCTGTGAGTTCTATTTCCATTTCGGAGTGTGTAGGCCAATCAAAATCAACAGGTAGGCTGGCTGCACGATCTGCACTCAAGGGCGCGCGATGCGCATACGTGGCTTCCATGCCTAGGTTTCCTGCCCATATCATTTGACCTTCTAGATAGTATTTTTGCGCGGCGAGGATAGTTTCAATCGAGTATTGATCTTTATCTAAGCCAGAATGCTTATCTAGCCAGTCATAGCTTATGGAGACAATGCCTGCTAAACCAAAATCATCTTTGGCGGGACTTAAAAAGTTATACTTTAGCTCAGCTTCAAGACCTGACGGCTTCAAGTTGTATTGTTCTGCACCAGGGATGTAAGCATCTATAGCGATACCACTGGTGTTGATGGATTGCATTTTTAAATAGGCCGCTGCTGTGAATCGATCGGTGACTCCATATTCAACTTCTGATTTTGAATCCCATGCGCTGTATTCACCGATGTCTTTATCGGCTCTATAAGTAAGGGTCTGGTCAAACTCCAAGGTACCTATAGGGAGTGTTTCTGCACCTTTGATATAACCGAACAAATTTTCATCTGCGTGTGCAGTAATGCTGATGCATGACGCTGCAATAAGTGTGCGCATAAAATGCTTTCTAGGAGAGGGCATGATAATTCCTTAATAAGTGTTAAATTGAATGTACATCTAAATGATAACCATTATCATTTAGATTATCAAGTATTATCTAATGAATATCTAGCGAAGAGGGAGTGTGTATAAAAGTTGGAAATAAAAAGCCGCATAAATATGCGGCTTTTTATATTTTAACAAGGTCTTAAATTAAGCAGATTTACGTTTTCTTAGACCAGCTAGACTCAATAATCCAGTGCCAAATAACCAAGCTGCCGCAGGAACAGGTACTGCAGCTGGGCTATCAAAAGTTGCGACACCATCCCTAGAGCTAATTGTCACATTGATAAAGCCATCAGAGATCCAATTTACATCTGGATTGTAGCCAGAAATTGCTTCATCGACAGTTAAGATGCTGTTTGAAATAGCTAATACATAACTACCAATATTTAAGTTTCTGGCAATCAGTGAGTCGTCACCTGTACCGCCATCATCGTTACCTGTAATAAAGTTGACATTGGTTAATGGGTTAGAAAATAGCAATACGTGTGGATCGGTGAAAGCAGATATTAATGGTTCAGAAGAGTAGATGTTAAAAAACCCTGCGTCAGTTACATTAAAGTCTACATACTGCACAGACTCACCCGCACTATTATCGATGAAAACGGTTGTACTAATCGTATTGGCTTGTGCAGATGATGCCAACAAAAAAAGCGAAGCTAGAAAAAGCTTGAACTTCATGACTACCTACCAAAATTCAGTTATAAAAATGTAGTTAAGTTATAAAAAGTACACTGTACCTTATGTGCTATAAGCTAATTAAATAGTAATTTATTTGGTTTAGATATAGCCCATTTGGGTGGTATGAAGTGTTAAATTTGGAACAAAAAAACCGCATAATGTATGCGGTTTTTATATTTTCAAGCTAAGTCTTAAATTAAGTAGATTTACGTTTTCTTAAACCAGCTAGACTCAGTAATCCAGTACCAAACAACCAAGCTGCCGCAGGAACTGGCACAGCAGACACAGAGGCGGTGGAATTTGCTAATGAGGCAATACCATTTCTTGAGCTAATGCCAATATCTACAAGACCATGATTAATATCGTTCACCCACAAGTTAGTGCCGTTTAATGCATTGTTGAGTGTGAAGTTAAATGAGGAAATGGCTAGGATATAGCTACCAGAATCAAGGTTACGATTAATTAAAGAGTTCCAAGTAAAATCATTCGCGTCATCGTTGGCTTGCAGAAAGTTGGCAGCGTCCAAGCTCCCCTTAAATAAATAAACAAAAGGATCTGCGAGATAATGCGTGACATCTGCCAAATTCCTTGTGGCTGTGATGCTGAAAGCACCTGCGCTACTCACATTAAAGTTAACATACTGTACGGTTTTTGTTTTAGTGGAAACATCGACAGTCGTGTTAAGTGTGTTCGCCTGAGCCGAAAAGCTGACTGTAGCGAGTAATGCAGCTAACAAACGTAATTTCATTTTGCATCCCTTTCGAAAGTTATTGTATCTATACATGTGTACAGTATACGTGTCATTTTAATTTGATTGCAATAGCCCAAATAGGTATATTTTTATTTAAATTTAAACTTTCAAGCGTTTTACAACAAGCACGAAATTTAAGCGTACATGAATCCATGTAGTGGCGTTTAATGTGGTCACTTGTATAGGGCGCGCTTGAGGCTTAAAGTTATTTCGGCTATAATGCATCAATTCTGAAACGGGAAGAGTTATTAAAGCTTTTCCCGTTTTGCACATCTATTTATGGGTGTGTGTCGTATCAAATTTAAGGAGCTTAAGGTGTCAAAAACAATTCCAGCGATTTTAGTCTTGGCAGATGGAACTGTTTTTAAAGGCATCTCTATCGGTGCTTCTGGTCAAACCGTGGGCGAGGTGGTGTTTAACACCTCCATGACAGGCTATCAGGAAATCTTGACAGATCCTTCCTATACCAAGCAGATTGTGACACTGACTTACCCGCATATTGGCAACTATGGTACTAACGCTGAAGATGTCGAGTCAGGAAGCGTGTATGCATCTGGTTTAATTATTCGCGATTTACCTTTGCTGCACAACAACTTCCGCAGCAATCAAACCTTATCTGAATATTTAATTGTTAATAATGTTGTGGCAATTGCTGACATTGATACGCGTAAGCTTACACGTATTTTGCGTGAAAAAGGTGCACAAACAGGATGCGTGATGGCGGGCGATGTGGATGAAGCTAAAGCGTTGCAGTTAGCCAAAAGTTTCTCAGGCCTAGCAGGGTTGGACTTAGCCAAGGTAGTTAGTTGCAAAAGCCCTTATGAGTTTGCAGAAGGGGAGTGGAGCCTGGATAAAGGATTTGCAGCGCCTAAAGACTCAGCATTTCATGTCGTGGCATTCGATTACGGTGTAAAGCGTAATATTTTGCGTATGCTGGTATCGCGTGGCTGTAAAGTCACTGTGTTGCCAGCACAAGCGACTGCAGCGCAAGCACTTGGTTATAAGCCTGATGGCATTTTTTTATCAAATGGCCCTGGCGATCCAGAGCCATGCGATTATGCAATTAAAGCCATTGAAACATTGGTAGAGACAGGCATTCCCACATTTGGCATTTGTTTAGGACATCAGTTATTGGCTCTGGCTTCTGGCGCTAAAACATTGAAAATGAAATTTGGTCATCACGGTGCCAATCATCCCGTACAAGACGTAGAAACCAAGCGCGTATACATCACTAGTCAGAACCATGGATTTGCAGCAGACCCTAATACATTGCCAGCCAATGTGAAAGTGACGCATGTCTCTTTATTTGATGGTAGCTTGCAAGGCATTGCGCGCACCGATCAGCCTGCATTTAGCTTTCAAGGTCATCCTGAAGCGAGTCCTGGCCCGACAGAAATGAGTTATTTGTTTGACCAATTTATTGATTTAATGCAAGAAAGAAAATCCAGTTAATGGCTAAAAGAACCGACATTAAAAGTATCCTCATCATCGGCGCCGGTCCGATAGTCATTGGTCAAGCCTGTGAGTTTGATTATTCTGGGGCGCAGGCATGTAAAGCGTTGCGTGAAGAAGGTTACCGTGTCATTTTGGTAAACTCTAACCCAGCTACGATCATGACAGACCCTGAGATGGCGGATGCGACTTATATCGAACCCATTACTTGGCAAGTGGTAGAGAAAATTATCGCCAAAGAAAAACCAGATGCATTACTCCCTACCATGGGCGGACAAACCGCGTTAAATTGTGCGCTAGATTTGGACAAGCATGGTGTGCTGAAAAAGTACAACGTGGAGCTGATTGGTGCTTCAAAAGAGGCCATTGATAAAGCGGAAGACCGTCAAAAATTTAAAGAAGCCATGACTAAAATTGGCTTGGGTTCTGCTAAATCTGCTATTGCACACAGTATGGAAGAGGCGCTACAAGTGCAGGCGAATATTGGTTATCCTGCCATTATCCGCCCTTCATTTACCATGGGTGGAAGTGGCGGCGGTATTGCTTATAATCGTGAAGAATTTATTACGATTTGTGAACGTGGTTTAGATGCATCTCCTACCAAAGAGTTGTTGATTGAAGAATCTATGCTCGGCTGGAAAGAGTATGAGATGGAAGTGGTGCGTGATAAAGCAGATAACTGCATTATTATCTGCTCCATTGAAAACTTAGACCCGATGGGTGTGCATACGGGTGACTCAATTACTGTGGCACCAGCGCAAACACTCACTGATAAAGAATACCAGATTATGCGTAACGCCTCGCTGGCGGTACTGCGTGAAATTGGTGTGGATACAGGTGGTTCTAACGTACAGTTTGCCATTAATCCAGAAGATGGTCGCATGATTGTCATTGAGATGAATCCGCGCGTGTCGCGTTCATCTGCATTGGCCTCTAAAGCGACAGGTTTTCCTATTGCCAAAGTAGCAGCCAAGTTAGCAGTAGGCTATACCTTAGACGAATTGCGTAATGAAATTACGGGCGGAGCGACCCCTGCAAGCTTTGAGCCTTCTATTGATTACGTTGTAACTAAAATACCAAGATTTGCATTTGAGAAGTTCCCGCAAGCGGACAGCCGTTTGACGACACAAATGAAATCTGTCGGTGAGGTCATGGCAATTGGTCGCACCTTTCAGGAATCTTTCCAAAAAGCGTTACGTGGCTTAGAAGTTGGCGTAGATGGATTGGATACCATTACTACGGATGCCGATCGCATTGCAAAAGAAATGGGTGAGCCAGGGCCAGAACGTATATGGTATGTGGCAGACGCTTTTAGAATTGGCATGACCATAGCGCAAGTATTTGATATTACGAAGATAGACCCTTGGTTTCTGGCGCAAATTAAAGACATTATTGATCGCGAGCATGCACTGAAAGGCAAACACATTGCAGATCTTGATAAAGAGGCTTTGTATCAATTAAAGCGTCGCGGGTTTTCCGATCGACGTTTGGCGCATTTGCTTGATACTGATCAGCATGCGGTGCGCGCGTATCGGCAAGCGCTCAATGTGCGCCCCGTTTACAAGCGCGTAGATACCTGTGCGGCAGAGTTCGCGACGAATACTGCTTATATGTATTCCACTTACGAAGAAGAGTGCGAAGCACAGCCTACCAATAACAAAAAAATCATGGTGCTGGGTGGCGGGCCAAACCGTATTGGTCAAGGAATAGAGTTTGATTATTGCTGCGTGCATGCCGCATTTGCGATGCGTGACGATGGTTATGAAACCATCATGGTCAATTGCAATCCAGAGACGGTTTCGACAGATTATGACACCTCAGACAGATTATACTTTGAACCAGTCACGCTTGAAGATGTGTTAGAAATCGTCAATATTGAGAAGCCTTTCGGTGTGATCGTCCAGTATGGCGGTCAAACCCCTCTAAAATTGGCGCGCGGCTTAGAAAAAGCAGGGGTGCCCATTATTGGTACCACACCAGATGCGATCGACCGAGCTGAAGATCGCGAACGTTTTCAAAAAATGCTACAGACATTAGGTTTGAAGCAGCCTCCCAACAGAACGGCACGCGCACCTGATGAGGCGATTCGTTTGGCGGAAGAGATTGGTTATCCGCTCGTCGTTCGTCCAAGTTATGTATTGGGTGGGCGCGCCATGGAAATTGTGCATGAGCAAAGTCAGCTTGAACGCTATATGCGTGAAGCCGTTAAAGTGTCAAATGATTCGCCAGTATTGCTGGATCGATTCCTAAATGATGCGCTGGAAATTGACGTAGATGCCATCAGTGATGGTGAAGAGGTGCTTATCGGCGGCATTATGCAGCACGTAGAACAGGCTGGTGTGCACTCTGGGGATTCAGCTTGCTCATTGCCGCCTTATAGTTTAAGCGCAGCGTTACAAGATGAGCTGCGTCGTCAAACCGTGCAGATGGCTATGGCCTTGGGTGTAAAGGGCTTAATGAATGTCCAGTTTGCAATTCAAGGTGAAACAGTTTATGTGTTAGAGGTCAACCCTCGTGCATCGCGTACCGTACCCTTTGTGTCAAAAGCATGTGGTTTGCAACTGGCAAAAATTGCAGCGCGTTGTATGGCGGGTCAAACCCTTAAAGCTCAAGGCATGACTAAAGAAGTGATTCCACCCTATTATTCTGTAAAAGAGGCGGTGTTCCCATTTATCAAATTCCCTGGTGTGGATACGATTTTAGGCCCAGAGATGAAATCGACAGGGGAAGTCATGGGGGTGGGTGCGACATTCGCGGAAGCTTTTGTGAAGTCGCAACTAGGGGCTTCGGTTGTGATTCCTAAAGGGGGTAAAGCCTTCATTAGTGTACGTAACGAAGACCACCAAAAAGTGGTTGATATTGCGAGAGATTTAGCTAGCTTAGGCTTTACTTTAGTGGCAACCAAGGGTACCGCTAGAGCCTTGGCTGAAAATGGCCTGACAGTAACGCCTGTGAATAAAGTCGCAGAGGGTCGCCCACATATTGTGGATATGATTAAAAACAATGAAATTAATTTTATTGTCAACGTCACAGAAGACAAAAAAGCGGTAGCAGATTCTTATGAAATCCGCCGCAGCGCGTTACAAAATAAAGTCACTTATTACACAACATTAGCAGGTGCAAAAGCGGCATGTATCGGTATGACTTATATGCAGGAGTTGAATGTGGAATCGATACAGGACTTGCATAAAAAGCTGGTATAAAATACACTAAATACTGTTCAAACCACGCTCTATGCTGAGTGTGGTTTATTTTTTTAAGATGATAAAGGTAGCGTTATGGCGGTAAACCAAATTCCAGTGACAGTTATTGGTGCTGAATTAATGAAAGAGGAGCTGCAACGTTTGCGCTCTGTAGATAGACCCAACATTATTCAAGCGATAGCTGAAGCGCGCGCGCAAGGTGATCTGTCCGAAAATGCAGAATACGAATCAGCCAAAGAGCGCCAAAGTTTTATTGAGGGTCGCATTGCAGAGCTCGAAGGTAAACTTTCTAATTTGCAGATTATTGATCCTAAAACCCTGAATGCTGAAGGACGTGTGGTATTTGGCGCGACTGTACGATTTGAAGATTTAGATTCTGGCGACATTAAAACATACCAAATTGTGGGTGAGGATGAAGCTGATATTAAAAATGGTAAAGTTTCAGTGAGTTCGCCCATTGCACGTGGTCTGATTGGTAAATCAGAAGGAGATGTGGCAGAGGTGCAATCTCCAGGTGGTGTTAAAGAGTACGAAATTATAGAAGTACAGTACATTTAATATGTCACGCAAATTCACGCTAATTATCATTACCCTGTGGGTGGGTGGGCTTTGGATGACAGGGCTCAGCGCGTATATATTATTTAATACATTACAAGATAGGCAGCTTGCAGGAAATGTCGCGGGTCATTTGTTTACCGTGATGAGCTACATCGGCATGGTAAGTGCCTTTTATCTGCTCATCCAGCGCCTGCTTGAGTTTGGAACCAACGCCTTAAAACAGCAGTATTTTTGGGCGGTGTTGGTGATGTTGTTGCTAGTGCTCGCTGGGCATTTTGGTATTCAGCCCTTGCTGGCGCAGATGAAAACGGACGCATTACCTAATGATGTCATGCATAGTGTGTTTGCCAATCGATTTAACACTTGGCACGGCGTGGCCAGCATTGCCTATGTAATTGAGTGCCTGTTAGGTTTTGTGTTGGTGCTTAGGGTGCGTTAGATTACACATTTTAGATTACTTGGGAATCACAACCTTTGCTGATTCTTTAATAGAGTCACTCGCCCGATAAAATACTAATTGTTTGCCGATGTGGTGTACTGCAATAGCGTTAGTTTTATCACATATTTCTGCGTACATTGCTTTTCTGGCATCTCTATCATCTCCAGCAACTTGCACTTTAATGAGCTCATGCGCATTCAAATTTAAATCAATTTCTTTGAGCACATTTTCTGTCAAGCCCTGATTGCCTATCATCACGACAGGGTTTAAGCTGTGCGCAAGGCCACGTAAGTGCGCAATTTGTTTGGTTGTTAATTTCATGGTTCTATTTTAACATAAACCGATACACAGGTTTTTATTACGTGAATGGAAAGCAAAGATGAAAATTAATCGTGGTCTGAGCTAACCCAGATTATTTTATTTAAAGACAGCTCTCGGCAAATATACAAGATATTAAAAAAAGCAACTGTAGTCCTACTAGTGGTAACAAAGCCGCCATAAAGGATAATAAAAATTTATTCCAAATACTAGTATATTTAAACGATCCTAACTTTAATCCAGTAAAAATTACTATTAAAAATGGAATTATATATAACATTAGTACATGCAAATTATCATTGAGTTTCTTACCTCCAAGAAAACTCTTAAAAGCAAACATCCATGCTTGATGATAAAGCATACTAAATATGATTACTATCAATGTAAAAATTAATATCCCTCTCATTTTCACTATTCTATCGGAATTGGGCGATCATAGCCCGCGTAAGGCGCAATGCCCGCGTAAGGCGCAATGATTCTGAAATTATTCAATTATGAATTAACTAGACTTTAGATTTGGGCGCTGCCAGCATGCATGTGCGTGAAGGCAGGGCGACCTAATAATCTAATTAAAGTGTAAAATAGCTTATCAAGTATTCACTTCTTCACGTATGAAACCCACCAGAACCAGTAAAGCTTGGATGCAAGAGCATTTAAATGACCCTTACGTTAAACTTGCACAAAAGGAAGGGTATCGTGCGCGCGCAGCATATAAGCTGATTGAGATAGACGATAAAGATAAACTCATTAAGCCAGGGATGACCATCGTAGATTTAGGTTCTACGCCAGGGAGTTGGTCGCAAGTAGTAGTGCAGCGTTTAAAAGGTCAGGGACGTGTGATTGCCTTAGACATATTAGAGATGCAGGGTATTCCTCATGTGGAGTTTATTCAAGGGGATTTTAGAGAAGAGGCCGTACTTAAGCAGTTAGAAGAAAAATTAAATAATAAGCTGGTTGACCTTGTAATTGCAGATATGGCACCCAATATAAGCGGTGTAAAAGATGTGGATCAAGCAGGCGCTGCATACTTAACTGAGCTGGCGCTAGAATTTAGTCAGGTTTGGTTGAAACCAGGGGGTAATTTTCTGGTCAAAGTGTTCATCGGTAGTGGGTTTGATGAAATCGTCAAAACGATGCGCTTACATTTCGAGAAGGTCGTGACACGTAAACCCAAAGCCTCGCGTGATCGCAGTAGTGAGGTGTATTTATTGGGTTTGAAACGTAAATAATGTGTAGTTCCGCTATAGTTGTATTACATATTGCCGTTAAAAAGGTATAAAATTAATCATCCCTAGGATTTAGGTGAAGGAACGTAATTGAACAATATCAAACAATTAGCAATTTGGATTGCTATCATATTAGTATCATTGCTTGTATTTAAGCAATTTGATAGCTCGAGTAAAGCAGAGGGTCAGGTCGATTACTCGCAATTCATGCAGCAGGTTAAAGATGGCCACGTTGCAAAAGTACAAATTGACGGGCGTGTGCTGCGTGTGACTACGCAAGACAATAAAACATTTAACACCTATGCGCCTAATGATCCTTGGCTTGTTTCTGATTTGCTAAAAAATCACGTTGTGGTGCAAGCGAAGCCAGAAGAACAAGAGTCAGTACTAATGAGTATATTTGTGTCATGGTTCCCGATGATATTGTTAATTGGCGTGTGGATTTTCTTCATGCGTCAGATGCAAGGCGGCGGCAAAGGCGGCGGTCCATTCTCCTTTGGTAAAAGTAAAGCGCGTCAGTTAGACGAGAGTTCAAATCAAACCACATTTGCAGATGTTGCAGGTTGCGATGAAGCCAAAGAAGAAGTAACTGAATTAGTTGAGTTTTTGCGCGATCCAGGTAAGTTTCAAAAATTGGGGGGGCGTATCCCCCGTGGGGTTTTGATGGTCGGGCCTCCAGGGACAGGTAAGACTTTACTTGCACGTGCGATTGCAGGTGAAGCAAAAGTGCCGTTCTTTACCATTTCTGGTTCTGATTTCGTGGAGATGTTTGTCGGCGTCGGTGCTGCGCGCGTGCGCGATATGTTCGAGACTGCCAAGAAAAACTCACCTTGTATTATTTTTATTGATGAGATTGATGCAGTCGGCCGTAGTCGTGGCGCGGGTACAGGTGGCGGTAACGACGAGCGTGAACAGACACTTAACCAAATGTTAGTAGAAATGGATGGTTTTGAAGCCAATTCAGGTGTGATTGTGATTGCTGCAACAAACCGTGCCGATGTGCTTGATAAAGCCTTATTGCGCCCTGGTCGTTTTGATCGTCAAGTAATGGTTGGCTTACCTGACATTAAAGGGCGTGAACAGATTTTGATGGTGCACATGCGTAAAGTGCCGATTGATCCTGATGTGAAAGCCGATATTATTGCACGTGGTACCCCTGGCTTTAGTGGTGCTGATTTGGCGAATCTGGTGAATGAGGCTGCGTTATTTGCAGCGCGTCGCAATAAACGTACTGTGGATATGGCTGACTTTGAAGATGCGAAAGATAAAATCTTTATGGGGCCAGAGCGTAAGTCTATGGTGATGCGTGAAGAGGAGCGCCGCAACACCGCATATCACGAATCTGGGCATGCTGTGGTCGCCAAGCTACTACCTAAGGCTGATCCGGTACATAAGGTAACCATTATGCCGCGTGGTTGGGCGCTAGGGTTGACATGGCAGTTGCCAGAGTTTGACCGCATCAGCAACTACAAAGATAAGATGCTCGAAGAGATTTCAATTTTATTTGGCGGACGTATTGCTGAAGAAATCTTTATGCATCAAATGTCAACTGGTGCATCTAACGACTTTGAGCGTGCTACTAAACTGGCACGTGATATGGTCACTAAGTTTGGGATGTCGGATGCGCTAGGCACAATGGTATATGCAGGAAGTGAGCAGGACTCGTTTTTTGGTAGCATGAGCTCTAAAACAGTGTCAGAAGCTACACAGCAAAAGGTTGATGCAGAAATTCGTCGTATTTTGGATGAGCAGTATGCGATTGCACGCAAGTTGCTGGAAGATAATCGTGACAAGGTAGAGGCGATGACTGCTGCGCTGATGGAGTTTGAAACCATCGATGCGGATCAGATCAATGACATTATGGCAGGCTTGCCTGTCCGTGAGCCTAAACCACGCCAGTCACCTATTAAGTCAACAACTGGCGGTAGTTCTGGTACGGTAGTAAAGCCAACGCCTCAACCAACTGCCAAGAGCGATTAAGGCTTTTTAGGTTAGAATAAGGGCTGGTCTCAATTACCAGCCCTTTTTTATTGATGATAGTGCATTGTGGAAATTTTAATTTAGATCTAAACATACCGCGTGTGATGGGTATTGTAAATGTCACGCCTGATTCATTCTCAGATGGTGGAAAGTACACACAAACTGCACAGGCCGTTGCGCATGGACTAAAGCTGGTGGAAGAAGGTGCGGATATTCTGGATATCGGAGGCGAATCTACGCGACCCAATGCAACGCCTGTTTCATCACAAGAAGAGTTAGATCGCATATTGCCTGTGATTGAGGCATTAGTGAGTCAGATTAATATTCCAATCTCAATCGATACCTATAAGCCAGCGGTGATGCAGGCAGCGATTGATGCTGGTGCAAGTATTGTGAATGATGTACGTGCGCTGCAAGAAGTAGGTGCTATCGAAACATTGGCAAAATCATCTGCAGGTGTCTGTCTAATGCATATGCAAGGTACACCACAAACTATGCAAATAAATCCTGAATATCAGGATGTTGTTGCAGAGGTTAAAGCATTTTTAATGCAACGCGTGTCAGCCTGTGAGCAGTTTGGTATTGCGCCCAATCGCATCATTCTGGATCCAGGTTTTGGCTTTGGAAAAACGCGTGCACATAATATTACCTTGATTCAGCAACTGGCTTCGTTTCAAGATTTAGGACTGCCGCTACTGGTAGGATTGTCACGGAAGTCTGTATTGGGTCAGGTCACGGGTCATGATGTGGATGCTAGGCTATACGCGAGCGTCGCGGCAGCAGTGATTGCGGTAATGAGAGGAGCCAGAATTGTGCGGGTACACGATGTCAGGGCAACTGTGGAAGCTTTAAAAGTGGTCATGGCGATAGAATCATTTTAATTTGGGTTTAAATAATGAGTAAGAAATATTTTGGAACAGATGGTATTCGCGGGCGTGTTGGAGAGTCAACCATTACGCCAGATTTTGTGATGCGCTTGGGGTATGCGGCTGGCCGCGTCCTTGCGATACATGGTGATAGCTTGCCCAAGGGAACGCGTCCGACGGTGCTGATTGGAAAAGACACACGGATTTCTGGATACATGCTGGAAGCCGCTTTGGAAGCTGGGTTGTCTGCGGCAGGTGTGGATGTGTTGTTAACTGGGCCCATGCCTACGCCAGCCATTGCTTATTTAACACGTGCTTTACGTGCACAAGCAGGGATTGTGATCTCCGCTTCTCATAATCCGTACTATGACAACGGTATCAAATTTTTCTCAAGTCAGGGCGCAAAGTTACCTGACGAATTAGAGTTGGCGATTGAAGAAGCATTAGAGCAGCCGATACAGGTAATGGAGTCTGCACATTTAGGTAAAGCGCGGCGTGTAGACGATGCGGCTGGCCGTTACGTAGAGTTTTGTAAAAGTACCTTTCCTAACCATCTAGACTTACGTGGTCTGAAAATAGTATTAGATTGCGCACATGGTGCCACCTATCACGTAGCGCCTGATGTATTTCATGAGCTGGGTGCAGAAGTCACAGCTATTGGCAATAAGCCTGATGGGCTCAATATTAATGAAAAGGTAGGCTCTACCTATCCTCAAGCCCTGCAAAAAGCGGTGGTGGATCAACAAGCGGATTTGGGCATTGCGTTCGATGGTGATGGCGACCGCGTTATGATGGTAGATAGTCATGGTCATTTATTGGATGGTGACCAACTGCTCTATATCATTGCATTGGGGTTGTATGCAAAAGGTAAGCTTAAGGGTGGCGTTGCTGGCACTTTAATGACTAATCTTGCTTTGGAGCACGCATTGCAGCAGCATCAAATACCATTTGCACGCGCCAAAGTGGGTGACCGTTATGTGCTTGAGCTTTTGAATGAGAAGAACTGGAAATTAGGGGGCGAGAATTCAGGCCATATCCTCACACTGGACAAGCATACCAGTGGCGATGCTATTATTGCCGCGTTGCAGGTCTTACAGTCTATACGTGAAAGTGGTAAAACTTTAGCTGAGCTAGGCGCAGGTTTAGTACTTTATCCGCAAGTGCTGATCAATGTGACTACGCAGCAAAAGCTCGATTTAATGACTGGCGATATTCAATCTGCAGTTAAAAAAGCAGAAGCTGAGCTTAACGGTAAAGGACGTGTTTTATTGCGTGCTTCTGGCACAGAGCCCAAAATTAGAGTGATGGTTGAAGGTCAGGATCAACGTCAGGTACAAACGTTAGCTGAAGCCATTGCTGATGTAGTGAAACGCGTAGCTGTCTAGGAATAGTCAAAAAATATTCATGTTTCTGTCATGATTCATTCATGGCAGGCGCGCATGATGTCAGCATCACCTAGTGTAAGGATTTGATGATGACCAGTAAAATGCGTTTGTACCTACACCGTATGCAAGCAGTGGATAGCGCTGTCTGTGTGACGGTGAGCCATACGAGTCAATACCGTGTCATTCGCGATGTGTTTAGGGTCGTGAGTCGTCTGGGGGATGGCGTGTTCTGGTATACGCTGATGGCGGCCATTTTAGTGATTCAACAAACGGAGGGTATTCAGCCGTTTCTGCATATGGCCTTAGCTGGTGCGACAGGTACTATTGTTTACAAGTGGTTAAAACTTAAAACGCTACGACCACGTCCATACCAAGTCAGGCAAGATGTATGGGTGGCAGGAAAGGCGCTTGATCATTTTAGCTTTCCATCAGGTCATACCTTGCATGCCGTCGTTTTTGGTTTAATTGCAATCACTTATTATCCAGTGCTTTCTATTGTATTGATCCCATTTATGTTGATGGTTGCGATGTCTAGAGTGATTTTAGGATTGCACTACCCTAGCGATGTGGCAGCTGGCGCAACCATAGGCTACCTGATTGTCTTGCTTTCATTTCAGTTTGTATAGCACTTACTTCTCTCAATTAGTGAGCGCTAGCACGTTTGACTAGATTGGTAGGGGGAGTGGGGAGTTAGAGCGAGTTTTGCTACTGCTAGGCGTGTAATACTTGTAATTGTTCGCTGTGCGCTTGATGAAATTGGAGTGGAGTGGTCAGCCTCAATCGAGCGTCGATAAGACACTTTTCTCGCCAAGCATGCATCTCGGTGGCACTCAGATGCAATAGTTCGGCTTCCATGGTTGGTCTAGTACCACTTAATGTCGATTCAAAGTTTTGTAAAGCCTCTTTAGTCTTGCTTCTGTAGTAATCGAGCTTCTTAATAAACTCATCATCTTTACGCTTAATCGTTTGTAACAGCATGGAGGACAGCTTTGAAAAGCGTAGCGTTTTATCTGCATAGGCGAGCCGTGTGACTGCTTTTTTAGCTTCTGCGTGACTAACCTTAAAGCATGGAGCAATTAAGATGCTGATAATATCTGTGTGATGTTTAAGTAAGCCATAAGGCCTAGTTTCAATATGCTTGGCAATATGTGCATCCATCGCCCACTCTGCGACCACATGGGTGAGTATGGAGGGGTTGAGCCACTTAGCTTCAAATGCAGGAACAAAGTGATTATGCGCGATGACATCCACATAAAGATGACTGGTGTAACCTACCGCAATAGCGATTTCTTCATCGTTTTTTGCCTGTGCTAGCATCTCCTGTGCTTGGTGCCACTGATGGGTAGTATTAAAGTGTTTTGAAACAAGCGCTAAGTCTGGTAAACAGGCACCAGCCATGACTAACTTAGGAAATTTTTTGATTGCATTTTGTAGTCTAGGATCGAAAATGGGTAAGGATAGAGCGATATACTGTGCAAAATAAATGTGGGTGAAGAGTCCCCATGCACTCGCATCTGCTGCATAAATTAGTAGAGGAATTCCCCATAAAAGCTTGATTACGATACGCTTTTTCATAGGTGTTACTTTCACATCTCTGCGTGAAACTTAGATGACGCGTCCGTGAAAGTTCCATGACACTACGAGTTATATTTAAGATAAAGTCATTTAGCTGTCATATTTAATCGTTAGCATCACGGCATGCTAACACCACCACAAGCTGACAATAAGTCTATGAAAATATTGCTCATTTCTGATGTTTACTTCCCTAGAGTGAATGGCGTTTCAACCAGTATTAAAACGTTTACCGAGCAAATGCAACAACTTGGGCACGATGTGCATTTAATTGCGCCTGATTATGGTGTGCCGTCTTCAGATGAAGCATGGATTACAAGAGTACCTGCGCGTAGCATTTATTTTGATCCAGAAGACAAGCTGATGAAATATGGTGAAATTGTAAAATTAATCCCTAAACTAAAGGATTCACATTACGATATTCTGCATGTCCATACGCCATTTGTTGCGCATTACGCTGGGCTTAAACTGGCTAAAGCTCTAAAGATTCCTACTGTAGAGACTTACCATACTTTTTTTGAAGATTATTTACACCATTATTTAGGCTGGATTCCAAAATCTATGGCACGCGGTCTTGCTAGAATGATTTCTAGAAGCCAGTGTAATCAAGTGTATGGTTTAGTATCGCCATCGCAACCAATGCTGGACGTTTTGCATAGTTATGGTGTGAGCACATCGTCAGAAGTGATCCCAACAGGGCTACAACAAAACAGTTTTGCTGAGGCGGATGGACTCGCATTCAGAGAGATGTATGGCATACCTGCCAATCGACCTATGCTGTTATATGTAGGGCGAGTCGCTTATGAAAAAAATATCGGTTTTTTGCTAGAGGTAGTGCGTTTACTCATTGATGAAATTCCTGATATTTTATTCTTGATTACAGGGGAAGGCCCTGCGGAAGAAAGTTTAAAACACCATGTCAATCACTTGAGCTTACAAAAGCATGTGCAATTTGTAGGATACTTAGATCGAAGCACGGAGCTGAACGCTTGTTATAAGGCTGCCGATATATTTGTCTTTGCCTCTAAAAGCGAGACACAAGGTTTGGTGCTGCTTGAGGCGATGGCACAAGGTACGCCAATTGTTGCAATTGCGGAATTGGGAACTGCTTCTGTGTTAGTGGATGGGGTAGGTGCTAAGGTTGCGACTGAAAGTGAGTTGGATTTTGTTGAAAAAATTCATAGTCTGTTAATCAACAAAGAACACAGGGTCGCATTAGGTCAGCGTGGTAAGGAATACGCGCTGCAACAGTGGTCGTCTGCGGCTCAGGCAGAAAAAATGCTAGCTTTGTATGCAAGGCTTACTATTGGATTTCATGAGAATATCGAGAAAAAAGTGACAGGCCTAGAGGCACAGCAGACCTAAAAGCACAATGAATGTAGTGCCATAAGGACATAGGCGCAGCAGATTTAACTTCTCATTAAATTAAGAAAGCCAGCATATGCTGGCTTTTTAATTTAGATAATCACACAGGAGTGAGTAAAATTAACCAAACTTGCCAGTGATGTAATCTTCTGTTTCTTTACGGCTTGGGTTAGTAAAAATTTTGTCTGTGTCGTTGAATTCAATTAATTCACCCAGATACATATAAGCCGTATAGTCAGACACACGCGCTGCTTGTTGCATGTTGTGAGTCACAATCACAATCGTGTAGTCCTTTTTAAGTTCGTGAATCAGCTCTTCTACTCGCGCTGTAGAAATAGGATCAAGCGCAGAGCATGGTTCGTCCAGCAATAATACGTTTGGTTTCACTGCCACACCACGTGCGATACACAGGCGCTGTTGTTGACCACCAGATAAGCCAGTACCACTTTGGTTTAATTTGTCTTTTACTTCGTTCCAGATGGCCGCTTTTTGCAGAGCCCATTCAACGCGCTCATCCATCTCGATTTTAGATAGATTTTCATAGAGTTTTACACCAAATGCGACGTTGTCATAAATTGACATTGGAAACGGTGTTGGCTTCTGGAACACCATGCCTACTTTGGCACGCAGTAGATTCAGGTCTTGATCTGCAGCATGAATATCTTTGCCGTCTAGTAAAATCTTGCCTTCTACTCTGAGCTTTGGGTAGAGCTCATACATGCGATTAAAGGTACGCAACAAAGTGGATTTACCACAACCAGAAGGACCAATGAAAGCAGTTACTTTGCTTGAGGGAATATCTAGATTAATGTTTTTAAGTGCATGAAATTTACCGTAGTAAAAGTTCATGTTTTGTGTTGCAATTTTTGGTAAAGCCGTTTGTGTAGACATATTGAAATAACCCTAAAGCTAGTTTTGAGATTGGCCTGGACGGAAAAGCGTACGTGCGAGAATATTAAGACCCAACACAAATAATGTAATTAACAATGCACCAGCCCATGCTAGATGCTGCCAATCTTCATATGGACTCATTGCAAATTGGAAAATCACAACAGCCACGCTTGAGATAGGCTTGCTCATGTCGGAGTTCCAGAATTGATTGTTAAGCGCCGTAAAGAGTAGCGGCGCAGTTTCACCACTGATCCTTGCGACTGCAAGTAGTAGCCCAGTCATAATTCCAGTTTTAGCTGCACGGTATACCACGTTTACAATGACTTTCCAATAAGGAGAGCCAAGCGCAGCCGCTGCCTCACGTAAAGTACTTGGTACTAGTTGCATCATATTTTCTGTGGTACGCACTACCACAGGAATCACAATGAGAGACAATGCTAGAGCACCAGCCCAACCAGAGAAGTGTCCAGTCGTGTGTACAGCTATTTCATACACAAAAAGACCAATTACAATAGAGGGCGCAGATAGCAGGATGTCATTAATGAATCGGGTGGTCGGAGCCAACCAGCCAGATTTGCCATATTCAGCCAGGTAAGTGCCTGCCAAAATACCCACTGGCGTACCAATCACTGTTGCAAACAGCACCATATAGATACTGCCTGCGATTGCATTTAATAAACCACCGTCGCTTCCTGGTGGGGGGGTCATCTTAGTGAACACATCTGTTGTGAGGTAACTAAACCCTTGGCTAAATAATGTCCATAAGATCCATGCTAAAAAGAAAAGTGCAAAAATAACCGTCACCACTGCAATACTAAGTGTGAGCTTATTGATTATTTTACGTCTTAAATAAAGTTGATTATCCATCGTGATTACGACTCTTTCCCTTCGCGCATTGACAGGCGAATCAAAAGCAACTTCGCAAGTGCTAATACGATAAATGTAATGACAAACAAGGTTAAACCTAGGGTAATAAGAGATGATGTGTAGACATCACCCACCGCTTCAGTAAATTCATTTGCAAGTGCCGACGAAATGGTGTTGCCTGGCATCATCAGGGAGGCAGATAGCTCGTGTGCATTACCAATCACAAAAGTAACTGCCATCGTTTCACCTAAGGCACGACCTAAGCCTAGCATAATGCCACCTACTACACCCGTTTTGGTGTAAGGAAGTACAACATTCCAAACTACTTCCCAAGTGGTTGCACCTAAGCCATATGCGGACTCTTTAAGCAGGGAGGGCACAATTTCAAACACATCACGCATCACAGATGCTGTAAAGGGAATCACCATAATGGCTAAAATAAAGCCCGCAGTTAACATACCAATTCCCATTGGCGGGCCTTGGAAAATTTGACCGATAAGCGGTAGCGCGCCAAGATTATCATTAATCCATGGCTGCACATTGTCAGCAAAAAACGGTGCAAAGACAAATAGTCCCCACATACCGTAAATGATGCTGGGAATACCTGCTAGCAATTCAATTGCAATACCAATTGGACGTTTTAGCCAAGCAGGGGAGAGTTCTGTAATAAAAATGGCAATACCAAAACTCACTGGTACGCCGATTAGCATAGCGATTAATGCTGTAACGAATGTGCCATAGATGGGGACTAAGCCACCAAATTGAATGTCAACAGGATTCCATACATCACTTGTAAAAAAGCTAGGGCCAAATGCTTTTAGTGCGGGCAGACTTCCAATAAATAAAGTGATGATAATGCCAAATAGCAGGATGAAAACTAGAAACGCAAAAAACATCGTGGTTCGACGAAACAGGTTATCTAGCGTGGCTCCCATATTTTTACTTTGTGTACCAGAAGACATAGGTTCTGCTTTTCTAATAGTTGTTTGATCATTTAAGATTGCAGCAGAGGAGGGAGCCTCCTCTGCTGCATAACTTACATTTGCGTCATTATATGATGATGACATACTTAGCTAGGCTAAATTATTTAGCTGGCCAGATTGCAGCGCCATCTTTAGCTTTGATGTTGTCTTTCCAGCTAGCTTCAATCAAATCAACGACAGTACTTGGCATTGGTACATAGTCTAATGCTTTAGCCATCAAACTACCGCTTTTGTAACCCCAGCTAAAGAATTTCAATACTTCAGCAGCATTTGCAGCATTGTCTTGCGATTTATGCATCAAGATGAATGTAGCACCTGCGATTGGCCAAGTTTCTTTCCCTGGTTCATTTGTTAAGATTTCATAGAAACCTGGTGCTTTTGCCCAGTCAGCGTATTTAGCTGCTGATTGGAAGCTCTCGATACTTGGTTTAACAAATTCGCCATCACGGTTTTGCATCGTGGCATAAGGTAAACCATTTTGTTTTGCATAAGCAAACTCTACATAACCGATAGAGTATTTGATACGTTGTACGTAAGAAGCAACACCTTCGTTACCTTTACCACCCACACCAGCTGGCCACGCAACAGATGTATCTGCACCCACTTTATCAGCCCACTCTTTACTTACTTTGCCTAAAAAGTTAGTAAATACGAAAGTAGTTCCAGAACCGTCTGAACGATGAACAACCGTAATTGTTGAGTCTGGTAAGTCTACACCCGGATTTAAACCTTTGATTGCGGCATCATTCCATTTTGTGATTTTTTTCAGATAGATATCTGCAAGCACAGAACCACTCAGACGTAACTCACCGTTGGTAATACCAGGTACGTTGACAACAGGCACTACACCACCGACTACAGTTGGGAATTGCACTAAACCTGCTTTGTCTAACTCTTCTTGTTTTAATGGTTTGTCAGAAGCGCCAAAATCTACAGTTTTGTTTGTGATTTGTTTGATACCACCACCAGAACCGATAGATTGGTAGTTTAATTTAACGCCAGTTTTAACGTTATAAGATTCTGCCCATTTTGCATAAATTGGGTAAGGGAATGTAGCGCCAGCGCCTGTGATGTCAGTAGCGAATGTGCTGGTAGCAACGGTAAGGCCTGCAACTAAAAGCGCCGCCTTGAAGTTAAATTTGGATACTTGCATTAATTTCTCCTGTTTGCATAGTGTATGTCCTGAGACGGTTGTATGTTAATCCTTAATTGTGACACTTATGTGACAATTAAGGGTAGTCAAGTCGCACATTATAAAATACTCATCATGACTTGATTAAGTGGGCTTGTATTTAAGCTACATCAAATTCTCCTGTTAAAAAATAAAAAAGTAGGGTTACGCTACTAACGGTTGTCATTGGGGCGGGTTTACGTTTCTTGTTAAGCTTTAATGAAGCTTTTATGAATAAAATATAACTTCTGCTTTGGTGCGAAATTTAAAAGTGTTAGGCGTACGAAATTCAGGAATTCTGACTTAAAATGTGTTACTGAATATTGAAAATGGATAATCAATGAAAAGTAAGATAATTGCTGAGTTGTTAGGCACAGCGCTGCTGTTAGCAGTGGTGACTGGTTCGGGCGTGATGGGAGAGTCTTTGGCGGCTGGAAATACTGCAGTCGCATTATTGGGCAATAGCATTGCGACAGGCTGCGGCTTGTATGTGCTGATTACGGTGTTAGGACCTATTTCAGGCGCGCACTTTAATCCGTTAGTGAGTTTAATGATGTGGCAAGCGAATGTAATCAGTTTAAAAAATGCGATAGGGTATATCACAGCGCAATGCATAGGTGCAATTTTAGGGGTTTGGCTAACGCATTTAATGTTTGGATTATCATTAATTGAAGTTTCCAGCAAATCAAGGAGTGGCGCTGGGCAATGGCTCAGTGAGCTTGCCTCGACGATGATATTACTGACGTTAATTCGATTAGCATTAAAGTATGCATCTGAAAAAGTCGCGATGCTAGTCGCGATGACCGTGACCGCAGGTTATTGGTTTACCTCGTCCACTTTTTTTGCTAATCCCGCAGTGACAATTGCGCGTACATTGACTGATACCTTTGTCGGGATTGCACCAGCAGACCTGCTCTTATTTATCTCCGCCCAGTTTGCAGCTTTATTATTCACAGTATTTTGGATGAAATTGGAATCAAAATGAGCGTCACCATATATCACAACCCTAAATGTGGCACATCGCGCAACACTTTAGCCATGATACGCGCGAGTGGTGTAGAACCTGAAGTCATTGAGTACTTAAAAACACCTCCCACCAAAGCACAATTAATACAACTGATTGCCAATATGGGCATTACTCCAAGAGCAATCTTACGTGAAAAGGGAACGCCTTATGCCGAGCTAGGACTTGATAATGCGCAACTGTCAGATGAGGTATTGCTCGATGCAATGATGCAACATCCTATATTAATCAATCGTCCGATTGTGGTGACGAGTAAAGGCGCGCGTTTGTGCAGACCATCAGAAGTGGTGCTGGAAATTTTAGAAAACCCTCACATCGGTATATTTGTGAAAGAGGATGGTGAAGTTGTAAAGACTTAGCTTGGCGCATGCTTACAAGGTTTTGTGGTGTTTGCAGTATAATAGCGCCTTTAATATGTGTGATGCATTATGGAAGCCGAACAACTCAATCTCATTGCGAATCGTTTAACAGATTTAAATGCACGTCATCTTGCCCTTCGGGGGTATCTTTGACTTTGAAACGAAAAGTCAGCGTCTAGAAGAAGTCAATGGTCTGCTAGAAGACCCTAATATTTGGAACGATGCCGAAAAAGCACAAAAGCTTGGCAAGGAAAAGCGTGAGCTGGAAACTATCGTGACTACTTTGCAGCATGTGGAGCAAGTCATTCAAGACAGTCGTGAATTATTTGACATGGCGCGTGAGGAAAATGATGACGATACTTTATTGAGTGTGGCGAGCGATTCTGAGACGCTGGAAAAGAAAATCGCTGAGATGGAGTTCCGCCGCATGTTTTCTCAGCCGATGGATGCCAATAATTGCTTTCTCGAGTTTCAATCAGGGAGCGGCGGTACCGAGGCGCAAGATTGGGCGAATATGTTGTTGCGCATGTATTTGCGTTATTGCGAGCGCAAAGGCTTTAAGGTTGAGGTGTTGGAAGAGTCTGATGGAGACGTGGCTGGTATTAAAGGCGCGTCCATTAAGGTATCGGGTGATTATGCTTATGGCACGTTACGTACAGAGAATGGTGTACATCGTTTGGTACGTAAATCTCCTTTTGACTCAAATGCTAAACGCCATACCAGTTTTGCTAGCGTACAGGTATTTCCAGAAGTGGATGATTCAATTGAGATTGATATTAATCCAGCGGATTTGCGCATTGATACTTATCGAGCCAGTGGAGCAGGTGGTCAGCATATTAATAAAACTGATTCAGCTGTGCGTATCACGCACTTGCCGACTGGCGTTGTGGTGCAGTGTCAGAACGATCGATCTCAGCATCGCAATAGAGATGAAGCGATGAGTATGCTGAAAGGTGCGTTGTATAACTTGGAGTTAAGTAAACGTAACGAAGAAAAACAAGCATTAGAAGATGCTAAAACGGATATTGGCTGGGGACATCAAATCCGCAGTTACGTACTGGATCAATCGCGAATTAAAGATTTGCGCACCAACGTAGAGGTGGGCAATACGCAGGGCGTGCTGGATGGCGACCTTGATCAGTTTATTTTTGAGAGCCTGAAACAAGGGGTTTGATTTATCCAGATTTTTTGGATGTGCATCACCCTGTATTTCTTAATCCAGCTGCAATACCATTGATTGTACGCTGGATTGAGAGTTTTAACTTTTCATCCTCTTCGCCATTTCGATAGCGTTGAATCATTTCTACTTGAAGATGATTTAATGGATCTAGATAAGGTAAACGGTTTCTGATGGAATCAGCCAGCATAGAGTTGTTACTGAGTCTTACTGTAGTTTCTTGCAATAAGTTTAGTGCTTGCGTTGTCAGCATATGTTCATGCGTGATTTTACTGAAGATGGACTCTCTTAACTCCTTATCTTGCACCAAGTGTGCGTAATGTCTGGCAACAATCAAATCAGTTTTGGCGAGCACCATATCGACATTGGCAATCAGTGTCTTGAACAACGGCCAGCCAGCCAGCATTTCTTTTAGGGTTTGAATGCGCGCTTCACTCATGCTTTCATCTGCATGAATATATTGGTGAATTGCGCTACCTAGGCCAAACCACCCTGGCAGGAGTAGTCGACATTGCGCCCATGAAAATCCCCATGGAATAGCGCGTAAATCTTCAATTCTACGGGTAGATTTTCTTGCAGAGGGACGGCTGCCAATGTTCAATTCAGCAATTTCAGCAATCGGTGTGGCGCTGAAAAAATAATCAGTAAAGCCAGGGGTTTCGTACACAAGGTTGCGGTAGCTGGTCATGGCAGTGGTGGAAAGTTCTTCCATCACTGTTTCATATACGCGACGTTTTTGGTGCTGCAAGCTGTCTTGTGGAAACAAGCTAGCATCAATCGTTGCAGCGATAAGCGTTTCTAAATGTTGTCTGCCAACTTTAGGGTTGGCGTATTTGTTAGCAATAATCTCACCCTGCTCGGTCAGTCTGATTTGGCCGTCAACCGTGCCTTGCGGTTGTGCCATGATCGCCTGATAGGTAGGACCGCCACCACGTCCCACTGTACCGCCACGTCCGTGGAATAAACGCAGTTTGATTTTTGCTTGCGTGAACAACTCTACCAAGGTAATTTCAGCTTTATAGAGCTCCCAGTTTGAGGTCAAGAATCCACCATCTTTGTTACTGTCAGAGTAGCCTAACATGATTTCTTGCTCATTTCCCTGATTACGCAACACATGCCGTATGCCAAGTAAACTGAGCCATTTGCCCATAATCATGGGCGCGTTGCGCAAGTCGGCGATGGTTTCAAACAGTGGCACAATATTGAGATCAACTTGAATTTTTTGCGAACCCCAAATCCCTTTGATCATGCCTGTTTCTTTTTGCAGCAAGGCAACTTCCAGTAAGTCAGAAAGCGTCTCGGTGTGAGAAATAATATATTGGCGCACAGTGCGTTGACCAAACGACTGACGCATGGCTCTGGCTTGATTGAGCACGCCAATTTCTTTAACCACGAGTTCCGAGTATTGCTGGAATGGCGAAAACAGAAGTCTAGGCTGTTTGAGCTCATCTAGCAGCGTTTTTATTTTTTCTTCTTCAGTTAGTTCATCATAGTTAAAATCGTATCCTGCTTTATGAAATAGCTCTTTAATCACGGTTTCATGTATGTCAGATGATTGTCGAATATCAATTGTTGCTAGGTGAAATCCAAAAGTTTCTACTGCTTTGGCGAGTTTTCCTAAGCCTGGGTAAACCAGCGCTTCTCCATGATGCTCATTTAACGATTGGATCAGCGTGTTAATCTCTGCGAGCAGTTCTTCTGCATTGTGATATGGCGTCACTTCATGATGGATGTCTGCTTCCATGGCCTTAGGCAATAGCTGGTTGGCAGTCAATGCCAGTCTGTCATAGATGCCATTTAAAGCGAGTCGATAGGGCTCATCCAGACGATGAGGAGATTGGTCATGAGAACGTTTGGCGAGCTTGAGGACCTCTGGGCTGACTTTAACGAGTCGAGAAGATACGGCGAGTTCTCGGCGCAGAGTGTTGAGTGCTTTAGCATAGTATTTAAATGCGGTGATGGCTTGTAAATGCACAGCCTGTTCTAACGTCTCTGCATTGACAAATGGGTTGCCATCACGGTCCCCACCAATCCAGCTGCCCATATGTAGAAAGGTCGGCAACTGATAGTGACCTTGAATTTCCTTTTGATAGAGATGATTAATGTCACGTTCTAAATCTTGTAGCAGTTCGGGAATCGTGTCTAGAAAAGTGGTTTCATAGTAACTTAGCGCATTTTCAATTTCATTGATAACAGTCAGTTTAGAAAAACGCAGTATGCGGGTTTGCCATAATGAAGAAATCGCGCCTTGCAACAGCAAATGGTTACGTGACAACTCCTTTTTAGAAATTAAGGTTGTACGCTCAGCAAGTAAATGCGCAACTCGATCTTCTATTTCCAACACACTTTTTCGCTGTACTTCTGTGGGGTGTGCGGTCAACACTGGTGAAATCAGCGCATCTTTAAAAAAGTGATCAACCTCTTGAAATGAAAGATTTTTTTCTTTAATTTCATCTATAGAGTAGGCTAGCATACCTGCGTTTAAGCTGTCTTCGTTCAGGCGCGTTTGCTGTTGCATATACAGGTCTTCAGCAATATTCACGAGGTGCTTAAAGTAGCTGAAAGCGCGTATGACCGCAGTATTTTGATCTGGCGTTAGATTTTTCAAGAGTTTCTCGAGTGATAAAGAAGCTTCCTGATCATTGGTTTTATGAAACTTTACCGCTGATTTGCGTATCTTTTCAATGAGCTGTAATGTTTCTTCCCCTTCATTTTGTTCGATAGCTTCACCAAGTAGTCGCCCAAGATAGCGAATATTTTCTTTGATTTCGTATTGTTGTTTGGAGTGTGTTGCGGTCATATTTACACCAGAGTTAAGTAGTTTATAGTCTTAACTAGCAACAAATGCACCAGTATGAATAATGTTTATTATCAATAGGTTATATTGACTAACTGTCTAAATATTCAGGGCATATGCCCCAAGATAAGTAACTTGCATTGATTTGGTGCGCTAGTGACAAAAAATGATTTATTCATAATGTAGGATGATTGTTAATCACGATAAAGCATGGGTTTCAGTTGCGTGTTTTTGTTGTTAAATTGATGCGGTAATCAAGCGATTTATTTGCATGCCAGACTATTTATTTTGGGATAGTTGCCGTCATTAAATATTCATGTATCATTCACCCGAATTTAATTAAAAATAGTTCTCAGGGCGAGCAAGTGGCTATTTAGATCATAGTGCTTGAATACTCTGCTGCCACTATCAAGTTATTATTACAAAAACAAAATATTTCCAACTACCATCATCCTTAATTAGTAGAAAATACTATGCAAATTCAAACAGTTAATTACAAGCGCGCGAGTTACGCTCTATTACTATTGTTAATTGTTTTTATTTTATTCACATTTAAACAGCACGGCATTAGTAACGATGAAATGGTGCAGCATACCTATGGTCAACTATTGCTCAAATGGTACCTCTCTGGCTTTAAAGACCAATCTGCGTTTCACTATGTTAACTTGTACCTTTATGGCGGTTTTTTTGACCTGATTGCGGCAGGATTAGAAAAACATACTTCACTTTGGGTGTGGGATTTACGTCATTTATTAACAGCTATTTTTGGTTTTTTTGGGTTTATTGCAGCCTACAAAATCAGTCATCTTATCGGTGGGCAACGTGCTGGTTTTTTTGCATTAGTACTTTTGGCGCTCACAGCCTCATGGTCAGGCACGATGTTTACCCATACCAAGGACATTCCTTTCGCTACTTGTATGGCTTGGGCGCTTTATTACACTGCCGTCGCAACGCGCACTTTACCCAGCATTCCTAAGTCAGTGAGTATTAAACTGGGGATTGCCATTGGATGCGCACTTGGTATACGTATCGGTGGTGTGTTTGCTGTAATTTACTTGCTATTAACACTCAGCGCTGCATGCTGGTTGGTGCGGGGGCATCAGTCTAGGTTTAAGTATTTGTTTGAAGTTATTCGATCGCTGATTCCAGCTGTAGTGGTTGCTTTTGTTATCATGGCCATATGCTGGCCATGGGGAGTGATGTCTCCAGAGCATCCATTTGAAGCGATCAAAGCGTTTTCACATTTTTCTTTTAACATGCAAACGATAGATGATCATCGGGTCTATAGCATCGGGGATGTGCCAAGAACTTATCTATTGGATTATCTTTTAGTTAAATTGCCAGAGGTGTTTTTGTTGGGGCTGGCAAGTTTAATAGTGCTGGCGGTTGTTGATAAAAAAGGCTGGTGGAATCAGCTTTCACATGCGCAACACCTTGCTTTGATAGCGGTCTTGATTGCAGTCATGTTCCCTATTCTATTTGTGTTGGCAATAGAGCCTGCTTTGTATAATGGCGTACGCCACTTTACTTTCATTATTCCACCTTTAGCAGTATTGTCGGCGCTAGGGATTCATTTTGCACTAGTTACGTTAAATCAGTCTATCAAGTGGACAGCAACCATGTGGATTGCTTGTGTACTATTAAGTGTGTATACATTCTCATACCTTTGCGCTTTACATCCTTATGAGTATGTTTACTATAATGAGATTGCAGGTAAAAGAAAGTTGCTGGAAAATGAATGGGAAGGCGATTACTGGTCCAGTAGCTTGCGTGAGGCTGCAAAGGCACTGAATACAATGTCATTACCCAAGCGGGACAAGCCCTATCTGGTGGCGGTATGTGCAGAAAACAGCCAAGGAAGCGCCTATTTGGATAGCCGATTCCAAGTCACGAAAGATTGGACAGCGGCAGACTTTTATATGTCCAGCACCAATATGCATTGTGATCAGGTGTTGCAAGGTGCGGTAATTACGCAAGTGAAGCGGCATGGTCTGGTGCTGTCAGTTGTCAAAGATAGGAGAATGTTAGTAGGCAAAGCACGTATCCCTGTACCTGCACCTAATAATTGAGCATGATGAATACACATCACTTACAGCATCGCCATCATCTGCAACCACACATTACTGTGATTGTGCCAGCGTACAATGAGGCACTTGCCATTGCAAATACCGTTGAGAATATTGCACAAACCTTGTCAGGCCTAAGTCCCGTCTGGGATATTTTGGTCGTGGATGATGGCAGCCGTGACCAAACTGCGTTGGTTGTAAAAGGTTTAGCGGAGAAATGGAATACTACGCTGGTTAGATTTTCACGTAACTTTGGTAAAGAAAACGCGATTACTGCAGGCTTAAGTTATGCCAAAGGAGACATCGTGATCTGCATGGATGCTGATGGTCAGCACTCATCCACATTGTTAAAAGACATGCTTGAAAAATGGCGCGAAGGCTACGATATGGTATATGCCGTGCGCCAAGATAGAGAAGTAGAGTCAAAGTTTAAAAAGTGGGGCTCAAAAATATTCTATGGCATGATGAGTGCGAGTGGTCAAGTGAACATTCCTAAAGATGCGGGTGACTTTAGGTTAATGGATCGCAAAGTCGTGGATGCATTATGCGCTTTACCAGAGCGTAATCGTTTTATGAAAGGCATTTATGCCTGGGTCGGGTATGCATCAATCGGCATTCCATATACGCCATTACCACGCACACATGGGGAAAGCACCTTTTCCCGTTTACGTTTGTTAGGTCTGGCGTGGACTGGTATCACGAGCTTTTCTGTGATGCCCTTGAGATTGGCAAGTGCTGTGGGTGTATTGCTTGCACTTCTGGCTTTTGGATATGGCATTGCTGTTGTGATAGATAAATTATTTTTTCATGAGTCTGTACCAGGCTGGCCTACCGTAGTGGCGAGCATGATGTTTTTTTCAGGTGTACAGTTGCTGTTTATTGGTATATTGGGTGAGTACCTTGCGCGGATTTATGACGAAGTGAAAGGTCGCCCACCTTATATCGTGGCGGAAGTGGTGACACCAAAACCACCAGTGATAACGCAAGCTCTCGATGTAAAAGTTCAAGGTATGAAGCTAGATCAAACGGTGACACTAGCCAAAGATGCATAATGTCCCAGCCATCTTCATCTTTTAGCCATCATCAAAAATCTGCAACATGGTTCACCGTTATTGGGGCAGTAGCGGCTTGCGTACATTATTTAGTAGCAGTGGGGCTTGAGCGTTTTGTAAGTGTACAGCCTACATGGAGTAATGTACTTGGCTTTGTTTTGGCTTTTCCTGTCAGCTATATTGGACATTCTAAATTTTCTTTCGCAAGTCAAAATGCCTTAAATCGGCAAGCCCTACCAAGGTTTTTATGTGTGGCTTTGGCTGGTTTCGTGGCAAATCAAAGTTTAGTTGTGTTGGGTCTGCGTTATACACCCTTACCATTTTGGCTGTTATTAGGCATCGTCATGGTGGTTGTGGCAGTTTCTACCTATCTGTTGAGCCGCTATTGGGCGTTTAAATCAGGTCATCCCTCCTTATGATGCGCCAGTTAATTGTATGCGCTGATGATTTTGCTCAGAGCGAGGAAATCGATAGCGCGATTATAGCGTTGATCGAAAAAAATAGATTAACCGCCACCTCTTGTTTAACACTGAGTCCGCGTTGGTTACAAGCGTCAGGTCGAATTACACCAGCAATACGAGATAAAGCAGCCATCGGCTTGCATTTGGATTTCACACAATATGCGCAACCAAAGCGTAGCTTGCCCAAGCTGATAATGTGTACCTATTTGAGATTACTCAGTACACAAAAAATCAAGGCGGCTATTCATTCTCAGCTAGATGCTTTTGAACATGCATTAAATATGCCGCCAGATTATATTGACGGGCATCAGCACGTACATCAACTGCCACAAATTAGAGATGCATTGGTTGAAATACTGTGTCAGCGCTATCCACAAAAAAAACCTTGGATTCGCATTGCTAAGCCGCCTATGCAAGATGGCATCAAGGCAGTTGTGATCGGCCAGTTAGGAAGCCATGCCATAGCTGCATTGGCAGAACGTAAGCAAATTCAGCATAGTCAAACTTTGCTTGGTGTGTATGGGTTCAAGGGAAACCTAGATCAGTATCAACATAAGTTGAATCAATGGTTTGCACAAATGCACCACCAGACATATGCGCAGTCTTCTGTCCTCATGTGTCACCCCAGCCTTAAGAGTCTTGGTATTCGTCAAGAGGATGCCATTTATCAGGCAAGAGAGATAGAGTATCAAGCGTTATCAAGCTCACATTTTTTGACCTTATTGCAACAGCACAATATCCAGTTAGCCAAAGATATTCACGCTTCGTCGCAGTCTATTTAGTTAACTGTACCGTCAACACATTGTTTTTAATGCTAAAATGGCGCTTTTTTGTAAAAGACAAGCCAAGCAAACTAAGTTAAGTGGCGAAATCACCTTATTAAGATGCGAGCAATTCAATATGAATGAACATACAACAGAACAAACCCCATTAGTAGACGAAAATCATGTGATTGCTGAGCGTCGCGAAAAGCTTAAAGTCATTCGCGAGGCAACAAACGGTGTTGCCTTTCCCAACGATTTTAAACCGCAGCATAAAGCGGTTAACTTGCATCAGCAGTATGCTGAGTTAGACAAAGAAACTCTTGATCCACAAGCAATTCCTGTGACTGTCGCTGGTCGTATGATGCTCAAACGTGTGATGGGTAAGGCAAGTTTTGCGACCATTCAAGATGCGACTGACCGTATTCAACTTTATATAGCACGTGATGAAATAGGCGAAGCGTTGTATGAGCACTTTAAGCACTGGGATTTAGGTGACATTATTGGCGCGTCAGGACGCTTGTTTAAAACCAAAACAGGCGAGCTTTCAATTCACGTGAGTGAAATTAAATTGCTGACAAAATCTTTACGCCCATTGCCAGAAAAATTTCACGGTTTGCAAGATCAGGAAATTAAGTATCGTCAGCGCTATGTTGATTTGATTACCAGTGAAGAGGCGCGTGCAACCTTTGTAGCACGCAGCAAAGTCGTCACTGCCATTCGTAACTTCATGATTCAAAATGAATTTTTGGAAGTAGAAACTCCAATGTTGCATCCCATTCCAGGCGGCGCATCGGCTAAACCCTTTATTACACATCATAATGCGTTGGATATGCAGATGTTCATGCGCATTGCGCCAGAGCTCTATCTAAAAAGATTAGTAGTAGGTGGTTTTGAACGCGTGTTTGAAATCAATCGCAATTTTAGGAACGAAGGGTTAAGTGTTCGTCACAATCCAGAATTTACCATGATGGAATTTTATGCAGCCTATACCGATTACCAATGGCTCATGGATTTTACGGAGCAGTGTATACGTGCAGCCGCCATTGCTGCGCGTGGTACAGCAGTCTTGAGTTACGATGGTAAAGAAGTCGATTTGAGCCAACCTTTTGAGCGTTTGACAATCGTGGGCGCCATACAAAAATATGCACCACACTATACCTTTGCACAATTAAGCGATGCAGAATTTATTAGGAAAGAGCTTCTTAAATTTGGTGTCAAAGCCTTCGATCATGCAGGTTTGGGTGCATTACAACTTGCGCTATTTGAAGAAACCGCAGAAAGCCAACTGTGGCAGCCAACCTATATTATTGATTATCCAGTAGAAGTTTCTCCGTTAGCACGTGCTTCTGATAAAAATCCTGAAATCACTGAACGTTTTGAGCTATTTATTACAGGACGTGAAATGGCGAACGGCTTTAGTGAGTTAAACGATGCAGAAGATCAGGCGGCACGCTTTCATGCACAAATGAAAGCGAAAGAAGCGGGTGATCATGAAGCCATGTATTACGATGCAGATTTTATTCGCGCCTTGGAATACGGCATGCCGCCCACAGGCGGTTGTGGTATCGGTATTGATCGTCTGGTGATGCTGATTACGGATAGCCCGAGCATTCGTGATGTCATCTTGTTCCCGCACATGCGCGCGGAAAATTAAGGGCGCTAGTCCGATGTAATCTTTTTGAAAAGATTGAGTCTTATCAATTGCTTATACACCTGTTTATTTTTCTATAGACAGGTTTTTAGTTGTTGTATTCGTGCAACAGCTGACATAAAAAATAGTCCGTTGTCATCAAACTGTCATAATTTTGTCTCAGAATCTCACTGTTGAAAAACAGAGCAGATTATTTTAACTTGGGGAGTTTCTGAATGAACTTTAAATTACGCAATATTGTAGCTGCAACGCTTGCAGGTACATTCTTAATGGGCTTTGGCGCAACTGCCATGGCAGACTCAACATTTGACTTGGTTCAAGCTTTAATTAACAAGGGCGTACTTACTGAAGAGGAAGGCCTTGCATTAATGAAAGGTAAGGAAACAGAAGATCGAGATAAGAAAAAGGCGAGTGTCTCTACAAAGTTTAAAGATGGCTTTAGTATAGAGTCTGGCGATGGGGCAAATAAGTTTTCTATTAATGGTCGTATCCAATTAGATTATCGCAACTTTGATACCAGCGAAAACACAACTTCAGCACAAGCCAATAACGCGGATACATTTGATATCCGTCGCGCTTACTTAGGTGCTAAAGGTACTTTCTTAAAGTATTATGACTTTGAAGTGACAGCGGACTTTGCTGGACAGTCTAATACATCTCATCTTGATGTTGCTTACATGAATATTAAGTGGTGGCAACAAGCGAATTTTCAATTTGGTCAGTTCAAAATGCCATTTAGCTTAGAAGAGCGCACCAGTTCACGTTTTGTTGATTTTCAAGAGCGTTCATTTGTTAACAATGGTAGCTTAGTACCAGGTAAAGAGCGCGGTATTATGGTACACGGTACACCATTTACTGGTGTTAACTATGCGTTAGCATTCTCAAATGGCGCAGGTAAAAACACCAATGAAACAGATAACCGTGAAGATGGTAAAGATGTGATAGTGCATGCTGATGCTAACATTGCAGAAATGATGGGCAATAAAGATATGGTGATTCACTTGGGCGCAAGTTATACACAAGGTGATTTGCCTGTTGCAGCACTTTCTTCACAACGTACAGAAGGTCGTGGCGTACAATTCTTTAGTACAGCAGCATTTACAGGTGCTGATATGGAACGTACGCGTACAGGTTTAGAAGGTGCAGTTGCTTATGGTCCATTTAAAGTACAAGCTGAGTGGGCGCAAGCTAGCTTTGAAGGTACCTCTAGTGGTAATGTTTCATATGACCGTGAATTAGATGCTTATTATGCTGAAGCACTATGGTTAATTACTGGTGAGACTTATGCAAGTGCTTACAAGGGTGGTAAGTTTGACCGTATTAAGCCAACAACGAATTTTGATCCGCAAGATAAAGGTATGGGTGCTTGGGAAGTGGGTGTTCGTTATAGTAAATTCGATGCATCAGACTTTAAAACTACCAATGCTGTTGGTACAGGTGTGTTAACAGGAACGAATGAAGCTGACGCTTGGACCTTAGGTTTGAAATGGATAGTAAATCCAAATATGCGTGTAATGATCAATTACGTTGATACTGATTTTGATACACCAGTCACTTTAGGTGGCAAAGTTGAGGATGGTGAAAAAGCAATCACGATGCGTACTCAGTTTGATTTCTAATTTAACTCAATTATTAAATTTAAGCCCACCATTTGGTGGGCTTTTTTTTCGCATATATTAAAGCGTAAGCACATTTCTCCATCAGGTATAATTCAAACTGTTGAGTTAGGAGTTATGCATGTATAAACATCCATTATTAGACCGAGATCAAATCAGCCCACAGCAAGCGCTTGAAATCCTGATTGAAGGTAATCAGCGCTTTGTGAACAATCAAACCTCAAAAAAAGATTTTCAGTCTTTAATTGAAATTACTAAAGATAAACAGCATCCGTTTACCTCATTTTTGAGCTGTAGTGATTCACGCGCACCTGTTGAAATGTTGTTTGATCAGGCGCTGGGCGATGTATTTAGCGTACGTTTGGCTGGCAATATTGCTTCTGACAAAGGGATTGGTAGTCTGGAGTTCGCGAGCAAATATCTTGGCTCAAAGTTGATTGTCGTGCTAGGACACACGAGTTGTGGTGCAGTGAAAGCGGCATGTGATAATTTTAGAGAAGGACATATCGGTGAGATTATTAATCATATTCGCCCTGCAGTGAGAAAAGAAAAAACTGAGCTTGGCACGCGGGACTCAAGCAATGAAGCGTTTGTGGCAAAAGTATGCGAGTTGAATGTGAAAGTGCAGATTAAACAAATTCTGCATAGTAGCGATATTATTGAAGACTTACTGAATGAGAAGAAGATAGGCTTGATTGGCGGTATCTATGATATTGCTTCTGGTCAGGTCAGGTTCTTGGAAGATACGCTTATCTTATAGCAATAATTGTGTTGTCTTAACGGTGGCCTTCTTTGGCCATGTTAATACTGTATTTAGGGATTTCCACCACTAAATCGGCATCGCCCACAATGGCTTGGCAAGAAAGCCGTGATAGGGGTTCCAGCCCCCATGCTTTGTCCAGTAAGTCTTCTTCATTGTCTTGCGCAGGGTTCAAGCTTTTATAGCCTTCACGCACAATCACATGGCAAGTGGTACAAGCGCATACTTTGTCACAGGCATGGTCAATATCGATATGGTTGTTGAGTAAATTATCGCAAATGGACACTCCTTTTTCCGCCTGAATCACGGTGCCTTCAGGGCAGAGCTCTACATGTGGGAGTACGATTATCTGTGTCATTTTTGATTCCTAACTATTTTAGTTAAAAGCTTAATTAGAATAGTAATTTACCATCCCGTCATTCCCGCGAAAGCGGAAATCCATATTTAAATTTAAAGCATTTATAAGTCGTTGGTTTTAGAATTAAACCGTCAATGGATTCCCGCTTTCGCGGGAATGACGATTTAAAACAATACTATTTGAGCATGATTGGGTATGGTTATAAATCCAATTTTTCAACATTTTTACCTGCCAGCGCGCTTTTTACTGAGGCATCCATACGCCGTGCAGCAAATGCTTCTGTCGCATGGTTAAGTGTTTCGGCGGCTTGATGTATGGCGTGGCTATCCTTGGTATGACATAGTGATTTTAGTGTATCTATATTCGCTAAAATCCTTTGTTTTTCCTCGCTAGACAATAGGTTGTCACCATCTTTTGTTAAAGCTGTGTTAACCGCCTCAATCAGTTGTTCTGCATCTACCATGGCTTCACGCAATGCACGTGCTTGTTTGTCGGCTTCAGCTGCGCCAAACGATGATTTCAACATATGCGTGATTTCATCTTCAGTTAAGCCGTATGATGGTTTTACCACGATATTAGCTTCAATTCCGCTGGTTTGCTCACGTGCGCTGACTGAAAGCAAACCATCAGCATCCACTTGAAAGGTCACGCGGATACGTGCTGCACCAGCTGCCATAGGAGGAATGCCACGGAGTTCAAATTTGGCCAGTGAACGGCAATCACTCACAAGTTCACGTTCGCCTTGCAATACGTGTATGCTCATGGCGGTTTGACCATCCTTAAAGGTGGTGAAATCTTGCGCTCGGGCAACGGGTAGAGTGGAGTTGCGAGGGATTACTTTTTCAACCAAGCCGCCCATGGTTTCTAAACCAAGTGAAAGTGGTGTCACGTCGAGTAGCAACAAATCGCCATCACTACGATTGCCAGCCAGCACATTGGCTTGTATTGCAGCACCCAGTGCGACGACTTTATCTGGGTCTAGATTGGTAAGAGGTTCTTGTCCAAAAAATTCTTGCACGGCATGGCGAATATGCGGCATGCGCGTAGCGCCGCCAACGAGTACTACACCATTAATATCTTCCAATGCTAAACCTGCATCACGCATGGCTTTGCGCGTAGGTGAAAGGGTTTTTATGACTAAGGTTTGTGTGAGCTCTACAAATTGAGGTGCCGAAAGCGTCACGTCTACAAAGTTACCATTGCTCAGTTTGCAGGTAATTTGTGCTTCAAAATTATCGGTAAGCCATTCTTTGGCTTGTCGTGCTTTGGTGAGCAAAAGGCGTGTGTCTCCTTCATTTAAAGGGGTAAAACTTTTGGCATCTTCACGTACTTTATCTAGTACCCAGCAATAAATACGGTGGTCAAAGTCGTCACCGCCTAAAGCAGAGTCGCCATTTGTGGCTAAAACCTCAAATACGCCTTTTGATAGACGTAATATAGAAATATCAAAGGTGCCGCCACCTAGGTCATAAATCACATAAATGCCTTCAGAGGCATTATCTAGCCCGTAGGCTACGGCTGCTGCGGTTGGCTCGTTCAATAGGCGCAACACATGCAAACCAGCTAAGCGAGCTGCATCTTTGGTGGCCTGACGTTGTGCATCATCAAAATAAGCGGGTACGGTAATCACGGCACCCGTGAGTTCACCTCCAAGTGCTTTTTCAGCACGCGCTTTAAGTGCTTTTAAAATTTCGGCAGAGATTTCCACGGGGCTTTTTAAACCGGCTCTAGTATCAATCTGCAACATGCGCGAGGCTTGTTCGCCAGAGACATCCACAAACTTATAGGGGATGTGAGCTCTATCCGCAATATCTTTAAGGCTACGACCCATAAAGCGTTTAACAGAAACAATGGTGTTTACCGGGTCTATGCTTTGTTGTGCTTGCGCATCATGGCCGACAATGACTTCATCGCTACTTAAATAGCGCACAACAGAGGGGAGTAGTGCGTGCCCATGCTCATCTTGTAGTACGGTACTCATGCCACTACGCACAGTGGCTACTAAGGAGTTGGTTGTACCTAAATCAATGCCAACTGCCAGTTTGTGCTGGTGCGGGGCGGCGGACATGCCAGGTTCTGAGATTTGCAGTAAAGCCATGGTAATTAATCTTCTAGTCTGGCAATAATATTGCCTACATCAGCGCTTACTTTGTCGATAAAGCTTAGTTTACGCACAATTTTTGCTGCTTCTGGAAACGTCTCAGGGGTGGATAAAGCAGCGGCAAGTGTTTGTTGTAATGATTTTGCAGTTTTTTTCATCATCATGAGTTGTTGGTCAAGTGCGGCAACATCCTTCGCATTTTCTGCTTCTTCAATGGCCTCACGCCATTCCATTTGCGTCATTAGAAAATCTGTAGGCATGGCGGTATTGCTCTCTTCTTGCGTTTCTACCCCGTTTAAATGGAGTAGGTATCGAGCGCGAGAAGTAGGGTGCTTAAGCGTTTGATAGGCCTCATTGGCGAGTGTGGCGATTTGCATGGATTTTAAGCGTTCTGCAGGACTGGCCGTAACAAATTTATCAGGATGCACTTCCGCTTGTATGTTGCGGTAAGTGTTATCCAGTAAGGCTAAATCAATGTCGTATTGGGCAGGTAGCCGAAAAAATTCAAAATAACTTTGGCTCACACTGTAAAGCTTTCTCCACAACCACACTCATCTTTCACGTTTGGGTTGTTGAATTTAAAGCCTTCGTTCAAACCCTCTTTGGTGAAATCAAGTTCAGTGCCATCAATGTACACCAAGCTTTTAGGGTCAACGATCACCTTTACCCCGTGGCTCTCAAATGCCGTGTCTTCCTCATGCATTTCATCCACAAATTCAAGCGTGTATGCCATGCCAGAACAGCCTGTGGTTTTGACGCCCAAGCGTAAGCCAATACCTTTACCACGGTTGGCGAGGAATTTTTCAACGCGGTTAGCCGCAGTTTCTGTGAGTGTAATTGCCATGTTTCAATTTCCTGTTTCGTCACTCCCGCGAAAGCGGGAATCTATTTTTGGTTTGAGCTTTTCCCTCACACCAACCCCTCTCCCGCTTGCGGGCGAGGGACTAAATCACGCCGCCTCTTTATTCGCCTGTTTAGCCTTAATATCAGCCACAGCTGCTTTAATCGCATCTTCTGCTAATACGGAGCAGTGAATTTTTACAGGTGGCAGGGCAAGCTCTTCTGCAATTTCAGAGTTTTTAATCGCGTAAGCCTCTTCAATTGTGCGGCCTTTGAGCCATTCGGTTACTAAAGAGCTAGAAGCAATGGCAGAGCCGCAGCCGTAAGTTTTGAATTTTGCATCTTCAATAACGCCAGCATCGTTTACTTTAATCATCAATTTCATCACGTCACCGCAAGCGGGCGCGCCGACCATGCCTGTGCCGACGTTTGGGTCGTCTTTGTCTAAAGAACCAACGTTACGTGGATTCTCATAATGATCTAAAACCTTATCTGAATATGCCATCTCAACACTCCTTAAAATTAAAATGCTTCACAACTTCTGCGTTAGTTCGGCTTGCCGTACTAAACGTACTGTCTTCGCCTCACTGCCTTGAATTTGTTTTACCTTTTAATTTTTCAATAAAAATTTCTAATAAATACTCTTACATCAAAATTACTTAATAAAAAAACTTCGATAATTTAAGATTTGTTTGGCTGACAGCCAACAAAGTCAGACGTACAAAGATAAATTATCAGTGGGCTGCCCATTCAACTTTGGATAAATCAACACCATCTAAATGCATTTCCCAAAGCGGTGAAAGTTCACGTAATTTACCAATTTTACTCTTCATCAAATTGATGGTGTAATCCACATCTTCTTCAGTGGTGAAACGGCCAATACTAAATCTAATAGAGCTATGTGCTAATTCATCTGAACGACCAAGCGCGCGTAAAACATATGAAGGCTCTAAGCTAGCAGAGGTACATGCAGAGCCGCTTGAAACCGCGATGTCCTTCACCGCCATAATCAGAGATTCGCCCTCCACAAAGTTAAAGCTGATGTTTAAATTATGCGGTACACGGTGCTCTAAATCGCCATTTACATACACTTCATCAATTTCTTGCAAGCCTTTGAGCAGGCGATCACGCAACATGCGAATGCGCTCATTTTCTGTTGCCATTTCTTCGCGTGCAATGCGGAACGCTTCGCCCATGCCGACGATTTGATGCGTTGCTAATGTACCAGAACGCATGCCACGCTCATGACCGCCACCGTGCATTTGCGCTTCAATACGGATACGTGGTTTACGGCGTACATACAGTGCACCGATGCCTTTCGGGCCGTAGGTTTTATGTGCGCTAAAGCTCATTAAATCAACAGGTAGTTTTTCTAAATCAATTGCAACTTTGCCTGTCGCTTGCGCAGAATCTACGTGAAAAATAATATTGTTTTCACGGCAGATATTGCCAATCGCTTCAATATCTTGAATCACGCCGATTTCGTTATTGACGAACATGACAGAGGCTAATACTGTATCTGGACGAATCGCTGCCTTGAATTTTTCTAAATCAATCAGACCATTAGGCTCAGGTTGTAAAAATGTGGCCTCAAAACCTTCACGTTCAAGCTCACGCACGGGGTCAATCACTGCTTTATGCTCTGTAGCAACAGTAATGACGTGTTTACCTTTAGTTGCACTGTAAAAATGCGCGGCACCTTTAATAGCAAGGTTGTTAGATTCAGTTGCGCCAGATGTCCACACGATTTCGCGTGGGTCAGCGTTGACTAATTTAGCCACTTCTTCACGCGCTTCTTCCACAGCCTTTTCTGCTGTCCAGCCAAAAGAGTGGCTACGTGAAGCTGGATTGCCAAAATTCTCGGTTAAAAATGGAATCATCTTTGCGGCTACACGCGGGTCTACTGGTGTAGTCGCTGAATAATCCAAATATATTGGGGTGTGAACTGTCATGCTAATCCTTAAATTTCTAATCGATACAAATGTTTAGGCCGCAATGGCGGTCAAATCTCTTAATCTTTTTACTTCATTTTGCAATGTCAGTAAAAATGCTTCTATTTGCGCGAGGGTATTGTTAATGCCCAAGCTGACGCGTACGGCGCCACGTGCTAAATCTGTTTCAATACCCATTGCCAGTAATACATGGCTTGGTTCTGTGCTATCGCTAGAGCATGCTGAACCACTGGCAACTGCAAAACCTGTTTTATCCAAGGCGGTCACTAGCGTTTCGCCTTCAATATTAGGAAAGGCAAAAAAGCTGGTGTTAGGAATGCGGTGGCTATGCTCTGCAAATATGGATGCTCCAATTTTTCTGAGACCAGACTCTAATGTTTGACGTAAGGCTGATGTATGGCTCGCGTAGGTACCTAAACCATTGACAGCTAACGCGCATGCTGTGCCAAAGCCTACTATTGCAGCAATATTTTCTGTGCCACTGCGTAACCCTTTTTCTTGCCCACCGCCATATAGCAGCGGCTGAATGTCTACACGTTTATCTAACACTAAAGCACCTGCGCCTAGCGGCCCACCGATTTTGTGGCTGGAAATGGTCATGGCATGCACACCTAATTCAGCAAAATCTACAGGTAACTTACCGAGTGCCTGCACTGCATCTGTATGCATATATGCTTTGCGTTGACGTGCTAATTCGCTGATACGCGCAATATTTTGTATTGTTCCAGTTTCATTATTGGCGAGCATGACGGAGACTAGGTGAGTCGGTGATTTTAATAACTCTTCTAAATGCGTCATGTTGATTTGACACTGGTCATCAACAGCAATACTGCTTGCTTGCCAGCCGCGCATTTGCATCGCCATTGCAGGGAGCGTAACACAAGGGTGCTCAATGCTACTGGTGAGTATTTGCATAGGCTCATTGTTGCCTGCAATGCCAGTGATTGCAAAATTATTAGCTTCAGTACCACTCGCAGTAAATACCACTTGTGAAGCTTGTGCACCGACTGCACTGGCCACTTGTGTACGTGCATGTTCAATGGCATCACGTGCATTCCGACCAAACACATGGCGACTGGTTGGATTCCCATGTTGTTGGGTCATCCAGGGCAACATTGCCTCTAGCACCTCTGGTTTGAGTGCTGTGGTACTGTTATGATCAAAATAGACTGTGCTCATTATGCTGAAACTGCTTCACTTGTACCAAGTTTGCGCGGTGCAAACACTATTTCTGATCCATTACCTTTTTTCTTTTGCATTTCTACCATGTCAGCTAAAGACACGCCTGAAAGGTATTCTAAAATCTTGTTATTCAGTGATGTCCATAAGTCATGTGTCATACAAGGGCCATCTTCGTGGCAGTTCTCATTACCACCACATTGTGTTGCATCTATTAACTCATCAACTGCAGTAATGATGTCAGACACTGAAATCTCTTGATGCGATTTTGCCAAACGATAGCCGCCGCCTGGCCCCCGTACGCTTGTTACCAAGCCTTGACGGCGCAGGCGGCTGAATAGCTGTTCTAAATATGAGAGCGAAATGCTTTGTCGTTCGCTAATACCTGCTAACGTGACAGGCTTATCTGCCTCAAATAGGGCGAGGTCTAGCATGGCGGTGACAGCAAAACGTCCTTTGGTCGTCAGTCTCATATATAACTCAATATGTTTCGGAAGTTGCGGATTCTATAATAACCTACTATTTTAGTCAATTATTATGTGATTTAGTTCTTCAGTTTGGAGTCTTTTTTTGCTGAGAAAGCTTCGCCAACTTCTGTGTTAGCCTGCATGTCATTTAATTGCGCTAATTGTGCTTGTAACGAGGTGATGATCTTATCTTGTTTTTCGGCGTGATCTAGTAAGCTGTGTATGGCTTTAGTAATCGGATCGTTTTCATCATTGCCTATCGCATATGCACTAAAGCCAATTTTTTGCGCAGTATGGTCACGCTGTTTGGCTTTTTCCTCTTCTAAAATACGGGCAGGAATCCCCACGGCTGTAGCGTTATCAGGCACGTCTTTGACTACAACAGCGTTGGAGCCGATCTTGGCGTTTTTGCCTATGGTAATCGGGCCGAGCACTTTGGCACCAGCACCAATGACTACCCCAGTTTCTAGTGTGGGGTGACGTTTACCTTTATTCCATGTGGTTCCGCCTAAAGTCACACCATGATAGAGCGTGCAGTCGTCACCGATGACTGCTGTTTCGCCAATGACGACCCCCATGCCGTGGTCGATGAACACGCGACGACCAATGGTCGCGCCTGGATGAATTTCAATACCAGTCAGCCAACGTCCGATATGAGACGATACGCGACCTAGCCAATAAAAATTGTTTTTCCATAACCAATGGCTAAAGCGATGCATAATGAGCGCGTGTACGCCAGGATAGGTGGTGAGTATCTCCCAATGTGTACGCGCGGCAGGATCGCGCTCAAACACAATAGAGATGTCTTCTTTTAGATGATTAAACATTCCGATATTATGCCATAAGTCACATTACTAAGCGTTCGTCTAATGATTAAGCAATTGAGATAAATCATACTATTGAATAAGAAAATTGTTTGAGCATCAAACCTTGGAATAAGACTGGATAAATAGGGCTTTTGTGCAAATTCGGAGCTATTAAGTATGGTTAAAATGCGAGACATGACAAAATTAACTAGAATAAAAAGTATTGTTGGTTATACACTTAGCATTCAATGCGCTTTATATTCAATCCAATCTAGTATGGCAGAATAAGGCTTATGCAAATGTCCAATCCATCCGCTTTGATCAACGCTACTTGCCCAGCATGTGGATTGTTGTGTGATGATGTCGTCGTTTCAGTAACACCACCTTTAAACGGACAGATGGCATCCACCAGTACTTGTAGTAAAAGCATTGCATTTTTCTCACAAGCACCATTAGACACATCACCTAGGATTTTAGGTAAGTCCGTGACATTAGCGCAAGCGGTAGCAAGGATTGTGACAATATTGAAAGAGTCAAAACAGCCTTTATTGGCTGGCTTGAGTACAGATTTAGCGGGTTTTAGGGCTGCGTATCGGTTAGCAGAAAAAACGAATGCGAATTTAGCGCATATGAATGCAACTACCACATGGCGTAATCTAAAAGTATTGCAAAGCACAGGATGGCAAACCACAACACTCACGGAAGTTAAAAATCGTGCAGATGTGATTGTTTGCATTGGTACTGACGTGGTACAACATAACCCACGCTTTTTTGAACGTGTGGTATGGACAAAAGAGGCCATGTTTGTTGACCCACAAGTACGAGACATTATTTACTTAGGTGGCGAAGGGTTAGATACTTCATATGGTGTTTCACCAAGCGGTAAGCAGCCGACCATATTGTCATGTGCACCAGCCCTATTGCCAGAACTGACGGCAGCATTGCATGCTTTGGTAAATGGTAAAGTGCTTAAATCCAATCAGGTTGCGGGCATTCCAGTGGCTGATCTGGCTAGTGTTGCTGAGCGATTGAAGCAAGCCAAATATGCGGTACTGGTGTGGATTGCCAAAGATATGGATTTCCCACATGCAGAATTAGCGATTCAGCAAATCACGCAAACGGTGGTCACCCTCAATGAAACCACACGCGCTGGAGGCTTAGCGCTGGGTGGTAGCGATGGCGATACAACTGTAAATTATGCGCATACTTGGTTAAACGGCTTGGCGATACAACAAGAGACGCTGCCAGCACATGATGCGCTCATTTGGGTGAATAGTTTTAGCCCAGATAAGCCTCTGCCAATTACAGCTAAGCCTTTGATCGTATTGGGTCACCCTGCCGTCAAGTTTGAGGTTGAACCAGAGGTATTTATTCCAATCGCCACACCAGGTCTGGATTGCGAAGGCACTTTGTTTAGAGTAGATTCTTCTGTCGTGTTGCCGTTAAAACAAGTGCGTGAGAGTAATGCACCTACCTTGGTGCAAGTGTTGGTACAAATAGAGGATTTGCTAGCATGATTACCCTCCTTAAAAATGGCAAAGTGTTTGATCCCACCCATGGAAAAGATGGCGTAGTGCAGGATATCTATATTCGTGATGGTCGTATTATTGACAAGCCAGTAGGCACTGAAAAAATTGATCAAACCTTTGATTTAAAAGGCAAGGTGGTGATGGCGGGTGCTATTGATATGCATAGTCATATTGGCGGCGGTAAAGTCAATATTGCACGCATGATGTTGCCTGAATATCAGGAAACTAAACATTACACTGAACCAGAAGCGCACATCTGTACGCCCAATTGCAGTCACAATGCAACCCCAAATACGACCGATACAGGCATGCGTTATATTGAAATGGGTTATACCGCTGCGTTTGAACCAGCAGTCCTCGCCATCAATGCCAGACAAGCGCATTTTGAAATGGGTGACACGCCCATGATAGATAAAGGCGGTTACGCAGTATTAGGTAATGATGATTACTTTCTGCGTTTATTAGCCAATAAAGCAGAGCAAAAAGTGATTAATGATTATGTGGCGTGGACGCTCAACGCAACACAAACCATAGGCATTAAAGTAGTGAATCCTGGTGGGATTTCCGCATTTAAATTTAATCAGCGTCGTTTGAATTTAGATGAAAATAATGTGCATTACCAAGTGACACCGCGTCAAATTTTACAAAGTTTAAGCCGTGCCGTGCATGAACTAGGCATTGCTAAACCGTTGCACGTGCACTCTAACAATTTGGGGGCGGCTGGCAATTTTCAGACGACGCTAGATACGATGGGGGCGAGTGATGGCATTCCTATGCACCTCACGCACATTCAGTTTCATAGCTATGGCACTGAAGGCGATAAGAAGTTCTCATCTGCGGCAGGGCAGATTGCCGAAGCTTTGAATAAAAATAAACATATTACCGCCGATGTTGGGCAGATTTTGTTTGGGCAAACCGTCACGACTTCTGGCGATAATATGATGCAACACTTGAATGCTAAGCACGCCAATCCTAAAAAGTCCGTGATTATGGATATTGAGTGTGATGCAGGTTGTGGTGTCGTGCCGTTTAAATACCGTGACCAAAATTATGTCAATGCCTTGCAATGGGCGATTGGTTTGGAAATCTTTTTAAGTGTTGAGGATCCATGGCGTATCTTTTTAACGACTGATCACCCCAATGGGGCGCCGTTCACAAGCTACCCACATTTGATTCGCTTGCTGATGGATAAAAATTTTAGAAATGATGCCTTTGCAAAACTTAACTTAGATGCGCAGGCAATGAGCAATCTGAGTAGTTTGAATCGCGAATATAGCCTGTATGAAATCGCGATAATGACACGTGCTGGTGCCGCAAAATTAATAGGTCTGAACAACTGCGGGCATTTAGGTGTCGGCGCAACGGCTGATATTACGGTCTACACTGACCAAGCTGACCGTGAAGCCATGTTTGCAAAACCTGACTATGTGTTTAAAGATGGTGAGTTGGTTGTAAAAGAGGGTAAGGTGGTAAAAGTCGTCTGGGGTAAAACACACACGGCCAAACCTGATTTTGATGCGCATGTTGAAAAAGATCTGCAAGATTACTTTGATAAATATCACACGATTAAAGTGGATAACTTTAAAATCAGTGATAATGAGATCGCGGAAGATGGTAGAAATAGTGTAATTAATCATTTTAATAAAAAATAAAACACTCGAGGACAACATGAGCAGACTTTACGGTAAACAGCACAGGAAGTTGCAGGCGCAATTTGGTACTGAAAAAATGGCGGATCGCATTGAAGAACTTGCCTGTCATACGACGTTTGATGAGGATGCCAAAGGTTTTATTGAACAGAGTGAGATGTTCTTTTTAACGACGATTGATGATAAAGGTCGACCTACAGTTTCATTTAAAGGGGGACATGCAGGTTTTGTCAAAGTGCTAGATGAACAGACACTCCTGTTTCCCAGTTATGATGGTAACGGTATGTTTTTAAGTATGGGAAATATTACAGGCAACCCACAAATCGGGATGCTGTTTATTTCGTTTGAGCGTCCACATCGGATTCGTGTACAAGGCACAGCGAGCATCTCGCAAGACCCTACACTGCTTGCGCACTATCAAGAAGCAGATTTTGTAGTGACTGTGAAATTATCTGAATTATGGCAGAACTGTCCACGCTATATTCCGCAGATGCAAAAAATACGTACCTCTCGATACATTCCAAGTGCTGAATGTGAGACACCGCTCGCTGAGTGGAAGCGTGTGGATTTATTGCAAGATGTGTTAGTGCCCGCAGATCTAGCAAAAGCACAATCGGTTGGCACGATCGAGATTGGCGAATGGATTGCCAAAATTCAGTCTGGCGCACCAGATGCTTAAGTGACATAGGAAAAATCAGTGCAAATTAATGGCGTACAAATAGACGATACATTTGCCGAGGCATTTAATATGCGCGGCACAAGAGTATTGATTACTGCGCAGAATCTCAAGTGGGCTTATCATGCGGCCAATGCCATGACTGGCTTTGCAACCAGCGTGATTGGTTGTGGCGTAGAGGCTGGCATAGAGCGTGAACTTTCTATGGACGAGACACCAGACAGTCGCCCTGGCGTGAGTATTCTGATGTTTGCGATGGGCAGCAAAGTGCTGATGCAGCAACTGGAAACGCGCATGGGTCAGTGTATTCTTACTTGCCCAACAGCCGCTGCTTTCTCTGGCATTGATTCTGATGACCAAATCAGCCTTGGTAAACATTTACGTTATTTTGGCGATGGATATCAAATTTCTAAACTGATTCAAGGTAAACGATATTGGCGTATTCCAGTGATGGATGGTGAGTTTTTAACGCAAGAAACAACAGGCATGGTACGTGCAATTGGTGGCGGTAATTTTTTAGTGCTAGGGCAAAGTCAGCCGCAAGTGTTGGCGGCGTGTGAGGCAGCTATTGAAGCAATGCAGAAAGTGCCTAGTGTGATTATGCCTTTTCCTGGCGGTGTGGTGCGATCTGGCTCTAAAGTCGGTAGCAAGTATCCCAAAATGTTTGCCAGTACTAATGATGCCTTTTGTCCAACCTTAAAAGGTGTGGTTAATACTGAGCTAAACATGGACATTGAAAGTGTGATGGAAATTGTGATTGATGGACTGACCTTTGAGGATATCGCTTTGTCAATGAAAGTGGGTATCGAGGCAGCTTGCAGCTTAGGTAGTCAGGCTGGAATCAAACGTATATCGGCAGGTAATTATGGTGGTAAGTTGGGTCAGCATCATTTTAAATTGCATGAGATTTTAAATGGCCATTTATCAGGAGTCGCTCCAACATGAATGCGCTGACGTTTACTTTAAAAACCGCTATTCAACAAGCAGTTGATTGCCGTTTATTAACGCCCAATGCATTACAGGGTAAAACAATAGCGCAAATTCAGGCGTTAATGCTGACGAAAACGCAAAAAGTTGCAGACTTTTTTGATGTGGTCGGAGAAGATGTCACGCACATTGTGTTTAAAAACACCAATGCACAATTAAGCTATATTGGACATCAAATGAACCAGGGCACAATCACTGTAGAGGGTGATTGTGGTGACTTTTTGGGCAGTCAGATGCAGGGTGGTACGATTATCTGCAAAGGTAATGCGGGTGAGCGCTTGGGCGATAGTATGCGCAGAGGTACTATTCTGGTGGAAGGCGATGTAGGCGAATATTGTGCTTCCAGCATGAAAGCGGGTACGATTGGCGTACTGGGCAAAACTGGCGCACGTTTAGGTTATGGCATGAAGCGAGGTACTTTATTATTGGCACACAGGCCAATAGATCAGGCCACTTGGATAGATTGCGGTATACACTCACTGCCATTTTTAGAGCTGCTGTTTAAATCATTTGCTTTGTTAGACACTCAGTTTTCTCAACTCAACGGCATACGCGTACAGCGCTGGATGGGAGATGTTTCTGGTTTAGGAAAAGCAGAAATATTGGTGTTATCCCCCTAAAATATTGATTTGAAATGACTTTATGAATAAGCGTGTATCGATTAATGATAAAATGCCTTTTTATAGTCTATCCATTGAATCATGTCTCAGTTTCTAACTGCCGCACTTTATAAATTTGTCAGTCTGCCTGACTATCAAGCACTACAAGCACCTATTCTGGCGGTTTGCAATCAACATCGCATCAAGGGTACTTTGTTATTGGCATCCGAAGGTATCAATGGCACAATTGCGGGGGCGCCCAGTGATATTGCTGCAGTACTCACTTATTTAAAGCAGGATCCACGCTTAAGTGATTTAGAGCATAAAGCGTCTTACGCAGATAGACATCCTTTTTACCGCATGAAGGTGAAACTCAAAAAAGAAATTGTGACCATGGGAGTTGCGGGTGTGAATCCGAACAATGTGGTGGGCACTTATGTGAAGCCAGAAGACTGGAATGCGCTGATTAGTGATCCAGATGTGCTATTGCTAGATACCCGTAACGACTACGAGGTGAGTATCGGTACGTTTCAAGGTGCAATCGATCCTAAAACGACGACTTTTCGCGAATTTCCTCAATTTGTAGCGCAGCATTTAGATAAAACCAGACAAAAAAAAGTGGCGATGTTTTGCACAGGCGGCATTCGTTGCGAGAAAGCTTCGTCTTATATGAAGCAGCAAGGCTTCGAAGAGGTTTATCATTTACAAGGGGGTATCCTAAAGTATTTAGAAACCGTGCCGAAAGAGCAAAGTATGTGGCAAGGGGAATGCTTTGTGTTTGATCAGCGTGTGGCTGTGAAGCATGGCTTGGAAGTCGGCGATTATGATCAATGTTATGCGTGCCGCATGCCTTTGTCTCCCGATGATCTAAAAAGTACGTTTTACACGCCAGGCATTTCCTGCCCGCATTGTTATGATAAGACATCAGAACAGAAGAAAGCAGCACTGACAGAAAGACAGAAACAAGTAATCTTAGCGAAACAACGAGGTGAAACGCACATAGGCGAACCTATTATTGGTGAAAAACGAAAGGCTTGATTTTAATGGAGTTAGCTGCGCAACAAACGTTATCACACGAAGAGGAAGCAGTTAACGCCTACATTAAGTTTCTTAAGCAAAAAGGTCTTAACCAGGATTTTTTAGATAAGCGATTAATATTTCTAAAGAAGCTTACTTCTGGATTGATGGACAAACCCCTGAATCGCAACGAATATGCCATGGCTTTGCATGCGGTGCTCAAGAAAAAGCATGATAGTGAGTGGCATGACCATATCAAAATAGCACGTGAGTTTTATCCATTTTGGATGAAAGATATTCGTGCGATTGTTTTGCTCAACGAAAATTATGGTATTGATTTACAGGCGATTCAGTGGAAACCTTTACCAGCCTCTTTACAATCACTGAGTCTCAGTTTGGCTAAAGAGCGATTTGACGAGCGGGAAAGCCTATTACTCGAGCGTTATATGCAGGGTTTGCAAAAACAGGGTGTAGAAAAGCGGTATATCTTTACCAGAATTAAACTGGCAAAAATCATTCTATTAAGATTGCGAGATGCGCCTAAAGGCAATAATTTGGTGTATCGCATGGCAGTGGATGTGACGCTGCCTTTGTTCAGATTGAAAAAATCCAGACAGTTTTTTCTGATTGTCGTACGCGAGTTTTTTTATATTTGGATGTTGTCACCTAACGCATCACAATCTGTGAAAGCGCGTTAGGCTATGTTGGTAGTGCAGTGATCTAGAAGTTTTTCCAGAATTTCCACCAGACTTTTTCATCCTGTTTTACTTTCCCAGTAATCATGGGGTTTTCTGGGTAATTCGTTTTCAGAATGCGCAAAGTATCATTTTTAAAATCTTCCATTTCCATATTGTCATAGGCACTCACCATAATGACTAAGGCCTCTTCTACACCAGTAGAGTTCGGGTAATATTCAATGACGTATTTCGCGCGGTTAAGTGCGGCTACATAGGCTGTGCGTTGCATGTAATAGCGTGCTACATGCAGCTCATGTTGTGCCAGCGCATTTACGATATACACCATGCGTTGTGTTGCATCTTTAAAATACTTACTTTTAGGGTAACGGTCAGTCAGGTCTTTAAACGCGGCGAATGAGAGTTTTAAAGTTTTTGGATCGCGATCATTGATTTCTTGATCAGAGAGTTTTTCAATAATGCCACGCTCATTGAATGTAGCGAGCCCTTTTAGGTAGTATGCATAATCAATGTTGGGATGGTTAGGATGCAGTTTCATGAACCGGTCAGCAGCAGCGATACATTGTACAGCCTCATCTTTTTTATAGTAGGCATACGCAATTTCTAATTGCGCTTGTTGCGCATATGCGCCATGCGGGAATCTTGATTCAAGTTTTTGAAAATAGACGATGGCTTTGTCATAGTCTTTATCTTGCATTTTTTCTTGGCCAGCAGCGTAAATACGATCTGCTTGCCAGCCTTTGGTGTCATCTAGTTCAGTAGGTGCACCAAAAATTGCACAGCCATTCAGAAATAAAGCTGAAAGTAAAACCAAGATAAGCGGTAAAATACGGTTCACTATTAAAAACCCAAGGTTAGAGAATTGCAACATTATAACTGATGCAATTACAAAATATGAAAGAAAGCGTAAACCACAATTTCTCTGTACCCATGCATTTAGGTGGGCATCGGTTGGATTTGGCATTGCAACAAATGTTTCCAGAACACTCACGTAGTCGTTTGCAAGCATGGATTAAAGAGGGGTTGGTCACGCTCAACGGTGAAGCTACCAGTGCTAAAACCAAAGTATGGGGCGGCGAACGTGTGGCCATCAATCCGCCTGTCAATATGCAGGAGAATGCTTTTAAGCCAGAAGACATCCCATTGGATATTGTTTATGAAGATGATGAGCTACTAGTGATTAATAAGCCTGCAGGATTAGTGGTACATCCAGCCGCAGGCAATTGGACTGGCACCTTATTGAATGCGTTGTTATTTCATTTACCCTCGTTATCTGAAATTCCTCGTTGCGGCATTGTGCATCGGCTTGATAAAGATACCAGCGGTTTGCTTGTAGTGGCCAAAACATTAGAAGCGCAAACCAGCTTGGTGCGTCAGTTGCAAGCCAGAACAGTCAAGCGTGAATATCGTGCGATTGTATGGGGTCAAATTTGGCGCAATGGAAAGATTGATCAACCGATAGGTCGTCATCCCCATGCCAGAACTAAGATGGCAGTGACGCGCACAGGCAAGCCAGCGGTTACTCATTATGAAGTGTTAGAGCGATTCGGTACCAATACTTATATGCGTTGCAATCTAGAAACTGGGCGTACTCACCAGATTCGTGTACACATGCAGTTTTTAAAAGCGCCAATGGTAGGCGATCCTTTATACGGGATCGGAAATATCATTCCGCATAAATTGATGACGCCTGTGTTGCGTGAAGCCATTACACATTTTAAGCGTCAAGCGCTACATGCGATTAAATTAGGATTGGTCCATCCCAAAACCAATGAACCGATGGAGTGGCAAATTGAGTTGGCGGATGACATGCGCGAGCTGCTGGATGCCATGCGTACTGTGGAAGCACCTGAAGCGTTGCCATATGATTTTAATGTAGATGAAGATGGCTTGTATATTGGTGATGATGAAGATGATTTTGATTTGGCTGACGACGACGATTTTGAAGATGAAGATCTATTAGAAGATGAGTAGTTATTTAGCTGACAATTTTATTTACCCCGATTGGTCAGCCCCCGCAAATGTTAAGGCTATACAAACCACGCGCAAAGGCGGGGTGAGTCAAGCGCCATACGATAGTCTGAATCTGGGAAGTCATGTCAATGATGACGCTTTTGCTGTAGCGCATAACCGCCAGCTGTTAAATGCTTTTGTCCCAACTGAACCTGTGTGGTTAAATCAAGTGCATGGTATCCGTGTCATTGATGCGGCATTAAGCAGTTGTGTAGAGTATGCAGACGCGGCATTCACACGCCAAACGAATGTAGTATGCGTGACCATGACCGCAGATTGTTTACCAGTACTATTGTGCGATAAGCAAGGTACAACGGTTGCTGCTGTGCATGCCGGCTGGCGTAGCTTGTGCGATGGTGTGATAGAGGCCACGGTAGCTGCTATGCCCGCTGAAAATACATCGCTCATGGCTTGGCTTGGTCCTGCGATTGGTCCTGACGCATTTGAAGTGGGTGATGAAGTCAGAATGCAGTTTATCAAAAAGGATGCTAATGCAGAGACAGCCTTTATGCCCAGAGCAAATAAATGGCTCGGCAATCTTTACCAAATTGCCATACAGCGCTTGAATCAAGCGGGTGTCACGCAAATTTACGGCAGTAGTATAGATCAGCAATGGTGTACCTATACGGATGCAGAACGTTTTTTTTCCTTCAGGCGCGATGGTGACACAGGCAGGATGGCTACCATGATTTGGCTTGCTCCTTAATTTGAGAATAGAGATGAATGTAATTGAAATGTCACCGTTGGCTTGGATTATCACTACCAGTTTGGTCGGTGGGGTATTAAGTGTATTAATTGCAGCATTTTTTGCACTTAACGCTCAGCGCCATTGGGTGCCTTTGTTGGTAAGTTATGCGATAGGTGCGTTATTAGGCGCAGTTTTTCTTGAAATCCTACCGCATGCGATTGAAGTGGCACCAAATGTAGAGTCGATGACGAGTACCATTTTATTTGGCATCTTGCTATTTTTTACGTTGGAAAAACTGGTGTTATGGCGCCATTGTCATGGTGATCACTGTGAAGCGCATGCTTTGCATGACGAAGCGCATTGCCCCGACCATCAAGCGACATCACAACACACAGGCCTTAAATTTAAATCAGTAGAAAAAAAAGCGCCTAGCCTTGTTGCAACACGTCATAGTCATAGCCATGAGCATGACGGTGGCAGAAGTGGTTTGATGATTATGATAGGCGATACCTTCCATAATTTTGTGGACGGTATTCTGATTGCCGCAGCCTTTATGGTGAATATTCAAGTTGGCTTAGTGACTGCATTAGCGATTATTGCGCATGAAATTCCACAAGAAATAGGTGACTTTTTGATTCTCCTGCATTCTGGCTATAGTAAAAAGCGAGCGTTATTGTTTAATTTATTTTCCAGTTTAGCAACCATGGTGGGTGGTCTGTTGGCGTATGCTGCGTTGCAAACAGTACAAGGTTGGATTCCTTATATCTTAAGTTTGGCTGCTGCAAGCATGCTATATGTTGCCGTAGCAGACTTGATTCCAGGGCTGCATAAACGCACGGCTATAAAAGATACGCTACAGCAGATTGGATTAATCGTGCTTGGGGTGGCTTCTATTTTTATCACCAAGTGGTGGCTTGAGGGTTAATTCTCTGAATTTTAATGATTTTTTGTTAGGTGTTATGTTATGAGTAGTATTCCAAAAGTAGGTTTTGTTTCTCTGGGTTGTCCTAAAGCGGGTTCGGATGCTGAGCGTATTCTCACGCAATTGCGTGCGGAAGGGTATGAAATCTCAAGCACTTATGAAGAATCCGATTTGGTGGTGGTCAACACATGCGGCTTTATCGATTCTGCCGTGCAAGAAAGTCTAGATGCGATTGGTGAAGCGCTACATAAAAACGGCAAAGTGATCGTCACAGGCTGTCTAGGCGCCAAAAAAGACGTAGTACAAAATGCGCATCCTTCCGTGTTGGCAGTGACTGGCCCGCATGCATTAGAAGAGGTGATGACGCATGTGCACGCCAATTTGCCCAAATTGCACGACCCTTACACCGATTTAGTGCCACCGCAAGGCATTCGCCTGACGCCTGGTCATTACGCCTATTTAAAAATTTCAGAAGGTTGCAACCACCGCTGCAGCTTTTGCATTATCCCCAGTATGCGTGGTGATTTGGTGAGCCGCCCCATTGGCGAAGTAATGAATGAGGCGGAAACCCTTGTCAATGCTGGTGTGAGCGAGATTTTGGTCATCTCACAAGATACGTCTGCTTACGGTGTAGATGTGAAATATCGTAGCGGTTTTTGGAACGGCCGCCCAGTAAAAACGCATATGACGGCACTCAGTAAAGCCCTAAGTGAGCTGGGTGTGTGGATACGCCTGCATTATGTGTATCCATACCCGCACGTGGATGAGGTTGTTCCGCTGATGGCTGATGGCCTCATTTTGCCGTATTTAGACGTGCCGTTTCAGCATGCGAGTCCGTGGATTTTAAAGGCGATGAAACGCCCAGCGCATGCCGAGAATAATTTGGCCAGAATCAAAGCGTGGCGCGAAATCTGCCCCGATATCACCGTGCGTTCTACCTTTATTGCAGGCTTTCCAGGTGAGACCGAAGATGACTTTCAAATGCTGCTCGACTTTTTAGAAGAGGCACAATTGGATAGAGTGGGTTGTTTTGCTTATTCTGCGGTCGATGGCGCCAAAGCCAATGACTTGCCTGACCAAGTGCCAGAAGAAGTGAAACAAGAGCGCCTAAGCCGCTTTATGGCGGTGCAAGAGCGTATTAGCGCGGCTAAGCTACACCATAAAATCGGCAGCATGCAAACGGTGTTGGTGGATGAAATTGTGCAAGACAGTGAAGGCAATATTGAGGCGATTGGCCGCACCAAAGCCGATGCGCCAGAGATTGATGGTGTGGTGTATATGGAAGATGCGGAAGGGTTAACGCCTGGGGATTTTGTGGAGGTGGAGATTTATAGCGCGGATGGACATGATTTAAGAGGTGGGCCACCTAATTGATGTGGTGCAAGTAAACGATTAGTTAACAGGTTAACGATTATGAAGATTAATCTATGGAGTTCGAATTATGAAAATTCAGCTGATTGAAGCTTTTCAAGGAGGGCATCATAGTAATTATATTGAAGCTTTGTTGCCCACTTTTCGGCATTTTTTAGAAAATGGACGATTGAGTGAAGTTGTGATTACGATTACGCCTAGACATTTCGAGGCGTTGCAGGAACAGGGGGTTATCAAAACAGAGCAAGTCAACTTACGTTTTTCACCTAATCTGCCTGAAACAAATCCAGATCCGAATACATGGGATCGCAAGCATTTATTTGATGTGATGAATGCGGCAGTCAAAGAGGTCCGGCCAGATGCTGTGATTTGTACTTCCGCAGATTATGATGTGATGATGAATGCGTTATTTAAAAGGCAAGCACATTTCGGGTTTAAGTCAGGCACAAGAGCCGTTGGTATTTTTCATTATGGGTTTCCAAGCGGCGTTGCGTTATCTTGGAAAGAGCGTGTCAAGCAATGGATTTATGAAACTTCATGGCGTCATGCAAGTTGGGATCGCTTTCTATTTGTAAATCCACTTGTTTATGAAAGTTTGCTTGCAAAAAATGATGCATTTTCGCAGAAGCTTACTTTGTTACCAGATCCTGTAGTAGCTAAAATCGATATTGATAAGATCGAGGCGCGTCAACGGCTTAATCTGCCAACCGAAGGAACATATCTTGGGTTTGTTGGCATGATGGATAATCGCAAGGCTATCCCTGAAGTGTTGGCGGGGTTTGTCCATTCTAAAGCTCACGAAACGAGTCGGTTATTGCTGGCAGGCTTTATGTCACCAGAGTATGCCGCGATAATTGAGAGTCAATACGGTGATTTGGTTAAATCGCAACGCATTATTGTCATGAATCGTTTTTTAAGTAATGAGGAAGTGCAATTAGGTTATGCTGCGATTGATGTGAATGTGTTATTGCAGTATCGACGTATGAATTTGTCCGCAAATTTGCTGAAAGCGGTGTCATACGAAAAGCCAATTATCGTAGATGATTGTGGCTATACGGGCATGATGACTAAACGATTTGCGCTGGGAGAGTTGTGTCATGTGCTTGAAATTGCATCTGTTAGTGCGGCGATAACACGTGCGATTGCTCGGTCAGAAAATTACCAAACATCACCGCAAGCAAGGCGCTTATTAGCGTTTCATTCGCCAGAAAATTATGGCAATACCATTATGTCTGAATTATTAGCGGAACAAAATAAAGAAGAACTACTGAGCTGGGATTGGGTTTGTCAGGGCGTAGATCAATATTAAGTTAAAAAATCAATTAAATTGTACTAAATAAATCTGGTAAAACTGTAACAGGGCGCTCAGAGTCGGCACGTGCTTCTAAAAAATCTAATGTATAGGGACAACGCGTGGGCTTTTTAATTACTTTTTTCTTTTTTGTGCTGGTGACATTGATATTAATATAGGGTGTCTGGCTCACACGTATGTAACCCGATGTGCTGAGTTTTTGTGCGGTGGTTTCAAATAAGCTCAACGGATTGTCGATATTTTGTAGCGTGACTATATCTTTGCTATCGCCTTTGGCCTTGCTCACCTTAAGTACGCTGTACATGACAAATTTACTAGCAGTTTGTTTGCCGTAAATTTCACCCGTATGAATCTCCATGGTAACTCCTCAAGCGTTTAGAGAATAATATATCCTTGGCAATTGATTTACAACGGTTTTATATCAAAAATATGGTTTCTCTTCTTATTTATTTGTAAGTCGTATCGCTCACATTATTTCAACTCTTCTGGGAAAGCTACTCGAACCCAGTCGTCTCCAGTTTCGATTGGACTTTGCAATTTGATGATTTCACGCTTGTTTTTAAAATGAATTTCATAAAATGCATTAGGTACAAAGTCTGCTTTTGGCAAAATAAAACTTGCAGCACGCTCCAACAAAATATTTTGTGGAATGTAAATGGCTAAGAAATTCAGATGGCTGATGATAGGTGGTATATGTGGTTGCACATCTTTTTCTTTTTTCAAATCAAGCTTTTTTAAGCTGATTAAAGTGGGATTATCCGTATAAATTTCCATACCAATTTTGAGTTGCCCACCACTCATCTGCCGAATGTTTCTCACCAGATTTAATGTAGGCTTAGTGTTTTCATTTTTGCTGAGTATAGCCACTAGCTTATTTGGCTTGATATTGGGCGCATTACGTTGAGAAATTAATGAGCCTAAGCCAGAACTGCTTTCATCTAAAACGGTCCATTTTTCTTTGCCTATCGTAAGCGTGTTAATCTCTCCACGCATGACTACGCTTGTAGCCAAACGGCGGTCATCGAGTGTGCCGTCTAACATGCTTTTTGCGGAATGCATGGTTAAATTAGATAGCTTGAGTAGCTCACAGATGTTGTGAATGCCTACTGTGACAGTCACAATGCGTTCTGTTTTTTGACGTGCCTCTTTTCTGCGTTGTCTCTTATAGTTGTCTTTAGACCATTCGTTTTTAAGAAAACACAAAGCTTCTTTGATAATAGGGGTGTTTTTAGCATCAATTTGTTGTAACCCTTGAGGCATTTTGTTATCACTAAGTGATTGAATGTAAATATTAATAATATACTCAATCTCGTCTAAATCCCAAAATAAACAGTTGCCTTCTGGACGTTTCTTTCTAATGCGATTAGCAGGTTGGTCTTTATTTAAGTCCATATAAAACAGGTGGTATGGCTCAACATTTTTCTTGATGCGTACCTCATTCATCCATGTTTGCAGGAGCTGGGCAATGACATCTAAATGCTGTTTAAGTAAATTGCTAAAGTTAAGGCTGCCAAACATGTGCAGTTGCAGAAATAGGCTGGTGATGGTTGTGCTGGGTAAGCGTTTGAAGGGTTGCGTTAATTGTTTACATAACAAATCCTCATCAGCACGCTGATAAATGGCGTTGACTTGCTCCCAAAGATTTGCTGGTGCGGCAGCGTGCTCAAAATAGCGCCATTTCAGCATATTGGCTGCGGCAATCAAGGCTCTAGTGACCATAATCAGCTTGAGATGTTTGCTGGGTTGTTGGTCGGAAGGGCGGCCGTAACTAATCCCAATCAGCTTGGAGTATGCGAGAAATAATATTCTGTGATAAGCATAATGATTATTGATAATATTGTCGGCAACTTGTGCACTTAAGTAATCTGCTTTTACAAATTGCGTGGTTTGCATGTGCACCGAGGCTTCATTTGCATCTTCAATGGCGACTAGTACATTGATTTTTTCTGGCAATGTGAGCTTGGGGTCGTTGGGGATCGTAGTGATGTGACTAATCGATAGCTTTATGCTCGCGATTTCATCAAGCTGATTGAGCTCGCTAAGCCAACTTAGCTTAGCGTGATGATACCCCGAGGTGTCTTTTTTCAAAAATGTAGTTAGTAAGTTTTTCACTTTATTTTTGTCAAGCGCATTGTTTGTAAATTATTGATTTGGCTGAATATAATTCTCTTTATTTGGTTAAGCAAGCGAAATATAGGGTCATTAGCCCAAATGGGTGCGAGATAAAGCCTGTTTTTTTGGATAGAAGTTTAAAAAATATGGATTGCAACATGGTAAAATGGCGCTTCCAATAAGAGAGTTTATATGCAAGTTCGTACTCGATTCGCTCCTAGTCCTACAGGTTTTCTTCATATTGGTGGTGCACGTACAGCTTTATTTTCATGGGCTTACGCTAAACGTCATCAAGGCCAATTCATTTTACGTATAGAAGATACCGATGTTGCACGCTCTACACCTGAGGCAGTGCAAGCTATTTTAGATGGAATGCAATGGTTAGGTTTAACCTATGATGAAGGTCCTTTCTATCAAATGCAGCGCATGGATAAATATAGAGAAATCATTCAAAAAATGTTGAATGATGGAAGTGCTTATTATTGTTATTGCAGCAAAGAAGAGCTGGACGCATTGCGCGAGCAGCAAATGCAACAAGGGTTAAAGCCACGCTACGATGGACGCTGGCGGCCAGAGGAGGGGAAAGTATTGCCAACACCTCCTCAAGGTGTTCCGCCTGTCGTACGATTTAAAAATCCTCTGACTGGTGTGGTGGCTTGGGACGACTTAGTTAAAGGACGTATTGAAATTGCCAATGAAGAGTTGGATGATTTGATTATCGCACGTGCCGATGGTACACCTACCTACAACTTTTGTGTGGTGGTGGATGATTGGGAAATGGGTATCACACAAGTGATTCGCGGTGACGACCATGTGAATAATACACCGCGCCAGATTAATATGCTGAAGGCACTTGGCGCGACTGTGCCTCAGTACGCACATCTTTCTATGATATTAGGCGATGATGGTCAGAAACTGTCAAAAAGACATGGTGCAGTCAGTGTCATGCAGTATGATGAGGAAGGTTATCTTCCAGCGGCAGTACTCAATTATTTGGCGCGACTTGGCTGGTCACATGGAGATGATGAAGTATTTAGCCTGCAGCAGTTTTGTGAGTGGTTTGATTTAAATCACATTACCCCTTCCGCGGCGCAATTTAATACTGAAAAATTAAATTGGTTGAATGCACATTACATCAAAGAAATGCCGCTGGAGGCCTTGGCAAAAGAAATTGTGCGGCGTTTAGTGCGTATTGGCGTGATGGTGCAAGATCAGCCAGATTTGTCAGCAGTACTGGCGCTCTATCGAGAACGGGCTAATAATCTGAACCAGTTGGCGAGGGAGATTGCCTATTTTTATCAAACACCAGTTGCAAATCAAAGTGATGTGGAAAAACACATCACAGGTGACATTAAGCCAGTGCTAATTACGCTAAAAACGCAGTTGGAACAAGTGGAATGGTCAGCAGAACATATTCATGCATTGATGAATCAAATGGTGACAGAGCATCAGTTGAAATTCCCCAAACTGGCAATGCCACTACGTGTGATGTTGACAGGGATTGCACAATCACCAAGTATTGATCAAGTCATGGCGATTTTAGGGAAAGAATTAACAATTTCTAGGATAAATGCTTATTTAAATTAAAAATACCTAATCTAGGGTATTGAAATCGGAACAAAATAGTACAATCATAGTCTGTGAGTTAAAGATATTTTTTGATCTAAACTAATGAGACGCTACTCCAGCATTATTAGAATTACAAAGGAGCATAATAATGAATAACAAAGGACAAATGTTACAGGACCCTTTCTTAAATGCTTTAAGAAAGGAACATGTACAAGTGTCAATTTACCTTGTCAACGGTATTAAATTGCAAGGACAAGTAGATTCTTTTGATCAATATGTGATTTTGTTGAAAAACACAGTCACACAAATGGTCTATAAACATGCAATCTCAACTATTGTGCCAGCACGCGCTGTAACGATGGGAATGCCAGAGCATTCAGAAGAATAATGTTTAATGTTTGATAGACCTGTCGGCGGTGATGCCGTAGTACTTGTCAGCGTAGACTTCGGTGAGTCGGATTATGCGGAAAGCTTGCAAGAGCTGCGTCATCTTGTCATCACAGCAGGTATGCAAATTCGCGCCACGGTTGAAGGCAAACGACACTCTCCAGATGCTAAGTTGTTTATAGGCTCTGGCAAGGCAGAAGAGCTTAAGGCTATGTTGGAAAGTAGCGAGTCTAAAGTGGTTGCTTTTAATCATGACTTAAGTCCATCACAACAGCGAAACTTGGAACGATTTCTAGAAGCGCGAGTTGTGGATAGAACTGGACTTATCTTAGATATCTTTGCGCAACGTGCGCAAACGCATGAAGGCAAGTTGCAAGTTGAGCTAGCACAATTAGAGCATTTGTCGACACGGCTTGTACGAGGATGGACGCACTTGGAGCGCCAAAAAGGTGGTATCGGTGTGCGCGGCGGGCCTGGTGAAACCCAATTGGAACTTGACCGTCGTATGTTACGTGTGCGTGTCAAACAATTGCGTGAAAAGTTGACTAAATTAAAACAGCAGCGCGGAATGCAACGCAGGGCGCGTAAGCGTTCTAACTTGATGATGGTTTCATTGGTAGGTTATACCAACGCTGGTAAATCGACATTATTTAATCGATTAACACATTCAGGCGTGTATGCTGCGGATCAGCTTTTTGCTACGCTAGATACTACTTCCAGAAAAATGCATTTGCCAGAAGCTAACCCTATTGTGTTATCGGATACAGTTGGATTTATCAAGCACTTGCCCACGACTTTGATTGAAGCTTTTGGTGCAACGTTGGAAGAGGCTGCACAAGCTGATTTGTTGTTACACATTGTCGATGTCTCAAGTACCAATAGAGATGCTCAAATTGAGCAAGTCAATGTGGTATTAAACGAGATAGGCGCTTCTGAAGTGCCGCAAATTGTAGTGTTAAATCAGATTGATAAAGTAGGGATGCCGACTGGGATTGAGCGGGATGAATATGGTAACATTTGCAAAGTAAGAGTTTCCGCAATAGATGGTGCTGGTCTTGATGATTTACGACAAGCACTGATCGAACATCAGCAGCTATTAAAACAATTAAGTACTGAAGAAAGTGCCTTTGCTTAATATTATTTGGAGTATTACATGATTAAGTTTCCAGGATTCGGACAACGAAATAACGAAGGTCCTCCTGATTTGGATGAAGTGTTTCGTGATTTAAGTAAAAAAATCAACGGTTTCTTTGGTTGGTCAAACCAAGATAGAGGTGGTTCTCCCACCAACTTCGAACTCCCAGTAGCTTTTCTATTGGGGATAGCGGCATTAATTTGGTTTGCGACAGGTTTTTATATTGTGCAAGAAGGTTCTGTGGGTGTCGTGCAGCGTTTTGGTAAATTTGTAGAAACCACAGAGAGAGGTGCTAACTGGCATCTGCCATATCCTATTGAGTCTGTAGAAGTTGTGAATATGGAGCAAGTGCGTCGTTTAGAAGTTGGTTACCGTAGTGATGGCGAAGGGACAGGCTCAAAAACTAAACAGCCTAAAGAAGCGCTGATGCTGACAGAGGACGAAAATATTATTGAGTTGCAATTTGCAGTGCAGTACAAACTTAAGAATGCAAAAGATTATCTATTCAATAATCGTGATACTGACAAAGCAGTGATGTCAGCAGCTGAGACGGCGATTCGCGAAGTTGTAGGTAAGAGCAAGCTAGATGACTTGCTACAAAAAGGCTTGGCAGATACGTCTGAGCGTATGCAGGTTATTTTAGACAGTTATGGTACTGGCGTTAAAATCACAAGCGTTTCTTTACAAAGCGCACAACCGCCAGAACAAGTGCAAGAAGCATTTGAAGATGTTAACCGTGCTAATCAGGATTATCAGCGACAAATTAATGAAGGTCAGGCATATGCGAATCAAGTGATTCCAAGTGCCAAGGGTACAGCTTCAAGATTGGCTGCTGAAGCTGCTGGCTATCAGTTGCGTGTCGAAAATGAGGCCAAAGGTAACGCGAGTCGCTTTGAACAAATTCTTACGCAATACAATAAGGCACCACAAGTGACGCGTCAGCGTTTATACATCGATGCACAGGAGCAAATTTTATCTAGCACCAGTAAAGTACTCATTGATCAAAAGGCGGGTAATAATTTACTTTATTTGCCTTTAGATAAGTTGATGGCAACGACTGGAGGAGCCGCTTCAGCGAAAGAGTCTACCCCGACAGTTGCACCTAACAACGAAGCTTCTTCAGATTCGAGTGCAGAAGAGTCAGATCGCTCGCGTGATGCATTTCGCAGCCGAGATCGCGAAACACGCTAAATAGGATAAATAAATCAAATGAAGAATATTGGAACATTATTAGTTGGGTTGGTTGCAGTTCTTGTTATCTTGTGGATGTCTGCATTCACGGTGGATCAACGTGAGTTTGCACTGGTGTTTAGGCTGGGGGAAATTGTTTCTGTTAAAAAAGAACCAGGCATTTACTTTAAAATTCCGTTAGTCGAGAACGTTAAACATCTTGAAAAAAGAATCGTAACGCTGGATTGGGAAGCGCCTGCCAAATTTAATACAAGTGAAAACAAGTATATGATGGTGGATTCGTTTGTGAAGTGGCGCATTATTGATCCTAAAACTTATTACGTTTCTATTCGAGATGGCGGCGAAGCTGCTGCGGAAGATAGGCTTTCTAAGGTTGTCAATGCTGGTTTTCGTGAAGAATTTGGTAAGCGTACCGTGCATGATGTGATCGCGGGAGAACGTAGTGCCATTATGGATAATTTACGTACGCGTGCAGATAAAGAGGCGCGTCAAATTGGTATTCAAGTGGTAGATGTACGTTTGAAACGTGTTGATTATTCAGAAGAAATTAGTAAATCCGTGTATGACCGCATGATTGCAGAACGTAAACGTATTGCGAATCAATTGCGATCAGAAGGTGGCGCCGCCTCCGAACGTATCCGCGCAGACGCTGATAAGCAGCGTGAAGTCATCATTGCAGAAGCTTATCGCGAAGCGCAAAAGCTTAAGGGTGATGGCGATGCCAAGGCTGCAGAGATTTATGCGAATGCCTATGGAAAAAATCCTGAATTTTATGCATTTTACCGTAGTACAGAAGCGTATAAAAATAGCTTCAAAAGCAAAAGCGATGTCTTAGTACTAGACCCTAGTTCAGATTTCTTTAAATACATGCGTGGTAATGCTGCAAAATAATAAGGTTGTTACTTGAAAACCACATTTTTAATGGCATTGGGGCTGATGCTAGTGATCGAAGGTCTCTTACCTTTGCTGATGCCACAAGCCTGGCGTGAAAACTTTAAGCGTTTGATTTCTTTAAAAGACGGACAGCTTAGGTTTATTGGCCTAATTTCAATTTTAGGTGGTTTTTTGCTGATGTTCTTAGGGCGCTAACGTAAACTGTTTTAACGGTTTACGGGTATAATGTCGCGATGCGAAACTGGTTACTTCCCGAATATATAGAAGATGTACTGCCTGCCGAAGCGGTGCGAATTGAGTCATTGCGTCGACAATTACTGGATTTGTTCCAAGTGCATGGTTATCAATACGTGATTCCACCTATGTTGGAATACACAGAGTCACTCATGACTGGTACTGGTCATGATTTAGATCTTGCTACATTTAAAGTGGTAGATCAACTCACAGGTCGTTTGATGGGTGTGCGTGCCGATACCACACCACAGGCGGCGCGCATTGATGCGCATATGCTGAATCATCAAGGGATCTCTAGACTTTGCTATGCAGGCACCGTACTGCGAACCAAGCCAGATGGGTTAGCGCGTACACGTGAACCGATGCAACTTGGTGCGGAGTTGTTTGGTCATGCTGGAATTGAAAGTGATATTGAAATTCAATGCCTTATGATCAAAGCGTTGCAGTTATTAGGACTAAAAGAATTACATATTGACTTTAGTCACGTTGATATTTTTGAAAGCCTGATTCAAGCTGGACAGGTCAATAGTAATCTAGAGCAAGCTTTATATGCAGCTTTACAAAGCAAAGACAAAGCTAGCGTCAAAGCCTTAGTACAAGGTTTAGATAGTCAAACACAACAAGCATTGCTTGATCTCACAGAGTTGAATGGTGATATTTCAGTATTAGCGCAAGCGGCAGAAAAGCTACCACAACTACCTGCTATTACCGAAGCGTTGCGTAGCTTATGCACCACTGCTGAGGCGTTGAAAAACTTAAATGTGCATGTGGGTTTTGATTTGAGCGAATTGCGCGGATATCACTATCACAGTGGCATTGTATTTGCTGCGTATGCGCATGGTTACTCAGGCCCTATTGCATTGGGTGGTCGTTATGATGAGGTAGGCAAAGCATTTGGTCGTGCGCGTCCTGCTACTGGGTTTAGTTTGGATTTACGCGGCGTAGTGTTAGCTTTAAAGCCAGCAGAAAGCCGTAAAGGTATATTAGCTCCTGCAGGCAGTAATTTAGCGTTGCTGGATAAGATTGAGTCGTTGCGTAACCAAGGCGAAATTGTGATACAAACTTTGCCAGATAGTATTACCAATGTGGGCGAGCTTAATTGCGACAGAGCTTTAGTCGAACAAGCGGGTGAGTGGCAAGTAGCGAAGCTTTAACATTATATTATTAATATCAATAGATAAGTCATGATAAACAAACAAGCAAAAAATGTGGTCGTTATCGGTACCCAATGGGGCGATGAAGGTAAAGGTAAAATCGTTGATTGGTTGACTGATCATGCGCAAGGTGTTGTGCGCTTTCAAGGTGGGCATAACGCAGGTCATACGCTTGTGGTGGGTCAAGGTACTGCGCAACGTGTGTATAAGCTCAATTTAGTACCTTCGGGTATCGTACGTGCTGGCGTCAATTGCTATATTGGTAATGGTGTAGTGTTAGATGTGGGACATCTATTGAGCGAAATTTCCGCACTTGAGAAAGATGGTTTAGAGGTTAGAAGCCGTTTAAAAGTCAGCCCAGGCTGCCCGTTAATCTTAAATTATCACATTGCAGTCGATTTGGCGCGTGAGGCTAAGAGAAGTGCAGATAAAAAAATAGGCACCACAGGCAAAGGCATCGGCCCTGCTTATGAAGACAAAGTCGCACGTCGTGCATTACGCGTTTATGATTTGTTTTATCCAGAACGTTTCGCAGATAAATTAAAAGAAGTGATGGAGTATCACAATTTTGTGCTAACCCATTACCTAGGTGCGCCAGCCGTGGATTATCAGCAGCAGTATGATGCTAGCATGCAACAAGCAATAGCACTTAAACCGCTGGTTGCAGATATTTCAGCGGAAATTTACGCGGCAAATGCGCGCGGAGAAAACTTGTTGTTTGAAGGTGCGCAAGGTACTTTGTTAGATATTGATCACGGAACGTACCCGTATGTAACGTCTAGTAATTGCATAGCAGGTCAGGCTTCTGGCGGTACGGGTGTAGGCGCTAACATGTTGCATTATGTGCTGGGGATTACAAAAGCCTACACTACGCGTGTTGGCGGCGGACCATTCCCAAGTGAGCTGGACATTGAGACTGAAGGTGTGCCAGGTCATCAAATGTCAAATAAAGGGCAAGAGATTGGTACTGTTACTAAACGCAAGCGCCGTTGCGGTTGGTTTGATGCTGCAGCTTTGCGCCGTTCAGCGCGTATTAATGGTTTAACTGGTTTATGTATTACCAAACTAGATGTATTGGATGGTATTGATCGTTTGGATATTTGTACGAGTTATGAGCTAGATGGCAAAGTAGTAGAGATGTTGCCAGTAGGTGCAGATGATGTTGAACGCTGCAAACCTATCTATGAAACAGTGGCAGGTTGGCATGAAAGTACTTTTGGTGTAAAAACTTGGGAGGGTTTGCCCAAGAATGCACAACATTATTTAAAACGTTTAGAGGCGTTGTGCGGTGTGCCGATTGCAATTGTGTCGACAGGCCCAGAGCGTGACGAAACTATTGTACTAGAACACCCCTTTCATCTTGGATAAACCGATACAACAGCGTCTGGCATGGGCGATCACAGGTTCAGGGCATTACCTGAGAGAGTCTTTATCCATTTTGCAATCGCTTGATGATGTAGATATTTTTCTGAGCAAGGCAGCTGCGGAAATCCTTAAGCAGTATGGTTTTCAAGCACAGTTAGAAGCCACAGGTCATCGTATTTATCAAGATAAAACGGCAAGTAGTGTACCAGTTGAATTGTTTTATGAGGGTAAATATCATACTTTAGTGATTTCTCCTGCTACTTCAAATACGATCGCTAAAATGGCGTACGGATTCTCTGATAGTTTAGTCACCAATTTGTTTGCACAGGCAGGTAAAACGCGCGTACATAGTGTTGTGTTTGCATGTGATACAGTGCCAGAATTAGAAGCAGAATCTATCGATTCTGAAGCGCCACGTGAGAACTTTGTGAAAGTATATCCACGCCAAATTGATTTAGATAATGTGGTAAAGCTTGCACAATTTGAGTATACGCAAGTGGTAGAGAATATGTCACAGTTACAACACGCTGTGATGCAACGTCTGGCTGACGTACATCAAACTGGCACAAAAGAAATCAGTATCGAGCCACAGTAATGACAGAGACGCTGTTATTTTTAACAGGGAAGCTCGCAGAAAAAAGCTTGCATCAGGTCATTCACGAAGTACAAGCTAATCCTAACATTCCCAAGTTTAAATATCGCGTGGAACAAATGGGCGTTTCAGTTGCGGCATTGATGACGCCAGCATTAATCGCCCGCCGTTTAAAGACTGTAGGCGATGCCAATAAAGTGATATTGCCAGGGTTGTGTCAAGGTGATTTGTCACCACTACAAGTACAATTTGGTATTCCAGTCGAGCGTGGTCCAGAGGATTTAAAAGACTTGCCACAATATTTTGGTCAGCAAGGGCTCGCGCCAGATTTAAGTCAACATCAAGTGAATATTTTTGCAGAAATCGTCGATGCCCCAGACTTAACTTTGGAGGCAATATTAGCTAAGGCATACCATTTTCGAGCCCAAGGTGCTGATGTGATTGATCTGGGTTGCTTACCTGGTAAGCCTTTTGTACATTTACCTGATGCTGTAAAAATGCTAAAAGCAGCAGGTTTTCAGGTCAGTGTGGATTCGATGAGTTCTGAGGATTTGTTGCTGGCAGGGCAGTCCGGTGCAGACTATTTGTTGAGCTTGTCAGAGAAAACACTTTGGATTGCTGACGAAGTGAATGCGACCCCCATTTTAATTCCAAGCAAACCAGGCAATTTGGCATCGCTATATCGTGCCATAGAATGCTGTCTTAAAAAAAATAGGCCGTTTATTGCAGATCCTATTTTAGATCCAATTCACTTTGGCTTGACTGATTCAATTATCCGTTATCACAAACTGCGTAAAAAATATGCGAATATCCCAATCATGATGGGTGTCGGTAATTTGACTGAATTGACTGATGCTGACACCACAGGGATTAACGCCATGTTGTTTGGTATCATCAGTGAGCTTAGTATTAATGCTGTGCTGGCAACTTCAGTAAGCACCCACGCGATTAATGCGATTGCAGAGGCTGATGTAGCAAGGAGAATGATGTACCGTGCTAAGCAGGATAATCGATTGCCTCGAGGTTATACTGGTGGGTTGCTCAGTTTGCATGATAGAAGACCTTTCCCATATGATTCGGATGAAATACAGGCATTAGCTTTGCAAATTAAAGATCCCAGCTTCAGGATTATGGTGAGTGAGGCTGGTGTGCATATTTATAATCGCGATGGAGTGAGCGTTGGGAAAGATCCATTTACATTTTACCCAACGCTGGGTGTTGAAAACGATGCTTCTCACGCATTTTATTTAGGCGTAGAGCTTGCGCGCGCGCAAATTGCCTGGCAGCTTAAAAAACGGTATGTGCAAGATGAGCAGCTAAACTGGGGTGTGAGTAGCCCACCAAAAGAGCAGCAAGTAAAGATCAGCCATAGAGAAGCCTCGCTTAAAGAAAAGTTAGACAAAAAAATATGATATACGAAACCATTATTTCTACTGTAGATGTGCAAGGGCAAGTGCACGTCACACCCTTTGGCATTAGGAAGGAAGGTGATTTCGTGATTATTTCACCTTACAAGCCCTCTGCGACACTCGATAATGTTTTGTCAACAAAATGTGCCGTGATGAATTTGACAGATGATGTACGTGTTTTTGCTAGTGCGATAGTGAGAGAGAATCAAGACTATTTACTTACGCCAGCAATTAAAGTGAATGGATATCGATTAGCCAATACCCTTGCGCATCAAGAGCTGGTATTGGCGAATGTAAAAGAGGATGAATTAAGACCAGAGTTACACATGCAAGTGGTTTATGAGGCAACACATCAGGCATTTTCTGGATTTAATCGCGCACAAGCAGCGGTGATTGAGCTGGCAGTTCTAGTGAGTCGATTACACATATTGCCCAAAGATAAGGTATTGACGGAAAAGCATTATTTGCAAATTGCAATTGACAAAACTGCGGGTGCACAAGAGCTACAAGCATGGCGATGGTTAGAACAAAAAATCAACACTTTTTATATAAATCAACAAGAGTAAGCATATATGACGCGATTGCTCATAAGCGTTAAGAATCCACAAGAGGCGTTGCAAGCCTTGGACGCAGGCGCTGATTTTATTGATTTGAAGGATCCGCAAGTAGGCGCACTTGGTAGTTTGGATGATCAGGTGAGTAGCGAGATTATTCGTGTACTTGATAAACGTGCAATTATCAGTGCCACGGTAGGTGAGTATCATGAAAATGCTGAGAATCTATTGGCAGCCATCGAGAATAAAGCAAAAATGGGTGTTGATATAGTTAAGCTACCCATATCGACATTTTTAAATGAACAGTCATTTGTTGAACCATTATTACAAATTCAGTCTCATTATGGAGTGAGCTTAATTGCTGTTTTTTTTGCGGATTTAGAGCCAGATTTTAATTGGATAGCAAAGTTAGCACATATCGGTTTTTATGGCGCAATGTTAGATACCGCTTATAAGCACCATCAATTGTTATGCGCATTATCTCAAGAGACGCTGAGTGATTTTGTAAAATTATGTAAACGCTATCATATGCAAGCTGGTTTGGCAGGATCGTTACGTATAGAATGTATTCAAGAGCTCATGCAGTATCAATCTGATTATTTAGGATTTCGATCCGGTGTGTGCGAACGCTATGAAAGATTAGGTGATTTGTCACCTGTTTTGATTGCGCAGGTTAAGGATGTGTTGTGTCAGCGCAACAAATTTAGCTTAGAGGCTTCTTAGCTAGAGGATGCGGGTTGTTTAGTGGGATAAGTTTAAGTATAGTGTCATAGTAAACGGGGATAGGTAGTACCTGCGAGAAGTTAACAATTTAGGAGTTAAGAAAATGAAAAAAAGTTTAGTGAGTTTAGCAGTAGCGGCAACTTTAGGGTTTGCAATCACTGCTACAGCAGAGGATATGTACCGTGGCGCTTGGTATGCTGTACCAGGTGTAAGCTATATGCATGCAGATAATGATTTAAAATCAGACAACAGCGGTTACGGTGGATTCTTAGCACTTGGCAAAGAACTTAGTCCAAGCTGGGATTTGCAAGCTCGACTAGGTTATGACCGTGCAGATGAAGATACTAATGTGCCAGCTGCTTCTGGAAAATATAAGCAAACAACTTTAGGTTTAGATGCTTTGTATATGTTTAGCCGTGATAATTTCCGTCCGTTTGTATTGGCTGGAATCGGTGCAGCACGCAATAAAGTAGATTACAACAACGTTCCAGGTTTAACTGGACAATCCAAAACTTCATGGTTAGCAGGTTTGGGCTTAGGTGCACAATACTTGTTTAGCGACACATTTGGTCTGCAAGCAGACTTGCGCCATCAATGGAGTAGAGCAGATGCTCAAGCGCCTGGTGTTTTGGATGCTAACGGCACCATTGGCAATACATTGCTTAACCTAGGCGGTATTTTCCGCTTTGGCGCACCAGCCCCCGTTGTGGCTGCTGCTGCTCCTGAGCCAGCACCAATACCAGTTGCAGAGCCTGCACCAGCTCCTGCACCAGAACCAGCTCCTGCACCAGAGCCAGTAAAATGCACACCAAAAAATGAAACGATTACTGTGGGTGCTGAAAAACTGTTTGGCTATGATAAAGCAGATTTAAAAGCTGAAGGTAAAACTGCCTTGGATGAAGCTGCTACGAAGATCAAAGCAAGCCCAGAAATTAAAGCTGTGATTGTTACTGGCCATACAGATCGTATTGGTTCAGAAGCTTACAATCAAAAACTGTCTGAGCGTCGTGCTAAACAAGTAGCTGATTACTTGGTATCACAAGGTGTGGATTCTTCTATCATCACAGCAACAGGTAAAGGTGAGTCTGAGCCTGTAGTGCAATGTGCAGGTAATAAGGCAACGAAAAAATTAATTTCTTGCTTGCAACCAAACCGTCGCGTTGAAATTCGCGCTGAAGGTACAAAAGAAGTCGGCTGTAACTAAGTCTGGCGTTCATTAAAAAAGCCTCGCATGCGCGGGGCTTTTTTATTGCCTAAGCGTTTATAATAATGGCATGACAGAATCCGTAGACCTTTTAATTGTGGCGCGTTGGCTCTTGCCAGTTGTTCCAAGAGATACTTTGCTTGCAAATCATGCAGTAGCAATACGTGATGGAAAAATCATAGGTATTTTCCCGCATGATGAGTCAGCCAAACACTATGTGGCGAAAGAGACAATATTTCTTGCAGAACATGTGTTAATGCCAGGGCTAATCAATTTGCATACGCATACCGCCATGGTTCTGATGCGTGGTATTGCAGATGATGTTGCTTTGATGCCATGGCTGGAACAACATATCTGGCCTGCTGAACAAAAGTATGTCTCACCAAATTTTGTGCGAGAAGGTACATTATTAGCTTGTGCTGAAATGTTAAGTGGGGGCACCACTACCTTTAATGACATGTACTTCTACCCAGAAGCGAGTACTCGGGCCTCACTACAGATGGGAATGCGGGCTAGCATTGGTTTAGTGGTGCTTGAGTTCGCCACAAACTATGCAAATAGTGCTGCAAGTTACATTGCAAAAGGGACGGAAGTTCGTGATCAATTTAAAACAGATCCATTGATTAGTTTTAATTTTGCGCCACATGCCCCTTATACGGTAAGTGATGAAAGCCTGATACAAATCAATATGTTGGCAGAGCAGCTGGATATTGGCATACATATGCACTTACACGAAACTCAAAATGAATTGGTACAAAGCAAGCAAACCTATGGAATGACTCCGCTCCATCGATTGTCTAAACTGGGTCTTCTGAGTGCACGTTTGAGCTTGGCACATTGCGTACACTTGACGGAGTTAGAGATGCAACTCTTGGCAGATCAAGGTTGCCACATCGCACATTGCCCTGCGTCTAATCTAAAATTGGCGAGTGGTATTGCACCCATCACCAAGTGTATAGAGTATGGCATTAACGTTGGTTTGGGAACTGATGGGGCGGCAAGCAATAATCGTTTGGATATGTTTGCAGAAATGCGCTTAGCGGCATTGTTGGCAAAAGGTCAAAGCGGTGATGCAACCGCTATTTCTGCATACCGAGCTATTGAAATGGCAACGATCAATGGTGCAAAAGCATTGGGGTTGGAGTCTAAAATCGGATCTGTCGAAATCGGTAAGTATGCTGATTTAATTGCGGTGAAAATGTCTGACTTGAATTTGCAGCCATGTTATGACCCAGTATCACATATCGTGTATGTGGCAAGTCGAGAAAGTGTGAGTCATGTGTGGGTGAGTGGTGATTTGAAATATTACCAACCACAGGTGCAGCAGGGTGTGTTCAATGGCGTCGAGCCGCAAGAGTTATCCGATATTGTTCAACAATGGCAACATAAAATGAGTAAACATTAGAAAATTATGCATAATTTTGACACAGCAGAACTAAACAAATTTAGCGATTTAGCACATAAATGGTGGGATAAAAATAGCGAGTTTAAACCGCTACATGATATCAACCCGCTTCGTTTGAACTATATTAATCAACTTGTTAGCTTGCAGGATAAACGCGTGCTTGATGTCGGTTGTGGTGGTGGCATATTGTCTGAATCCATGGCTGAAAAAGGCGCTCATGTCACAGGCATTGATTTAGGGGAAAAAGCCCTGAATGTAGCAAGACTGCATAGTCTTGAAAGTGGTGTGGCTGTGGATTATCAGTATATCTCTGTCGAAACATTGGCTGAACAGCAGCCGGCCTCATTTGACGTAGTCACCTGCTTAGAAATGCTGGAGCATGTGCCAGATCCCGCCAGCATAGTGCGCGCCTGCGCAAAATTGGTAAAACCGAATGGGCACGTATTTTTTTCGACTATTAATCGTAATCCCAAAGCCTATTTATTAGCGGTCATTGGCGCGGAGTATTTGCTGAATATGCTGCCACGTGGTACGCATGATTATGAAAAGTTTATTAAGCCATCAGAATTAGCGGCCTGGATGCGCCAGTCAGAATTGACTTTAGTTGATGAAATTGGCATGCGCTATAACCCGCTTACTAAACATTATTGGCTAGGCCAAGATGTAAGTGTTAATTATCTCGTGCATGCAATTAAAGTAGCGCCATGAACGCAGTACTGTTTGATTTAGATGGCACGTTGGTAGATACTGCGCCAGACTTGGGTTATGCGCTCAATATTCAACGTCAAAGGCATAGTTTACTGCCGCTTGCGGATGAAAAAATTCGTCCGTATGCCTCTCACGGCTCACGTGGGTTATTAGCACTAGGGTTTGGGATAGCGCCAGAGGATGCACATTTTTCTGCGATGCGTGACGAATATTTAGAGATTTATAATCAAGTATTTACGCGCAGTCCGCGTTTGTTTGACGGGATGGAAGAAGTGCTGAGCGAATTAGAACAACGCAATATTTTATGGGGTGTAGTTACCAATAAGCCCAAACGTTTTACGTTACCGTTATTAGAAAGCATCGGTTTACATCGACGTGCAGCCAGTATTGTGAGCGGGGATGAGGCTCCGCAGCCCAAACCTTCGCCTCAAACTTTATTGATGGCATGTGAGCAAATGCAGGTCAAGCCACTAGATTGTCATTATGTTGGAGATGCAGAGCGCGATATTCAGGCAGGCAAGGCGGCAGGGATGAAAACTGTAGTCGCATTGTTTGGGTATATCGATGTAGCCGACAGACCAAGTGAATGGGGTGCGGATAGCATGATTCAGCAGGCGCAAGAACTCCTCACGCTAATATAAGCAGTACTTACGCGACAGATTTTCGTTCAATTAATGCAGTAGATAATGTGCCACTATCGACATATTCTAGCTCTCCACCCATAGGCAGCCCTCTCGCAATTCGGCTTACCTGAACATGACGTGATTTGAGTAACTGACTGATGTAATGCGCTGTGGCCTCGCCTTCATTGGTGTAATTAGTGGCGAGAATTACCTCTTGAATGATGACGTCTTGAGTGCGCTTGATTAGCTTATCTAAATTGATTTCTTTAGGGCCAATACCATCCAAAGGAGATAATCTTCCCATGAGCACAAAATACATACCATTGTAGGATTGCGTTTGTTCCAGCATCATTAAATCGGTTGGCATTTCTACCACACACAACATAGAGGGTTCACGTTTTTCAGAACTACATAATGGGCAAATTGCCTGCTCACTGAAATTATTACAAAGTTGGCAATGCCCAATGGTTTCTAATGCTGAGTTAAGCGCAGATGCTAAAGTACCTGCACCTTTGCGGTCGCGCTGCAGTAAATGGTAGGCCATACGCAGAGCAGATTTTGGGCCTACGCCAGGTAAACAGCGTAGGGCCTCAATGAGCTGATCAAGCGTAGCAGGATTTTTCACAGAATTTAAGTTAAAACGGTAATTTAAAACCAGCAGGCATCACGCTGCCCATGCGTGCATTTGACGTGGCTTCAGCTTTGGCTTTAGCATCTTTGAGTGCGATGAGAATTAAGTCCTCTAGTGTTTCTTTGTCGTCCATTGCTGCATCATCAATGACGACGCGTTTGACATCATGACTACATGTTGTCGTTACTTTGACCATGCCATTGCTGGCAATGCCTTCTACTTCTGTCGTCGCAAGTTCAGCCTGCACTTTTTGCATATTGGCTTGCATTTGCTGCGCTTGTTTCATCATATTGCCCATGCCACCCTTCATGATGGTAATCTCCTTTAGTTGATTGATTATTGAACTGGTTTGATTGAGTTAGGGATAATGGTTGCCCCAAAGTCATTCATCAGTGCTTGTACAAAATTGTCTTGCAAAATAGCCGTTTCTGCATTGGATTGTATGGTTGCTTTTTCAATAGCATTTTGTTTGGCAGGGGTGTTGGCCTCCTGATCAATCTCAAAGTGCAGTTTTATTTTTCTTCCAAAATGCTGATGGATAGCGCTACTGAGTTTTTCTTGATAATTTGGGCTAGCCAGATGTTTTTGTGCTTCTGCCACACGCAGAGTAATGCTATATGCATCATAATTGACCATTTCACAGTTTTGGGCGAGTGCACGCGCAAGACCTAGTTTTAAATTATTCTCTACAAGATTGCGCCAGTTACCATCAAAAGCAGAAGCGGGTATATTGTTTTCAACAGTAGCTTCATGCATCATAGGTTTGATAGCAGAAGGTGATTGTGGCTTGATGACAGGGGAAGCTTGCGCGGCGCTGGCTTTGATACTTGTTTGAGTATTTGCAAGCGGTATAGCTTGCGTCATGGATTTTTCTTGCGATACCTTTTCACTTGGCGTGAATGCTAACATACGCAATAGTGTCATGGTGAATCCAGCATATTCATCTGGCGCTAGACCAATGTCTCTACGCCCCAAAATGCTAATCTGATAATAGAGTTGAAGCGTATCAGCTGAGATCTTATCAGCCAATGTCATGAGTGCAGCACGCTCCGGTAAATCTTGCGCCAAGCTGTTAGGAATGCTTTGTACGATGGCAATTTGATGCAGCAATGCAGCCAAATCATTGAGCGCTGCTTCAAAAGAAATGCTGCGTGCGTCCATTTGTTTTGCTTTTTCAATGAGTGCAGTACCGTTCTGCTCGAGCAAGGCATCAATAATTTCATATAAATAGCTTTGATCTATGGCACCCAGCATGCTTCTTACTTCAGCTTCACGGACTGACTGGTTCCCGTAGGCAATGGCTTGATCTGTAAGCGAAAGAGCGTCGCGCATACTGCCATTTGCGGCTCTTGCAATAAGATGTATCGCAGAAGATTCAAAAGGTATTTGTTCTTGTTGCAGAATGTTCTGCAAATGTTCAGTGATGGTAGTACTTGCCATTTGGCGTAAGTTAAATTGCAGGCAACGCGAGAGTACCGTGACGGGCACTTTTTGTGGATCTGTGGTTGCCAAGATAAATTTGACGTGCGCTGGTGGTTCTTCTAACGTTTTGAGCATCGCATTAAATGCGCTCTTAGACAGCATGTGTACTTCGTCAATGATATAAACCTTGAAGCGGCCAGCTGTCGGCGCATATTGTGCGTTATCCAGTAACTCACGCATGGCATCCACTTGTGTGTTACTTGCTGCATCCACTTCAATGAGATCAATAAAACGGCCTTTATCAATCTCTGTACAAGCATTGCAAACGCCACAAGGCGATGCAGTAATACCTGTTTCGCAATTGAGAGATTTTGCCAGAATACGAGCCAAAGTCGTTTTGCCAACGCCACGTGTGCCTGTAAATAGATAGGCGTGATGCAGACGTTGTTGTTCAAGTGCATTGGTGAGTGCACGCACCACATGCTCTTGACCAACTAAAGTGTTGAATGATTTAGGACGCCACTTGCGCGCGAGCACTTGATATGACATGAAGTGTATTTCCCAAAAAAGTAAACGTTGAAAACAACATTGGGGGAGGCGAGCCAAACCCCCGGCACTTGCTTAATAGTTGTGGCTGCTTGCTTCCGCACCTGACCAGGTTGGCTACCTTACAATGCGGGGAGGCCCGCCATGCGCTATTTTACAATACTTTGCTTCAATCACCTCACGTGTCAGAGATTTTTTACTCGACATTTAATTTTACAGACCAGCTTAGATGGATTGTCATCAATACTTTTGTATTGAACAGCCAAATTAGGGGGTATATCGCTGCCTTTTACAAGGATTGCATTGATCACGCTTGGTAGAGAATATGGAATCAATAAACCTTGTATGGAAAAGCCTGTTCAGGAATATATGGTGAATTCAGCGCAATCTAAAAAGCCAAACTCAGCGACGGAAGTTGCTCGTGAGACCATTAAACAAATGGCATTGCGGCGTGTTGAGCCAACGCCAAGTAATTATGAGATTATTTATAATGAAATTTCTGGGGTGCCAAGCAAAGAATCACTCAATAATGCAATTAGAAAAGCACTTAAGCAGTTGCCCAATGAAACTGCCGAGCAAGCCAACTGGATCAACCGTTGGGAAAAATTATTAAAACAAGAGAATTGGGCTGGTCTTGCCGAAGTGCTGAACGAGGGCATGGACGCGAGTGTTTCACAATCCAGACAATGGCCAGACGCGATACGTCATTTATTAAAAGGCTGGGATGCGAGACGCGCAGGTGTTGATCCAGCCAGAAAAAAAGAAACATTAGAGCGCGTACTGATTAACTTTGGTAATGATCCACAGCTTGCTAATAAATTGACTAACCTTGCCAAAAGCTGGGGAAGTGTCGAAGTGGAAATGGATGCGGCATCTGAAGTGCAGAGCGCTGCTAACCGAGAAGCTGGTTCTGAGTCGGGTGTAAAAGCCGGTGTCTCAGAGACAAGCAGCAGCTTGTTGCAAAAAGTCGATAGTAAGCTTTCTGGCATCTTAAAACCGCAGGAAGATGACACTAAACAGCTGCACGAAACGTTTCAGATTTTGCAGGAAGTACTGAAACAAACACTCAATCATGGCTTGATTCCGCGATTAGATGGCTATCCAGAATTGCGTGAAGAGGCTTATGCAATTGCTGTATTGACGGAAAAGGCACGTAAGCTAAAGGATTGGCAATTTATGGCTAAACAGCTACGTGCATTATTAATGCGTGTGGAGCTGGTAGGGGCGAATGAAGAGGGCATAAAACAAGATCTGTTGAAGCTACTCAAGTTATTAGTGAGCAATATCAGTGAGTTAGTTGCAGATGACCAATGGTTGCGTGGACAAGTTTCAACAGTGCAAACGATTATTTCTAGTCCCTTGGATCGCGTGCAAATTCAAACAGCCGAAAAGAGCTTGAAAGAAGTCATTCATAAACAGGGCTTGATTAAGCACAGTTTAACTGAAGCGAAGAACGCATTTAAGCAAATGATTTCGACATTCCTTGACCGCTTAAAATTTATGGCTGACACCAGTGGTAATTATCAGGGAAAAATCGAGGTATATGCAGAAAAACTCTCTGAGACGGATGACATCGTTAAAATCAACGAACTGTTAGAAAGCCTGATGCGTGATACCCATGCCATGCAAACTGACATTGTAAGATCGCGTGAGGCATTACTGCATCAGCGTGAAGAAGCCGAAAGCTCACAAGAAAAAATACGTAAACTACAAGAAGAGCTTACCTTATTAAGTGAAGCGGTGAGAATAGACCAGCTTACTGGAATCTTGAATCGACGTGGTTTGGACGATGCCTTCGTCGCTGAAGCTGCACGCGCCAGTCGTAGTAGCAGTCCGCTGACTGTAGCGTTGCTTGATATTGATAACTTTAAACATTTAAACGATACCTATGGACATGACGTAGGTGATATTGCGTTAAAACACTTGGCCGATGTCGTGAAAAAAACCATTCGTCCGACCGATGTGATTACGCGTCTGGGAGGTGAAGAGTTTGTGATTCTGCTTCCAGACACCAATATTGAAGAGGCTGTCATTACAATGACACGTTTACAACGTATGCTAACGAAAGCGTACTTCTTAGGCAACAACGAACGCTTGCTAATCACCTTCAGTGCTGGCGTGGCGCTATATCGAAAAGATGAAGAACAAGCAGCGGTGATTCATCGTGCTGATCAGGCCATGTATTTAGCAAAAAGGTCTGGAAAAAATCGCGTGATGACAGAAAAAGAACTAACTTCAGAATAATAATAATCAACAAGGATTAACACGTTGCTTGCGCTTACAAGGTCACACCTGATTTTAAAATCTTTCACGCATTCGCCCCATGATGAGGTTTACTTAATCAATGCCAATACAATGGAAGTGGTGCATGCCAGTGCACTCGGCAAAGCAGCATTCAGCACAAATACACCAGCCGTTGCACCAGAGCAATTTGAAGCAATATTTGGGATTAGTCGGGAAGCACTTATTGCCTATGTGAATCAGCAACGTGATCAAAAATCTACATTTGAGTTGAGTGTAAATCAGTTGTTACCAGCAACCAGTGTCAACAAAAATGCACTACGTGTTATGCTAATACAATCTGACGATACAGAATATATTCTCGTGACAAAAAACGATATTTCCCTAGAAGAAAAAGTGGTGATGGCGTTAAGTGAGAGCGAATCTCGCTTTCAAGCCATTGTGTCAAATATCCCCGGACTTGTTTTTCAGATGCAAATGTCTAAAACGCAAGAAATCAGCTTTCACTATTTGAGTGATGGTTGTGAGGCACTTTTAGGTATGACTGCACGCGAGCTGGAAGAAGATGCGCAACTTTTATTTTCAATTATGAATGCTAAAGACCGTGCTGATTTACGCGAAAAATTAGCCAGTTGTGCAGAGTCTTTAGTGAGATTAGATTGGGAGGGGCGTGTCTGGATCGATGGTTGGCAAGATACTAAATGGATTAACCTGAGAGCGACGACCACACGATTAGAAGATGGTGTTGTGCATTGGGATGGCATCATGCTAAACATCACGCAGAGTAAACATGAGAAGCAAGAGATTGAACAATCCAGACGAGATCTTGAGCAACTCACTGCACATATGAATCAAATCAAAGAGCAAGAGCGTATCAGTATTGCTCGCGAAATTCATGATGACTTAGGTGGTAATTTAACTGCCATCAAGATTGGTTTGGCGAGCATTGCCAATCAAATCACAACTGGCCAGCCAGTATTGCTTGAACAAACTTCTGGATTAGAAGCTATTGTGAATAGAACGTTTGAGGCAGTTCATCGTATTTCTGGAAATCTACGGCCAAGTATATTAGATCTGGGGATTGTCGATGCGATTGAATGGCAAACGACACAGTTTAAAAAGCAAGTAGGGATTGAATGCTTGTTTAGAACAAATCAGTCAGAAGTCATGCTTTCTTCAGATCAGTCCATAGCGCTGTATCGGGTCTGTCAGGAGTCCTTATCTAACGCTGCAAAATATTCCAAAGCATCACAAGTCATTGTGGACCTGAATGTCCATGACGACGAGCTGACCATGTCAATTATTGACAATGGTGTCGGAATTCAAGACGAAGACAAATTTAAAGCCAATGCTTACGGCTTGCGCGGAATGCAAGAACGCATTAGTGCTTTAAATGGCCAGCTTGTCATCGCTAAGCCAGACAATGCGGATAGAGGCACTAAGGTAGAAGTGAAAATAACAATATAATCAATTGGTTGTATATATTTTAACGTCTGTGCTTTTTCATTTTATTTGTTTGGTTTTTCTCTCCTCAGTCATTTTTAATTTCATTTGTGAGTAATTGCTAAATAAAGCGCTTTATTAGCCTGTCTTGGCATGCTGTTTGCTACATGCTATTTAGGCACAAGGGAGCTTAGTAATGAAAAACAATAAAATTAGAGTAATTGTTGTAGATGATCATGCAATTTTAAGGTCTGGAATCAAGCAAATACTAGCAGCAACTGACGATATTGAGGTGGTCGCGGAGGCAGAAAATGCAGCGGAAGCGATTAAATTTGGTAAAGAAATTAAGGCAGATGTCATGCTGCTAGACATTTCATTGCCAGACCGCAGCGGTATTGATGTTCTGAAATATATTAAACGTGACAATCAGCATCTTGCTGTGCTGATGCTATCGATGTATATGGAAGACCAATATGCAGTGAGAGCTCTAAAATCTGGCGCTTCTGGTTATTTATGTAAGCATAGCGCATCTAATGAATTGTTAACTGCTATTCATACGCTTGCTAAAGGCAAAAAATATATTACGCCTGAGGTGGCAGAGATTTTGGCTGAACAGGTCGGTGGTGATGCACAGTCTCCCCATGAAACATTATCTGATAGAGAATTTCAGACCATGATTATGATTTCCTCTGGGTTTTCTGTGAGCGAGATTGCTGAGAAGCTGTCACTCTCAGTCAAAACCGTGAGCATGTACCGCTCAAGATTGCTAGAGAAAATGCATTTGCGCCATAACTCAGACATTACACATTATGCTGTTAAGAATCAGCTAATCTGATTGCTGTAAAAATAAATACAATATAAAAGGGGCTTGTGATTCACAAGCCCCTTTTTCTTTGAGTTTCATATCTAAGAGTAGACCGTATTTTCCCTCTTTATTGCCGTGTTAATGTCTATGTCTATTTGGTTATGATGTTGATTAATATTAGTAAATTTGTATTGAATCTTTTTAATTAGATGGAGGACCCCTAAAGATTTTGAAATCACTGCCGACATCATAGTCATCGCGACTGCTTTGTCGGTCACTGTAGAAATAGTTGGTGAGTAAAGTTGTTAAAAAATTAACTTTTGCGCTTACCCTAAATTTTTACAAAAGCTAACCGATAACTGATTTAACTGCCTAGCAAAAAGAATTGTTGCAAAGCTAAAGTAGGGTGTGATTTTGAAATTTTATTTTATTTAGGAGATTCATCATGGCTGCTGTAATTAATACCAACATTGCTTCATTAAATACACAACGTAATTTAAGTTCTTCACAAGCAGGCTTAAATACATCTATTCAACGTTTATCTTCAGGTTTACGCGTAAACAGTGCAAAAGACGACGCTGCAGGTATGGCGATTGCAACACGTATGGACTCACAAGTACGTGGTATGAACGTTGCGATGCGTAACTCTAACGACGCGATTTCATTTGCGCAAACTGCTGAAGGTGGCTTAAGTAAAGTGACTGATGCATTACAACGTATGCGAGAACTTGCAGTGCAATCTGCAAACGGCACAAACTCTGCAACTGACCGTACAAATCTAGATGCTGAGTTCCAACAATTAGCATCAGAAGTAACACGTTTAGGTACTGCAACTAAATTTAACGGTACAGCAGTGTTCGGTTCTAGCTACACTTTCCAAGTAGGTGCTGATGCAGCAGATACGATTGCTGTGAGCTCAGTAGCCGCTTCATCAATTTCAGGTAGTGTATCAACAGCAGCAGCAGCGACAACTGCTTTAGGTGCAATTGATACTGCGTTAGATACTGCAAATACTAATCGTGCGACTTTAGGTGCGATTCAAAACCGTTTCGAAGCTGTTATCGGTGGTTTGCAAGTTGCTGCAGAAAACCAATCAGCTGCTAAATCACGCATCATGGATGCTGACTTTGCGGCAGAAACAGCTAACTTAACACGCGGTCAAATCTTGCAACAAGCAGGTACAGCGATGTTAGCACAAGCAAACTCACTACCCAATAATGTATTAAGCTTACTCAGAGGCTAATCTTTATTAACGGTAGTTTAAGTTTCCACAGGGCGAAAACCCTGTGGAAATTTTAGCAAGATTAAGGAGAGAACCATGTTTCAATCTTCTTTAGATGGATTAGGTAAGGTGACACCATCACCTACAGTGGTGAGCAGTCATGCCGTACAAGGCGGTTTGAAAGCGGTAGAAAAGTCAACTCAGTCCGTGCAGGATTCAGCAGAGGTTGATAGAGCTACACTCACTGGAGCTGTAAAAAAATTGAATGATTATGTAGCACCAGCATTGCAAACGATTCAGTTTTCGATTGATCAGGATTCTGAACGTATTGTGGTGAAAGTAGTAGATACAGCAACGCAAAAGGTATTGCGGCAGATTCCAAATGAGGAGGTGCTGGCAATCACTAAGACTTTGGATAAACTGCAAGGGTTAGTCATCAGACAAACTGCGTAGAGTTTAGAGTCTGCATAGAGCGTGCATTTATGTAGCATCATTTAGAGGATTTTGTGATGGGAATATCATCTGCAGGGGTAGGATCTGGGCTGGATGTAGAGGCTATTGTGACCAGTTTAATGAACGTTGAAAAACGTCCATTAACACTAGTCACACAACAAAAGACAGCATACCAATCTAAACTTTCTGCTTATGGCACGATGAAAAGTGCACTTTCTACTTTTAAAACAGCGGTGAGCGCATTATCCACTTCGACTAAATTCAATGCACAAAGCGTTACCAGTTCTGATACAAGCGTATTTACAGCCACTGCAAATGGTAGTGCATCATTAGGTGATTATGCAGTGACTGTGAATCAGCTTGCTAAAGCGCATAAAGTTGCCATGGAGGGCGTGGCGAATGTCACAGATGTGGTCGGTACAGGCACTCTGACAATTTCTTTTGGTACCTATGCACCTGCTGTGGTATCTCCAGCGACACCAGCAAGCTTTACCCCAAACGCAGATAAAACCGATATTAACATTACCATTGATAGCTCAAACAATACCTTATCAGGTGTACGAGATGCTATTAATGCAGCAAATGGTAGTGTCACGGCGACGATTGTTAACGATGGCACTACGAATCGTTTACTGATTACCTCCAAAGATACAGGGGAGGTTAATAGTTTAAAAATCGCGGTTGCAGATGGTGACGGTGTCAATACGGACGCCTCTGGCTTATCGCGTTTGGCGTATGATCCTCTCGCCACTGCTGGCAGTGGCAAGAATATGACCCAACTACAAGATGCAGTGAATGCCAAACTGGATATTGATGGTATCGCTGTAGAAAAAGCCAGCAATACCATTAGTGATGCCATTAGTGGTGTCACGCTTAAATTGTTATCAACCAGCACTGCTAGTGTTGGACTTTCTGTCGCAACAGATACAGGCAAAATTAAAGAGTCTGTACAGTCTTTTGTAGATGCTTACAATAAAATCAACACAACATTGCGTGATTTGACTAAGTATGACCCGACTGGTAAAGCCTCTGGTGCTTTGCTTGGGGATGCGACTGCACGTTCAGTGATTTCTCAGATTAAAACAGTACTCACAAAAACGGTGGATACAGGCGGCACGATTAATAGCCTGTCTGACGTAGGCGTGTCTTTTCAGCAAGACGGCACTTTGGCATTGGATTCGACCAAACTGACCAACGCGATGACCGATCATTTTAGTGAAATTGCAGCATTGTTTGCGTCCTCAGGCCGTACCTCTGATGCGCTAGTCAGCTATACCAGCGTGACTAGCAAAACACAGTCAGGTACTTATAACGTGACAGTCAGCCAATTAGGAAGTGACACAGTGGATGCTGTCGGCACGATTAATGGTGTGACCGCAGTGGGGTCAGGTATGTATCTGACAGGTGCGACGGGGGATGCAAGCGAAGGTTTAAAAATTAAAATCTCAGGCGGTAGTCTAGGTGCGCGGGGTACAGTCACTTATAGCGCAGGCTATGCCACGCAGCTTGATGGTATCTTATCTAATCTGTTAGACACAGAAGGTATTTTGCAGACACGTACCGACGGTATGAATAATTCAATCAAACGTTTGGATAAACAGACTGATGCAATCAATGTCAGGTTAACGGCCATAGAAAAGCGCTATAGAGAGCAGTTTACAAAATTAGATTCCTTACTCAACAGTTTACAGAATACGAGTTCGTATCTCACACAACAAATTAGCGCATTAAGTAATAACAATTAATAACAACGTTAGGAGTTTATGATGTTTGGTGCAAAAGGTTATGGAGCAAATGTATATGCCCAAATGGGTTTGGAAACTGGTGTGGTTGCTGCAAGCCCCAATCAGTTGATTATCATGTTATATGATGGCGCAATCTCAGCCTCTAAAAGTGCTGTTGTACACATGAAAAACAAAGAGATTGAGCGTAAGTGTGAAATGATTTCCAAAGCAATCTTAATCATCGAAAGTGGATTGCGCTCAAGCTTAGATAAAAAAGCGGGAGGTGCGATTGCGGAAAGTTTAGATGCGCTTTATTTGTATATGACAAAACGTTTAACGTTGGCCAATATTCGCAATCAACCAGAAATGATTGAAGAAGTAGTGAAGTTGCTTTCTGAACTTAAAATTGCTTGGGAATCAATTGATACGCAAAGCGCGGCTTTACCTAATGTTACGCAAATACTCGGAGCGAATCCACAAGTGAAAGCTCAGCGCGTAGCGATGGGTGCGTAGTGATGGACGCGCAGACCTTGATTGCTGAATATCTTGCATTAGGCACGATGATGCGCCAAATGATAGAGGCAGCTCGGCAACAGGATTGGGATAAAGTACTAGAACTTGAAACGCTTCATTTAGTGAAAATACATCAAATTAAAATGCATGACGCTTCTACTGCGCTTTCAAATACTTTAAAAGCGCAAAAAATGGCAATCATGCAAAGTATATTACATGATGAGCAGGAAATAAGAAGTTTAATCCGTCTAAAAATGGACGCGTTGGCGCAATTGATGCATGGTGCGCAAATGAAAACTAAACTTGATTATGCCTATCGGGTATAAACTTTTATATGATACTCAGCAATACAGAGGCTACTGCTAATCAGGTAAATTCAGTTTACAAGATTATGCCTGTGCTTGCTGTGGGGCAGATTGGGAGTACCGCCCAAGAGCTTGAGGCAAAAACGGCACAGCTCGTTAAAGGTTTAGAATATGTCGGACAAATTACGGCCAAAGTGAACGACACTACCTTTTTAGTCAAAGTCTCAGGCCAGCAAGTGCAAGACCTCGTGCTAAAAATGGAGCTTGGAAAACAAGCGCAGTTGGGTGAGACACTGTCACTTAAGTATTTAGATGCTAGCCCCATCCCCACATTTTTATTAAAAGAGACGCAGCCCACTACATTGGGTGCGCAGGTAAAGCTTAGCCATACGGGGCATCTGCTTGGACAGTATCTGCAACAAGCAGAAGCCCAAGGCACGCCTAGGCGCTTTGAAGCAACTGCGGTGGTGACCCATTTTCCATATCAGCCGCAATTAGTTGCCCAAGATTTAAAACAAGCGGTGGCATCTACTGGGCTATTTTATGAGTCACATCTGCAAGAACTTATGCATGGAAAATATCCACTCAATCAGATTAAACAAGAGCCACAAAACCAAACTGGATTTTCGCATGAACCTTTGTTGTATCAACAACTTGCAGTTCTAGAAAATCAGCGTTTGTCTTGGCATGGCGAAGTTTGGCCAGGACAGAAGATGACATGGGACATCTATCAACAACGGTTGCCAGAACATGCACAACAATCACGAGAGTCCGTGGTTGAGCAATCATCTGCGCCAATTGCGAGTGAGCTAACAATAGACTTTCCAAATCTGGGTAAGGTTACTGCAAAACTGAGTTTAATAAATGGACGCATGCGTATCAATATTGAGAGCAATACTTCGTCTACTTTTCAGTTACTGCATAAAGAAAAGTTAAAACTGTCGGAGGCGATTCATCATAATGGACAACAGTTAGATGCACTTACCGTTTCATTTGATGCGACATCATGAATCAAACACACCAAAACTTGAGTCAGCAAGCCATCGCTTTAGCGTATGAGTCAGGTGATTATGCGCCTAGAGTAGTGGCAAAAGGTAAGGGCTTAATCGCGGAGCAAATTATTGCGCTTGCCAAGCAAAATCAGGTGTTTGTGCACGAATCTAAAGATTTGGTTGCTTTGCTAATGCAAGTAGATTTGGATCAGCACATTCCGCCAGAGTTATATCTGGCGATAGCCGAAATTTTAGCTTGGTTATATCAACTTGAAGAAGATAAAGTGTGAGATGACTGTGAACTATTTGCATCTAAGTCTTGAGTAATACTAGAACGGCACCACTGCCGCCGTCGCTTGGTTTTGCTTGCGCATAGGCAATGACTTCATCTTTTTGCATCAGCCAACTGCGAAGTTTATGTTTTAACACAGGCTCACGATTTTTTGAGCCCAAGCCCTTGCCATGAACGATGCGCACGCAACGTATTCCACGTTTTTTGCAATCAGCAATAAAATCAGTAACGTACTGTCTTGCTTCATCTGAAATTAAGCCATGTAAATCAATTTGAGCCTGTACTACCCAATGGCCACGCCTAAGCTTGCTGAGCACCATGGGGGATTGACCCTCACGTAAATACAATAGCTCTTCACCGCTTTCCAGCTCATGTGCAGGAATATAATCGTCACTCAGTGAGTCTCTTAATGCCTGACGCTCATCGCGAATGAGTTGCCTAGGAATAGGTTTAGGCTTCTTGATTTGAGTTTGCGCGCGATCAACCTGAATTGGGCGAGCACCTTTCACTGCCTCCTGAAAGAGACCGCTGTCATCTTGATCATCAGCATGCGTGGTCATAGCGTTGAGAAATAAAGCTCAATAAAAACGCACAATACACAGTATTTTGCCTAGATTGTGCGTTTTGTACAGCATTTTAATGGGTGATTAGACTCATTTTAGACTGGTCAAATAACGTTCTGCATCTAAAGCCGCCATGCAGCCCGTTCCTGCGCTTGTAACGGCTTGACGGTAAACATGGTCTTGCACATCGCCGGCTGCAAATACGCCGGGTACGCTGGTGGCAGTAAAGTTACCTTGTCGACCTGCTTGAGTCACAATGTAACCGCCTTCCATTTCTAACTGGCCTTCAAAAATATCTGTGTTAGGTTTGTGGCCAATCGCAATAAACACACCTTTCAGTGAGATTTCTTTAGTGCCGCCAGTGTTGACCTCTTTGATACGCATGCCAGTCACGCCTGAGTTGTCGCCCAGCACTTCATCCAGTGTATGGAAAGTTTCTAAAACCACTTTACCTTCTTTAACGCGTTCCATGAGTTTGTCCACTAAAATAGCTTCAGCTTTAAACTTATCCCGTCTGTGCACAAGTGTTACTTTGCTTGCAATATTTGCCAAATACAATGTTTCTTCTACCGCAGTATTGCCTCCACCTATGACGGCAACCTCTTGATTGCGATAGAAAAATCCATCGCAAGTGGCACAGGCAGAGACCCCTTTCCCGCTGAATTTATCTTCAGATGGAATACCTAAATACTTAGCAGATGCACCAGTGGCGATAATGAGTGCATCGCAAGTGTATTCGCCAGAGTCGCCTACTAATCGAATCGGTTTTTCGTTCAAGTGTGTAGTATGAATATGATCGAAAATCATTTCAGTGTTAAAGCGTTCAGCATGTTTTTGAAACCGTGCCATGAGCTCTGGACCCTGCACGCCATCTGCATCCGCAGGCCAATTGTCGACCTCAGTGGTGGTCATGAGTTGGCCACCTTGTGCAATGCCAGTAATAAGTACTGGCTTAAGGTTGGCGCGGGCAGCATATACGGCTGCCGAATATCCTGCTGGGCCTGAGCCAAGAATCAGTAAGTGAGCGTGTTTGGTAGACATGGATTAACTTTCTCAATAACAAAATAGTAAGGTGGTAATGCGATGCTTCAATTTTAAGTGTTTACAATAATTTATTTTGGTATGTTATAAACGTTGAATGTTTTTTAGCATTGGTTATGCTTGCAGTAACTACTTAGCGAGGCGTGACCAATGTCTAAAAAAGCACTTAATCTTTTTCCAGCATGCTGCGCAACATCCAGGCAGTTTTTTCATGGAGTTGTAAACGTTGTGTGAGTAAATCAGCAGTGGCTTCATCGTCGGCTTTGTCTGTGGCAGGGAATACGCTACGCGCAGTGCGGCAGACGGCTTCGTGACCTTCCACCAATTCTTTAATCATTTGCTTGGCATTAGGCACATCCTTTGACTCTGGAATAGAACTCAGTTTGGCAAATTGACTATAGGTGCCTGGGGCATACACGTCCAAAGCGCGAATTCGCTCAGCCACTGCATCAACTGCGAGGGCTAGTTCTGTATACTGTGTTTCAAACATTAAATGCAGTGTATTGAACATTGGCCCAGTGACATTCCAATGAAAGTAGTGCGTTTTGAGGTAGAGTGTGTAAGTATCTGCTAATAATCTGGAAAGTCCATGTGCGATATTTTTTCTGTCTTCTGCTTTAATACCAATGTCCATAAGTTCTTCTCCTCTATTTGTGAATATTTTAGCAATTTAGACTCCCTTAGTGTAATTTGGTTTTGCTATAATCTTACAGTTACTAGCTAAAAATCATTGCAAGGTATATAACACATTGTTTTTTAATAAAAAATCTTCTGTGGCTAACGGCCGCATACAAGCTGAACCCAGCGCAAAAGAAAAACATGGCGCACACTTAGTGAGAGAAGCTTGGTGGCTTGGACTCGTGCTGGTGGGTGTTTATCTGGCGGTGATTTTAATCACCTATTCTAAGCAGGATCAATCGTGGTCTCATATGGCGAGTGAAGGTGCGATTGTACATAATGCGGGCGGGTCTGTTGGCGCTTTGACTTCTGATATCCTGCTGTCTTTGTTTGGTTTTTCTGCTTGGTGGTGGGTGGTATTGGCTTTTTATAGCATGTGGCTAGTCTACAAGCGTCTTGGAGCCACGGTTAGTGAGCGCCCCTTTCTGTTATTTAATCTGGTTGGTTTTACTATTTTACTATTGGCCTCCTCTGCATTTGAGGCGGGACACTTACTTTCGCTCCCAGCCGATTTTCCCTTGGAGCAAGGTGGGATGCTTGGGCGTGTCATTGATACCATATTGCGCGATATGTTTGGTTTTGCTGGAGCGACCATGATATTGCTGATTTTAATGGCGATTGGATTTAGCTTATTTACAGGTTGGTCGTGGATTATGATGACCGAGAAGTTAGGTTCACTAATACTGGCAGCGCAGGCTTGGTGTCTCGATAAATATTATGATTGGCAAGACAGAAAAGCGGGCAAGCAGGTAGAAGAGAAGCGTGACGAATTCATTGAGGCTGAGAGAAAACGTCAAGAAGATCGTCCACCCATCGAAATTAAGGCACCAGAGTTGGAAATCCCTCAGAGTGAGCGTGTACAAAAAGAACGTCAGACAGTCTTGTTTGATAGTCTGCCAGACAGCACATTACCGCCTTTGCATCTGCTGGATGAGGCAAAAAATGCTGTTGAAGTACAGTCCGCAGAAACTTTGGACTTCACTTCACGTTTGATTGAGAAAAAACTGATTGATTTTGGTATAGAAGTGAAAGTGCTTTCTGCACAGCCTGGCCCTGTCATTACGCGTTATGAGTTTGAGCCAGCGCCAGGCGTTAAAGGCAGTCAGATTACTAATTTAGCCAAAGACTTAGCACGCGCACTTTCTGTAGTGAGTGTGCGTGTGGTAGAGACCATCCCAGGAAAAAGTTGCATGGGATTGGAAATCCCTAATCCTAAGCGTCAGATTGTATTCTTGTCAGAAATCATGGGTAGCCAAGTATACGCTGACATGCATTCACCATTGGCCATTGCAATGGGCAAAGACATTGCTGGCAAGCCTGTGGTTGCTGATCTAGCTAAAATGCCTCACGTATTAATTGCAGGTACGACAGGTTCGGGTAAGTCGGTAGCGATTAATGCGCTAATTCTTAGTCTCTTGTACAAGGCAGAGGCAAACAAAGTACGCATGATTTTGATTGATCCCAAGATGCTAGAGCTGTCAGTCTATGAAGGCATACCGCATTTATTGGCGCCAGTAGTGACAGATATGCGTCAGGCGGCGAATGCATTGAATTGGTGTGTTGCTGAAATGGAGCGGCGCTATAAACTCATGTCAACGCTCGGTGTCAGAAATCTGGCGGGATATAACCAAAAAATTCATGATGCTAAAAAAGAAGGTAACGCTATCCCGCATCCTTTCAGTTTAACGCCAGATAGTCCAGAGCCATTAGATGAGATGCCATTGATTGTGGTCGTGATTGATGAACTGGCAGATTTGATGATGGTGGTCGGTAAAAAGGTAGAAGAGCTGATTGCACGTTTAGCACAAAAAGCGCGCGCCTCTGGGATTCACTTAGTGTTGGCGACACAACGACCTTCTGTGGATGTGATTACTGGGCTAATTAAGGCAAACGTGCCTACGCGTGTGGCTTTTCAAGTCTCGAGCAAAATTGATTCGCGTACTATTTTGGATCAAATGGGCGCAGAAGCATTATTAGGGCAAGGCGATATGTTGTATTTGCCGCCAGGTAGTGGCTTTCCACAACGCATTCATGGTGCATTCGTCTCTGATCAAGAAGTGCATAAAGTGGTTGATTACCTCAAGTCTTTAGGGGAACCTAATTACATTGAGGGAATACTAAGTAATGAGGCAGAAGAAGGTGGCGACACTGGCAGCTTGCTGGGAGAGAGTGGCGGTGAGAAAGATCCGCTGTATGATGAGGCGGTTGCTATTGTGTTAAAAAGCCGTCGTGCATCTATTTCATCGGTTCAAAGGCAGCTACGTATAGGTTACAACCGTGCGGCGAGGTTGATCGAAGATATGGAGCGGGCGGGTCTGGTTTCTGCCATGCAAAGTAACGGCAATAGAGAAGTGCTTGTGAATGCAGCATCGGATAATAATGAATAAATTAATTTTTGCTATGCTCCTGTTGGTCAGCCAGATGGCAGTGGCGGACGGTGTCAGTGCGTTGAAAGACTTCTTTCTACACACAAATTCGATGCGTGCGCAGTTTAAGCAGGTTGTGCTTGATAAGCAGGGGCGTAAAATGCAAGAGGTCGAAGGTACTATGCAGCTAGCGCGCCCGAATAAGTTTCGGTGGGACTATCATAAGCCGTATGAGCAGCAAATTATCAGTGATGGGCAGCAGGTTTTTTTATATGATATTGATTTACAACAGGTCACAGTGCGATCGCTGAGTAAAGCGCTGGGCTCAAGTCCTGCGGCTATGTTGGCTGGTGGTGATGCGGTTGAAAAAAGTTTTATATTAAAGAATGCAGTAAGAAAAGATGGCTTGACTTGGGTCTTGGCATTACCAAAAGACAAAGAAAGTGGGTTTGATCGCATTATATTGGGCTTTCAGGATGAGGAGCTTCAAAAAATGGAACTGTATGACAGCTTTAGTCATGTCACGCATATTACATTCAGCCAGATTGAGAGAAATCCTGCGCTAAAAGTGGAGACTTTTTTATTTAAAACGCCAAAAGATGTAGATGTTGTTGGCGAGTAAATGCGTAATCTCTATGCATGAAAATCTTATCATCTTAATGAAGCAATCAAAAAAAAAGTATTTTTTGACTGCTAAGTTTTTCAGCTTAGTTTTGCTGTCCTGCTTGCTAAGTATTGGCACCACGCATGTGTTAGCTGCATCTGATGTTACTGTGGATGCCACCATGAAACAGGCGCAAGACTTAATCAATGTAGGGGATTATGCAACGGCTTATCAATTGTTGCTGCCGCTTGAGACGCAAATGGCGGGTGATGTATCTTATGATTTGCTGTTAGGTACAGCGGCGGTAGAGAGTCAACATTATAGCCAGGGCATGTTTGCACTGGAAAGAGTCGCAGCAGTCGACCCAGATAATGCAGTAGCGCGTGAAAAAATCGCTAAAGCGCATTTTTATTTGGGTGAAGTATCTTCCTCCAAAATAGCATTTAATCAGATGCTTAACCAGAATCCGTCGGAAGAAACAGCAAAAGCCATAGAAAAGTACTTGTCGGCGATTGATAAAGCCATGGGCTTAAGTACTACTTTTTCAGCTTATTTAGAGGCTGGCGCAGGTTGGGATAGCAATGTGAATAGCGCTACAAGTGCTGATTCCATTGCAGTACCTTTTTTCGGCGGGTTAAATTTTCCCATTATAGAAAATGCCAGAAAAAAATCAGACAGTTTTCTAAATTTGTTAGGGGGCGCAGGTTTTACAGTGCCAGCAACTTCCTCGTTAGCTTATATTGGTAATTTGCAATTTGCCAAAAAGCTGAATCAAGACTACCAGCAATTTGAAACGGGCTCGATAGACTTAAATCTAGGCATACAGTTTAAGCTGGATAATGATGTTTATTCTTTTGCGTTGCAAGATAATCATTTTTATGTAGACGATGATGCTTTCAGGCATGCCTATGGTGTGACTGCGCAGTGGCAAAGCAATTTTGATCCATTTAATCAAGCCAGCCTGTATGGACAGTACTCAAAACTAGAATACGATGATAATGCGATTCGTGATGCTAATCGTTATGTGCTAGGCGCAAATTATGCGCATGCTTTCCCGATGGAAACGCATCCAGTCGTGTATTTAGGTGCTTATTACGGACAAGAAGATACGACAAAGACAGGCGTAAAATTCTTAGACCAATCTATCTATGGGTTAAGAGCAGGCGGCCAACTGACCGTTGTACCAAACTGGTTGGCTTATGTTTCTGCAGGATATGAACTACGAGACTATCAGGCAGAAGACCCCGCTTTTTTAAAGAAGCGCCAAGACAATCAGTATGATTTAACTTTAGGGGTTAACTATCAGCCTGCGCGTTACTGGTCTATTAAGCCACAGATTAGTTTGATGAAAAATGATTCTAATATTGGTATCAATGCGTTTGATCGTGCCACGATGTCTGTCAATATTCGTCGTGAATTTGATTGGTGATGCTACATTATATTAAAGCGCGATTACGTTGAATACACTCTTTCAGCCTGTTAGTCCTCAAGCCCCATTAGCGGAACAGTTGCGCCCTAAAACGCTGGCTGATGTGGTTGGGCAAAGCCATTTGCTAGGGGAAGGCAAGCCATTACGCAGAGCCTTTGATTCTGGAAAGCTACCTTCCATGATACTTTGGGGACCGCCAGGGGTAGGTAAGACGACATTAGCGCGACTCATTGCGAATACTGCGGATGCAGAATTCATCCCAATATCAGCGGTGCTGTCTGGCATCAAAGATATTCGAGAAGCAGTAGAGCGCGCAGAGCATATGCTTCAGCAGACTGGGCGTAAAACCATTTTGTTTGTAGATGAAGTGCATCGCTTCAACAAAGGTCAGCAAGATGCGTTTCTGCCGTTTGTAGAAAGTGGATTGATCACATTCATCGGTGCGACCACAGAAAATCCTTCCTTTGAAGTCAACAGCGCGTTGTTAAGTCGCGCGCAGGTCTTTGTGCTAAACGCATTGTCTGAACAAGAGTTAGCGCAATTGCTAGAACGCGCAAGATTGTTACTAGCGCCAGAAATCAGCCTGACAGATGAAGTCAAAGAGCAGGTGCTTGCCTATGCAGATGGAGATGCCAGACGCTTATTAAATTTTACAGAGGGCTTATTCAATAGTGCTATTTCTAGTCAATTGACAGTGATTGATGAGGCATTTTTGCAGGCGACGATGTCCAGCAAAATGCGTCGCTTTGATAAAGGCGGAGAAGCGTTTTACGATCAAATTTCTGCATTGCATAAATCGGTGCGGGGCTCAGATCCAGATGCCGCATTATATTGGTTTTTGCATATGATTGATGGCGGGGCTGATCCGCTGTATCTAGGACGCCGCATTATTCGCATGGCAATCGAAGATATTGGTATTGCTGATCCGCGTGCGCAAACCATGGCGCTAGAGGCTTGCCAGATTTATGAGCGTTTGGGCTCACCAGAAGGTGAGTTGGCTTTGAGTAATGCAGTCATTTATTGCGCTGTTGCTGCTAAAAGCAATGCAGCCTATAACGCATATAATCAGGCCAAAGCCTTTGTGGCACAGGATAAATCACGTCCTGTACCGTTGCATTTGCGTAATGCGCCCACCAAGCTGATGAAAGCATTGGATTACGGCAAGGAGTATCGATATGCACATAATGAACCAGAAGCGTATGCGGCTGGCGAACATTATTTCCCAGAAGATTTACAGCCGATTGAATTTTATCAGCCCACACCGCGTGGTTTGGAAGGTAAAATAGGCGAAAAATTAGCACATTTGAAAGAGCTTGATAAAAAGGCGAAAAAGTAAACACATGTCATTCCGACGAAAGTCGGAATCTAGGGACTTTTAAGACGCTGGATTCCGTGTCAAGCACGGAATGACATAATAATAGGAAGATTAGATGTTAGATATTCAACAATTAAGAAATGATTTAGATAGCGTCGTAGCCAAATTGGCTAAGCGTAAATTTGATTTTGATACCGCTAAATTTTCTGCGTTAGAAGCAGAGCGTAAAACCGTACAAACGCGTACGCAAGATCTACAGGCCAAGCGCAATAACACCTCCAAGCAAATTGGCATGGCCAAAGCAAAAGGCGAGGATGTCAGTGCGATTATGGCAGAAGTTGCAGGGTTAGGTGAGCAGCTTAAAGCAGACGAAACACGTTTGGTCGAGCTACAAACAGAATTGCAAAATTTATTGCTTAACGTTCCCAATCTGCCACACGAAAGTGTTCCAGTTGGCAACGACGAGACGCAAAACGTGGAGGTGCGCAAAGTTGGTACACCACGGATTTTTGATTTTGAGATTAAAGACCATACCGACGTTGGTGCGCCATTAGGTTTGGATTTTGATACTGGCGCAAAACTTTCAGGCGCGCGTTTTACGTTTATGCGTGGTGGAGTTGCCAAGTTGCATCGCGCGATAGCGCAATTTATGCTGGATACGCAAACCGAACAGCACGGCTATACCGAGTGCTATACGCCATACATGGTTAATGCCGAAACCTTGCTTGGCACAGGGCAATTGCCGAAGTTTGAGGCTGATTTATTCAAAACCTCTCGTTTATCAGATACGGTGAATTTATCAAATGCAACAATTGATAGTGTAACTGGTGAAGTTAGAGGCGATTTTGATTTGTTAGCTAGAAATACTTTGTATTTAATCCCCACTTCTGAAGTCACCCTCACCAACAGCGTGCGCGATGAAATTGTGCCATTGGAAAGCTTGCCGATTAAGCTCACTGCACATACTCCATGCTTCCGTTCTGAGGCTGGCTCTTACGGAAAAGACACCAAAGGCATGATCCGCCAGCACCAGTTTGACAAGGTGGAAATGGTACAAATCGTCCATCCAGAAAAAAGTTACGAAACGCTGGAAGAAATGGTCGGACATGCGGAGAATATTCTCAAAGCATTAGAGCTACCCTATCGTGTGGTGTCGCTCTGTACAGGCGATATGGGCTTTGGTGCTGCTAAAACTTACGATTTGGAAGTATGGTTGCCAGCACAAAACACTTACCGAGAAATCTCTTCAGTCTCCAATTGTGAGGCGTTTCAAGCGCGTCGTTTACAAGCGCGTTTTAGAAATGCACAGGGTAAGCCTGAGTTGGTACATACGCTCAATGGTTCAGGTTTGGCGGTAGGTCGCACACTGGTTGCTGTTTTAGAGAACTATCAGAATGCAGATGGCAGCGTGACGATTCCTAAAGCATTACAACCTTATATGCGAGGTTTGGAAGTAATCAAACCTTAATAATAGGTAAATAAAAAAGGCGAACCTAAGTTCGCCTTTTTTATTTAAAGCAGTATGACCACCACTCTGACACCATTTTTTCACATGAAAATGGAGGGGATTTGTACTAGAAACCAAGTGCCGCAAGCAATGTGGGGTTTTCTTGATTTGCATTGGTAGCTGCAATTTTATAAGGCTCTAACTCAGGACTATAGCCTGGAAGATTTTTTTCTAAAATTTTGTAGTAGCTTCTTATTGATTCAGTATAGATCACAGCTACGCCACAATTACAGTAGCCGTGTTTGGTATCAACGTAGTACTCTGCATTATTTAATTTGACTAGCGCAGTTTTCACGTCTGCCCAGCTATCTGGGTTAAGTTTTAGTTTTTGCGCGAGTACACGTGCATCCTCAATATGCGCAATACCACTATTGTAAGCAGCGAGTGCAATGTAAGTTCTATCAGGTTCAGGGATTCTATCTGGAAAGCGCTCTTTTAACCAAAGTAGATATTTTGCACCAGCCGTAATGCTTTGTTTAGGGTCTAGCCGATCTGTCACATTCATCATGTCGGAGGTTTCTTCTGTCAACATCATTAAGCCGCGCACATTGGTGGGCGATGTGTTATAGGTATCCCAGTGCGATTCTTGATAGCTAACCGCCGCGAGTAAGCGCCAATCTATGTCTGTGATGTCCTGCGCATTTTTAAAAAGACGTACATATTTAGGCAATAAAGTCTGCGTGCGAGTCAAAAAAGTGCTGATATCAAAAGGTTTTAAGCGTTTACTGTTGCCGTGATAGCGGTCAATGATGTTGCGTAACGTACCGTCTTGCTTGATTTTTTTGAAAAAAAGATTGATTTGAGCAAGTAGTTTAGGGTCTGCATTTTTGGACAACGCCCAAGCAGTTTTTTCTGGAGAACCAATGGAAAATCCAACGCCTAGATTCGGGTAATAGTTCTGCATGATGGCGAGCAGATGGCTATCTGCTATTGTGTAATTAATGTCTTCATTCGCCAGCGCTTCTAGTAGCTGTTCGGAGCTAGTGTTCTCTAGCTCAATCCATTTGAGTCTAGCCTGTTCCTTGTTGAGGTTACGTAGCCTTTCAGCAAAACTTGTCCCTTTGGGAATGCTGATGAGCTGGCCTTCAAGCGCTTTTAGATTACGTGGTGCATCTGTTTTGTTGCTGTTATACACCACTTGCTGTTGTACATCCTGATAGGGATCTGAAAAGTGGACAATCTTTTTTCTTTCATCCGTAACGGAAATGTCTGCTGCTGCAATATCAGCCTGACCAGCCATGAGTGTAGGGAGTACTTTAGAAAAGCTATCCACTACGATGAACTTGACTTGGTATTCATGGCCAAGTTCTTGCACAAATAATTTAGCTAAATCATACTCAAGTCCCGCATATTCATTACTGCCATTGATATAGTAAGTGCTGGCGCTATTGATGGTAACAAAGCGAATTATCTTGTCGTTTGCTTTGGGCGTGTCGGTTGGGCTGGCGGGAGGCGCTTCTTTAGAGCACGCAAACAACGTCAGCAAAACCAGTGCAGCTAATAGCTTAATTAAGCGCAAACTCTGTCCTCTATTTAGTTTAGAAGGTGAATTCTGGTTAATGCCAGCGTTCTTCTACGTTGCCGTTATCGGCAACTAAAATACCGTGTGCTAATTTTCTAAAAATACCATGTTCAACCACACCAGGCGTGTTGTTCAGTGCATGATTAAGTGTTTCCTCATTCATAGATGCATCAAATGTCATGTCAAGCACCAAGCTGCCATAACTCGTAATACATAAGCCATCCTTAGCCGCATTTGGACGTAAATCGCCTTGTCCGCCTAGCAACTCAATGCTACGCTTAGCAGTCTTCCATGCAAATGGCATGACTTCAATCGGAATTGGAAAATGTGTGCCGATGCGATTGACCAGTTTACTTTTATCGGCCACAACCAGAAATTGTTTAGCAGCTTTAGCCAATAATTTTTCCATGACTAAATCGTAACCGCGGCCTTTAAGCAACGTCATGTCGGGAGTGATTTCATCTGCTCCATCTACGTATAAATCAATTTGATTGACTTGGTGTAGCGAAATCACATTTAGCCCTAATGCTTGGGCCTTAATCATGCTGATATTAGAACTGGCGATCGTGGTGACTTTAAGCTTTTCATCTTGCTGGCGGCGTGCGAGTTCTTCGATAAAGTAGTTGGCAGTAGAGCCTGTGCCTAAGCCCACTAACATGTCATTTTGTACGAATTTTGCAGCATGAATTGCGACAATTTGCTTATCGTTCATGTGGTACGCCCCCAATTTTTAACTCGCCTGATGAATTGGCATCATGTTGTATTGTGCTTGCAGTTATAATAGGCAATCTTTCGCATTAATCCAAGTTTTTCCGCGTTTGGAAAATCTTTTTTATCTTAATTTATGTCATTATCACAACCTACCTTAGGTCATCCAGTTAGATTTCCTTATGCTGCCAATGGCTTAGATAGCTTTTCATTAGCCTCACTTGCTTGTCGTTTAAAAACAACAAAGACGACTTTAGTGGTGGTGAGTTCAAACGCATTTGAAGCGCAGCGTTTATTAGAGGAAATTCCATTTTTTGCACCTGATTTAATCATTCATTTGCTGCCTGATTGGGAGACGTTGCCTTATGACGTATTTTCTCCGCACCCTGATTTAATTTCTGAGCGGCTGGCAACGCTATACCAAATTAGCCAGAACTTATGTGATGTGATGATCGTGCCCATGACTACCGCGTTATTGCGGTTGCCGCCAGTATCTTACCTATCTGCACATACCTTTATGCTTAAGAAGGGGCAGAAGCTAGATCTGGAGGCATTGCGTCATCAATGCGCACATGCAGGCTATCACCATGTGAATCAGGTCATGAGCCCTGGAGAATTTAGCGTGCGTGGTGGTTTGGTTGATCTGTTTCCTATGGGGAGTGTCGTGCCCTATCGTATTGATTTATTTGACGATGAAATTGAAACTATTCGCACCTTTGATGTGGATACACAGCGCAGTTTGTACCCAGTCTCTGAAATCAGATTGCTGCCAGCGCGTGAGTTTCCGCTAGATGAAGAGGGGATTGCTAAGTTCAGGAGTCAATTTCGGGAGCAGTTTGAGGGGGATCCACAACGCGCAAAAATCTATAAAGATGTGAGTAAAGGCACAGCGAGTGGTGGTATAGAGTGGTATTTACCTTTATTTTTTGATGCTACAGCGACTATTTTTGATTATCTACCAAAGGAGGCGGTTGTTTGCCTGCATGGCGCATTAGATAAATCAGCACAAAGCTTTTGGTTTGATGCAAGCTCACGTTATAAGCTCATGGCGTATGATCCTGAAAAGCCGATTCTTAAGCCAGAAATGATGTTGATTAAAGCAGATGACTTTTTTAAACAAACGCATGATTTCGCGCTAATTTATATGCAGCTGGAAGCGTTAAGTGCGTCGTTGCCTGCACTTGATATTGATCGTCGTGCAGAGCATCCTTTACACAAGTTACAAAGTTTTGTTTCTCAAACATCGCAACGTGTACTCATTACGGCTGAGAGTCTGGGTAGGCGTGAGACGATGCTGCAACTATTCAATGAGTATCGTCTAGATATCCAGATTTGCGACTCTTGGCAAGCATTTGTTCAGGCGGATAATCAGCTCATGTTAGGCGTTTCTAGCTTGCATGGTGGTTTTTTCAATGACCAATATGCAGTGATTACCGAGGCTGAATTATATGCATCTACAGTGCGTCAGCAACGTCGTCGTGAAAAAGAAAAAGCGCGCAATACTGAGGGCATGCTCAAGGACTTATCCGAACTGCGTTTGGATGACCCCGTGGTACATGAGCAACATGGCGTCGGGCGTTACAAGGGCTTGGTCAATATTGATTTTGGAGAAGGCGAAACTGAACTGTTGCTGATTGAATATTTTGGCGAAGATAAACTGTATGTGCCTGTTTCGCAGCTTTTTTTAATTTCACGTTACTCTGGCGGTCCGCCAGAAAGTGCGCCCCTACATCGTCTTGGCAGCGGTCAGTGGGAAAAAGCCAAGAAAAAAGCGCTCAAGCAAATTCGTGATACGGCAGCCGAGCTACTTAACTTGTATGCGCAACGCGCAGCGCGCAAAGGTCATGCGTTTACATTAAGCTTGCATGACTATGAAGCATTTTGTGAAGGCTTCCCTTTTGAAGAAACACCAGATCAGCTCGAGGCGATTGAAAATGTCATTAAGGACATGCAGTCTGGTCGCCCCATGGATAGGCTAGTGTGCGGTGATGTTGGTTTTGGCAAGACCGAGGTTGCCTTACGTGCGGCATTTGTTGCCGTCATGGGTGGGCGACAAGTAGCGGTGCTAGTGCCAACCACATTGCTGGCAGAACAACATTATCAAAATTTTTGTGATCGCTTTGCAGAATGGCCAATTAAGATTGCCGAAATTTCTCGTTTTAGAACGGCCAAAGAACAAACCGAATCTATTAAAGATTTAGCGAATGGCAAAATCGACATCATTATTGGCACGCATCGTTTAATACAAAAAGATGTGAAGTTTAAGAACTTAGGTTTAGCCATTTTGGACGAAGAACATCGGTTTGGTGTGCGTCAAAAAGAGCAAATGAAAGCGCTACGCGCTGAAGTAGACGTACTTACACTGACTGCTACACCGATTCCGCGCACTTTAAGTATGGCGATGGAAGGCTTGCGGGAGTTCTCGGTGATTTCTACGCCACCACAAAAACGCTTGGCGATTAAAACATTCCATACAGATTATTCTGAAGGCATTATTCGTGAGGCCGTCACACGTGAGTTCAAGCGTGGCGGTCAAGTGTACTTCTTGCATAATGAAGTGGATACCATTTTTGTACAAAAAGAAAAACTAGAGAAATTTTTGCCAGAAGCGCGTATTGCGATTGCGCATGGTCAGTTGCGTGAGCGTGAGCTGGAGCATGTGATGCGTGATTTTTATCAGCAACGTTGCAACATATTGTTGTGCACAACAATTATTGAAACAGGCATTGATGTACCTACCGCCAATACCATCATTATCAATAAAGCAGATATGTTTGGTTTAGCACAGTTACATCAGTTACGCGGGCGGGTAGGGCGTAGTCACCATCAGGCTTATGCTTATTTACTTACTGAACCTGAGCGCAAGATCACCGCGCAAGCGCAAAAACGTTTGGATGCAATTCAACTACTTGAAGATTTGGGTGCAGGATTCCATTTAGCGATGCATGATTTGGAAATTCGCGGCGCAGGCGAATTGCTGGGCGATTCTCAGAGTGGTGAGATGCAAGAGATTGGTTTTAATTTGTATTCCGACATGTTGAATCATGCGGTCAAACAACTTAAAGCAGGTAAAGAGCCTGATCTAGATGCCCCGCTTGGTGTGACCACAGAAATCAATCTGCATACGCCAGCATTGTTACCCAACAACTATTGCCCAGATGTGCATGAGCGTTTAGTGATTTATAAGCGTCTAGCCAACTGCGACGACGACGAAGCACTAGACACCATGCAAGAAGAACTGATAGACCGCTTTGGCTTGCTACCAGAACCTGGAGAAGCGTTAGTGGCATGTCACCGCCTGCGTATTGCTGCTAAGCCATTGGGAATCATTAAAATTGATGCTTCAGATGCCGCTATTCAATTGCAGTTTAATGTTAAAGCCGATATTGATCCGATGAAATTAATTAACTTGCTTCAGCGCGACAAACGTTGCCGCATGAATGGGCCAGATAAATTACGGGTTTCCGTACAGTTGGGTAACGTTGCGCATCGGGCAGAGTTGATTAAAACTTTATTGAAAGAATTTATGTAATAAAAAAAGCCAATGCTTTACTTTGGCCTTTTTATATTAAAACTAAAACTAAAACTTAATTACACATCAATAATCAGTTTGTTTTGCGTAATTAAGGTCGTTAATAAATCTGCTTCATTGGTGCCTGTAAGCAAGTTAACACCTGCCAAAGTAATATGCTGATTCTCAGCCGCTGCCGCAAATGTGCCGCCAGCAAATCCACCCGTATTGCTGATTCTAATTTCAGTATTTGTAATACCTGCTGTAGTGCTTGTGGTAATGTCTAAGAAATTTAATATGTTAGTGCTGGATTCGTTAACCAGTAAATCGTGTAAATCTAATATATCGCCATCAGCTAAATTAAAATCGGTTACTTTATCTAGAGAGGGAAGCGCGTTTGTGCCTTTATCTGCGAGGCTCCAAACAAACGTATCTGCACCAAACTCACCTATTAGAGTGTCATTGCCTGCACCACCCCATAATATGTCATTTCCAGACATCCCATATAATTTATCATCGCCCCCCAAGCCTTTTAATTCATCATTTCCAGCTAAACCATAAATGTTATTTGCAATGTTATTTGCAATTATCAAATTATCTTTGTTTGTTCCACTAATATAGTCATGTAAGACATTGTCGTTGGCGAGAATAAAGTTCTCTATCTCAGAATTTGGATCTATTAAAAATGCTGTAGGGATGCTAGTGTTATATGAAAGTACATAAGTATCTATGCCCTCACCAGAATTTTCAATGACGGTTTCACCGCCACGAATAATATACGTATCGTCACCTTTACCACCAATCAACGTATCATTGCCACCATTATCTATAAAAAATATGTATGGACTTAATGGTGAGTGGTATTCATTTGTCGTCAGCTCAGGATTAGTAATTACCCCACCATCTAAAATATTATTTCCATCATTACCGGTAATGATGTTGATTTTTAGATTGCTCCCGTAGCCATTGATATTGTCTGAACCTGTTAGTGTTAAATTTCCAATTCCAAAATCTGCTGTATATGTAACTGAGGAGTATATTATGTTTGCATTGTTAGGATGACCACCTACATAACCAAGTTCGTAATGTCCATTCTCATAGTAGTAACCATTAGATTCATTAAAATAAAAGTAATCTTCAAGCACGATATCGTCTACGTTATCTACGTAAAAAGTATCTTCACCAAGATCACCATACATGATGTCGGCACCTGTGCCACCATTTATTATATCGTTTCCAGCTAAGCCAATAATTGAATCATTACCTATAGTGCCGTTCAACGTGTCAGCTTGGTCGGTACCAGTGATGTTAAAGTTTAATCCTAAAGAAAAACTGTTATTGGTTAGAGCTCCTACCGTTCCCGTAAGTGTTGCAAATTGTGTTGCAGTTACTCCTCCTAAACCATCTGCATCGTAGTAGAGTGCTCCAGTAGATGTGTTAAAGATAATGCGTTGGTCTGCCGTAGCTGCTGTTATGTAGCCAGCACCGCTTCTGAACTCGATTACATCCAAATTGGGACCAATTGCATTGAATATTGAAAAGTCGAGCAGTATTTGATCATCCACAACATTAAAGCCTTGGATGGTGTCTTTGTTAGTTATTGCATTGAGATTGGTATTGAATACATATGTGTCATGTCCCGCACCGCCGTTAAGAATGTCAATGCCTGCACCACCTGTGAGGGTGTCATTGCCATCTCCCCCAATCAGGGTGTCGTTGCCTTCTTTGCCATCTAACACATTGTCCCCGGCATTGCCAGTGATGATGTTATTGAGCGCATTGCCCGTACCGTTGATGTTGGCAGTGCCACCGTTAGCATTGATATTGTCTGTCAGGGTGAGATTCTCTACATTACTCGTTAAGGTGTAGTTGACGCTAGATTTCACCAAATCAATACCACCAGCCGCTAATGCATTGGTTTCAATGACCGTGTCGTCACCGTCAATAATGTAGGTGTCGTTACCATCCCAACCCGTCAGGGTATCCGTGCCACCGTTGCCGTTGAGTATGTTTGCGGCAACATTACCCGTGAGGCTGTTGTTACTTGCATTGCCCGTGGCGTTAATCGCTGACACACCTGCCAGTATCACGTTCTCAATATCACTAGTAGGGTTGAGCGTGTAAGTGCCCGTAGTGAGTCGA
>JANRLR010000002.1:0-324444 GCA_033762415.1 Methylophilus sp. | reverse complement strand
TTTTACGCTGTATAAAACGCATTTTTTCTAATACCATTTAAGGTTGCTTCAACCTTGGTTTGTTTTTTCTTCGTCCGAAGTGCCTATCGACCGACTAACGTAAAGTAGGCATCCTATTTGACGGAAAGTTTTCCGTCAAGGGTGCTTTTTTTGTTAAAAAAATATACATAGTTCTTAATATTATCATATACTTATAAAAATTTAGTACATCCTAAAATATTATGGCAAATACGTCAAATAATGAACCGCCCAAACTGCTAGATATCGTGCGCGGTAAAATCCGCTTAAAGCATTACAGTATTCGCACTGAGCAGGCTTATCTAGATTGGATTAAACGCTATATTTTGCATTTTGACAAGCAGCACCCCAAAGATTTGGGTGCGGCAGAGGTGGAGGCATTCTTGACCCATTTGGCGGTTGCGGGAAAGGTTTCAGCTAATACGCAAAATCAGGCTAAAAGCGCGCTATTGTTTTTGTATAAAGAGGTATTGGGGGTTGAGTTGCCTTGGTTGGATAACGTGCAACAGGCTAAAGTACCTAAGCGTTTGCCTGTGGTGCTTTCTCAAGATGAAGTAGCAAAGATTTTAAGCCGTTTAGAGGGTACTAATCATTTGGTGGTGAGTTTGTTGTACGGCACGGGGATGCGTATTTTAGAAGCGCTACGCCTACGCGTGAAAGATATTGATTTTTCCCGTAAAGAGATTTTAATTAGAGATGGCAAGGGCTTTAAAGATAGGGTGACAATGTTGCCAGTTTCTTTGATTAAACCATTGCAAGCGCACTTAGTTAAAGTTAAAAGCTTGCATGAGGCAGATTTAGCCAAAGGCTATGGTGCTGTGTTTTTACCTTTTGCTTTAGCCAAAAAATACCCTTATGCAGCGCATGATTGGGCGTGGCAATACGTCTTTCCATCGGGCAAATTATCAGTTGACCCACGTAGTGATGATGCCGTAACTAGGCGACATCATGTGCAAGACCAAGCTATACAGCGTGCGGTGCGGCAAGCGGTGGTGGATGCAGGTGTCACAAAAGCAGCAACCCCGCATACGTTTAGGCATAGCTTTGCGACGCATTTGCTAGAGAGTGGTTACGATATTCGCACTGTGCAAGAGTTATTAGGGCACTCAGATGTCTCGACTACCATGATCTATACGCATGTGTTGAATAAAGGTGGGCGCGGTGTGAGTAGTCCGTTGGATGTGCTTGCGTGAATTGGCATGATTTGAATTTGTAATTGATAAGTGTATTATAACAATTGTTATAACTTAATGGTTGTGGAGGGGTAAAAATGCAAGGGATTAAACTCACCCAAATTGGTAATTCTGTTGGCTTGATTTTACCAAAAGAAGTATTGGCTAAGCTAAAGCTGGAGAAAGGCGATACTGTGTTTTTAACAGATACACCAGGTGGAGTAACAATTACGCCACATGATGCAGAGTTTGAGGCACAAATGACAGCAGCGCGTAAGATCATGAAGTCTCGCCGTGCGGTATTGAGAGAGCTGGCTAAGTGACGGGTTGGGTTTGGTTAAATAACGCTGTAATGCTTGCAATTCATGATGAGCAATTAGCAGAGCACAGCGGTATATCTGGCATACGTGACGAGGGTATGTTTCTATCGGCGATGCAGCGGGCACCCAATTTGGCACAATATGGACAGCCTGACCATGCTGAGTTGGCGGCTGCATATGGCGTAGGCTTAGCTAAAAATCATCCTTTTTTAGATGGAAATAAACGCACGGCTTTTGTGGCAGTAGAGTTGTTTTTAGTTTTAAACGGGTATCAATTGACTGCAACAGATGCGGATTGCGTGCTGACCATGCTGGCTGTTGCCTCAGGGGATTTGGATGAGGCCGCTTTTGCAACGTGGATTAGAGCGCACAGTGAGAAAATAACAGCGAAATAATCGTGAAGATAGGTGGGGAAAATGGCAAAGTTTGATCAATATTTAGTTAAACCAAAATCTAAGTTTTCTCTAAAAGATATTCGTTCTGACGATAAGTCTGAGCGCGGGGCAAGTAAAGAGGATGATACAAAAGAGCTGACACGTTTAGCGACTGAAATTAATACGTTGCAAGATATTTTGCATGCTCAGAAAAAGCATAAAGTGTTGCTGTTGTTACAAGGGATGGATGCCAGCGGTAAAGATGGTACGGTCAGACATGTGTTTAGAGAGTGCGACCCACTAGGAATAAGTTTAGCGAGTTTTAAAGGGCCGACAGAAGAAGAGCTGGCGCATGATTATTTGTGGCGTGTGCATGCACAAGTGCCTAAAAAGGGTGAGATTGTCATTTTTAATCGCAGCCATTATGAAGATGTGTTGATTGTGAAGGTGCATGATTGGATTGATGATAAAGAGTGTGAACGCCGATATGCGCAGATCAATGATTTTGAGCGGATGTTGTCCGAAACAGGCACGGTAATTATCAAGTGTTATTTACATATTTCTAAAGAAGAGCAAAAAACGCGTATGCTGGATCGCTTAAGTGATTCCACCAAAGCATGGAAATTTAATCCAAACGACTTAAATGAGCGCGATTTGTGGCCTAAGTACATGCAGGCATATGAACGTGCGATGCGTGCGACCTCAACAGAATATGCACCTTGGTATGTGATCCCTGCGGACTCTAAAACCAATCGTAACTTATTGATTTCTAGATTGTTATTAAATGCATTAAAAAACCTGAATCTTGCATATCCGCCTGTGCCTGCCGAGTTCAAAAATATTACAGTGGCAGATTGACTTTAATGGTTTTTACGCTTGTCGCTTTGCGACCACTTGGGTTTACTCTATACGGTTTACTCCATATAAATAATTTTTTCAGATTTTATGAGCTTACGGTTTAGATTAATTTTGTTAATCACCATGCTTTCGCTAGCGTTTAATCTCGCGGCGGGTTGGGTGTTGGTAAATGATACGCGCGTTTCAATTCGGGAGCGTGTAGAAGCGGCTACGCGCGTTACGGTGCAGTTGTTAGATACTGTGATTGTGAGCTCTGCGATGAACCCAAGTTTTGGTCCAACGCATTTGGTGTTGCAGGATTTTTTACGGTCATTGGGGTATGTGAGAAGCAGTCATATCGAACTATATGATCATGCGGGTAATGCGCTGTATGTATCGCCAGAATCAAATTTTATGAAAGATGTTGTACCACCACAATGGTTTGTAAAGCTCGTGGCACCAGAGGTGGAGACTGTAGAACGGCGCATTCGCTATGGTACGCTAGTCGTGACTTCTAACCCTGCTGGTTCTGTGCGCGAAGCTTGGTCTGGTTTTAGGCAATTGATCATCATTGGCGTAGTGTTTTTTGTGCTGATTAATCTGATGGTGTATGTGTTGTTAAGCCATGCGTTAAGGCCAGTGCGCAATATTTTGCAGGCGATTAATCGTATCGAAAAAGGGGATTTGACAGTGCGCCTGCCACAATTCAAATTACCTGAGTTTGATAAGATTGGGCACAGTTTGAATCGTATGGTGGTTTCATTGGATGCAGAACGGCAGCTGGAAGAGAGTCGGCAATTAACGCAATTAATTCAAAAACATATCGAAGATGAACGCAGAAGTTTGGCGCGAGAGTTGCACGATGAGTTAGGTCAGTACGTGACTGCAATCAAAACATTTGCCGTGGCAATCGCCAATAAAACCAAAGAAAAAGCGCCTGATGTCGAAGCCAGCGCTCAGACGATTGTAGCTGCAGCTAATCAGATATACGATGGTATGCATAATATTATTCGTCAACTCAGGCCAGGATCCTTAGATAACCTAGGGCTAAGCGATACGCTACGTGATATGCTGAATATTTATCAGCAACAACATCCAGAACTCACCATTAAGCTCAATTTGGAAGGTAATCTGAATGTATTGGGAGAAAACATTAATATTAATGTGTACCGCATTGTGCAGGAGTCAATCAATAATGCCATTAAGCATGCTGAAGCAAGTTTGATTGAGGTTATGTTGCACGCAACGCCACAAGGTGGTTTAGTGTTGAGCATACGTGACAACGGTAAGGGAATGGATATTGGTAACGTAGATCAAACGAATCACTTTGGATTGCTGGGCATGCGTGAGCGCGTGCAAGGATTGCATGGTCAGTTCAATATAGAAGCTAGTACACTAGACGATCGGCATGGAACTACTATTAAGATTTCTATTCCAAAAGAAACAAATCATTAACCGCACAACATAGTGTGGTGCCAAAAGGAGCAATATGAGTCAAATTAATGTAATGCTGGTGGATGATCACGCTGTCGTCCGCATGGGCTTTAAAATGTTATTGGAGTCTGCAAGCGACATCAAAGTGATAGCCGAGGCTGAGAATGGAGAAGCAGGCATTAAGGGTTATGTAGAACATAAACCAGATGTGGTGGTGATGGACATTACGATGCCAGGCATTGGCGGCATGGAAGCAATCGAGCGGATTTTAGCTAAAGACAATCACGCCAAAATTTTGGTGCTATCGGCACATGAAGATTCTGTACACCCTAAGCGTGTGTTAAATGCAGGTGCAATGGGCTACCTGACTAAGCGCAGCGCACCAGAGGAACTGATTAAGGCGATTCGAAGTGTCGCCCTTGGCAAAAAGTATATTGAAGCAGGTATTGCGCAACAAATGGCGATTCAACAATTGTCAGGTGAACAAAATCCAGTAGATGTATTGAGCGAGCGTGAGTTTGAGGTGTTCATGTCGTTGGCTAAAGGTAAAACGACCAATGAAATCGCCGAAACTTTGTTTTTAAGTCCACGCACAGTGGGTACGCATTTGTACAATATTAAACAAAAACTCAATGCTAATAATTCAGCAGAAATTGCATTGATTGCAATGCGTAGTGGTTTGATAGACCCTTAATTTAATAGATCCTTGATTTAATTGGATTTATAGCGCGCAATATTCATTTCGCCATTATTGGAAATCTCCACCATGGCAGTGCTGCCGCTAGGTAACTTCCCAAACTCAGGCGGAATCAGAAAAGTAATCATCTTTGCGTCAGTTTGATTGCTTGCGCGAATCACGCCAGTACCTAATCCCCAACTTTTCCACTCCTTAGGGTCGGGTACAGTTTGCGAGCCCTGCAAACGCGCTTTTTCTAGCAGCGTGGTTTTCTCATCCCCAATCAGTAAATTAAATAATTCCACTTTGACCAATGGATTTGATTTCATGATCAGCACAGGTATTTCTTGCTCTTCTTTTGGGTAATCGGGCAGCGGTTCTTGTATTGGGGCTAATGGTGCAAACTGCATATTCAGCATTGCTCTACGGTAAGGATCTGGTGCACTTTTGAACATTTGATTTGTAGTGGAGTGCGTTGTAGAGGGTTCTTTTTCATCCACATCCATCGCTCTTGCCACGGCTTTATCGGCTACGCGTGTGACGATAGACTGGGCTATTTGTTGGGCGATGGTTCCGCCCAAACAGCCGCTTAATAATGCGCTGATGCTTAAAATTAGTGCTAATCGAATTAATTTTAAATGTATATACATCAAATAATTAGATTGCAATAGTTAAGGTGGGATGTTAAGAGTAATCCTAATTAAAAAAAATGTCTAGTGGTTTGATTTAAATACTTGAGGTTTGTTTTAAATTTAAGCTGAATACCTTATTTTGCACTTGTGCTATTGGCACTCATGATGCCGCTCAAGATAATCAAACCTATCGCAAAATATTCATTCAAGCTCAATTTTTCTTGCCAGAATACTACGCCTAAAATTGTGGCAAAAATGACAGTGGTATACGCCAAGCTCGCGACAATTAAGGTGTCGCCAGTACGGTAGGCGCGCGTTAAAGCAAGTTGTCCTATGGTGGCAGAAACACCTAAACCCAATAACACTGGCATATCTTGCCATGCGAGTGCTGAAAAGTGCTGTGTGAGCATCCACATGCCAGCACCAATGGTAGAAACTAAGGTGAAATAAAATACAGTACGCCAATCTGGCTCATGCGCTTGGCCGAGCTGTTTTACCTGAATATAGGCAAGACCAGCTCCTGCGCCAGACAGTAAGCCAATCGCGCCTGCCAATACATCATCGCCCGAAAAGCTTGGCTTTAGCAGTAAGATCACGCCCACAAAACCCAAAATAATCGCCACATAAAGTATTAGCTTGGTTGTTGGCGATTTGAGCTCTCGATGCAACATAAAAGGTGCAAATATCGCCAGAAATAGCGGGGAGGTATAGTTTAAGGTGATTGCAGTAGCCAGCGGTAAGTGTGCGATGGCATAGAAAAATAGCACTAGCGACACAAAGCCTGTGAGCGATCTCGATATTTGTTTAGAGAGTATAGGTGTGCGTAATGGCAGCTTGCGTTTGAGTATGTAAAAATAAATGACCAGTAAGCCAAACGCGGAACGATAAAACACCAGTTCAGAACTGCTGAATTTATTGGCACCCACCTTAACTAAAGCGCCCATCATGGCAAAGCCAATCGCAGCGACTAGCATCCATAGGCTGCCCCAATTTGGTAATCGCCAGTGATTTGGTTTCATCTAGAGGGCGGGAGGTGAGGTTCTAAATGCTTGCGATACCAAATATGAAAATGCTCTAAACCTGTTTCCATTGGGTGCTGATAAGGGCCGCGCTCGTCAATCCCTTGTTTGTATAAGGCACGTCTGCCATCATGCATACGTTGGCAGATTTCTTTATCTTCGATGGCGGTTTCGTAATATGCAGCTTGTTGCGCTTTGACGTATTCGCGCTCAAATAAAGCAATATCTTCAGGATAGTAGAATTCCACGACATTGCTACAGCTCTCAACGCCAGTAGGGATGATATGTGAAACCACCAAAACATTGGGATACCACTCAATCATCAAAAATGGATAGTAAACAAACCAGATAGCACCATTGGCTGGTTTATTGCCTTGCTGATATTGCTCTACGGATTCTTGCCAGTGTTTATAGGTTGGAGAGAGACTTGCTTCAGGCAGAGATTTATAACCAACTGTTTGAACGCTAAAGTTCTCACCAAATTGCCACTGCAGCTCGTTGCAATTCACAAACTGATTTAACCCTGGATGAAAAGGCCCTACATGATAGTCTTCAAGATAGGTTTCTATAAAAGTCTTCCAGTTGAATTGGTAGTGATCTACGCATACTTGATCAAGATGATATCCTGTAAAATCAAAGTGTTGCTTACATTCTAACCGACTTAATTCGTCAGCAATGCTTATGGGCTTTGATGACGTATCAAATAGCAGACCTTGCCAATTGCTCAGTGAAGATTGGTTAAGATGTAGGCATGGGTTTTGTTTAAAATGTGGTGCACCTAATAGCTTGCCATTTAAATCATAGGTCCAGCGATGTAATGGGCAGACGATATGGCTAGCACTGCCGCGCCCATTTAACATGATGGCTTGTCGATGGCGGCAAATATTACTCATTAAACGGATTTCACCTTGCTGATTCACAAGTGCTTTAGCGTTGTCCATCCATTCCAGCGTGTGGTAATCACCAGCATTGGGCACCATAAGCGCGTGACCAATGTATTTAGCTGATTGATTAAATAAATATTTTTTTTCTAAAGCGTACACTTCGGGGCTCAAATACCAATCAACGGGTAGTTGGTTGAAGTGATTTTCGTTGGATTCTTTAGGTAAAGATGTTACGGGTGCCATAAACCTCAAGTTTGTAGATGCTGCAAAATGTGGGATTTTGCCTGAATCTCCTTGAACTGAAAAGAGATTTTATTCTACTTTCTGCGTGTGAATTTAGAATAAATGCAGACTAGTAAACTGTTCGATTAAAAAATATTATTGATTTTGCAATCAAAAAGGGCATTTTAATTCGGTGAGTAGCGCTAATTTCGGGTCAAAAATCTTGCTAAAAGCATGTATTTGCGCTAATCTCGTGTGTTACTAATCAATGTTAATTATAGCGGGGTAGTGCGTGATGAAAAATCCTTTGGAATCAGTGCTCGGTACTATCGTATCTGGAGTGATATTAACAGTGGTGTTGGTGTTTTTTTTGAAAAATTTTTTAGTGGTCGGAGGCTAAGATGGAATTGATGCCAGCATTAGCACGGTGGATACACTTTTTAGCAGGCGTGACTTGGATCGGCCTGCTTTATTATTTTAATTTGGTACAGATGGCAGCATTAAAAGATGCAGGAGCGGACGGCACAGCGGCTGGCATTACCAAGCATGTGGCACCTCGCGCATTGTTGTGGTTTAGATGGTCAGCGGTCGTGACTTGGTTGGCAGGCGCTGCGTTGTTGGGTGCTGGCTTCATGGATGCGTTTATGTTACGCAATGGTTATGAAGCTATCGGTATAGGCGCTTGGTTGGGTACCATCATGCTGTTTAATGTTTGGGTACTGATTTGGCCAAATCAGCAAAAAATACTGGGTATGGTACCTGCAGACGATGCAGCAAAGGCTAAGGCGCGACGCGTGGCGATGCTGGCTTCACGAACTAACATGATGTTATCCATTCCCATGTTATTTTTTATGGCCAATGGTTTGAGTCACCGCGCCGTACTTGGATTTTAATTAGAATTAAGGCATTAACGGCGGCCTTAGCCGCCGTTTTGCTTTTTTAAGTAATCAGTTTTTAGTTGGAATAGAATATGTCTGAGCATTTAATGAATACCTATGGTAGACAGCCTGTCACTTTTGAAAAAGGGTCGGGTGTCTGGTTGTATGATACAGATGGCAATCAATATCTGGATGCGTTGTCTGGCGTCGCGGTTAATGGCCTTGGTCATGCGCATCCCAAATTGGTCGCTGCGCTCAATGCGCAAATTTCACGCTTAATTCATGTGTCCAATATCTATCAAATAGCAGAGCAGGCTCGTTTGGCCGATAAGCTGGCCGAAATTTCAGGGATGGACAAAGTCTTCTTTTGTAACTCGGGCTGTGAGGCTAACGAGGCTGCAATTAAGCTTGCCCGCCTTTACGGACACAATAAGGGTGTAGAAAACCCTGAAATTATCGTGATGGAGCGTAGCTTTCACGGCAGGACAATGGCAACACTTTCTGCAACGGGTAACCGTAAAACACAAGCAGGATTCGAGCCTTTAGTGTCAGGTTTTATCCGCGTACCTTTTGATGATTTGGAAGCAGTTAAGCAGGTTGCAACGCGTAAGAATAATGTAGTGGCAATACTGGTTGAGCCAGTGCAAGGCGAAGGTGGTGTTCACATTCCTGCGGACATGAAAGCTTATATGCAAGGTTTGCGTAAAGTATGTGATGATCATGGCTGGTTGTTGATGCTTGATGAAGTACAAAGCGGCATAGGCAGAACAGGTACATGGTTTGCCTTTCAACATACAGGCATGATGCCAGACGTGATGACCTTGGCTAAGGGCTTAGGTTCGGGTGTGCCAATTGGTGCGTGTATCGCTAAAGGCGCAGCTGCAGATACGTTTACGCCAGGCAAGCATGGGTCTACTTTTGGCGGAAATCCGTTGGCGACTGCGGCGGGGATTGCTACTTTAAATATCATTACCGAAGAAAAATTGCGTGAAAATGCAGAGGAAATCGGCAATTTTTTAAATGCGCAATTCACGGAAGCATTTAAAGGTAATAAGGCTGTAGTGAATATACGCAATGCAGGTTTGATGATTGGTATTGAGCTGGACAGACCCTGTGCTGATTTGGTAAAGATGGCGTTAGCAGAAAAATTGTTGATCAATGTGACGGCAGAAAAAGTAGTGCGTTTATTACCGCCTTTGATTATGAATAAGCAGGAAGCACAAGAGTTAGTGCGCCGTTTAGTGCCACTGATAGAGCAGTTTTTAAAGGCAAGCAGCTAGAAAGCAACATATTTAAGCATGAGTATTAAACACTTTTTGCAATTTAATGATCTCAATCGTGATGAGATTGAGTATATCTTTGCACGTGCCAGCTGGATTAAAGCGCAATTTAAGGCTTATAAACAATACTGGCCGTTGCAAGATCGTACTTTGGTAATGATTTTTGAAAAAGCCAGTACACGTACACGTTTGTCATTTGAGGCGGGCATGCATCAGCTTGGTGGTAGCGCGATCTATTTGAATACACGTGATTCACAATTGGGTCGCGGGGAGCCTGTAGAAGATGCTGCACAAGTCATCTCTCGCATGTCGGACATTGTGATGATACGTACATTTGAACAAGGTATTATTGAACGGTTTGCGGCGAACTCGCGTGTGCCCGTGATTAACGGTTTGACTAACGAGTATCATCCATGCCAGATATTAGCAGACATTTTTACGTTTATTGAGCATCGTGGTAACGATATTTCGAGTATTAAAGGTAAGACAGTGGCTTGGATTGGTGATTCAAACAATATGTGCAACACATGGCTACAAGCGGCTGAAGTATTGGATTTTAATGTGCATGTGTCGACGCCTCCAGAGTATGAAGTTGAGCCAGAACGTGCAAATTTATATGGTACCGATCACTTTGAAGAGTTTGCTGATCCCATGGAAGCCGCAAAAGGTGCTGACTTGGTGACTACAGATGTGTGGACAAGCATGGGTTTTGAGTCTGAAAACGAAGAGCGCCGCAAAGATTTTGCGGATTGGCAAGTTGATGCCGATATGATGAAAGTAGCAAAAAAAGACGCAATGTTTATGCATTGCCTGCCAGCGCATCGTGGCGAGGAAGTGGCGGCGGAAGTGATTGATGGCCCGCAATCTGTGGTGTGGGATGAAGCCGAGAATAGGTTGCATGTGCAAAAAGCGTTAATGGAATATTTATTGTTAGGTAAAGTTAAATGAGTAAAGTAAACAAAGTCGTATTGGCTTATTCGGGTGGTTTGGATACTTCAGTTATTCTGAAATGGTTGCAAGATACCTATCAGGCAGAGGTCGTGACATTCACTGCTGACTTAGGCCAAGGAGAAGAGCTAGAGCCAGCGCGTGTGAAAGCACAAGCGGCGGGTGTGAAAGAGATTTATATTGATGACGTGCGCGAAGAATTTGTACGTGATTTTGTGTTCCCGATGTTTCGTGCCAACACCGTGTATGAAGGTGAATATCTACTCGGTACCTCTATCGCCCGTCCACTGATCGCAAAACGTTTAATTGAAATTGCAGCAGAAACTAAGGCCGATGCGATTTCTCACGGTGCTACAGGTAAAGGCAATGACCAAGTTCGCTTTGAGTTAGGTGCTTACGCACTTAATCCTAATATTCAAATTATCGCCCCATGGCGCGAGTGGGATTTGCTTAGCCGTGAAAAGCTCATGGATTATGCTGAAAAACATGGCATTGTCGTGGATATGAAGCATAAGCAAGGTGGTAGCCCATATTCAATGGACGCGAACTTGCTACACATTTCATATGAAGGTCGCCATTTGGAAAATCCAGCAGCAGAAGCTGAAGAAAGTATGTGGCGTTGGACAGTTTCACCAGAAAAAGCGCCAGACGCGGCAGAGTATCTAGACATTGAATACGTGAATGGCGACCCAGTGAGTCTCAATGGTCAGGCGATGAAAGCGCACGAGATTTTAGCGCATTTAAATGTGATTGGTGGCAAGCATGGTATTGGACGGTTAGATTTAGTGGAAAACCGTTATGTGGGCATGAAGTCTCGCGGGTGTTACGAAACACCAGGTGGTACCATTATGCTGAAAGCGCATCGCGCGATTGAAAGCATTACCTTGGATCGTGAAGTTGCACATTTGAAAGATGATTTAATGCCACGCTATGCCAGCATGATTTATAACGGTTATTGGTGGAGTCCAGAGCGTATCGCACTACAAACACTGATTGACCACACGCAAAAAACCGTCAATGGTTGGGTGCGCGTCAAGCTGTATAAAGGCAACGTGATTGTAGTAGGTCGTGATAGCAAAACCGACTCATTGTTTGATTCAACCATTGCGACTTTTGAAGATGACAAAGGTGCATATGATCAAAAAGATGCGGCTGGGTTTATTAAACTCAATGCGCTAAGAATGCGCATTGCAGCGAATTTAAGAATCAAAAATAAATCATAGAAATTTAGGGGGAGAAAAAGCATGGCACAATTTGATAATGTAAGTGTAAAGAAAAAAGCAAATGTTTACTTTGATGGTAAATGCGTGAGTCATACAGTGATGTTTCCCAATGGAACTCGCAGCACAATTGGTGTGATATTTCCAAGTACTTTGACCTTTAATACGGTTGCGCCAGAGTTGATGGAAATCAACAACGGTGTTTGCAAAGTACGCTTGACTGGCGATGCTGAGTGGAAAACCTATCGCGCAGGTGAAAAATTTACCGTGCCTGGAAATTCTTCTTTTGAGATAGAAACTATTGAAACCCTAGACTACGTTTGCCACTTTGAGTAATTTGATTGCTAGACTCTGCCACGTTGTTTAGTGCTTGCCGTACTGATTGTACTGTCTTCGCACACACGCCTTGCATAGTCTTCGCTTAATAAATTATGAGGAATTACAATGCCAAGTTTTGATATTAGTTCTGAAGTCGACATGGTCGCTTTGAAAAATGCGATTGATACAGCAGGTAAACAAATCACTAATCGCTATGATTTTAAAGGCTCTTCTGCCAAAGTGGAGCTGAATGAGAAAGATAGCATTATTACGATTTATGGTGACAATGATTTTCAGTTAGACCAAGTCAAGGATATTTTGCTACCCGCTATGGAGAAAAAAGAACCTGACTCAACCAAGCGTTTAGAGCATAAAGACGTGCAAAAAGTATCAGGCAATAAAGTAAAACAAGAAATGAAAATTCGTGCGGGGATTGATAGCGATTTAGCCAAGCGTATAACCAAGTTGATTAAAGACTCAGGTATGAAAGTGCAAGCCAGCATTCAGGGCGATGAAGTGCGTGTGACAGGGGCAAAGCGTGATGTGTTGCAAGACGCAATTGCTTTTTGCAAAAAAAACGTGACGGATTTCCCGTTACAGTTTGGTAATTTTAGAGATTAGTTTAAAACTTATGGTAGCTAAAACCTTATACGAAAAATTATTTGATAGTCATGTCGTTCGTGAAGAAAACGGCACGGCTTTGCTTTATATCGACCGACACTTAGTACACGAAGTCACCAGTCCACAGGCATTTGAGGGGTTGAAACTTGCAAATCGTCAAGTATGGCGAGTGAACTCTATTTTAGCAGTACCAGATCATAACGTGCCAACCACAGAGCGTAGCAATGGCATTGCTGGTATCGTCGACCCAATTTCACGTTTACAAGTACAAACGTTGGATGAAAATTGTGCTGATTTTGGCGTGACAGAATTCAAAATGAACGATGTGCGTCAAGGTATCGTGCATGTGATTGGCCCGGAGCAAGGTGCGACTTTGCCTGGTATGACAGTGGTGTGCGGTGACTCTCATACCAGCACACATGGCGCATTTGGCGCTTTGGCGCATGGTATCGGTACTTCAGAGGTTGAGCACGTCATGGCAACGCAATGCTTGGTGCAAAAGCGGTCAAAGTCAATGCAAGTGCTAGTAGAAGGTCAACTGGGGAAAGGCGTTACAGCCAAAGACGTTGCGTTGGCGATAATTGGTAAAATTGGTACGGCAGGCGGTACGGGCTATGCTATTGAGTTTGCAGGTTCTGCGATTCGCGGTTTGACCATGGAAGGTCGCATGACTTTATGTAATATGGCGATTGAAGCAGGCGCTCGCGCCGGCATGGTGGCGGTTGATGACACCACCATAGATTACGTGAAAGGTCGCCCATTTGCGCCAAAAGCGGAACAATGGGATGCCGCTGTGGCTTATTGGCGTACTTTGCACAGTGACGAAGGTGCGAAATTTGATGCAGTCGTTACCTTAAAAGCAGAAAACATTCAGCCGCAAGTCACTTGGGGCACCTCTCCAGAAATGGTGGTCAGTGTAGATGGCAAAGTGCCCAACTTGGCGCAGGCTAAAAATGACGTGCAACGTGGCGATTGGGAGCGTGCGTACGCTTATATGGGTTTGCAAGCAGATACACTAATTTCCGACATTAAAATTGATAAAGTGTTTATTGGCTCTTGTACCAACTCACGTATCGAAGATTTACGTGCGGCAGCAAGTGTTGCCAAAGGTAAAAAAGTGGCTGGCAATGTCAAATTGGCGATGGTTGTACCAGGTTCTGGCTTGGTGAAAGCGCAAGCAGAGCAAGAAGGCTTGGACAAGATTTTTATCGAAGCAGGATTTGAATGGCGCGAGCCAGGCTGCTCCATGTGTTTGGCGATGAATGCAGACCGCTTGGAGCCAGGTGAGCGTTGCGCGTCAACTTCAAACCGTAACTTTGAAGGTCGCCAAGGACAGGGCGGTCGCACCCATTTAGTCAGTCCTGAGATGGCTGCAGCAGCAGCTATTGCAGGGCATTTTGTAGATGTTAGAACATTTAATTAAGGATGGAATGATGAGAACAGTATTATCATTATTACTTTTGTGCTTTGCATTAAGTGCTTGTAATACGATTAATGGCATGGGTAAAGACATTGAAAAAGCAGGGGAAGCAGTGCAAAAAACAAGTCAATAGGACTGTTTTAACTTCAACAGCCTTGGCTCATGATGGTTTTTTTAATAAAAACATTGAAATGAGTTTGGTGTGGTAAAAATGAAGGTGTGCTGGTTTAGTAGCGCACAAGTAAGCGTGAAAACTTTAAGAGATAGCGTATGAGAGTATTTACAATATTAACGGGTGTAGTCGCACCTTTAGATCGTGCCAACGTCGATACTGATGCGATTATCCCTAAGCAATTTTTGAAATCGATCAAGCGTAGTGGCTTTGGGCCAAACGCGTTTGATGAGTGGCGTTATCTTGATCATGGCGAACCAGGCATGGATAACAGCAAACGTCCGCTCAATCCAGATTTTGTGCTGAATCAATCACGTTATCAAGGTGCAAGTATCTTGCTGACACGCGAAAATTTTGGTTGCGGATCAAGCCGCGAACATGCGCCGTGGGCGCTTGAAGATTACGGCTTTCGTGCCATCATCGCGCCAAGTTACGCAGATATTTTCTTTAATAATTGCTTTAAAAATGGCATGTTGCCCATCGTGTTAAGCGATGCGATTGTAGAAAGCTTGTTTAAAGCAGTTGAGGCGAATAACGGTTATCAATTAACCATTGATTTACACCAGCAGACGGTGAATACCCCAGATGGTCAATCTTATGGTTTTGAAATGGATGCTGTGCGTAAACACAATTTAATCAACGGCTTGGATGATATTGGTTTAACCCTGCAGCAAGTTGATGCCATTAAAGCATTTGAAGTGAAGCACAAGGCCAGTCAGCCTTGGTTGTTTAATTAACTAAACTGTGCAGTCAATAAAAGGTTTATAAGCATGAAAATAGCAGTACTCCCTGGTGATGGAATCGGTCCAGAAATCGTGGCACAAGCGGTTAACGTATTAAATGCGTTAGATTTGAATTTAGAAATGACTGAAGCGCCAATTGGCGGCGCAGGCTATGAAGCTGCTGGCGATCCGTTACCAGATGCCACTTTGAAGCTAGCGCAAGAAGCTGATGCAGTATTATTAGGTGCCGTAGGGGATTGGAAATATGACAAGCTGGAGCGTCATCTGCGCCCTGAGCGCGGTTTATTGCGTATTCGTAAAGAGCTGAATTTATTTGCTAACTTACGTCCAGCCTTGCTTTACCCTGAGTTGGCCTCTGCATCTACGCTTAAGCCAGAAGTGGTTTCTGGTTTAGATTTGATGATTATTCGTGAACTGACAGGGGATATTTACTTTGGTCAGCCACGCGGAATTTCTACACTAGAAAATGGCGAGCGCGAAGGCATCAACACTATGCGCTATAACGAATCTGAAATTAAGCGCATCGGTCGTGTGGCGTTTGATATTGCGATGAAACGTAACAAAAAAGTGTGTTCTGTCGATAAAGCTAATGTGCTAGAAACGACAGAATTATGGCGTCAAGTGATGATAGAGTTGTCTGCCGAATATCCAGAGGTTGAGTTGAGTCATATGTACGTGGACAACGCTGCGATGCAACTCGTGCGTGCACCTAAGCAATTTGATGTGATGGTGACGGGTAATATTTTTGGCGATATTTTGTCTGACGAAGCGTCGATGCTCACAGGTTCAATCGGCATGTTGCCTTCAGCATCATTGGATGCCAACAACAAAGGGATGTACGAGCCTAGCCATGGCTCTGCGCCTGATATTGCTGGCAAAAACATTGCCAATCCATTAGCGACGATTTTATCGGTTGCCATGATGCTACGTTATACCTTTAACGATGAGACGAATGCTGTCCGCGTCGAAAATGCAGTGAAAAAAGCATTGTCAGAAGGGTGTAGAACAGCGGATATTTGGACAGAAGGTACGAAAAAAGTCAGTTGTTCTGATATGGGTCTGGCTGTGGTTGCAGCTTTATAAGAAATTTAGGGAATAGAAATCATGTTACGTGTAGGATTTGTTGGTTGGCGCGGTATGGTGGGCTCTGTACTCATGCAACGCATGATGCAAGAAAATGATTTTGCAGATATTGAGCCGCAGTTTTTCACCACATCACAAGTAGGTGGCACTGCGCCCAATGTTGGTAAAGACTCGCCAGCGCTGAAAGATGCTAAAGATATCGCAGCATTAAAAGCGATGGACGTGATTGTGTCTTGCCAAGGTGGCGACTACACCACAGACATTTTTCCCCAATTACGTAATGCAGGATGGAACGGGCATTGGATTGATGCCGCTTCGACTTTACGCATGGAAAAAGATGCAGTCATTATTCTAGATCCAGTCAATATGCACGTGATCCAAGATTCCCTAGCTAAAGGTGGAAAAAATTGGATAGGGGGTAACTGTACAGTCTCTCTGATGCTAATGGCACTCAATGGCTTGTTCAAGGCTGATTTAGTGGAGTGGGCCACTTCCATGACATATCAGGCTGCTTCTGGTGCGGGAGCGCAAAATATGCGTGAACTTATCAAGCAAATGGGCGTGATTAATCAGTCTGTGAGCGCTTTATTGGCTGACCCAGCTTCTGCGATCTTAGATATTGATAAAACAGTGGCAGATACTATCCGCGCAGATACCTTTCCAGCACCACATTTTGGAGTGCCATTAGCAGGTAGCCTCATCCCTTGGATTGATAAAGATTTGGGTAATGGACAAAGTAAAGAAGAGTGGAAGGGTGGCGTTGAAACGAATAAGATTCTGGGTCGCGAATCCAATCCTATCGTAATTGATGGTTTGTGCGTGCGTATTGGCGCGATGCGTTGTCACAGCCAAGCGCTGACAATTAAATTGAAAAAAGATGTACCCTTAAATGAAATTAGCCAAATGCTGGCAGAAGCGAATCCATGGGCAAAAGTTATCCCAAATGAACGCGAGGTCAGCATGCGTGAACTCTCGCCAGCCGCGATTACTGGTACTTTGACAACCCCAGTAGGACGTTTGCGTAAGCTGGCGATGGGTGGTGAATATCTTTCTGCCTTTACGGTTGGTGATCAGTTGTTGTGGGGAGCTGCGGAACCATTACGACGTATGTTACGCATTTTAGTGCAGCAATAATTGAATATGTGAGTCGGGTCTAGTTGTTAAAATGCGACAGATTTCATTAAACAAATACATAGGCAATGAATATAATGTGCGTTATGAGCTTGCAACTCTAACTAATTGATGTTATTTTTGTTATTGCAAAATTAAGTTAAAAAAGGTGTGATGGTGCATAGCTCAAAATTAAAATATATAGCATTTGCGATTTGTTTAATATTATTCCCCTTTTCAATCTATGCTGCTGGCTTAGGCAAGTTGAATGTAATCTCTAGTCTGGGTGAGCCCTTAAAAGCAGATATTGAGTTATTGTCGGTAACCGCAGAAGAACTTTCCAGTATTAATGCCACCATTGCGCCGAGCCAAGCGTATCAAGATCAAGGGTTAGAAAAGCCAGCTTCACATAACGATATTAAAATTGAAGTTGCTAAAAATGCCAGAGGCACGCCTATACTTAAACTGCGCAGCGCACAGCCAATTACAGACGCATTTTTAGATATGCTGATACAAGTGGACTGGTCGTCAGGTAGGTTGTTAAGAGAATATACCGTATTACTAGATCCTCCAGGATATACAGGCGAAGCCAATACCACCAGTCAACCAAGTGCAGTGCAATCCCCCAAAACGTCTGCAGATAAAAATAAAGAGACCAGTAATTCAAAAGAGTCTGTTAATTCTGAAGTAACAACGCACCCTGTTTCTTCAGCGACTAGTGAAATTAAGTCGTCAGAGGTAAAACCTCTAAAAAAGTCTAAAGGTCATCAATCCAAATCTGAGCAATCCCCGCCACCAGAAGTCGCCACTGAAAGCGTAAGCGGGCAAGAACAAATTACTACTGCGCGCGGTGATACCTTATCTAAGCTTGCACATGAGTTAAAGCCTGAAGGTGTCAGTTTGGAGCAAATGCTCGTTGGCTTGTACCAAGAAAACCCACAGGCGTTTGATGGCGAAAATATGAACCGCCTGAAAGTTGGGCAAATTGTACGTGTGCCAAGTCAAGAAACGCTTCAAGGAATATCAAAATCTGTTGCACGCAAAGAGGTGCGTGTACATGCTGCCAATTGGAATGCATATAAAAATAGACTGGCTGGAATCGTAGAAGAAAGTGCTGGTAGCGAAGCTGCGGTAGCGACGCAATCCAGCAGCGGCAAGGTCATGACAGAAGATAAGGCTGCAACTGTGGCCAAAGGCCCCAAAGATGTTGTAAAACTTTCTGCTGTTGAAACACCTGCAAAGACAGCTGACGATAAAGTTCTAAAAGATAAAGTTGCGGCACTGCAAGAGGAAGTCACAGCTAAAGATAATGCATTGAAAGAAGCCGAAAGTAAGAAAATTGCATTAGAAAAGCAAGTTGAAAATATGCAAAAACTCATTGCGCTAAAAAATGATGCAATGACTAAACTGCAAAGCGAATCAAGTGCTAAAACTAGTCCAGAGCCGGAAAAAACTGAGCCTGAAGTTAAACAAGAGGTGTCTGCCGTAGCGCCAGAGATGAAGCAAGAAGCAACGGTGCCAACACCACCAGCACCAGATGCTACGCCTGTAGAGCAACCTAAAAAACCAAAAGTGACAACACCTGCGCCAAGTGCGCCCGTAGAAGAGCCTTCTACAGTATCCACAATTTTACAGAATGTTGACTTAAATACCTTAGGACTTGCTGGTGGTGGCTTGTTGCTACTGACGACAGGTTTGATCTATTTAAGAAACAAGCGCAAGAAAAATCTGGCTAGTTTTGAAGATGGAATCATGACCTCGGGCGGCTTGAAAGCAAACACCGTGTTTGGTAACACCGCTGGAGGCACTGTAGATACTGGGGACACCTCCTTCCTTACAGATTTTTCACAAAGTACTGCTGGCGGCATGATTGATTCTCACGATGTGGATCCGATTGCTGAAGCCGAAGTTTACATGGCATACGGGCGAGATGCGCAAGCGGAAGAAATATTAAAAGATGCTATTGTTAAAGAACCTAAACGTTACGAATTACATTTAAAACTATTGGAAATATATCAGGCCGCAAACAACACTTCAGCTTTTGAGGCAATATCTGGTGAGTTATATACTTCATTGGGTGCTAATGACCCAACATGGAATAAAGTTGCGCAATTAGGTTTGAAATTAGACCCTCAAAATCCGCTGTATCAAAATGCTACAGAGATTACCGATCCAGAAGCGGCACAAGAGTCAAGTGCTCCCATCTCAAAAGAAGAGTTTTTTGCAAGTTTTGGCGATGCAGCTGAAACGAGCGAAGCTACTGCTGTTCCAGAGGTGCCAGATGGAGATGGCGAGGTAGGTGATTTTGCTTTTACCAGTGCTGATGAGCCAGCGATAGTTGCATCTGATGTCAAAGAAGAGGCGCAATATGATTTAAATGTAGGTGGCTTAGACTTTGATATGGAAAAATCACCAGAGGTCATGCCTGATTCATTAGAGTCAGCTGCTACATTAGGCTTCGAACTGGAGTCAGACGCTAAAGACTTGAATCAAGATACCGTTAGAAATGATTTTTCTTTACAGCCTGAAGTGAAAGATGTGCAAAGCACGAGCTTAGAGAGTGCCGTGACGCGTTCGCTGGATGTTCCTACTATTGACTTCCCTATTACTGAAGTAGAAGAGAAACGCACAGACTCAATTGAAAATATTGATTTTTCTAAGTTCACAGAAAATGTAATAGAAGAGCCATCCAACGATTTTGGCATTACTTTAGATGCGCCTGCCGAGAGTGTTGAGCCATTTGAGTTAGATGTAACACAAACTGAAGAGATGGATGAGCCTGAAGTTGATCTTCAGAATGAGGGTATGTCTGGCACAAGCTTTGCCCAACCTGCCAGCATGGATCTGTCTGAGATTAGTTTAGACTTAAACGATACTGTGAGTGATGCTACATTTGCAGATTTATCTGAAGCTCACGAACCAGAAGAAGTGGAAACAAAATTAGATTTGGTCATGGCTTATCTGGATATGGAAGACAAAATAGGCGCAAAAGAGTTATTAGAAGAGGTCCTGAATGAAGGTGGTGAAAATCAGCGTAAGCGCGCGGCGGAGTTGCTTGCCAAAATTGCGTAGGTCTGTTGATGCCTCAAAAGCCGGCGATGTCCGGCTTTTTTGTTTTAAGGGTTAGACTAGATGCACGTATTAGTTAAGTTTGCGTTATTACTATTGTTAGCCTTAGTCATAGGTCAGTTGTCGTCAGTGATGCTAATAGCAATAAGTGCAGGATTGACCTTATCAGCTTGGGTCATTAACCAGCAAAAACTTTTAATTACGTTACGGCGTGTACGCTGGTTATTGCTTATCCTGATGCTTACTTATGCATTTGTCACACCAGGTCAGTATGTAGATTTTTTGGGGGTAGGGTTTAGGCCAAGTTACGAAGGTATCGAAGCTGGTGTAAAGCAAGCGCTAAAAATTATAACGATATTGTCTGGGTTGTCTATTTTATTGTCTACGACAACTCAACAAGCGCTGATAGGAGGTTTGTATCAATTCATGCGACTATTTGATATATTGAAACTTGACGCTAAGAAATTCGCAGTGCGCATCTGGTTAACGCTGCATTATGTCGAGACAAGAGATGCACACATGGACAGCAAGCGCAGCTTTATGCATATGTTTGATGAGATAGAGCAGTTGGATTCGTCAGTGCAGATTAATGAAATCAGCATGAATTTAGCTTCATTCTCAATATGGGATAAGCTGGTTTTGTTGCTAATCCTTCTAGCTGTTACCTTCGTTTGGGTGCAATCGTAGCATGAGAATTGCGCTTGGGGTTGAATATAACGGAGCAAGCTTTTTTGGCTGGCAAAGCCAGTCTAGTAAGCGTGGGGTACAGGATGCGCTTGAAACGGCATTGCAGTCAATCGCGAATCATTCTGTGCGTGTACATGCGGCAGGGCGAACAGATACAGGGGTGCACGCCCTGATGCAAGTGGTGCATTTTGACACTTTGACGGTACGCCCAGACAGTGCTTGGGTAAGAGGGGTGAACGCGCATTTGCCTTCTGCGGTGCGCGTAAAATGGGCGCAAGTGGTAGATGATGCATTTCATGCAAGATTTTCTGCAGTACAACGTCATTACCAGTATGTGCTAGTGAATCAGCCCTGCGCGCCAGCAATACAGGATGGACGCGTGGGTTGGTACCATTTGCCGCTAAACTTAAAAGTGATGCAAGATGCGGTCAAGTGTTTACGTGGAGAGCATGATTTTAGCGCCTTTCGTGCTAGCGAGTGTCAGGCAAAATCACCAATTAAAACAATCTATTATGCAGAAGTTCATCAGCATGGCGCCTATTTTATTTTTGATTTTTCGGCGAATGCATTCTTGCACCATCAGGTGCGCAATATGATTGGGGCATTAATCTATATTGGAAATGGCAAGCATCCCGCAGCCTATATGCAAGCGTTGCTCGCACAAAAAGATAGAACGCAGTCACCTCCTACTTTTTCACCACATGGATTATATTTAAGCGGTGTGCAATATGATCCCAAATGGGGGTTGCCCAATACGCATGAGCGATTAACGTTGATTTAAAGATAGATTTATCATACGAATGGTATAGACAGTATATGACATTGGTACTAGTTTGAGATAATCTAACATATTGAGTTTGGATGGGAATAACATTGCGAGTTCGAGCTAAAATTTGTGGTATCACCCGAGTGCAAGACGCGTTGGAAGCAGTCAAGTTAGGTGCTGATGCGATTGGTTTGGTATTCTATTCAGCCAGTCCTAGAAATATCAGTCTGTCTGCCGCAGCCGACGTAGTGCAAGCATTACCCCCTTACGTGAGCAAGGTAGGGTTGTTTGTAAACGCAAGTAAAGACGAGATACAACGTGTATTGTCCGCTGTACATTTAGACATCATTCAATTTCATGGCGATGAGTCACCACAGTTTTGTGACCAAATTAATATGCCTTATTACAAAGCAATTCGCGTTAAAGATGACACAAATTTGTTACAATACGCGCAACTTTATCAAAATGCTAAAGCACTTCTACTCGATACTTATTCAGATACTGCCATGGGTGGCACTGGGCAAGTATTTAATTGGGACTTAATCCCAGCTGGTCTAGAAAAGCCAGTGATTCTTGCTGGGGGTTTGACCGCAGAGAATGTCAGATTGGCTATTGAAAAGGTCAGACCTTACGCAGTTGATGTCAGTGGCGGTGTTGAGCAAGATAAAGGCATAAAAGATGCACAGAAAATGGCTGCTTTTATGCAAGAAGTTAATCAATTTAGGAGTTAACCATGCAAGTGTATGACATGCCTGATGAACGTGGACATTTTGGTCAGTTCGGTGGCATATTTGTGGCTGAAACACTCGTAGAAGCGCTAGAAGAGTTGCGTTTAATGTATGAAAAATATCGGCATGATCCTGAATTTTTGGCTGAGTTTGCTTATGATTTAAAGCATTTTGTAGGTCGTCCTAGCCCGATTTATCATGCAAAAAGACTCTCTGAAAAAATTGGGGGTGCGCAAATCTATCTGAAGCGCGAGGATCTTAATCATACAGGCGCACATAAAATCAATAATACGATAGGTCAGGCATTGCTTGCTAAACGTATGGGTAAACCGCGTGTGATTGCAGAGACGGGTGCTGGTCAGCACGGTGTGGCAACAGCGACTATTGCTGCACGCTTGGGTTTGGAGTGCGTGGTGTATATGGGTTCGGAAGATGTAAAGCGTCAAGCGCCCAATGTGTTCAGAATGAAGCTGCTGGGGGCGACGGTCGTACCAGTGGAAAGTGGCTCAAAAACACTTAAAGATGCGCTAAATGAAGCGATGCGTGATTGGGTGACGAATATTTCTAACACGTTTTATATTATTGGCACTGTGGCTGGCCCACATCCTTATCCGATGATGGTGCGCGATTTTCAGTCAGTGATTGGTATTGAAGCCAAGCAACAGATGCAGGAAATGATTGGGCGTCAGCCTGATGCGATTGTGGCTTGTGTAGGCGGAGGCTCGAACGCAATGGGCATTTTTTATCCATACATTGATGTACCTAATGTGCGATTAATTGGTGTCGAGGCAGCGGGACATGGCTTGGAAACAGGCATGCATGCCGCACCACTGACTGCTAATAGCCCTGTGGGTGTGTTACACGGCAATCGTACTTATCTCATGCAAGATGCGGATGGTAATATTATCGAAACGCACTCAATATCAGCAGGTTTGGATTATCCAGGTGTAGGACCAGAGCATGCTTGGTTAAAAGACATTAAGCGCGCTGAATATGTGGCGATTACTGATGATGAGGCGATGGCTGCTTTTCATCAGCTTTGTCGCACGGAAGGTATTATCCCTGCATTAGAATCTAGCCACGCCTTAGCGTATGCAGAGAAAATGGCAAAACAAATGCGGCAAGATGAAGTACTTTTGGTTAACTTATCTGGTCGTGGTGATAAAGATATTAATACTGTTGCCAAACTCTCAAACATTACACTGTAAATTACTATGTCACGTATTCAAGCCACTTTTCAAACCTTAAAATCAAATCACAAAAAAGCGCTAGTTCCATATATCACCGCAGGTGATCCACATCCTAAGTTGACGGTACAGCTTATGCATACCTTAGTGAACACTGGAGCGGATATGATTGAGTTGGGCGTTCCATTTTCTGATCCTATGGCAGATGGACCTGTGATTCAACGCGCAAGTGAGCGTGCACTGGCGCATAAAGTGAGTTTGCGCCAAGTCTTGGAACTGGTGAAGGAATTTCGCCAGCAAGATGATAAGACGCCTATTGTACTGATGGGGTATGCCAACCCCATAGAGGCGATGGGTGTGACCAAATTTGCAGCACTTGCAAAAGATGCTGGGGTAGATGGCGTACTAACGGTGGATTATCCGCCAGAAGAGTGCGAAACATTTACGCAAGCCTTAGCAGCTTCTGGGGTGGATAGCATTTTTCTGTTGTCACCCACTACAGAGCCTGCGCGTACAGATTTAATTGTAAAACAGGCCACAGGTTTTCTTTATTATGTGTCATTAAAAGGTGTGACTGGCGCAGCCAATTTGGACATTGAAGAAGTCAAAAGTCGTGTTGCTGAAATTCGTACCAAAACCCATTTACCCATTGGTGTAGGCTTTGGTGTAAGAGACGCTGCCACTGCAAAACAGGTGGCACAGTTTGCAGATGCGATTGTAGTGGGCAGCCGTATGGTATTGGCGATTGAAGATTCGACTGAACAAAATATTTTTCAGAATGTATCTGCATTAATGCAAGAACTGCGTACAGCAATAGATGCTTCTTAATAACAAACTAATTACGCTGGAGTTATCATGAGTTGGCTAGATAAAATACCGCAAAAAATACAACGTGCCGTGGGCGCTGTGCAGAAACGTAACGTACCCGAAGGGCTTTGGAGCAAGTGTGATGCATGCCAAACAGTGCTTTATCGATCTGATTTAGATACGAATGCAGAGGTTTGTCCAAAATGTGGGCATCATAACCGTATCGGTGCACGAGCCAGATTGAATGCACTTCTTGATCCAGAAAATCGTGAAGAAATTGCGAGCGACGTAACACCTGTAGACGCTTTGAAATTTAAAGATAGTAAAAGCTATGCGGAACGTATGAAGGTTGCGCAAAAAGAAGTTGGTGAAAAAGATGCTCTGATTGTGATGAAAGGTATGATTGAAGGACTACCAGTCGTTGCTGCGGTGTTTGAATTCAAGTTTATGGGCGGCTCTATGGGCGCTGTAGTAGGCGAGCGGTTTGTGCGCGGTGTGAATGCGGCGATTGAGCAGCAATCCCCCTTTATTTGTGTTTCTGCAAGTGGTGGTGCGCGTATGCAAGAAGGCCTGCTGTCTTTGATGCAAATGGCCAAAACCAGTGCGGCGTTAACTAAATTATCGGAAGCAGGCTTACCTTATGTCTCGGTGCTTACCGACCCTACTATGGGTGGCGTGTCTGCTAGCTTTGCGATGCTTGGTGATGTGATTATCGCAGAGCCAAATGCCTTGATTGGATTTGCAGGACCTCGTGTGATTGAACAGACTGTGCGCGAGACTTTACCTGAAGGCTTCCAGCGTGCAGAATTTCTGTTAGCTCACGGTGCAATCGACATGATTGTGGATAGACGTGAAATGCGACAAAGACTAGCAACTCTGCTTTCTATTCTATTAAAAGTACCAAAAGCTGCTTAAATCGTAGGCTCAATGCATATAGCTAAGCCGAATACGGTTGAAGGGTGGCTTGCTTACATTGAAGCGTTGCATCCTAAATCTATTGCGATGGGTTTAGAACGAGTCGCTACAGTAGCCAAACGATTAAAATTAAAAGCACACTGCCCGATTGTGACGATTGCAGGCACGAATGGCAAAGGCTCATCGTGTGCGATGTTATCTCAGGTGTATATTGATGCTGGTTATCGCGCAGGCTGCTATACATCCCCACATTTACTACGCTATCACGAGCGTGTGCGTATCAACAATCAGCAAATTTCCGATCAGGCATTATGTGCTGCATTTTTAGCCGTTGAGACAGCAAGGCAAGAAGTAGAGTTGACTTATTTTGAAATGGGTACGCTTGCTGCCATGTGGTACTTTATGGAGTCTGAATTAGATGTGGTGATTTTAGAAGTAGGGCTCGGTGGGCGTTTGGATGCGGTCAATATTTTTGATGCAGATTGTGCAATCGTCACCAACGTAGATCTGGATCATACCGATTACTTGGGGGATACGCGCGAAAAAATTGGGTTAGAAAAAGCTGGGGTGTATCGATCTAATCAAATCGCTATCTGTGGTGATCCAACTCCACCCCAAAGCCTGTTGGATTATGCGCTGACAATTGGCGCAGAAGTGAAGATTGCACAACGGGATTATGTGGTAAAGCAAGCAGCAAACGGTTGGTGCTATCAAGACCAATTCGGCACCTTATTGCTGCCAGCATTAGCGCTAGTAGGTGATTTTCAAATCAACAATGCCGCTTCAGTGGTTTATGCGGCACGTTCACTTCGTAGCAGATTGCCAGTCGCGGATGAAGTCATCGTTGATGCCTTACCCAAGGTAGAGTTGTTGGGACGCTTTCAATATTTGCATCATCATCCTGATGTTATTGTTGACGTTGCACATAATGCGCATGCAGCACAATCTTTGGCAGAAAATTTGGCTAAATTGAATATTAAAGGTCGTTTGATAGCAGTGTTTTCCATGTTGGCAGATAAAGATATTGCAAGTGTAGTGAGTTTGCTCAGTTCTCAGATTGATGAATGGCATATTGCTGAAATACAACATGCACGCGCGGCAACATTGCCTGAGTTAAAAAATACTTTAATCACTCATGGCGTGAGTGTGCCGATACATGAGGCATTAAAAGTAGAAGATGCATTCGTTGCTGCGTGTAATAATATGACAAAAAATGATAAAATAATCATATTCGGATCATTCTTTACCGTGGCAGCGATACTCAGCCAATGGCAGCAGTTAGAAGTAATGTTGAACAGCACACAAAATAAGGCTTAAACATGCAAAAAGACTCAGTAGCAGATATTGAGCTCAATCTTAAGAAAAAGGCACGTCGCAGGTTGGTAGGCGCAATCGCCTTAGTCTTATTGATGATTATTCTATTGCCTATCCTACTCAAAGACAGGGCTCCTGTTACATCACAAGATAAAGTGAAAATTACATTGAATAGTGATGCTGAAAAAGCTGTCAATGCAAATTCTCTACCACAAGCAAAAACAACAGATTTTGACTCCAAGGTTGTACCTGATGAAGCGTCTTCTGCTTCACAAGAGATAACGCTACCTAATCAAGCCTCTACTGCAACTGAGTCGACAGACGTAACAGAGCAGACAACAGCGAAACAATCACAAGCTGAAAAAACGCCAGAGCATGCAGATCATGGTAAATCTGAGGCAATCAAAGCGGAAAGTACAAATGGTACCTTTTTTGTGCAAATTGGAGCCTTTACGGATATAAACAAGGTTAAAGAGTTGCAAGCCAAGTTAAGTGAACTCGGGTACAAGTCAAAAACAGAAAAAGTTAAAACGCCCAAAGGTGATTTAATACGTTTGAAGTCACAAGTATTTAGTAGTAGAAATGAAGCAGCTATTGCATTGCAGAATATCAAAGACGCAGGATTGACTGGTATGGTAGTGAGTCAGTGATCGCGCTAAGTATCAATAATGACGGCATTTGATTACGCAGTATTATTGATTATTGGGCTTTCTGTACTCATTAGCTTAATGCGGGGTGTTGTTAGGGAAGTGCTCTCGCTATTTGGGTGGGTTGTGTCTTTTTATGTGGCAAAAACTTATGCTTCACAACTGGCGCCAGTACTCCCAGCAGACATCCCTACAGATAATTTAAAAATGTTAGCAGCTTTTGTCATATTGTTTTTAGCGACTTTGTTACTGGCTAGTTTAATTTCTATTGCATTATCTGGAATTTTAAAAAATTTAGGTTTAGGATGGCTAAATCGATTACTTGGTGGGTTGTTTGGTTTTGCCAGGGGATTATTAATTGTAGGGGTGCTAGTGATGCTAGCGGGGATGACAGACTTGCCTAAGGATGCACGTTGGACGAATGCCATGTTTAGCTCTCCGTTGGAGGCAATGGTGAAGGCGGCGTTACCATGGCTACCGTCAGGTATGACAAAATATGTCAGATATGATTAATATTTAAATCAATCAGTAAAGGTTTAATACATGTGTGGAATTATTGGAATTGTAGGTAAAAACCCAGTGAATCAGTTGCTGTATGATGGATTGCTGGTGCTACAACACAGGGGGCAGGATGCGGCTGGCATTGTCACTTGTGATGGCAATACGTTTCATATGCATAAAAACAATGGCTTAGTGAAAGACGTATTTCAGACGCGTCACATGCGTAGCTTGGTAGGTAATGCGGGCATTGCACATGTGCGTTACCCGACTGCGGGCTCGTCAAGCGCTGCTGAAGCGCAGCCGTTTTATGTGAACTCCCCATTTGGTATTGTGCTTGGACATAATGGCAATCTAACTAATTCGGAACAACTCAAGTCCGAAATGTTTAGACAAGATTTGCGCCACATTAATACCAATTCAGATTCAGAAGTACTGCTTAATGTGTTGGCGCATGAAATTGAAAAGACCTCTCGTAATGCGTTGTTGAATACTGATATGGCGTTTGATGCTGTGGCTGGTGTGCATAGACGTTGTAAAGGCGCGTATGCTGTTGTAGCGATGATTGCTAATTTTGGTTTGTTGGCTTTCCGTGATCCATTTGGTATTCGCCCATTAGTGGTGGGTAAGCAAGAAACAGAAAAAGGCACTGAGTATATTGTTGCATCAGAAAGTGTCGCGTTGGATGTGTTGGGGTTTACGCTTTTACGTGATGTAGCCCCAGGAGAAGCCATTTTTATTGATATGGATGGCAATATGTTTAGCCGTCAGTGTGCAGAAAATCCAAAGCTTACTTCCTGCATTTTTGAATACGTTTACCTTGCGCGACCAGATTCTGTGATTGATGGTGTCTCTGTATATCAAACGCGTTTGGATATGGGCGTTAGTCTAGCTGAAAAAATAAAAAGAGAATGGCCTGATAAACACATTGATGTGGTCATTCCGATCCCTGATACCAGTCGGCCTAGCGCCCTGCAATTGGGGATTGCGCTTAATTTGGACTATCGTGAGGGCTTTATTAAGAATCGCTATATTGGCAGAACATTTATTATGCCAGGTCAGGCATTACGCAAAAAATCAGTTCGGCAAAAACTGAACCCAATTGGGATAGAGTTTAAAGGTAAAAATGTATTGTTGGTGGATGACTCAATTGTGCGTGGCACGACTTCACAACAAATTGTACAAATGGCTCGGGATGCAGGTGCCAACAAAGTGTACTTTGCTTCTGCTGCACCGCCAGTGCGGTTCCCGAATGTCTATGGCATTGATATGCCAAGTAGGGATGAACTATTAGCCACCGGACGTACAGATGAAGAAATCTGCAAGGAAATTGGTGCGGATGCATTGATTTATCAGGATTTAGACGCGTTAAAGGCAAGTATCGCGAAATCCAATGCTCAGCTCACTTCTTTTGATAGCAGTTGTTTTGATGGTCATTATGTGACGGGTGATGTCGATGCCGCTTATCTAAACAGGATTGAAGCCGCACGTAGTGATTTCAACAAAAAACAAAAACCGCCCAATTCAAGTACACAGCTCGATCTTAATTTGCTTTCAACGGATATAGTTGAAGTAGATTAATAAATTTTACCCGTTTGGGTAATAGGAAGTTATGGCTAATTGTGTATACTTAGAGCTAATATCTTTTGTATATAGTTGCGTAGTCTATGATTCCATTTAACAAAATCTACCTTACTGGTAAAGAAATCACATACATTCAACAATCCCACGAAATTGGTAATCTTTCAGGGGATGGCGCGTTCACCGATAAAGCCTGTGAATGGTTAGAGCATCACACTCAAACTAAAAAAGCATTAATCACACACTCTTGCACTGCTGCATTAGAGATGGCTGCAATTTTGGCTGATATTCAGCCTGGTGATGAAGTGATTATGCCTTCTTACACGTTCGTCTCTACGGCAAATGCTTTTGTATTACGTGGCGGCGTTCCTGTATTCGTGGATATCCGCGAAGATACTCTGAATCTCGATGAGAAGCTGATTGAAGCAGCAATTACGCCTAAAACCAAAGCCATCGTGCCCGTACACTATGCTGGTGTCGGATGTGAAATGGACACCATTCTGGCTATTGCAAAAAAACATCATTTATTGGTGATTGAAGATGCAGCGCAAGGTGTCATGTCTAAGTATAAAGGGCGTTCTCTAGGTGCCATTGGTGATATTGGAGCTTATTCATTCCATGAGACCAAAAATATTATTTCTGGTGAGGGTGGTGCGATATTGGTGAATCGCGAAGATTTAATGTTAAGAGCCGAAATTATTCGTGAAAAAGGCACTAATCGTAGTCAGTTTTATCGTGGTCAAGTTGATAAATACACCTGGCAAGATATGGGCTCGTCTTACCTTCCAGGTGAAGATACGGCTGCATTTTTGTTTGCACAATTAGAACATGCTGAAGAAATTACAGCCATGCGTATGAAAGTTTGGGACGCTTACCATACAGCACTAGCACCACTCGAGCAGCAAGGCGTATTAAGAAGGCCAATTATCCCTGCTGAATGTCAGCATAATGCACATATGTACTATATTTTGTTGGAGTCATTAGCACATCGTACTAAGCTAATTGAAAAATTTAAGCAAAAGAATATTCATCCTACATTCCACTATATTCCATTACACAGCGCGCCAGCTGGTAAGAAGTTTGCGCGTGCGCATGGCACCATGAAAAATACGGATGCTTTGTCTGATAGGCTATTAAGGTTGCCGTTGTGGGCAGGCTTGGAAGCCAGACAAAATGAAGTATTGGATGTACTGGGGGTGTAATTGTTTGCGTTAATTATTTTTGTAAATTTTCTTGACATCAGTATTGATTGAGCGTTAAATGTAATTGCGCTGATTTGAGTGGCCAACTTTAAACAAAGCCAAACTCAGCTTGCGGGCGCATAAAAAATACTGCTAAAGCGAGATACTAAAAAACCCGTTTTAGCTTCAGCTTAAACGGGTTTTTTCATGCCCAGAATTTGGACAACTCATGAACATAAATCAATATCATACAGAAACAATAGGCGTGCGCGCTGGCACACAAACTACAGAGTTTGGTGAAAACTCAGAAGCGCTTTTTTTAAACTCAAGCTTTCGATTCGTCAGTGCCGCACAGGCAGCAGCAAGATTTAGTGGCGCAGAGCAAGGCAATATCTATTCGCGTTTTACTAATCCGACTGTTTCCATGTTTCAAGATAAATTGGCGGCACTAGAAGGCGCTGAGCAATGCGTGGCTACCTCTAGCGGAATGTCAGCAATACTCGCATGTGTGATGGGGCTGTGTAGTGCGGGAGATCATATTCTGGCCTCTCGCAGCATTTTTGGTACAAGCGTGCAGTTATTTAGCAACATTCTTGCGCGCTGGGGTTTGCAGGTCACGTTTGTGTCGCTGACTAACCCTGCCGAGTGGCAAGCGGCTTTGACGCCCAAAACCAAGCTATTTTTTGCAGAAACACCATCCAATCCGCTGACTGAGGTTGGCGATATCAGTGTGTTGGCGGAAATTGCGCACAAAGCGGGCGCACATTTGGTGGTGGATAACTGCTTTTGCACGCCTGCGATTCAAAGGCCTTTAGCGTTGGGTGCTGACATTATTATTCACTCAGCGACTAAATATATTGACGGGCAGGGCAGATGCTTGGGTGGCGCAGTGTTAGGCAGTAAGGCGTTGATGGAGCCTGTATATGGCTTTTTGCGCACCGCAGGCGTCACCATGAGCGCGTTTAATGCTTGGGTGTTCTTAAAAGGCTTAGAGACCTTGCATGTGCGCATGGAAGCGCATGCCAAGCGTGCGCTAGCACTCGCGACTTGGCTGGAAGCGCAACCGCAAGTAGCGCGTGTCTATTATCCAGGATTGGCTTCGCATCCACAGCATCAGTTGGCAATGCAACAGCAAACAAGTGGCGGAGGTATTGTAAGTTTTGAAGTCAAGCCTAAGGCGGGGCAAACAGCGCAAGAGGCAGCTTGGGAACTGATTGATGCGACGAAACTAATTTCGATTACCGCAAACTTGGGAGATGCTAAAAGCACCATTACGCACCCAGCCACCACTACGCACAGCCGCGTCACAGCAGAAGCGCGAGCGGAGGCAGGTATTAAAGGAAACTTGGTGCGTATCGCGGTTGGGCTTGAGCATGTAGACGATTTGAAGGCGGATTTGGCATTATTGGTTAAGCCGTGAACAATTTGACTGGCTGGAAGACAAGCTTAATTAAACATTTTTAAGGGCGAGGGGGGAATACTATGGTACAGAAAACAATTGCGGGTTTAACCATTAAAGATTTGGGGGATGGTGGTTTAGAGGGTGTAACAAGTAACGGTTTGTACTTTGTTATCAGTCAAATGGATGATTACCTATTAGCAGATTTATTCAATGATGCCATTGAAGATAATGATGAGAGCTACGTGGAAACCATTCAAAATAACGGGGAATCCATAGATGGTTTTATCGAAGATATTAAAGGGTATGTTTTGAATACAGAAAGTAAAGCATAGTAATGTTTGAATATCCAGTAGTTGAAGAAAAGATAGAGATTGGCGACGATCCGTTCTCGGATTTGGTTTTGAGGCAAACAGAATTATCACCAAATAAATTGTTTTATCGCGATGATGTGCGTGGTGTTTGGCTGTATCAAGCGAACTGTCTGGAGTTTATGGATAGTCTGATTGCAAAATTTCCTAATGGCAGATTCGACATGATTTTTGCAGACCCGCCTTATTTCTTATCTAACGGCGGCATTAGCTGTCATGCGGGAAAAATGGTTAAGGTTGATAAAGGTGCGTGGGATAAATCAAAAGGCGCAGAGCTTAATCATGAGTTTAATCTAGAGTGGTTAAAGCGTTGCCAAGCGTTACTAAATCCTAATGGAACAATTTGGGTAAGTGGTACACATCACGTTATTCATTCTGTTGGTTTTGCAATGCAACAATTGGGTATGAAAATGCTAAATGATATTACATGGGAAAAGCCAAACCCACCACCTAATCTTTCCTGCCGCTATTTTACGCATTCAACCGAAACTATCATTTGGGCTGCGAAGACCGAAAAGTCTAAACATTTGTATAATTACCCAGCAATGCGTAAGGAGAATGGTAATAAGCAAATGAAGTCTGTTTGGAGGTTCACCGCCCCAGGCAGGGATGAAAAGGTGTTTGGAAAACATCCGACACAAAAACCTATTAAATTGGTTGAGCGTTGTATTTTGGCTTCAACTAATGAAGGAGCGCTTGTTCTAGACCCGTTCAGTGGCAGTGCAACAACTGGAGTTGCGGCTGTAAAGAATAATAGAAGATATGTTGGAATTGAGTTAGATACAAACTACTTAGAACTATCAAAGTCTCGATTAGCGAAATAATAAGAAGGGATATTCCAATGGCAAAATCTAATAATGACTCATGGAAAAAGATTTTTGATGATTTAAGAGTGTTGGATCATGACTTTAAAAGTGCCCCATTTCTTTTATCAGCTAAGCAAATTAATACTTCCTGCCAAGATTTTAAAAAACCAGGACAAAAAGAAGCACGTATCCTTTGCAAGCATGACACTAGGGAAGACCGGCCTGCTGTATTTGTTGAACATGGATTATTTATACTGCCAATTAAAAACGGTAACTACGCTATCTTTAAAGGTGAAGGCTATATAGATATACCAGAAGTCAAATCGGAAATTGTTACATATAGCTCCTCGCTAGATTTTGTACTGGATACTTCCAAAGTGGGGAATTCGGAGATGCAGCATTTAGATTTTGCATATGCATCAAGTTTAATTAGAACTTTTATGAATGACCCTTCTTTGGTTTTGACAATTAGAGGGCGGAAATATACTCCAACCTTTGATTTTTTTGTAGATTCATTTAGGGTTGAAACATCAAGTGTACAAACTGAAGTGGATGCTGGTTATGAGGGGAAAGATAAGGTTGTATTAGTTGAAGCTAAAAATTCCTCAACTAAAAACACGATTATTAGGCAACTATACTACCCCTTTAAGCAGTGGCAGCTAAAAACCAATAAAAAAGTTTACACACTTTTCTTTGAAAAATCTAAAACAGGAAACATATACTCAATATGGAAGTTTGAATTCTCAGATCCGAATAATTACAACAGCATTAAGTTGGTAGATAGTAAGAAATTTAAGATTATTTAATAGGCCTAATAAATCTAGCACTTAAGCTGTAATTGAATAAAAATACTATCAAAATAGAAAACGGGGCAATTGCCCCGTTTTTATATTTAAGCAATCAAACCTGAAAGTTACAGATCTTTTGCATTGGCGGCCAAATATTTAGCTACGCCCTCTGGTGATGCATCCATCCCTTTCTTGCCTTTTTTCCAGCCTGCGGGACACACTTCGCCATGTTCTTCAAAGAATTGTAGCGCATCTACCATGCGTAACATTTCATCAATGTCACGACCAAGAGGTAAATCGTTGACGACTTGGTGAACGACAACACCTGCTTTATTGATGAGGAAAGAGCCGCGATATGCTACGCCACCATCGGTTTCCACATCATAAGCTTTGCAGATTTCGTGCTTAATATCTGCCACTAATGGGTAACCAACCTTGCCAATTCCACCATTTTCAATGGCAGTATTTTTCCATGCCAAATGCGAAAAGTGCGAATCAATGGAAACGCCGATGACTTCAACGCCACGTTTTTTAAACTCATCCAAACGATGGTCAAATGCAATAAGTTCAGAAGGACATACAAAAGTAAAATCTAAAGGATAAAAGAAGATGACAGCATATTTATTTTTAATATGTTTATGGAGTTTAAATTCTTCTTTAATGCTGTTGTTGCCCATCACTGCGGCAGCGGTAAAATCTGGGGCGGATTTGCCAACTAGTACGGCCATTTTGTTCTCCTCGTTAATCTACGGTTAAATAATGCTTGTCACAATGATAGATGAGTTAAGTGAAAATAATTTGAAATTAACCCATGCTTTCTCTCAGGGAAGATTGAAATCCTGAGACTACACATAGCTTATCATGATAAAATCATGTGATAAATTTAAATTAAAAAAGATAGTCAAATCATGAGTCAATCGATGGACCAATTCGCTAAAGAAACACTACCTATTAGTCTAGAAGATGAGATGCGTCGCTCTTACCTTGATTACGCGATGAGCGTTATTGTAGGGCGTGCATTACCTGATGTACGTGATGGTTTAAAACCTGTGCATCGACGTGTGTTGTATGCCATGCATGAACTTTCTAATGACTATAATAAACCTTATAAAAAGTCTGCCCGTATTGTCGGCGACGTGATTGGTAAGTACCATCCACATGGTGATACCGCGGTGTATGACACTATTGTACGTATGGCGCAGGATTTCTCCTTACGTTATATGTTGGTGGATGGCCAAGGTAACTTTGGTTCGGTGGATGGCGATAATGCTGCCGCGATGCGCTATACCGAAATCCGTATGGCAAAAATTGCACATGAGTTGCTGGCTGATATTGATAAAGAAACAGTCGATTTCGGCCCAAACTATGACGGCAGCGAGCATGAGCCGCTCATCATGCCAGCGCGTATTCCTAACTTGCTCATCAACGGCAGCTCAGGCATTGCCGTGGGAATGGCGACCAATATCCCACCACACAATATCAATGAAGTGTTGGACGCATGCTTTGCCTTGCTCAAAAATCCTGAAACGACCGTAGAAGAACTGATTGATATCATTCCAGCGCCAGACTTTCCAACAGCAGGGATTATTTACGGCACAGTAGGTGTAAAAGAAGGCTACCGTACAGGCCGTGGTCGCGTGGTGATGCGTGGGCGCACCCACTTTGAAGACATGGATAAGGCAGGCGGTCGCCAATCCATTATCATTGACGAGCTGCCATATCAGGTAAATAAAAAGACACTCATTGAAAAAATCGCTGAGCTAGTGAATGAGAAGAAAATCGAAGGTATTTCTGATCTGCGCGATGAGTCCGATAAATCTGGTATGCGCGTCGTAATCGAACTGAAGCGTGGCGAAGTGCCAGAAGTTATTCTCAATAACCTTTACAAACAAACACAGCTACAAGATACCTTTGGTATGAATATGGTCGCTTTGTTAGATGGCCAGCCGCGCTTGCTTAACCTTAAGCAAATGCTAGAAGCTTTCTTGCGCCATCGCCGTGAAGTCGTCACGCGTCGCACTGTTTACGAATTACGTAAGGCGCGTGAGCGTGGGCATGTGTTAGAAGGCTTGGCAGTTGCGCTCGCCAATGTGGATGAAATGATTGCGATTATTAAAGCCGCACCAACACCGCCTGAAGCGAAAAAAGATTTGATGGCGCGCTTGTGGCAATCTCCAGTTGTGGAAGAAATGCTCAAACGTGCGGCAATGGAAGCTTCACGCCCAGAAGGCTTGTCGGTTGATTTTGGTTTGACACCAAAAGGTTATCGCTTGTCTGATGTACAAGCGCAAGAAATCTTGCAAATGCGCTTGCAACGATTAACAGGTCTCGAGCAAGATAAAATTGTGACAGAATACAAAGAGGTCATGGATGTGATTGCTGATTTGTTGGATATTCTTGCTAATGCACCACGCGTGACAGCCATTATTACTGACGAACTCATGGAAATACAGAAACAGTTTGGTGACAAGCGCCGCAGTGAAATTGTGGCAAATGCGCAAGATTTGTCTTTGGAAGATTTAATCTCACCGCAAGATGTGGTGGTGACTTTATCGCATACGGGTTACATCAAATCGCAGCCTTTAGATGAGTATCGCGCACAGAAACGTGGTGGACGTGGTAAACAAGCGGCAGCTACTAAAGAAGATGATTTTATAGACAAGATGTTTGTGGCGAATACCCATGATTACATCTTATGTTTCAGTAGCTTAGGTCAAGTGTATTGGCTAAAAGTATACGAAGTGCCACAGGGTAGCCGCATCAGTCGTGGTAAGCCTATTGTGAACTTGTTCCCACTAGAAGAAGGTGAAAAAATTAACGCGATTCTTTCTGTGAAAGAGTTTGATGAAAATCACTTTATTTTTATGGCGACAGCGCAAGGTACAGTAAAGAAAACGGCACTGACCGAGTTTGCCAACCCGCGTAAATCAGGCATCATCGCCATTAAACTTGACGAAGGCGATTATTTGGTGGGTGCTGAAATCACGCATGGTAAGAATGACATTGTTCTCGTTTCCAATGGTGGTAAAGCGGTATGGTTTACCGAAGATGATGTACGCCCAATGGGACGTGCAACACGCGGTGTGCGTGGCATGAAATTAGGCGCTAAACAGCAAGTACTGTCATTGTTGATAGCCGAGAATGATCAGCAATCAGTTTTAGTTGCGACAGAAAATGGCTACGGTAAGCGCACCGTGTTGTCTGAGTTCCGTCATTCTGGTCGCGGTACGCAAGGTGTGAAAGCGATTGCAATTAGTGAGCGTAATGGCACAGCAGTTGCGGCGAGATTGGTGAGTGAAGACGACGAAATCATGCTGATTACAACGGGTGGGGTGCTCATTAGAACGCGCGTCAAAGAAATCCGTGATATGGGTCGTGCTGCGCAAGGTGTGACGCTGATTAATCTAGGTGAAGGTGAAAAACTTTCTGGATTAGAAAAAATTGTAGAAACAGACGAGGAATAATACGTAAGTGATGAAGCAGATTTACAATTTTTCGGCAGGACCTGCCGTATTACCTAAATCAGTACTCGAACGTGCGCAGGCAGAAATGTTGGATTGGCATGGCTCTGGCATGAGCGTGATGGAAATGTCGCATCGTGGGAAAGAGTTTACTAGCATCCTAGAAAAAACTGAGGCGGATTTTCGCCAGTTACTTCAAGTGCCAGAAAATTATAAAGTGCTGTTCCTGCAAGGAGGTGCGATTGCAGAGAATGCCATGATTCCGTTGAATCTACTAAATAGCAAAAGTGCAGATTATGTGGTGACAGGAGCATGGAGCAAGCGTAGCGTTGAGGATGCAAAAGCTTTTGGTGATATACGCGTTATTGCATCTGGTGAAGCAGAAGGCTTTACGCAGGTGCCTGATTTCGACACATGGCAATTGCATCCAGATGCCGCTTATCTGCATTACTGTACGAACGAGACGATTCACGGTGTGGAATTCATGGATGTGCCTGATACACATGGCGTACCAATTGTTGCTGATATGTCATCGCATATATTATCTCGTCCAATAGATGTAAGCCAATATGGCGTAATTTATGCAGGTGCGCAAAAAAATATCGGCCCAGCGGGTTTGTGTCTTGTGATTGTGCGTGAGGATTTGTTAGACCAAGCTTCACCATTAACGCCAGCGGTTTTCCACTGGAAAACACAAGCGGCGAATCAGTCCATGATTAATACGCCACCAACCTATAGCATCTATATTGCGGGTTTGGTGTTTGAATGGCTGTTAGCACAAGGTGGTGTGGAGGCGATTGAGCAAAAAAACATTGCTAAAGCCACACTACTCTATCAATATTTAGATCAAAGCCATTTTTACTACAACAATATTGCTGTGAAAAATCGCTCACGAATGAACATTCCATTTAGGTTGCGTGATGAAAGCCTGAATGATGCATTTTTAAAAGGTGCAGAAGCCAATGGCTTGTTGCAACTAAAAGGGCATCGTATGGTGGGTGGCATGCGTGCAAGTGTGTATAACGCGATGTCAATCGAGGGTGTACAGGCGCTTATAAACTATATGCAGCACTTTGAGCAAAATCACTAATTGAGCAAAATCACTAGGGCATAAAACTTGTCAGATTTACTTAAACAATATCGCAATCAAATCGATGCCATCGATGAGCAAATGCTTAAGCTCGTGAATGAGCGTGCAAAACTTGCACGCCAGATTGGTAGTTTAAAAGAAGACGGTGTGATTTATCGTCCTGAACGTGAAGCGCAAATATTACGACGCTTACAAGAACAGAATGCTGGACCGTTATCTAAAGAGGCTGTGAGTCATATTTTTCGTGCGGTCATGTCAAATTGCCGAGCATTGGAAAAAGAACTGTCAATCGCTTTTTTGGGTCCTTTAGGCACCTATAGTGAAGAGGCCGCATTAAAGCAATTTGGTCAAGGTCGTACGGCCGTGGTATGTGGTTCAATCGATGAAGTGTTTCGCACCATAGAAGCGAATCAGGCAGATTATGGTGTTGTGCCAGTAGAAAACTCTACAGAAGGTGCTATTGGGCTGACTTTAGATTTATTGCTAGTGAGCCCATTAAAAATTTGTGGTGAAGTGACATTGCCTGTGCACCATTGTTTGTTGTCGCGCCAACAAAACATTGCTCAAATCACCCATGTATTTTCGCATGGACAATCGCTATCGCAGTGTCATGAATGGCTGAATAAAAATCTCCCAAAAGCACAGCGTGAAGCAGTGACGAGTAACGCACGGGCGGCGCAAATGATACATGAACTAGTCAGTGCTGAAGGTACTTTTGCTGCGGCGATTGCGAGTAAGCGAGCAGCTGAGTTGTTTGATTTAAATGTATTAGCAGAAAACATTGAAGATGATCCCAAAAATACTACGCGCTTTTTGGTCTTGGGAACACATGAAGTTGCGTCTTCTGGCAGAGATAAAACTTCACTTGTCATGAGTGCTAAGAACCAGCCTGGTGCTGTGGTGCAGTTATTAGAGCCGTTGTCGCGCCATGGCGTAAGTATGACGAAGTTTGAGTCCAGACCTTCCAAACAAAACCTGTGGGATTACATTTTCTATGTGGATATTGAAGGTCATCAAAATGATGCCTCGGTAAGCGCGGCACTGTCAGAGCTGAATCAGCGTGCAGCATTATTTAAGGTGCTTGGCTCTTATCCTGTTGCAGACGTTTAATCAATCTCATTGAGTTGCATGATGAATTTACAAAACTCCCGTTCTTTATCGATACTAGCGCCTGATTATGTACGTGCAATTGCACCTTATCAAGGCGGAAAACCTATCAGTGAGTTGGCGCGCGAAATGGGACTGGAGGAAGCTGAAATTGTTAAATTAGCCTCTAATGAAAATCCTTTGGGAATGAGCCCAAAAGCACAAATGGCCGTGGAAGATGCGATTGCTGAGATTGCGCGTTATCCAGATGGTAACAGCTTTGCATTACGTGATGCTGTGAGTCAAAAGTTTAATGTTGCACCCAATCAAATTGTGTTTGGAAATGGATCAAATGATATTTTGGAGTTGGCTGCACGTGCTTTTTTACAAGCAGGTGATGAGGCGATCTACTCTCAGCATGCTTTTGCAGTCTATCCCTTGGTGACGCAAGCTGTTGGGGCTACGGGTGTGGTGATCCCAGCAGTTGAGTTTGGACATGATTTAGAAGGATTTTTAAAGGCCATCACTGTTAAAACAAAATTGGTTTTTGTTGCGAATCCTAATAATCCAACAGGTACGCTCATTGGTAAACAAGCGCTTTATGATTTTTTACAGCGTGTTCCCAAGCATGTGCTGGTGTTGCTGGATGAAGCTTATGATGAGTACTTGTCAGCACAAGACAAATCAGAGGCGATTCACTGGCTCGCAGAGTTTAGCAATCTTATTATCTCGCGCACTTTTTCTAAAGCGTATGGTCTAGCAGGTTTGCGCGTTGGCTTTGGCTTGATGCATGCAGAGGTTGCAGATATTTTAAATCGTGTACGTCAGCCATTTAATGTGAACTCAGTGGCGCAAGCCGCTGCAATTGCCTCGCTGGATGATGATGATTTTGTGGCGCGTAGTTATGCGCTAAATCAAGCAGGGATGCTACAAATCACGCAGGGATTGGCACAATTAGACTTGGACTACATTCCATCTTTTGGTAACTTTGTGAGTTTTAAGGTGCCTAACGCATCACAAGTCAATCAGAAGTTATTGCAAAATGGGGTGATTGTACGTCCAGTAGCCAATTATGGAATGCCTGACTATTTGCGCGTCAGTATTGGTTTATATAGTGAAAATGCGCGCTTTTTAGAAGTGTTAGAAAAGATTCTTATATCATCATGACTGAATATGAAAAATTAGCCACGGACGATGTACGTATCCGTGAAGTACAAGAACTGATTTTACCTTCAGAGCTATTGGCACGCTTTAAAGAAAGCCAACTGACCACAGAAAATATTCTGGCGACGCGTAAGGCGATTCATCAAATTCTGTATCAAGCGGATGACCGATTGTTGGTGGTTGTTGGGCCTTGCTCCATTCACGATCCAGAAGCGGGGATGGAGTATGCAAGGCGCTTGCTAGAGGTGCGTAAACAATTATCCAAAGAGCTTCTAATTGTGATGCGCGTTTATTTTGAGAAACCACGCACAACAGTCGGCTGGAAGGGTTTGATTAACGATCCGCATTTGGATGGCAGTTACGATATTAACGAAGGCTTAGCCATTGCACGCAAGTTTTTATTAGATGTGAATGAAATTGGCATGCCAGCCGGTGCAGAGTTTTTAGATACAATCACGCCACAATATACCGCAGATTTGGTTAGTTGGGGTGCGATTGGCGCACGCACTACGGAATCCCAGATACATCGTGAACTGGCTTCAGGTCTGTCTTGTCCAGTTGGCTTTAAAAATGGCACAGATGGCGGTGTACGTGTAGCGATTGATGCGATTAAAACAGCGGCAAGCCCCCACTACTTTTTGTCTGTAACGAAAGAGGGGCGTTCAGCCATTATTGCTACCACAGGCAATGAAGACTGCCATGTGATTTTACGTGGCGGGAAAACGCCAAACTACGATGCGGAAAGTGTAGATGCGGTTTGTAATAGTTTAGCTGAGGCTGGGTTGGCGCCGAGATTGATGATTGACTGTAGTCATGCCAATAGCCAAAAGCAATATCAATTGCAAGTACAAGTCGCTAAAAATGTGGCTGACCAGATTGCCTCAGGTGATGTGCGTATTATTGGCTTGATGGTGGAGTCTCATCTGAATGAGGGTCGTCAAGACCATGCCCCAGGCTGCACATTGGCATATGGTCAATCTATTACTGATGGCTGTATCGGCTGGCAAGATACAGTCGTTGTGCTGGAGTCTCTGGCTGAAGCAGTGCGTCGCCGTCGCTTAATCAATAGTGAATAACTTCTATACTAATAGCATCATGAAAATCACTAGTAGCGAATCATTGTAGCTTGCAGGTGATTTATGAAACGCCTGCGTATGATGCTGGTCATACCATCAATGATGATGAAGATTAATACAAGGAGATTGATATGTGGACAGCACCAGCAGCGACTGAAATGCGTTTTGGCTTTGAAGTGACCATGTACGTTTGCAATAAATAATTGTTTTACCATCAAGGCTGCCGTTGGGCGGCCTTTTTCATCTCATTCAATAGATAAGAAGTTTTTCATGCATATTCATGTTTTAGGCGCAGGGGCAGGTGGCGGTTTCCCGCAATGGAATTGTAATTGTTTTAATTGTGATGGCTTGCGTAAAGGGACGATTAAAGCCACTAAGCGTACACAGTCTTCTATTTGTGTTTCAAGCAATGGGGTGGACTGGGTATTGTTTAATGCTTCTCCTGACGTGTTGCAACAAATTCAAGATTTTGCGCCTTTACAGCCCGCGCGGAGTATTCGCGACACTGGCATTCAAGCGATTATGTTGATTGATGCGCAAATTGACCATACAACAGGTTTGTATATGCTAAGAGAAGGTCAAGTGAAGCGTGAAATCTATTGTACAAAAATGGTGTATGGAGACTTAACGTCTGGTAATCAAATCTTAAATATTTTAGGGCATTATTGCGGGATTAATCATCATGATGTGCCCATTGACGGTAAAACCAGTTTTGAAATTCCCAATGTGCCTAATTTACGCTTTACCGCAGTTGCGCTGAAAAGCGCTGCGCCACCGTATTCTCCACACCGCAATGACCCACACCCAGGCGATACCATAGGCGTGCTGATCGAAGAAATCAGTACAGGTAAAAAATGTTGGTATTCGCCTGGCCTAGCAGAAATTGAACCACATTTGCCGCCACTCATGCATCAGGCCGATTGTATTATGGTCGACGGCACGTTCTGGACTGATACAGAAATGATTGATTTAGGCCTCATGACGAAGAGGGCGCGCGATATTGGACATAACCCGCAATCGGGTGCTAACGGCATGATTGAAAACTTGGATGAATTTAAGGCTGAACGTAAGGTATTGATACATATCAACAATACCAACCCAATTTTAAGAGAAGATTCTGCCGAGCGCGCTATTTTAAATCAACACAAAATAGAAGTGGCCTATGACGGCATGGATATCATACTTTAGGAGAACGTAATGAATGCACTAACAAACGATAATTTACCTTGGTCACGTCAAGAGTTTGAAACTAAGTTAAGAGAAAAAGGTCAGGGCTATCATATTCATCATCCAATTCATGTGCTGATGTATGAAGGTAAACTCACAAAAGAACAATTGCAGTGTTGGGTAGCCAATCGTTATTACTACCAAATCATGATTCCGCAAAAAGATGCGGCCATTATGTCCAACTGCCCTGATAAAGAAGTCCGTAAAGGCTGGATTCATCGAATTACCGACCACGATGGTTATGATAACGTGGAGGGTGGTATTGAGGCTTGGATTAAGCTGGGCGAGGCCGTCGGATTGACTCGTGAACAAGTGACTTCGCTGGAAATGGTATCACCAGGTGTGCGTTTTGCGGTAGATGCCTATGTGAACTTTGCACGTCAGCGTCCATGGCAAGAAAGTGTATGCTCAAGTTTGACAGAGTTGTTCGCACCACACATTCACCAGCAACGCATTAGTGCTTGGCCAAGCGTGTACCCATGGGTGAAAGAAGAAGGGTTCATTTACTTTAAAAAACGTTTAACAGAAGCACGTCGCGATGTTGAGCAAGGTTTGGATATTACTTTGGATTATTTTAGCGTCAGCCGTGAAATGCAATTGCGCGCACTGGATATTCTTCAGTTTAAACTGGATGTGCTGTGGGTGATGGCCGATGCCATTATGCTGGCAAGCACAGAAATTAAAGTAGAAGGCCGCGATTACTTGCGCCAGCCTGTCATTAATTTTAGGTAAGTTATGCACAATAATATTCAACATTCTGATGTATATGCAATTGCGTTGCATCACCGCTTTCAGTGGGAAGAAGCACAACAAAGCTATGTCATTCTTTTTCCTGAAGGTATGGTAAAACTGCATGGTGGTGCGGGTGAGATTTTAAAACGTGTCGATGGAAAAGCCAACGTTGGTGATATTGTGGCAGAGTTAACGGCCACTTTTCCAGATGCGGAAAATATAGAAGCAGACATCATTGGCATGTTTGATTTAGCAGTTGGTAAGGCCTGGTTAAGAAAAGTAAATTAAGCAGGTTTAAGGAGTAACAACATGACACAAAATTCTTTAGGTGAATCAGCAGTACAAAAGTCCGTGCAAGCACAAAATAACGGTGTTGCTGCGAGTGCAACGCACACGCAACCTTTATGGTTGTTAGCAGAGGTCACTTATCGTTGCCCACTACATTGTGCATTTTGTTATAACCCGACCGACTATGATAAACACACACAAAACGAGCTCACCACAGAACAGTGGATTCAGGCACTGCGTGATGCGCGTAAGATGGGCGCAATTCAGTTGGGCATCTCGGGTGGTGAGCCACTGTTACGCGATGATATTGAAGACATTGTCATCGAAGCCAAAAAGTTAGGGTATTACAGTAATTTAATTACTTCTGGTGTGGGTTTAACAGAAAAACGCATTCAAGCTTTTAAAGAGGGTGGTTTGGATCATATTCAGCTGTCAATGCATGACATTACAGAAGAGATTAATAATTTTATTACCAATACCAAAACCTTTGAGCTCAAGAAAAAAGTGGCTGCCATGATTAAAGATCATGGCTACCCCATGGTACTCAATGTGGTGATTCATCGCTATAACATTGGTCACATGAAAGAAATTTTAGAAATGGCGGAAGCGTTAGGCGCTGATTATATTGAGCTCGCCAACACACAGTATTACGGCTGGTCTTTGGTGAATCGTAGTCAACTGATGCCTACCAAAGCGCAAATTGATGAGGCTGAACGCATCACCAATGAATTCCGTCAAAAACCTGACAATAAAATGAAGATATTTTTTGTGGTGCCAGATTATTTCAATAATCGACCAAAAAAATGTATGAATGGTTGGGGTGAAGTATTTATGATTGTAACTGCCAATGGTGATGTGTTGCCATGTCACTCAGCACGCGTGTTACCCAATATGCAATTCCCCAATGTGCGCGAGCATGGTTTGGAGTGGGCATGGAAAGAGTCACCTGCCTTTCAAAAATACCGTGGTGATGATTGGATGAAAGAACCATGTCGTAGCTGCTCTGAGAAGGAAAACGATTTAGGCGGATGTCGTTGCCAAGCCTTTTTATTAAGTGGTGATGCGGAAGCCGCAGACCCTGTGTGTTCTAAATCGCCTTATCATCATTTGATTGAACAGGCGATTGCAGAATCTCAGAATCCACAAATTCAGTCACAACCCATTATTTTTAGGAATGACAAAAACTCTAAAAAATATGCGAGTGGTGAATCAAAAGAGCGGGTAGAAGCCTTTCACGCTTTGCCTTAATCTATTAGCGATGTAAACTCCATCCAGTCATTCCCAAGCGGGAATTTATTTTAACCTTACATAAACCCTACACTGGGTTCTCATTGGCGCGGGAATGATGTAGATTTGGATTTATAAGCTAGAATAACATGACTTTTAAGTCATCAAAAAATTAACACTTGAAACCACATTCCATTTTTTTAGTTTACGCACTGGCAGCACTTGCCGCACTCGCCCCATTTGCCATTGATACCTATTTGCCTGCATTTCATATTATGGGTGCAGAGTTAATAGCGACCGATGTGCAAATTCAGCAAAGCCTGACCTTTTATTTGCTGCCATATGCGGCGATGACGTTGTGGCATGGCGCTATTTCCGATGCGATTGGCCGTATTACCACCATTAAATGGGGGTTAGGCATTTTTGTGCTGGCGAGTATAGGCTGCGCATTTGCACCTAATGTGGAAACCTTATGGTTTTTTAGGGCGCTACAAGGCGCAAGCGGTGGGGCGGGCAATACCGTAGCACGTGCCATGGTCCGTGATTTATTTGAAGGCGCGCAAGCACAACGTGTAATGGCGACTATACAGATGTTATTTGGCATTGCCCCAGCTGTAGCACCCGTTATCGGCGGAGTGTTGTTGGGTTTTCATTGGCAAGCGATATTTATCTTTTTGGCGATTTACGCAGCGCTAAGTTTATGGGCAGCGTTGACGTTTTTGCCTGAAACCATGCCGCCAGAAAAGCGCTTGAAACTTTCAGCTAAAAACGTGTTGGCAAGTTATAAAAGTATTTTTAGCGATGCTGAATTTGCAAAGCTAAGCATTGCCAGTGGCGCTAATTTCTCAGCCTTTTTTGTGTATGTATTATCCAGCCCAGTATTGCTAGGTAAGCATTTGCATTTAACTCCACAACAGTACGGATTTTTATTTATTCCCACTGTGACGGGTATGGTGCTGGGTTCTTATTTAGCGAAGCGTGCTGCTGGTCAGTATGCCGCAAAACGTGTGGTTAAAGCGGCATATGTTTGGATGTTTTTTGTCGCCTTGCTGAATATTTTGGTATGTACTTTCTTACCGACAAGCCTTGCTTATAATGTATTACCAGTGGCCTTATTTAACGTGGGTATGGCGCTGGTGATGCCCATACTTTCATTGGCTGGGCTTGATAGGCACCCCAAAATTCGTGGTACAGCGGCATCTGGTCAAGCATTTATTCAGATGTTGTTATCGACAGTTTCCGCAGGTTTGGTTGTGCCGTTGGTGTGGTACGCGCCATCTGGTCTGGCTTGGGCGATGGCGGGGTATTTGGTGTTGGGCTGGTTGGTAATTCAGCTAAGCACGTTATGGAAAAACTAACTGACTACTTGTTACTCTTCGCTGTGTTCAGGATACCAAATAAGGGAAATTAAACATTTTTCCACGTCAAATACACCCTGCAATCAAACTCTAGCTGGTGGTAATTAGGCTCCATATATCTGCACAGTTGATAAAAGGCTTTGTCGTGGTTGCGCTCTTTAAGATGTGCCAACTCATGTACTACAATCATACGTAAAAACTCTGCTGGCGTTTCTTTAAAAAAGGATGAAATGCGAATTTCTTTTTTGGCTTTTAGTTTCCCACCTTGCACGCGTGAGATCGCTGTATTAAGTCCAAGCGCGTGATGCTCAATACTTAAGCGATTGTCATACATGACTTTATCTAACAGTGGTGCATTACGCAAAAATGCTTGTTTGATGTCATTACCATAAGCATAAAGTGCCTTATCTGTTTGAATGTTATGCATATTAGGGTAGCGCTGTGCAATATAATCCCCCAGTTTTTCTTGCGCGTGCAATTGACAAATTTTTTCTTGTAAATCAATAGGGTAATGCTGTAAATATTTAAGTGTTGTAGTCATTTTTCTTACTTATTTTGCCAATATGGCCTAATACAGATTGTATGCCACGCCACAACTTTGGTAACAGCCAAAGCATCGCCAACACAAAAAAGATCAGCACGCCGATAAACACCATTGGGTGCGTGAGCGCGAGCCAACCACCACCTAACAATAAACCTTCTTCGCTAAATGAAGCAGTGATATTGCTGACAGGCTCAGGCGAGGTATTAATCAGTGCACGAGTACCTGCCTTAGTGGCGTGCGTCATGCCAGTTAAGCTGCCGCCGAGTAGCGCAACAACTGTGGCAATCATGGGGTCGTTGCTATTAATGGCACCCATTGCCAACAGCGCGCCAGCAGGGATGCGGACAAATGTTTGTATAGAATCCCAAGCACTGTCAATATAAGGAATTTTATCTGCTAAAAATTCAATTACCATTAAGATCCCAGCCACGCCGATGACGATGGGGTCGCTCAAAATGTCCAAACTTTTTGGCAGGTGAATGTAGTTAAATTTTGCTAATAAACCGACGATGCAAACCGTGGCATACAACCTTAAACCACTTGCCCAACTCAAGCCACTGGCTAGTGCCAAACTAGAAACTGCATCCATATTTGCCTTTTGTTCAACAGATTCATAGAGATAAAGTTGGATTAGTATAACGCTTATAAATGGTGAATTCATAAAGTTTAGTCGGAGTCGGCCGATATAAACTTAAAGCGTTGAGAAGATTAATATTGATAGGTTACGATCGGAGTTTAAAATGAGTACACGTGAACAGGATGCATTAAAAGCATATTTAAAATTATTGGAACAAAAGGGCGTTCCTGAAGCCAAATTGATTCAACGTCAATATGTGATTCTGAGATTAATCCCTTATATTGAACATATTCCAGCGGATGGCACACACTACAGAGAAGCTGTGGATCAATTGTTTAACAAATTAGACCATGCTGAATGGGCAATCTGTATCCCCGTGATTAGAGATTACTTTTCATTTTGGGTCAAAGACATCAAAGCCATTGTTGGCATGAATCAGGATAAGGCTTTTGAAGCGAATCCCAAGGAATGGCGTCCAGAGACCAGAAACTTAAAAGAGTTATGGGAGTCTTTGGATAGGGTGACATTATCTAATGTTGAGACTAGGCCTTTGCAAGATTATGAAAAATCTTTGCGTAGTCGTGGCGCTGATGATCTGTTTATTGATACACGTAGAAAATTAGCAAAATTACTGTTGCTAAGACTGCGCGATGTTCCGCATAAACAACCCAATGCTTATCGTAAAGTAGTGGATGCTAACCTACCACTGTTCACGACTGATGAAACGCACCACACATTTTTAAATGTAGGCAGAGAGTTCTATTATTTCTGGAAAGGTGACCATCAAGCAATGCAACCAGTTGCGATGGCTGCCTAATTTGACTGGGTAGCAAATAGTAAAAAAGGAGACTTTAAAAGTCTCCTTTTTTATTTAAGTCTCACTTTTATAAGAAGAGCTGATTTATTCGATTAAGAGATCTATTTTGCCTGGCGCACCATTCATGGCATCGGCATCTGGTAAAGCGTCTTTTCTTGCGCTGATGACAGGCCACACTTTTGCCAGTCTAGCATTGAGTTCTATAAACTGCTGTTGATCTGCTGGTACATCGTCTTCTGCAAAAATTGCTTCGGCAGGGCACTCTGCCACGCACAAGGTGCAGTCAATGCACTCGTCAGGATTAATTGCTAAGAAGTTAGGGCCCTCTACAAAGCAATCCACTGGGCAAACATCCACACAATCTGTGTATTTACATTGAATACAATTTTCGGTTACTACATAAGTCATTTTAGTTTCCTTTAAAGCTATTCTAGCTAAAGTGTTATTTTATTAGAAAATTTGTTTTGATGGTTAATTTATCGTAAAAAACCGCAATGACGAGGCGCGCGAACGCAGACAGTACATGTCAGTACGGCCAGTGAGCGCAACGAAGTCAGTGTGGAGTTTTTGTGATAAATCATATAATCATGCCCGCACCGACGGTGTTGTTCGTCGATTCATCAATCACAATAAATGCGCCTGTGGCACGGTTCGTTTTGTAGCTATCTACCATCAACGGTTGTGCAAGTTTGAATGTCAGACGCGCAATGTCGTTCATTTTAAGGTCAGGTGTGGCTTGTTGCTCTAAAGTATTCACATCGACTTTGTATTGAATCGCACCAATTTTGGCTTTTGATTCACGTGTGGTGTGGCGAACAATATACGTGCGCGCTGGTGATAATGGTGTTTCTGACAACCAGCATACAAACGCCTCAATTTGTTTCACTGGCTCTGGTGCCTCGCCTGTTTTCACAATCATATCGCCACGCGAAGTATCAATTTCGTCTTCTAATATCAAGGTCACGCTTTGCTCGGTTTGTGCACTATGCAATTGCGCTTCACCTAGTTGAATCGCTTTCACTTTAGATTGGTAGCCATTTGGCAATACTGTCACGGCATCACCAACGGCAATGTCACCAGATTCTACGCGCCCCATAAAGCCTCTAAAGTCATGCAATTGAGCATCCGCACTGGCGTGTGGGCGGCACACAAACTGCACTGGGAAGCGGAATTGCTCAGATTGTTCAGTATGTGCGGCAGGTGCTTTTTCTAGCATTTCAAGCAATGTTTCACCTGAATACCAAGGCATATTGTCTAAACGGTCAACCAACATGTCGCCATTCAGTGCGGACATTGGGATGAAACGAATATCGCGAGCTGCTGCCAAGCCAATTTCTTCAGCAAACGTCACGTAATCAGCACAAATTCTATCGTAAACCGCTTGGTCGTAATTTACTAAGTCCATTTTATTGACGGCAACAACAATATGTGGAATGCCCACCAAATGTGCTAAATAGCTATGACGGCGGGTTTGCGTGAGCACACCTTTGCGCGCATCAATCAAAATAATTGCAAGGTTAGCAGTAGAAGCTGCAGTGACCATGTTGCGTGTGTATTGCTCGTGGCCTGGGGCATCGGCAATGATGTATTTGCGTGTGCCAGTACTGAAGTAGCGATAAGCCACATCAATGGTAATGCCTTGTTCGCGCTCCGCTTGCAGACCATCGGTCAGCAGTGACAAATCAACCGCTTCCATACCACGTTTTTTTGACGTGTTAGAAATTTGCGTGAGTGTGTCTGCTAAGATGGTTTTGGTGTCAAACAATAATCGCCCGATGAGCGTACTTTTGCCGTCATCGACAGAGCCGCAGGTCATAAAGCGTAATAGGGAATCGTTGTGTTGTGTTGTCATGTTCATTCTCAATCAATAAAATGCTTGGGAAATTGTTTTATTGAATATGAGTACAAGGCGCACGGTGCGCAAAAAACGGAATGTACACTAAGTACATGAGTATTTTGTGCACCGCGTAACGCAGTAATCGATTCAAAAAAGCAATTTAACTGCATTTTTAGAAGTAGCCTTCTTTCTTACGCTGCTCCATCGAAGCGTCAGAGGTTTGGTCGTCCAAGCGCGTTGCGCCACGCTCGGTAATGGTGGTAGTCGCAGTTTCAAGCACGATTTTGCTGGTGTTATCGGCGTCAGAAATCACAGGTGCGGTACAAGTAATATCGCCCACCGTTCTAAAACGTACTTGCATGTTGATGACTTCTTCGCCAGCTTTAGGTTGGTTAATTACTTCTCCAGAACTTAACGGCACATTGACAGGAAAAATTGCGCCATTCCGCATGACCACATCGCGCTGATGCGCAAAGTAAATACTGGGTAACTCTAGTTTTTCGCGCTCGATATATTGCCAAACGTCCATTTCAGTCCAATTAGAAATCGGGAACGCACGGATGTTTTCCCCCTTGTGGCTACGCGCATTGTAGAGATTCCACAATTCTGGGCGTTGGTTTTTTGGATCCCATTGGCCAAACTCATCACGGAAACTCATGATACGCTCTTTGGCACGGGCTTTTTCTTCGTCACGACGCGCGCCGCCGATGCAGCAATCAAAACCAAATTCTTCAATTGCCTCAAGCAAAGTGACCGATTGGTGCTTATTGCGTGGCTCGTTTGGCGTTTTTAACACGACCGTACCGCGCTTCATGGAATCTTCAACTGAACGCACAATCAAGCGCTCACCCAATTCATTAGCGCGTTGGTCACGGAAATTAATGACTTCTTGGTAGTTGTGGCCTGTGTCGATATGCATCAACGGGAAAGGGAAGCGACCTGGGCGGAAGGCTTTTTCGGCCAAGCGTAAAATGCAAAGCGAGTCTTTACCGCCTGAAAATAGCAACACAGGATTGCTACATTGGCCTGCGACTTCACGCAAAATATGAATCGCTTCGGCTTCTAGCCAATCGAGATGAGAAAGTGTTTGTTTAGTTGTCATAATTTAAATTCAAATTTTTCACCACAGAGACACCGAGTCACAGAGAAAACCAATAAAACAGCATCATGGTTTTGGCAAGTTCTCTGTGCCTCTGTAGAGAATTGGTTTTATTTCTTCACATGTAAGCCACATTCTTTACTTTGTGGGTCTTCCCACCACCAACGGCCAGCGCGTATATCTTCGCCCATGGCCACTGCGCGCGTACATGGCGCACAGCCAATGCTTGGATAGAACTGGTCGTGCAGGGCATTATAAGGCACTTCAAATAGGCGAATGTAGACCCATACTTCTTGCTCAGTCCAATCACTTAAAGGATTGAATTTTTCTAGCTTATTGCCTTCGTCAAATTCACGGGTAGGCAGACTGGCGCGTGTGGCTGCCTGCTCTGCACGCATCCCTGTTACCCAAGCTTGTTTGCCTGCGAGCGCACGTTGTAAAGGCTCTACCTTGCGCATGTGGCAACAGGCTTTGCGTAGTTCTATGCTCTCGTAAAAAGCATTGATGCCTTGGGTACGCACATAATTTTCAACGGCTTCGTGTTTAGGGAAAAACACTACTGGTTTGGTGTTGTATGTGCGTTCCACCTCGCCCATCAGCGTGTAAGTTTCAGCGGGCAAACGGCCAGTATCGAGCGAGAAAATCTCAATCGCCAGTTTCTCTTTAACGATGATGTCGGTGAGTACCATGTCCTCAGCACCGTAGCTGTTGGCAAAGGTGATGGCGTTAAACTCCTGACTTGCAGTTTGCAACAGTGCCAACACTTGCGCGCGTTTTTCTTTCACGCGCGCTACCAATTCCTCTGTCAACTCTGGCGAGGTGGCAGGGTTTTTCATCGATGGTTTTAACATGCTGACGCCGAAACTCATGCGCGATTAATCCTACGCCAGACGGGCACGTCATCCGTTGCGCCTTGATAGGGTTGGCTAAAGTCATTCAAGCTGGCGATTGCTTCTTGCGCGTTGCGGTCAGCACGAATGAGGTAGCTGTCGTAACCTGAGCGCTTCAAAAAAAACAATTGGTCGCGGAGTATATCCCCAACGGCGCGTAGCTCATTTTTAAAGTGGTAGCGTGTGCGTATCCAATTGCCCAAGGTGAAGTTACGACCATCGGCAAAGCGCTCGACAAACACCGCAATTAAAGGCAATACATTGAGGTCAGGGAACTCAGCCACTAATTGCTCAATCGGTTCATGTGTCGTCACTAAAATGCCAATTTCGCCAGCGCTCATGCGTGCGCCTAAGGTCGCTTTTTTAGCTAACCAAACAGGCAATGGCAAAATGATTTTGCCTGAGTCAGGAATCACTGTTGCGTCAATTTGTGCTTGGCTGAAAGTTTCTTCACCATGTAGTTTAAACAACACGACTTTACCCGCTTGCTTACGCACCACTTCATCGCCCAATGTCGGCGGAATCACGCGTGTCCATTCGTCTGCAACGATGGCATTATTTTTAATTAGCTGATTCATGCAGCCTCCTTTTCACCATACACATGCGCTTTAAACGGCGCCAAACCTAAGCGGCGCACGGTATCAATAAAGCGTTCTTCTGGTGTGCGTTGTTGCACATATACTTCAATCAATTTTTGAATCACGCCTGGCATTTCATCAGCGGCAAATGAGCGACCTATCACGCTACCTAAGCTGGCATCGTTGCCTTGCTTGCCGCCAATCGAGACTTGGTACCATTCTTCGCTGTCTTTATCCACGCCCAAAATGCCGATATGACCAACGTGGTGATGACCGCATGCGTTCATGCAACCTGAGATATTCAACTCAATATCACCAATGTCATGCAGATAATCTAAGTTATCAAATTGCATTTGAATCGCTTCAGCAATCGGGATGGATTTCGCATTCGCCAAGCTACAGAAGTCACCGCCTGGGCAACAAATAATATCGGTCAGTAAACCTATGTTTGGCGTGGCTAAACCAGCTGCGCGCGCTTTTTCCCACACTGCAAATAAATCGCTCAATTTCACATCGGCTAAAATCAAGTTTTGCTCGTGTGAAGAACGCAATTCGCCAAAGCTGTAAGCGTCGGCTAAATCCGCCACCAAATGCATTTGCTCTGTGGTGATGTCACCAGGTGGTTTGCCGTGTGGCTTTAGTGATAAAGTCACTGCGCGGTAACCCGCTTGTTTGTGCGCATGCACGCAACGTTTTACCCAAGCGGCAAACGCTGGGTTGCTGCCGAGAGCCGCATCAAAGCTGGCATCATGCGCTGGCAAGTTTTCATAAGGCATAGGCTCAAAGTGTTGCGCCACACGGTCAAGTTCCGCTTGCGTGATGGTGAGCGGGCCATCTTTTAAATGTACCCATTCGGCTTCCACTTGTTGCTTAAACGCTTCAATGCCTAAGGCTTTCACTAAAATTTTGATACGCGCTTTGTAAGAGTTGTCGCGACGACCGTGGATGTTGTACACGCGAATAATGGCCTCGCAGTAGGACAACACATGTTGCCAAGGCAGGCTTTCTTCAATCACGGTGCCTAAGATAGGCGTGCGGCCTAAGCCACCGCCGACCCACACTTTAATGCGGAGCTCGTTTGCACTGTCTTTAAAAAACTCCAAACCGATGTCATGCATTTGCACCACAGCGCGGTCTTCTTTAGTGCCAGACACGGCAATTTTAAATTTGCGTGGTAACAAAGCAAATTCTGGATGGAACGTGCTCCATTGACGCATGATTTCTGCAATCGCGCGTGGATCAACCACTTCATCTGGGGCAATACCTACAAATTGGTCAGTAGTGATGTTGCGAATACAGTTGCCTGAGGTTTGAATGGCGTGCATTTCCACCGTGGCGAGTTCAGCTAAAATCTCTGGCACATCTTCTAATTTTGGCCAGTTGAGTTGCAAGTTTTGGCGCGTAGAAAAGTGACTATAGCCACGGTCATATTTTTTGGTGATGTCAGCCAGTTTACGTAACTGTTTGCTTGAGAGCATGCCGTAAGGCACAGCGATACGCAACATGGGTGCATGGCGTTGAATATATAAACCATTTTGCAAGCGTAAAGGACGGAATTCGTCATCACTTAATTCACCCGCCAAATAACGGCGTGTTTGGTCGCGATATTGCGCGACGCGCTCATTGACGATTTGTTGATCGATTGCATCGTACTTATACATAGCTTTTTGAATTTCCTAAAGAGGCGGTATTTTAATGTAAAACGAGCTTTAAGCCTACAAAAATCAGTATGGCTGCAAGCGCAATGCGTAGCCAGTGCTCAGCTACTTTTGAACTCATGTGGCTACCCAAATAAATGCCTGGGATTGACCCAATCAGTAGCGTGCCCAAGAGTCCATAATCAATTGTGCCCAATGTGGCATGGCCGAGTCCAGCCACAAGCGTGAGTGGAACAGCGTGTGCGATGTCACTGCCTACAATTGTGGTGGTTTTTTTACGCGGGTATAGCAATATAAGTGCAGTAACGCCTAGTGCACCAGCGCCCACAGAGGTCAGCGTGACCAAAGAGCCTAAAATCATACCTAATAGCACGGTAGCTGCTGGAACATATTGTTCTGGAACCCATTGCTCTTTGGCGACCAATGCCAATAGCCTCTCTCTCAGTAACACAGCGATGGAGGTGACAATCAGTGCAACCCCTAGCCAAAACTTAATCGCGCTAATCGCGCTGGAGGATTCAACATCTACTGTACTTAATACCCAAATTGTGATCATTGAAGCTGGCACGCTACCAAGTGCAAGTAATTTGACGATGCGCCAATCTATATTGCCAAGTTTGCCATGTGCAAAGATGCCTACAGATTTGGTGACAGATGCAAATAGTAAATCTGTACCTACTGCTACAGCGGGTTTGATGTGGAAAAATAATAATAGGATGGGTGTCATCAGTGAGCCGCCCCCTACACCTGTGAGTCCTACCAAAAAACCTACGACAAAGCCTGCAACGATGTATCCGAATTCCATGAGGAGTATCTGTTTAACGTAATAAAGTAGCGTAATATATCATTTATCTTTATAATAATTTAATACATTTTTTTCATTTATTTATTCTTTTTTGTTATAAAAAACCGATGAAGCTACAACAGCTCAGATATATACATGAAGTTGCCAAGCAAGGTCTGAACATTTCGACTGCAGCAGAGGTCTTGCATACTTCTCAACCTGGGGTAAGTAAACAAATTCAATTGTTGGAAGAAGAGCTAGGGTTACAGATTTTCCAGCGCAATGGTAAGCGACTGTCTGGGGTGACAGAACCTGGTGAAAAAATCCTACAACTTGCTGCTCAAGTCATGCTGGGTATGCAAAATATCAAGCAGGTGGGTGATGAGTTTGGCGCACTAGACACTGGTACACTGACTATCGCCACTACGCATACACAGGCTAGATATAAATTGCCTACAGCAGTGCAGCAGTTTATGCGAGCCTACCCACAAGTGAAGTTACATATTCATCAGGGAAATCCAAGTCAAGTGACAGCACAAGTGGCCAGTGGTGAGGCGGACATCGGCATTGCTACTGAGTCTATTAGCATGGATGAGCGTTTATACGCTTTACCATGTTATGAGTGGAATCGTTGTTTAGTATTGCCACCAGGGCATCCTTTAATCAATGATTTGCCACTAACGCTGGCAAAAATTGCAGCATATCCTTTGATTACCTATGACTTTGCATTTACGGGCGGTACCCTTGTCTCTAAAGTGTTTCATGATGCTAGCGTAACGCCTAACGTCGTGCTTACCGCTATTGATGCGGACGTGATTAAAACTTATGTTAATTTAGGTTTGGGCATTGGTTTGATTGCGAATATGGCTTATGATGAAACGCGTGATGCGCACTTGGTGCGCATTGATTGTAGCCATTTGTTTCCGAATAGCACGACTTATTTAGGATTTAGAAAAGATGCATTTTTACGCGGTTATATGTTGAGTTTTATGGAATTATTAGCCCCCAATTTAACACGTAAAGCGATTCAATATGCGTTAAGGAAGGCCTCATGATGCGTATGCTAGAAATAGCAGCTTTGTCTGTTGGAGTATTGTTTTTGGTTGCGTGTGTCCATACGCCCACCGTAGCATTAAAGCCAGTGGGCAATGGTATGCCAGAGATTGATCTAAATAGTGCAATATATGAAGTGCCAGTACAAGAGGGAGTGAGTTATCAGGATGTAGTAGAGAGTCTAAAATCTGTGTCTGAAGGCATGAATTTTGTAAATCCTGCTAACTTTCCAATTGCAGATCACATGAAGCTACGTGGTATAGATCCGCAAGGTGTAAAAGAAGTGCATTCATTTTGTAATTTGAGTATGGGCACAGAGATTTTTCTAGATCATCCAGAGTTTCTGGTGTTCGCACCATGCCGTATTGCACTCTATGAAAAACAGAGTAAGCTATATTTGGGCTTGGATCGACCCACTTACGATTTAAAAAGCGTGAAATCTCCTACACTACGTGCACAAAAAGCGGCACAAGAGTTGGAAGATGCGTTGATAAAGTTGATAGAAAAAGCGCGTAAAGGCGATATTTAATATTTAACTAAACGATACTCGAGATGACAAATTCAATTCGCATTGCTAAATCTGCCGAAGACTTTCTTTATATTCTCCCCAAAATGGCTAATCGTCATGGTTTGATTGCAGGTGCCACAGGTACTGGTAAAACTGTTACGCTACAGAGCCTAGCTGAAGGTTTTTCAGCATTAGGTGTGCCTGTGTTTTTGGCAGATGTGAAGGGTGATTTATCTGGCATGAGTCAGGTAGGTGGCGGTAATCCTAAAGTAGAGGCGCGAGTACAGCAGCTGGGCTTAAGTGACTACACACCCAAAGCAACCTCTGTGACGTTTTGGGATGTGTTTGGTGAAAAAGGGCATCCAGTACGCACTACGGTAGCAGAAATGGGACCGTTATTACTAGCGCGTATGCTTAATTTAAACGATGTGCAAGGTGGTGTGCTCAATTCTATCTTTAAAATTGCAGATGATAACGGCTGGTTATTGTTAGATTTAAAAGATTTGCGCGCCATGTCGCAATTTGCCGCTGAAAATTCAAGTACTTATCAAACTGAATACGGCAATATTTCCGTTGCGAGTGTTGGTGCCATTCAACGCAGTTTATTACAGTTAGAGACCGAAGGTGGCGATTTATTGTTTGGTGAGCCAGCACTTAATCTGGATGATTTGATGCAGACGGATGCACAGGGTCGTGGTGTTGTAAATATTCTAGCGTCTGACAAACTGTTTAACTCACCACGTGTATATGCAACATTTTTATTGTGGCTACTTTCCGAGTTGTTTGAAGAAATGCCTGAAGTAGGTGATTTAGAAAAGCCTAAACTGGTGTTCTTTTTTGATGAGGCACATTTGCTGTTTACTGATGCGCCACAAGCACTGATGCAGAAAATAGAGCAAGTCGTGAGGTTGATTCGTTCAAAAGGCGTGGGCATCTATTTTGTCAGTCAAAATCCTTTAGACATTCCAGACTTAGTACTTGGCCAGCTTGGGAATCGCGTGCAACATGCTTTGCGCGCGTTTACGCCGCGTGATCAAAAAGCCGTGAACACTGCAGCGGAAACCTTCAGAGTTAATCCAAAACTGGATGTATCTACAGCGATTACTGAATTAGGTGTTGGGGAAGCCTTAGTGTCATTTTTAGATGAAAAGGGTGTTCCTACGCCAGTAGAGCGTGCTTTTATATGCCCACCACAAAGCCGAATCGGCCCTGCTACTGATGCAGAACGTGCTGCTGTGATGAATCAATCACTGGTAAAAGGTGTGTACGAGAATATGCAGGATAGAGAGTCAGCCTATGAAATTCTTAAAAAACGTGCGAGTGAGAAAGTGGCAGAACAAACACCAGAAGAAGAGCGAGGGTTTGACTGGGGTAGCGTTCTGGGAGGCGGAAAAAAAACAAGCCGCTCCGATAGTATCTTAGAAAGTGCTGCAAAATCGGCTGCGCGTAGTGTCGGATCCCAGCTTGGCCGTGCAATTATTCGCGGTGTGCTAGGCTCTATTTTAGGAAAGCGTTAGCCTATGTTAAGCGATATTGAAATTGCCCAAGCTGCTCAGCTTAAACCAATTTCCGATATCGCGAGTGCATTGGGGTTGTCGTATGATGACCTGATTCCCTATGGGCATAATATTGCCAAAATTCATCGCGCTACGATTCAACACTTACAGGCCGCCCACCACTCTAATGGCAAGCTGATATTAGTCACAGCGATTAATCCCACACCAGCAGGGGAAGGTAAAACCACCACCACCATAGGCTTAGCAGATGCACTTAACCACATTGGAAAAAAAGCCATGGCTTGCTTGCGTGAGCCTTCGCTTGGTCCTGTGTTTGGCTTAAAAGGTGGCGCAACGGGCGGCGGTTATGCGCAAGTGGTACCCATGGAGAGTATTAATCTGCATTTTACTGGAGATTTCCATGCGATTACCGCTGCTAATAACTTGTTGGCGGCTTTGATTGATAACCACATTCATCAAGGTAATGCGTTGGATATTCAGCAAGTCACTTGGCGACGCTGCATGGATATGAATGATCGAGCGCTGCGTCATATCACTACGCACCAAAAGCAAGACGTAGACACGGGTTTTGATATTACTGTGGCCTCTGAGGTCATGGCAATTTTTTGTTTAGCAGAAAACCTAACAGATTTAACGTTTCGTTTGGCTAATATTCAGATCGGCTATACCAGCCAACAAAAACCAGTATTGGCGAGCCATTTAAAAGCAGAAGGCGCTATGACAGCATTGCTGAAAGATGCGTTCCAGCCTAACTTGGTGCAGACATTAGGCGGTACGCCAGCGATGATACATGGGGGCCCATTTGCCAATATTGCGCATGGATGCAATTCTGTGGTGGCCACTAAAACTGCATTGAAGTTGGCAGATTATGTAGTAACAGAGGCTGGTTTCGGTGCAGATCTGGGCGCAGAAAAGTTTATGGATATTAAATGCAGACTTGCCAGTTTGCAGCCAGATGTGGTGGTCATTGTGGCAACCATTCGTGCCTTGAAATATCATGGCGGAGCAGAGTTAAGTGAGTTGAATGTAGAGAATATTCATTTTTTAACAAATGGCATCGAAAACTTAAAACAACACATTAAAAATTTAAATCAAGAGGTTGGCATGCAAGTCGTTGTGGCCATTAATCATTTTACGCAAGACACAGAATTAGAAGTGGAAGTTTTAAAGCGCGTCGTTCACGAGATGGGGTTTGAAGCTTATGTGTGTCGGCACTGGGCACAAGGCGCGGTAGGCGCAACGGATCTAGCGCATGCAGTGGTACAAACATTAGCGCACAAAACATCCGCATTTAAGTTTTTATATGCAGATCAGGCATCCTTGGAAAGTAAATTGCGGTCAATCGCGCAAAAGATTTATGGAGCGAATGATGTAGCGTTTAGTGAGCTGGCTAGGCAGCAACTAGCGCGCCTAGAAGAAGAGTATGCACATATGCCCATTTGTGTGGCCAAAACGCAATACTCATTCTCGTGCGATGCCAGCTTACGTAACTGCCCGCAAGGGCACACCTTACAAGTAAAATCATTACGCTTATCCAGAGGCGCAGGTTTTGTAGTCGCCATCTGTGGCGATATTATGACCATGCCTGGCTTGCCCAAAGTACCAGCCAGTGAGCGTATTGGCGTCAATGATCAGGGTGATATTGTGGGGCTGTCTTAATCAGGGTTTAAAAGTAGGTAGGCGGAGAGTGTGACGAACGCTAAGATATATGAAATGTTGGGGTTCTACGAGCTAACTCAATAGTACAAGTGTCATTGAAAATTACCAAAACCGCAAAATCGTTTTTGTCAACGAAGCTATGCTATATTGCGTTTTTAGTAAAAAGTGGCGTATTAGCTATGTCAACTTCTAGCAAATATATCTATACGGAAAGATTATGAAATCAGAAAATGAAAAAGTATCTAAGCCAATCATCATAGGGGTTCTAGTAGGCATTGTTTTGACTATTGGCGTTGTTGGTAGTTTTTTCTATATCCAACAGTTAAATCATGAAATTGCTTCAACAAAAGCGGAACTCTCCTCAACTAAGAAAAGTCTTGCAGTAGCTCAAACAGAAAAAACGCAGATCGCTGAACAAAAGAAAATTGCAGATAAATTACTTGAAGTTGCTACCGAAGGGCTTAGTCAAGCTACTGCCCAATTAGCCAAGAAACCAGAGCTGCCAATCAACGTATCTTATAGACAAGCCTTGATGGGGGATGGACTCGTTGCGCAATTTACAAATAATTCAGACAGGTTCTTGTCGATAGTTGCCACTTTTCTGAATCCCACAACAAACCAGCACATGACGACAAGGCTTGATTTAGCTCCCAGAGCAATAAAGGAAGTCGGACATCTAGAAGGTTGGACATTTTCATCAGGCGATCAACTCACTATTAAAAATAATGATTATGAACCAACATACATGACTATTAGATAATGGGTAACGAAGGATGCTAAACCTTATAAAATAAGATTTGAAATAGTGAACAACCAAATAGTGACTCCTGTAAAAGACAAAACCATAAAACCCATGCTAGACCAAATCGGTAAGCATTAGCCTGGCCCATGGAGAGTATCATGCGCTACCTCATACGTTACATCTTCACTTGCTTTTTATGTCTGATCTTATCCAGTTATGCCTCTGTATGTTTTGCGGAGATTTATGTAGAGCCATCTCAAACTATGGTGAACCAAACTGTAAATATCAATGCAGGAAGCTACACCTACTATCAGCTTCAACTACCAGTTGGAGCAAACTTCACTGCCAAATTTACAGTTACTCAAGGGGGACTTGATAAGAAAGTTGATGTATTACTTCTTGATAGCATAAATTTTCAACAGTACGCCTCAGGCAACCAGTATACCTTCCTTAAAGGTACAGCTGGACTTATAGATGGTATTGGCAGCTATTCTGTTTCTATCCCTTTTTCAGGGGCATGGTTTCTTGTTGTGGATAATCAAAGAGCATTATTGTTGCCAAGAACCGTCAGCATATACGCATATGCGACAGGTTCGGCCTTCTCAAGTAACTCCATTGCATCAAAGCAATCTCTAGAAAGATTTTATAATTGGACACAACAACAATTTACATTACCAAGTTTTGACGTGCATATGGGACATTGCGGTGAATCTAATGCTTTTTATAGCCCTACAAAGAATCAAATAAAACTATGTAATGAATTAGTAGAGGAGGTAACAAGCAAAGGGTTAAATGGAGTCGTGCCTTTTGTACTTTATCACGAACTTGGTCATGCTGTATTGCACCTTTGGGATTACCCTCTATCAGACAATGAGGATGTTGCTGATGAGTTTGCAACAGTGCTGACTATTTTGTCTGGGCAACAAAATGAAGCTTTTGTAGCGGCTAATTGGTGGGCATCAGGTACAGAGCAGAAAAATAAAGCTGAGGCACTTTATAAAATATACACGAATGACCGCCACACGATTAGTCCGCAACGAGCTAGAAATATTATTGGATGGTTAAATAATTCAGATAACCTAATGCGCCGATGGCAAAAAATTCTTGTCCCTAAAATGCAAACTCAAGCTTTACGTGAATTGGATGCGAAAAATGACATTTGGATAGATCGCCAGTTTATCGGTACTGAATTATCAAAAAGAGAACAGTTAAATACCAAAGATTTAGCTTCAATGGAAAATCAAAAACCAATCGACCAACCCACTAGAGATGTTAGTCTCTCGGCTTCTCAAGTTGACGTGCAAAAAGCTTTAAGGATACATAACACACATGCTTGTGGAGCATGTCACGAGGTAGATAAGGCAACGATTATTGCTTCATCATATAAGGACATTGCCCAGCGCTACAGGGGTGTTTCTGGGGCAGCTTCAACTTTAGCCAGTTCCATTAAGCAGGGCGTTAAAGGCCAATCTTACAAGCTAGGTATGCCACCAGCTTTAATGATGTCTGATGACGACATTAGGATTGTAGCAAACTGGATTCTTCTTCAAGAGTGACCTGTAGCCCGCGTAGGGCGGAATAATGAAATGTATTCCGCCGCATGAGAATGTTCAATACTCAAAAGTCTCCCTTAAAACCTTCCTTCGGCGCAATACGCTTCGCTATTGAACCCTACAAAGCATTGCGCCACATGTGCAAGCGTAGGGCGAACTCGTTTACAGTCCACTGTGTGTTTGCTTCAATTATGTTGATCATTCTATTGGCTGGTAGAATACAAGCTTAATAACACGATGAAGTTTGAATGCGTACGTTAAGTCAAACAGGTCAAGCTGACCAAACCATTAATAAATCGCGCTTTATTGCTATTGCTACATCTTGCGAGACTGAGCGTGAGGTGGCAATGTTTTTACGCGCGTTTGCCAGCCAGCATCCTACCGCACATCACTTAGCTTACGCTTATCGCATCAAGACAGCTGATGGCGTTGTTCCCAGATTCTCAGATGCAGGTGAACCTTCTGGCACAGCAGGTAAGCCGATTCTACAAATCTTAGATGGACAAAACTTGATTAATTTAGCGGTAGCAGTGATACGCTATTACGGCGGAGTCAACCTAGGCACGGGCGGATTGGTGAAGGCCTATGGCGGTACTGCAAAATTGGCGTTAGAACATGCAGGTTTAATGCCTTATGTGGAAATGCAGGAAATTAAAATCACCACGTCTTATAAAAGAGTGGATGAGTTAACACGTGATGTAGCAAAGCTTAAAGGACAGATTTTAGATAAAGTATTTGATAATGAAGCGCATTTTATTGTTAAACTACCCGCGCTGGCTGTCCCGCAATTTATTCATCGTTTTCAAACTTAATTATTAAGGCGAAACATGTATCAAGTACTGAGTAAAAAAGTCACCCATCATGAAATAGCGGCTTGGGTATTAATGGGTCTAGCCCTAGTTTTTATTCTGCTTTTTCATCTGTTGCCTGCCTTAATTGCTGGATTATTGGTATATGAGCTGGTATTTATTATCGCGCCGCATATAGAACGCAGAATACCTGGGGATCGCTCAAAATTGATGGCGGTTGGTTTGCTAGTGGTGATTGTTGTTAGTTTGTTGACATTTTCTGGTGCTGGTTTAATCGCTTTCTTTAGGTCAGATGCTGGTAGTCTGACAGTATTATTGTCAAAAATGGCGCTAATCTTGGAGGATACGCGCAAGGTTGTGCCGCCTTGGTTGTTAGAGCATTTACCACCCGATGCCATTACCTTTAAAGCGAAAGCGGCGGAATGGTTGCGTGAGCATGCCAGCTTATTACAAATAGTCGGCAAAGAGGCGGGGCGCGTATTTGTGCATATTATTTTAGGGATGATTGTGGGTGGAATCGTGGCGCTACATGATGCCTTGGAAGAGGAGCACTACAAACCATTTGCACAAGCATTGGTTGGGCGCGTGAGTCTTTTAGCACAATCATTTAGACGCGTTGTCTTTGCACAAGTCCGTATCGCCGCGATTAACGCAGCATTTACAGGGATTTATTTGGCAGTGGTCTTGCCATTAATGGGGATCCATTTGCCATTAGTGAAAACGATGATTGCGCTGACGTTTGTGTTAGGGCTAATTCCAGTAGCGGGAAATTTAATCTCGAATACAATAATTGTGATTGTCAGCTTAAGTCAATCGTTAAGTGTTGCCATTGCTTCTTTAGTGTATCTGGTGGTAATTCATAAGTTGGAATACTTTTTAAATGCACGTATCGTTGGCGGTGAAATTCGTGCCCATGTTTGGGAACTGCTTATCACAATGTTGATGATGGAAGCTATTTTTGGTATTGCGGGGATTGTCGCAGCCCCAATTTATTATGCCTATATTAAAAGCGAGCTCACCTCACGTCACTTGGTATAGTCTAGTCTATTTTAGTAACTGTATGATTTAATTGAGTTTATATAGGCGATTCTCCAAAGTTTTGCCTGGCGTTAGTTTATCCAATTGGCTGCCAGCGCTCTCACTCATTTTTGTTAGGCGCTCATCAGGTAACGGGTGTGTTTTGAATAATAGGGTAACGCGATCATCGTTATGATTGATTTGCCCCATGGTTTGCAAGATTTCTGGCAAGCCGTAGACGTCGTACCCGGCACGTGCCGCTAAAATCATCCCCATACGGTCTGCTTCAAATTCCGCATTTTTGTCTAAATTACGCGCGCTGATTTCAGCACCAGTACCTATAGCTTTTTTCGTTAACTCTCCTTCACCAAGTTGATCGCTCAGCAAGCCTGCACCGTAGCTCAGCAATGCTTGTTTTTGCATGACTTTGAGCTGATGTTTTTTGACTACGTGAGCGATTTCATGGCCTAACACACCTGCCAATTGTGACTCGTTTTCCAGTTTTTGGTATAACCCTTTGGTAATCAACACATATCCACCAGGTGCAGCAAAAGCGTTTAAGTCAGCACTTTCAATCACGCCGAATTTCCATGGCAAATCTGCACGCTCGGATTGGCTGGCAACCCAGCGTCCTACTTTGTTCACGTAAGTTTGCAGGGCATCATCTTTTACTAAGGGCGCGGCACCCAGCAGGCTACCTGTGACTTGCCTGCCAATCGCGATTTCTTCATCTTTGGAAGGGTTTTTCCAGTGAATACTGGGGCTGCTATTGTCCTGAAGTTTGTTTGTTTCGTTATGCTCAGTATTGTTTGCACTCTGGTTAGACTGTACTTTTTCCTTCACAGCATCTTCAAGCGCTTTACCAAGATCTAAGGCTTGTGACGATGAAATGAGTATTGAGTTAAGCAATAAAGAGAGAAGCCACTTGTTCATTATTTTGCTCCTTTCAAGTAAGCAATTTTGGATGCTTTGAGTCCGCCAGCATTGGCAAACTGTTTAGCATCTTCTTGCGTGGTGGTATAACTTTCCATTTTTTTGATTTCGGATTCGTTAAACTGAGCCACTTTGAGTTCTTCTGCGCTTAGGCCACGTATACCTGTAGTGGAAACAACTTTACCTGTACCTGCGCGACCACTTGCAACGTCTATGGCACCTTTGAATGAGTCACTATTGTTTGACGTGCGCTTGACTGAGAGTAATCGCACCCAGCCCGTAGATTGCTTGGTTTTAACTTGTAACCAGGCACCTTTTTTCGTGAGGATTTCTAGTGACTCATTTTTGGATAGTGTGCCAGCAGCTTTAGCATCTGCGTAGGGTTGAACACGCAGTGTATCCATTTTAAGTGCAGTACCAGTCTCCGCGCTGATGCTTGGCACGGAGAGCATGCCTGCTGCTATAAAACATATCCCTGCGATACGGTTTAACCAGAGTTTTTTCATGATAATTCCTTTATTTTATTGCTGCTGTATTTTATTACGGTTGTTCTAGCTGAATCACCGCTTGCGAAAACAGCGTTCGCCACTGTGATGCAAGTGAAGTTGCGTGTTGGACATCCGTGTGTTGAATCAGTTTTCCTTCATACACGGTATAACGCGTTGTAGTTTGTTCTGGTAGACCAATCTCAGAAATAATCGTTGGTAATTGTTCTGCGATGTGAGCTGTATCTTGCATGGCGACTTCTTTATAGTCTGGTTTTGTATCAGAAACTAGCCAGTTAACGACTATCATATCGCCAAATAAACCCCAAATCCCATTTTGCGTTCCCAGCAAAATTTCCACATTGTTAGGGGTTCTGCTGCTTAACTCAATCAGCCGCTTGGCTTTTTTGAGCATGGCATCACTGAGGGCTTCTTCGCTGTTAATAAGGATAGGCATGATAATAACCGTAGCGTTTTCTGCGTCAGACTTTACTCCAAAAGCAAGCCAACGCTGAAGTCCGCGATCTGTCGCTAATGCATAAATTTTTGCAATAGCAAACAATGCGACTGCCCATAAAATAGGGCCTGTGAGGTCTATATAGGTATTGGTTATATTAATGCCAATGTACGATAAGATGAGTAGGCCAATCTGACTGCCCGTAAAAATAGAATTGAATTTGTCTCGATCTACCTTGAAGTAGAATGCAAAAGTGGTTGCCCATATCAGCAGCAAGCTCATCAGAATATAGGGCGTTTTTCCACGCCAAACTTTTAAATAGTCGCGATGTTTTACGTTGTCTATTGCAGTCGCTAGTACTTCCACGCCAGGAAACTGCTTGTCCATTGCAGTTGGTTTAATATCAAATAAACCAGCAGCGGTCGAGCCGATGATGACAATTTTGTTGGTGAATTCATGTTGCGAGCGTGTTTTGTGTTGGCTTGCAAGGTCAGTAAAAACATCACTAAAGCTTACATAATGATAACTAAATGGTTTACCGCGCCAATTCAGGAGCATGTTCTGCGGTAATGGCATTGAATCGGTTTGCGAAGATTTATTTTCTGAAAACTGACCAACCACAAGCGGTAGGGAAAGTAAATGCCAGCCCGCATCGTTGTGATACATCCGATATTCACGTACGATCCCATCGCTATCTGGATAGACATTGTGCGTGCCAAGCCTATTTTGTTTTAGCGCGCCAGAAAAATGTGGCAAGATAGCGGCGATGGTCGCGTTTTGATCAGCATTTTCTTCCGCTGATAAACCAGGAATTTGGCTGTATTTAAGCTTGCTTAATGTATCTTGAGAAGCGTCTAAGCGTAGAATTGGGAAGAAAGTATTATCACTACCCGCAATGACTTCATTAAAATAAGCATCGCTATCTGGGTTATAGATGTCTGCATCGCTGAACACAATATCAAATACAATGGCTTTAGGGCGTTGTGCTTGAACGTTCTCAACAAACTCTCCTAACACTTGGCGCGGCCATGGCCAACGGCCATACTCTTTGGAAAGCGCAGCCAGACTAGCTTCATTAATGTCGACAATTACAATATCTGGATCGGGCTGGGTTTGAAATATACGATTTTTTACCATAAAATCAAACGACTTATCACGCATGTTCTGCCCGATATGGAAGACGCCAGCATCAAGCAACATCAATACGGTAAACAGCAAAGCGAGATAAATGTAAAAGTTATTTTTTAGCCTACGTGTCAGTTTGACTAGCCATTGGCTTAACATACTTTTTAGTTTAATCATCAGGTGCGTTGTCTAAAAAATGAGCTTCAGGAAATTAAGCTTAAGAACAATTTTACCTGAATCTTGATGGCTTAATCATGGTAAATCATTCTTTACACATTTATTCTTAGAATACATTTAACTTTTAGTCAAAACAGAAATGTTACCCATGGATAAAATGGGTTATAAATGAATAAGTTATATATAAAAATAAACGCATTTGGCTATTGAATTTTGCGAGTTAACAGAGTAATATAATGCGATACATGAATTAATCTAGGTTAACCATATGAGTTTAAATATAAAGTTAGTTGTTTTTGCGCTTTTCCTGTTGTTTTTAGTCGGTGGTGTAGATGCAATGATGACGGTGTCGTAACAGCACAATAAACTTGGTATTTTAATTATTTTGAGCCCTTAACATTTGTTAAGGGCTTTTTCATTGGTTTTTTCGGATAGTTCTCCACATCCGTTATAATCGCGGTATGAATATGTCCTTGTTAAATTTAATAATTGCATTACTTGTATTGGCAACAGTGCTATGGCTGCTGTGGCGCGATATGCGTAATCAATCATCCGAGCTATTGTTAAAGCAGTTGGAAGAAAAACATCGAGCGATGTTGCTGGATTTGCACGATGGCTTAAACAAGCTTGGGGATCGCTTGAATTCTGCATCACAGGAAAACGCTGAGCGATTGAAAGCATCCGTGTCTTATGAGCTGCAATCTACACGTGAAGCAATGCAGGCCTTGCAGTTAGCGCAAAATGCCAGCTTGGCACAAACGCGGGAAACGGTACTAGAAACGCTGCATAAAACATTGAGTGAGCAAAGCAAATCACAGCAAGCGCAAATCAATGACACCATGCTCAAGGCTACCACTACATTGACGCAATCGATAGAGAGTTTAAGTAAGATAGTGGATGGGCGTTTGGAAGAGATAGGCGGCAAAGTCTCTGAGCGTTTAGAAGAGGGATTCAAAAAGACTAACGAGACTTTTGTTAGTGTGATGGCACGCTTGGCGACCATCGATGAGGCGCAGAAAAAAATTGACGGGCTGAGTACCAATATGGTCAGCTTGCAAGAGTTGTTAGGGGATAAAAAAAGTCGCGGTGCCTATGGCGAAGTGCAGTTAGAAGGGCTGGTGCGAAATGTATTGCCTACCAGTAGCTTTAAAATGCAGCATACTTTTGATAATGGAACACGTGTTGATTGCGCGCTATTTCTGCCTGAGCCGACGGGTACGGTGGCGGTAGACAGTAAGTTCCCTTTGGAAAATTATCATCGCATGTTTGATAGTAGCTTAAGTGAAGCCGTGCAGGCTTTGGCCGAAAAACAGTTTAAAGCGGACATCAAAAAACATGTGGATGATATTGCCAGCAAATATATTATCTCCAATGTGACTTCCGATGGTGCGGTGATGTTTATACCAGCTGAAGCGGTATTCGCGGAAATTCATGCATATCACCCAGACATCATTGATTATGCAATGCACAAACGCGTATGGGTGGTATCGCCTACGACCTTAATGGCGGTGCTCAATACAGCGCGTGCAGTGTTAAAAGATGTAGAAATGCGTAAGCAGGTGCATATTATTAAGGATGAGTTGGGTAAGCTCAGCAAAGATTTTGAACGTTTTGATACACGCATGAAGAAATTGGCAGATAATATTCGTCAAGCGCACGAAAACGCACAGGATGTGCACGTCAGCAGCCAAAAAATCTCACGCCGATTTGCACAAATTGAACGTGTCGAATTGAGCGATAAACCGATAGAGCTGCTTGATGATATTGATGATTAAACGATTAAATAGCTTATGAAAATTAAAGTGTTGTACTTTGCAAGAATCAAAGAAGCAGTGAACTACTCCAGTGAAGAAGTCGATTTGCCTGAAACGGTGACAAGCATCGCTACGCTTAAACAATGGCTATCGCTACGAGGTGAAACATGGAACCGCTTGTTTAATAGTGAGCAAGTGGTGCGTGCTGCGATTAATCATACGCTGGTGGACAATTTGGCAAGCATTCAAACGGGCGATGAAGTGGCGTTTTTTCCTCCGGTTACAGGTGGTTAATGAAGATTCTGGTGCAGTCTGAAGATTTTGATGTCAGTGACGAGCTCAATCTACTACGTCAATCTAGTTCCAATATTGGAGCTATGGTGAGTTTTGTGGGGTTGGTACGTGAGCTATATGAGGATGCAATTGAAACATTAACCTTAGAGCACTACCCTGGCATGACAGAAAAGTCACTACATGAGATTGCCCAACAGGCGTTAACACGCTGGGATGTGCTTGATGTCACAATTATTCATCGTGTTGGTACATTGCGGTTGCAAGATCAAATTGTGCTGGTTGCGGTGACAAGCGCACATAGGCACAATGCTTTTTTGGCTTGTGAGTTTATCATGGACTATCTGAAGACACAGGCCCCATTCTGGAAAAAAGAACGCACTCAACATGGTGAGCATTGGGTTGAGGCAAAATCAATAGACGACAAGGCTCGCCAACGTTGGGAACGCAAAAACTAATATGCATATTTTAAGTGAGCACGATTTAAACGCGGCCATACCCTTTAGTGCGTTTGTTTTTAAAACAACGGAGGAATTATTAGGGACGGCCAGTGTTCCGCAATCAGATATCCATGGATGGATTGCGCAAAGTGAGGCCAAAAAAGCAGCACAATTTGGTTTAAATATTCAACAGCGTGGATTCAATGTGCTGGTCTTGGGTGCGCAAGGAAGTGGGCGCACCTCGCTCATGTTAAGCGCGATGAAGGATGTCGCCAAGCAATCATCGCATACATTACATGATTTAGTGTCTTTGTATGATTTTGGCGCATTGGGTCAGCCTACTTTGTTGAAATTATCAGTAGGGCAGGGAGCAAAACTGCGTACAGAAATGGATGCGTTTGTACGTGGATTGATGGCGGAACTGCCTCAGTTAATCACGTTAGAGTCGCAAGCATTAATGTTACAGCAAGCCGAAACATGGCTGCGTCAGACATGCGAAAAATTAAAAGAGACTTTTAAAGCGGATGGTGCACAGCTACATCAATACTTTAGCTTGATCCCAAATGAAGTATTGGCCTATTTAAACGCATGGCAGCCACCTTCTCCAGCGGAAACTGAAAATGCGCTGGAAGGTTTGCTAAGTGAAGCTTTTTTAGCACGGTTTAGAATCAATTTGATGGTGGATCAGCGTGTCAGCATGACGCAAGAGATGTCACAAGCATTGGTGTATGACAATGACCCAAGCTTGCAGTCTTTATTTGGCACAATAGAGAGTACTTCTGATGCCGCAGCCGTGCCTGATTTTTTAAGGCTACGTGCTGGATATTTGCACAAAGCTGATGGCGGGATGTTGATGCTACATCTCAGAGACTTGCTGAACGATGAGCAAAATGGCAGCCAAATTATTGAAAAGCTGCATCGTTTTTTGCGCAATGGTACGTTACAGATCGAAGATGCTGGAAACAGTGCGCAAAGTAATGTTTCATTAGTGAGTAATACATTGCTGCCACTGCAAGTGAAGCTGGTGGTGATTGCGACCAGAGAAGACTTTTACGATTGTTTAGATGAGCAGCCTGATTTTTTTGATTATTTTCCAATCAAGGTAGAGTTTGCTGAACGCATATTGGCGAGTCAGGAAAACTATGCAGCAATTGCAGGTTTTGTAGCACAAAAATGTAGACAACATCAATGCTTACACTTTACTGCGCATGCTGTAGCAACCTTGATTGGTGCATTACAGCGCTTAGAAGAGGATCAAACACGCATTAGTACCAACTTTGCTTTTTTAGAGCAATTGATGCTGGAGAGTGTTGCTTTTGCACAGACGGCTTCCGTGGTAGATGTGCAGCATGTGAATGCGGCTATAGAGGCAAAAGCACAGCGTAATCAATATTTTGAGTCGCAAATCCGAGATTCTATTATTGATAATGAGCTTTTAATTCAAGTACACGGAGAGATGGTTGGTCAAGTAAATGGATTGACTCATATTGAGCTGGGGGATGCCAGTTTTGGATCGCCAATTCGCATTACTGCACGCTGTTATCCTGGCAAAACAGGCTTGATTAACATCGACCGCGAAGTGAACATGAGTGGGCCTAATCATGACAAAGGCATTTTTATTTTGCAGAATTGGCTAAGTGCGAGTTTTTGGCATTTGGCACCGTTAAGTTTGAATGCTTCGCTCGTGTTCGAGCAAGAGTACAACGGCGTAGAAGGTGACTCTGCTTCATGTGCGGAGTTGTTTGCATTGCTATCGGCGTTGGCAGGCTTGCCCATTAAACAAGGCATCGCAGTGACTGGTGCACTCAATCAGTTTGGTGAAGTCATGCCAATTGGGGGAGTTAACGAGAAGATCGAAGGTTATTTTCGAGTGTGTTTAGCACTCGGCCTTAATGGCCAGCAGGGCGTGATTATTCCCAAACGTAATCAGCGTCATTTGTTGTTAGATACACAAGTGGTCCAGGCTGTTAAAGAAGGGAAGTTTCATATTATTGCGATTGATCATGTGTTGGAAGGAATCACCTATCTTACAGGTGTAATCGCAGGTGAACAAAATGCATTAGGCGCTTATGAGAGCAATACCGTGATGGGACACGCGCAAGCAACATTGGCGAGCTATCGTAAAACTTTAGAACGTAATCAACCGCAGCCCCCCCAAATGGGAACTGTATAAACAAAATATTATTTATTATGATGCGTTCAGTGCCTGAAGATAAGTCCTGCCGCTTGGATAAATGGTTGTGGGCTGCACGCTTTTTTAAAACACGCAGCCTTGCCGCCGATGCTATAGAGTCTGGCAAGGTACGCGCAGATGGCGACCGTGTTAAAAATGCGAAAGAGGTCAGGCTTGGCATGCTCATCACGATTAAGAATAAAGAGACTGAGATTGAAGTTGAAGTGTTGGGGTTGTCAAATGTGAGACGAGGCGCGCCAGAAGCGGCTTTGTTATATCAAGAAACTCAAGCGAGTCAACATAAGCGCGCGCAACTAAAGGCAACAATGGCGAGTGCGTTTGCAGTAAGAGAGAGAGGAGCAGGCAGGCCTACTAAGCGTCAGTTAAGAGATATTTACAAATTTACGGGAATCAAACATTAGTCAATTCAAGACTAGTCTTGTAAAATAAATGTCATAATAGTTAAATACTTTGGTAAGAAAATAAAAAACAATCGGGGTTAATTTTATATATGAATAAACAAGTCACAAAAGCGGTTTTCCCAGTAGCGGGTTTGGGAACACGTTTTCTGCCAGCAACCAAGGCCAGCCCAAAAGAAATGCTACCAGTGGTTGATAAACCGCTTATTCAGTATGCAGTAGAAGAGGCAGTAGAAGCAGGTGCAACAGAACTCATTTTTGTTACAGGGCGCAACAAACGCTCAATTCCAGATCACTTTGATAAGTCTTATGAGCTTGAGGCAGAGTTAGAGGCAGCTAATAAGCATGACGTACTTAAAATGCTCAGAAGCATTTTGCCTAAAAATGTTTCTTGTATCTACATTCGTCAACCACAAGCCTTAGGTTTAGGGCATGCTGTATTGTGTGCTAAGCCCGTAGTTGGCAACGAACCTTTTTCTGTTATTCTCGCCGATGATTTGATTGACTCAAAAGTATCTGTAGTTAAACAAATGGTAGAAGTGTTTGAAAAACATCAAAGCTCTGTGTTGGGCGTTGAGGACGTATTACCATCGGAAACAGCGAGTTACGGTATTGTAGATGCGTTCCCTATAGAGCCCAACCTTTTGCAATTAAAAGGTATTGTTGAAAAGCCACAACCTCAAGATGCACCGTCTACATTAGCAGTGGTAGGGCGCTACGTGCTAAGTGGTAAAATTTTCGATTGCCTAGAAAATGTTAAGCCTGGTAAGGGTGGTGAAATTCAATTAACAGATGGCATTGCCATGCTGATGGCATATGAAAAGGTATTGGCTTACAGGTTTGAAGGCAAGCGTTACGATTGTGGCAGCAAAATTGGCTTTATGCAGGCGAATGTGGAGTTGGCACTTAAGCATCCAGAAATTGCTCAGCATTTTACCGAATACTTAAAAACTGTTGTTTCTGAGTTAAAGTAAAGTTAGATGCCACAGTGGATCCGCTTAAACTTTTAGAGCAATCGAGACTAATCTTTTCTGCAAGTGAAGTGGATTGCGCGATAGATCGCGTTGCCGATGCAATTAATGCCACTGCAATAGATAAACCACTGGTGATAATGTGCGTGATGACTGGTGGGCTCTACTTTTGTGGGAAGCTTCTATCAAAATTGACCATGCCTGTAGAGTTAGATTATGTGCAGGTTAATCGCTATCGTGAGGATTTGCGCGGTGGCGATATTCGCTGGACTAAATTTCCAACAGTCGATTTAAATCAAAAAACTGTCATTCTTGTGGATGATATCTTGGATGAAGGCATTACCTTGCGCGCTGCTTATGATCAATGTGTGGCATTAGGTGCCGCACAAGTGTTAACGGCTGTGCTTACCGATAAAAAAAACCATCAAAACAAGCCTATTTCAGCAGACTTTTTTGGACTAGAAGTGCCTGATGCATATGTATTTGGATGTGGCATGGATGTGCATGGCTGGTGGAGAAACTTGCCAGAAATACGCGTGCTTTAGATTAAAAAGGTTTTAAGTTTCAGTTGAAAGCCTGTTGTATTTTTGACATTAGTGTTAGCTATTACGCAGAATTTTCAGCAGGTTATAAAAAATATTTTTTATAACCATATGATTTTTATATAAAAATAATAAAAATTAAACTTGGTATTGTTTGTGCAAAGCTACATCTGAACAATTCAATTATTGTGAGAGATGGGTTAAATGGTAAATATTAGACAAAATTGGGAAATGATTTTTGAGGTGATTCAAAAATCATACGCTATCGAAAAGCATGTAGACTTTTTTAACTGGCTAAAAGACGATGTGAATCCAGTATTACCACATGATGTTTTGTTAGCTGCTTGGGGTGACTTTCAAAGTGGTGAACTAAATTATGATGTCTCTTCCAACGTTCCAGGATTAACTACACAGCGCTTAATCGATGCGCCAGGCATTGTTTCTTATCTGATGTCCAATCTGCATAAAAGATGGCTGGATAATGATGAGAAATGGTTTGTGATTAATAATTTTGATGCAGCAGGTATCCATGCTCAATCACCGACACCCTTTACCAGCAACCTCATTAATATGCATTCATTGTTGGTCTATGGCGTGAAAGATTTACGCGGCAAGCATGATTGTATTTATGTGTTTTTAGATAAATCTAACGCTTTTAATATTCAGCACTCACTTTTAGGCTTGCTCATGCCGCATTTAGATGCCGCATTGAGAAGAGTGGAATATATTGAACCATCTTTATCTGATGAAGATATTTTGGAAAACATTGCGCTTGGATCGTTAAGTGACAGAGAGCATGAAATTTTACATTGGGTAAGAAGTGGCAAAACAAATATTGAAATTGGTATGATTTTGTCTATCAGTTCAAATACTGTGAAAAATCATCTAAAACGTATTTTCCAAAAACTGGATGTGTCATGCCGAGCACAGGCCGTAGCTAAGCTAGGCGTAGCCAGAGGGAACTAGCGTAACTCAAAATTGTAAAAAATTGTTGTCAAATAAACGAATCACAAGGTTTTTCTTAAGTTACCCAATCGGGCTAGCATAAAAATAAAGATTGTGTGTTATCTTTGTATTATTATGTGAACAGGGGAGGAGAACTTATGAAAATCAGTCGTAATATCATGTTGGCCATGCTATGTGTGGTGTCGTTTTTACAATCCAGTTTGCTCTATGCTGATGAGATGTATCGCTTACATTATGGTGATGCCGTTTTTGTGTCAGTGTGGGGTGAGGATACCTTGCAAAAAGAAGTACGCGTTTTGCCAGATGGCAGTATTACATTCCCATTAGCAGGAAGAGTGGATGTGGTCAACGAAACCACTACTGAAGCGCAAAAAAGAATTACAGAAAAGTTAAAAGCCTACTTAAAAGATCCACAAGTGACTGTAGTCGTTACCATGATAGAAGGTAACCGTGCTTATGTTATTGGTAAGGTATTAAAAACTGGCCCAATTTTATTAGCAGGGCCTACCACAGTGTTGCAAGCGCTGAGTCAAGCTGGCGGTTTTGATCGGTTTGCAGACTTGAGCGGAATTAAAGTGTTACGTAATGTCAATGGTAAGTCTACAGTGTTGCCTGTCAATTATGACAGGCTTATTCACGGAGCGAGTTTAGACAGCAATGTTGTTCTACAGCCTGGCGATACAATTCTAGTGCCATAGTTTCGTGTGTTAATTTAAGGATGATTTTGGGTCGTTTGATGGGTTACTCACTGGTTAGAGAAGGTGTTGCGAGGTATTTAGTTGTTCTGGCATTTTGTGTTGCCAACGTAAATACGTTGTCAGCAATGGAGTTTATTAAGGACTTTTATCTTCCATTGACGACCAATTACGACTCAAACATCCAGATGGTCAATAGTAATGAAAAGTCTGTAGTCACATACGCAGCAAGCCCTAGACTCGTCTTGATAGCGCAGGATGATTTAAACAGAATTAATCTTGATGCAATGATGCTCTTGCAAAAGTCATCTGATCGAAGGATTAGCGCGGATAGGGATGATCCCTCGCTTTCTCTTGGTTGGCAAAGAGACTTTTCCAGAGGACAGTTATTGTTAACTTCAGGCTACTCTAAATCTAGCACTAGAACGACTGAGTTAAATAGGTCTGGCCTAGTTGCAGCTGACGGTAGCTCAATTAGTAAATCTGTCAATTTGGGATTGAACTATCTCCTCACAGATCGCTATACCTTGTCTACAGGGCTTGGTTATCAATCTCAAGATTATACGTCTATTGGTTTGATTGACTACACTTCAAAAACTATCAGTGCAAAGTTGAGTTATTTATATTCACCAACATTAGCGCCATTTATTCAAACATCGCTTAATCGTTATGAAGAGACTGGTGTCACATCAGGTAGCCGTAATTCCAAGAGTACCTCAGCTGGTTTTAATTATCAGGCAAATGACAAGCTGAATATGGTTGCATCTGCTGGTGTTAATCAAATCAGCAGCGGAGGACGGGGGTGGATTGGTGCTTTTTCATTAGGTTATTTGTTGGATGACAGATCTTCTATCAATGCATCCATAGCCAGAACTGTCAGTCCTAGTGGGTTGGGCGGTTTTGAGAAGGCGGATAGTATGTTTGTCAACTATACGCATGAGTTAAGCGCAAAAGATAGGGTAGGCGCGGACTTTGGGTGGAATATCAATCGCTCCATCAATGAGTCAAGAAATAAACAATTCAGTGCGTGGTACAGACGTGAAATCTCTCAGGATTGGTCATTGAGAGCGAATACGCAGTACCGAACGTTAGAGAATGGCGTGCAACAAGCGGATGGTTATCTTGTCGGCTTATCAGTAGAATTTCAATATCCAAACTTTTAAAAAGAATTTATCAATGGCTGCAGAGTACGAATTAACGTTAAATGACTATTTGTCGATTTTTAAAAGAAGAATTTGGCAAATTATTATCATCGCAAGTGTTGTATTAATCGCATCAATCTTACTTGCTATTTTACTTCCGCCCATTTATCAATCGACGGGTACTATTTTGGTGGAGTCTCAGCAAATTCCCAAAGATGTCATTCAGTCTAGTGTTACCACTTTTGCTGATGAACGTATTGATATCATTAAACAACGTGTGATGACTAGAGAAAATCTTTATCGCATCATGCAAAAGTATGGTTTATACAAAGATAGAATGGGAAAAGACTCTGTCGCAACACTGGTTGCTGATATGAGAAATAACATCGCCGTCGAAATATTGAATACCAATCAATCGAACTCTTGGGAAAAAAAAGCAGATATTTCATTCACAGTATCCTTTTCTTCGCGCGATCCAGATATTACGCACAAAGTAGCCAATGAACTGGTCACTTTGTTTTTAGATGAGAATGTAAAATCAAGAACTGAAAAAGCGACTGAAACAACAGAGTTTCTTAGTCAAGAAGTTGAAACACTTAAAAAAGAGTTAGAAACGACAGAATCAAAAGTAGCCTCATTTAAAGAGCGATATGCAGGTGCGTTGCCTGAGCATATGGAGATGCATATGAATCTTCTCCAGCAGACTGCGATGGACATCAAAGAGATTGATCGCGATTATAAGTCTACTCAGGAAGAGCTAAGGTATCTTGATGTAGAGCTTGCCACAGCACACTCTGGAATAAATAATAAGATTGTAGGTACGCCGACGGCAACATTCAGTAGCGAGGCTGAACTGAACAAGGTGAAGTTAGAGTTAGAAAGAGCGCAGTCCTTGTATAGTGAGTCGCATCCTACGGTGAAGTCATTAAAAAGAAGGTTAGAAAACTTAGAAAAAACAGTTGCTGGAGAAAATGCTGGAGCCTCAGCAGTTAAACCTAAAGGCGCTGACATAGAAACTGACTTAATGGTTGCAAAAGTGCAAACAAAAATCGATGCTGCCAAAGCAAGATTGATCTCATTAGATGAGCAAAAAAGAGCATTAAGACAAAAGGTTGATGATTTGCAAGCAAGAATTTCGCGTAGCCCAGAAGTTGAAAAAGGGCTATTCACCTTGATGCGTGATTATGAAAATGCTAAATCCAAATATGAAGAGGTAAAATCTAAACAACTTAATGCAAAGATTGCTGAAAACTTAGAACAAGAAAATAAAGCTGAGCGATTCACTATGGTGGAGTCACCAGCATTTCCAGAAAAACCTATTAAGCCAAACCGCAAAAAATTGATTGGATTAGGTTTGTTTGGTGCGATAGCCATTTCTTTTGGTTTTGTATTTTTACTTGAGACGGTGAATGCCAGAGTACGCGGTGCAGATGCACTTGAGGCTATTACAAAATTACGTCCGTTAGTGACGGTGCCATATATTTATACGCAAGCTGAAATTAAAAGAAAAAAACATTTCTATCGATACTTAATCATAGGGCTTGCCGCCTTTATTATTATTTCTTCCATAATAGTGCATTTGCTTGTGATGCCGTTAGATATATTATTCGTAAAATTACTCAATAGATTCGCATAAGGTAATGCCAAGATGGAAAAAATTAAAGACGCTTTAATTAAGGCCAAACAAAGTACTGGGAACAAATCAGAGCGCAAAAAAGAAGCGCCTGTTGCTGAAAATCTTAAAAATACGCAAGAGTTTGCCAACGAAAATAATCTAAATGCGATTAATTATGTAAAGACAAAAACAATAGAGCTTAATCCAAGTCATCTAGAAAAAAATAGAATCTTCGCATACGATAAATCTGAAGCTTCAACTTGGATTTTTGATAAGTTAAGGACTCAAGTTTTACAAAAAATGCAAGAGAATAACTGGAAGTCGATCGCAATACTATCGCCAACACCAGCTTCAGGAAAAACATTTTTGGCGATTAACTTGGCGATCAGTATTGCAAGTCAACCACAAAAGACTGTCATATTGATAGACTTTGATTTAAGGAAGCCGAGAGTAGCCAAATATTTGGGGATTGAGGGTGGCTCTTCTTTCAATGACTATTTAGAAAACAAGGCCAGTTTGGAGGAAGTGTTGGTAAATCCAGGCATTCCACGTTTGGTCGTATTGCCTACTCAGAAGCCTGTGTCGCATCCTGCGGAGACTTTATCTTCTGCTAAAGTGAATGCGCTGATACAGGATATCTCGGAACGCTATGAATCTAGAATAGTTATTTATGATTTACCTCCCATTCTAAATGCAGATGATGCATTGATTATGATTAAAAAAGTGGATTGTATCTTGTTCGTTGTGGGTAACGGCATGGTAAAAGAAACTGAGATCGAAGAGGCGATGCATTATATTCCTAAAGATAAATTATTAGGTATGGTGTTGAATAAAGCTGAGGTTAGTGCTGAAGAGTATTATTACTAACATTAACTAATTGTTTTAATAGGGATTATTTATGAGTAGTGTATTGCCCATTCAAATGCAAGATGGCGGACTTCTTTTAGATAAAAAAGGGGTGGAGTCTATAGGTCGGGGACTTAATCAGGCATATAACAGCGCACACCCATTCCCACATATCGCGTTAGATGATTTTTTACCAGAGCTTTTGGTTTCTGAAATTCTAAACAACTTTCCCTATGAGTCTGTGGAGTCGGAAGTGAATTTCGAAATGGGGTATGCTGGTCAACACAAAAGACAAATTCCTCCTATTCATTGCAACGCTTTTAACAGAAATTTGTTTGCATTTTTCAACTCTGAACCAATGTTAAAGTTTTTAGAATCTTTGACGGGTATTGAAAAGCTTATCCCTGATCCTTATTTTGCTGGTGGTGGATACCATGAAACATCTAAAGGGGGCCTGCTTGGCATTCATGCAGACTTTAGAATTAATAAGGAATTAAACTTAAATAGACGAATCAATATGATTATTTATTTAAATGAAAATTGGGAGGAGCAATGGGGCGGCGCATTAGAGCTGTGGGATAAGTCCATGGAGTCAGTACAACGCAAGGTGTTACCCATATTAAATCGATGCGTTATTTTTAACACAGACCAAGATTCATTTCATGGACATCCAGATCCACTAACCTGTCCAGAAAACGTGACCAGAAAATCTATCGCTTTGTATTACTATACGGCATCCGAAAATGTATTTTTGGAAACGCCTGCCCATGACACGATGTACAAAGCAAGGCCAACAGATAGCAGCCGTACAAAATATGACGCTTTTATGTCTAGCTTGGGCAATTATGTGAGTGACTGGCTACCCCCTATTATGGCAAGACAGTATTTTAAGATCAGGTATTTCTTACACCGAAAATTTAATCGGACTTAGTGTTGGCTGGGCTTAAGTGTTGGCTGAGCTTAGTTTTAATTTTTTAGATTGATTCGGCACTGCCAAATAACTCCTTATTTCAGGGAGTTTAGATCAAATAACAACCTCTCTTTTTTTGCTATTTGAGTGTAGGCGATACATAAGCCAACGCACAAACAGCTCAGATATGGAATAATCATGGTGCTGCTGGTTGAAGATAGCATAAACATGATAGCTATGATGATGGAAATGAGTGTTCTACCTATATGATGCAGTTCGCTATTAATCATCCTGATTCTTTTCATGGCACTGTAGACAGAAATAATCGCGGTAAAATAGATACCTACAAAAATTGAGAGTCCAATCAACCCATTATTCAAAAGCATTCTGAGGTAGGTGTTCACGATGTCAATAATTTGTTCACCTTGAATCATTTTTTTCATTTCTGGTTCTTTCATAAAGTGCGTGTTCCCAAACCATGGTGATTTAGCAGCTACAACCAAAGATACGGTAAATAAATCTTTTCGATAATCCACATTTTGACTGTCTACTTTACCTACAAACGGTATTAGATTAATGACTTTGTCTCCCATCGGTGTGACAGAAATTATAGCGAGTGCCATTAACCCAGCTGTGAGCAGTTTTAATGTATTAGACAAACCGCTCTTCCCAAGATAGGTATATATAACCATTAATACAACTGCACCTACCCAAGGCCCCCTTGCAAGGGCAGCAATTAACCCCAGTAATAGGATGGCAAACCCAATTTGTCTATATAGTTTACTTTTAGTAAATTGTTGAATAAACAGGTAAAAGCCAAGTGCAACCACCATTGCAAATCCAAAGTTGATTGAATGTCCAAAAGATGACGATGCGCGTAAGCTACCACCCCTCATCAGATAGCCGCCAAATTCCCAATTTAAGCCATAGGAAGAAACCAATGAGGAGTAAAGTAGCCAATGCTTAGCGCCTTCGAACAAACCAATTAAAGCCGCAGGAAAGCAGGTAATTACAAATGCTAGGAACACCATTTTGATTTGTTCGATACTTCTAACGTATCTGCTGATGATGTAGTAGGGTAGCAAAATTGCCAAGAAAGCGAGAAGTGCTTGACGCATGATTTCTGTGATTGTGGTGTCATCGGTAATGAGAGATGCCTTGATAGTCATGAGTGTGAATAAAAACACTAAAAAATCAGTTTTTACCTTCCACATGCTTAATTTATCTCTACTAGACTTAAATTTGAAAAATATAGGAATTAATATACAGAGTGAAAGAATTATTAAATAGTTGATTTGTAATAGGTAATTAATGATGCCAAATCCAGGGATGAGCGCTGGAATAGGGGGAAGCGCTGGTAACATTAAGGTGTAGAGGGCAACAGGTGATGATTCTTTAGATACCTTGGATGATAAATAGATGTAGGTGAGTGATGCGAAAATCCAGTAATTAAATGATAAAAAGGCAAAACTAGTGACCACTAACCAGGTGGTTTTCCATTTTTTAAATTGAATATCCGATATTTGTGGTGTTGCAATGCGCTTAGCAAAGTAAAATGCAATGTTGGAAAGGACCAGCAACACAATATAAGCTTTAACATTTTGCGGCATAGAAAAGATTTATGTTGTAGGTATTAAGTTTAGAATATGGCTAAAAATCAGGGTTTGCAACTATAATGATTATAACAAGTAAGTGAGCTTTAATTTTATTTTTCTGTGAATACAGAAATGAAATAAGCAGGTTGGCTTAAATGCAAAATGGTAAATAATTGGCTATTTTCATTTATGTAAACATGACTGGTCGTTATTAATTGTATTAAAGCTGGATTTTAAAGTAGTTACAGACAATAGATGGAGTTAAGTTTGGTTGATGTTTCAATAATTTTTGTAAGTTACAACACTGCTGAAATGACTAAAAAAGCCATTAATTTAGTCAAACAGTCACTTCACCAATTAAATATAGAAATATTTGTGGTCGATAATGCCTCCAAAGACAATTCAGTTGAAGTGATTGAGCAGGAGTTTCCTGATCTACATTTGATAACAAACAAAGTCAATGTTGGTTTTGGCCGAGCGAATAATCAGGCATTGCCTTTTTACAAAGGGCGCTATGTTTTATTGTTAAACACAGACGCTTTTGTTGAGCCTGATACCATTCAGAAAACCTATGATTTTATGCAGGAAAATCCAAAAACAGGGATTTTAGGGGTAAAGCTGATTGGTCGAGATGGCGTTTTGCAACCCTCTTGCCGTTACTTCCCAACGTTTTGGAGCACCTTTTTATTTCGTACGGGGCTAAACAAACTTTTAAACTCCGTAAAAATGGTAGATGACATGGGTTGGGATCACAATACAGTGAGAAACTGTGATTGGGTACCTGGTTGTTATTATTTAATCAGAAAAGAAGTGATTGATCAGGTGGGATTATTTGACCCTAGATACTTTTTATACTCTGAGGAAATGGATCATTGTTTGACCGCCAAGCGTGCTGGCTGGGAAGTGACTTATTATCCTTATACAACTGTGGTGCATATCGGTGGTGAAAGTGCTAAAACAGATAATAAGATTTCATCTGTGGGGCGACAGGTGAGCGTCTTGCAAGTAGAGAGTGAATTATTATATTTTAGAAAAAACTTTGGGTTATTTGTCGTTGTTTTGCACAGTATATTGACCGTTATTGCAGAGCTTATATTAATGCTCAAGCGTATCGTGAAAGCACCTTTGAAATTGAATCAATATATTGATTTTAAAGCATTAAGCACCTTCTGCAAGGTGGCATTTTTAACGCGTCTAGGCGCTCGCCCTATCCATTAAGCGACGAGGGAATTTAAGTGTTTGAAAATATACGGGCCGATTTGTTAAGCTATCGAGGTGACTGGACAGCTCAAGGTTTCTGGGTCATGCTGGTATACAGATTTGGTCGCTGGCGCTATGGTATTCGTATTACTTTAATACGTAAGTTGCTTTCAGTTGTTTATAAAATAATGTTCAAGTTTATTCAAATGATCACTGGGATAGAGTTTCCATGTGAGGTGGTGGTTGGGAAAAATTTTGTGATTGATCATTTTGGTGGCATTGTTGTCAGTGGCTATGCAAAATTTGGAGATAACTGTCGTATTCGGAACGGTGTGGTAGTGGGACTTAAAAACTTGGATGATGTAGTCGCGCCAGTATTTGGTAATGATGTTGATATTGGCGCAGGAGCAAAAATATTGGGCAGAATAACCATAGGCAATAATGTACACATTGGTGCAAATGCAGTGGTTATCACTGATGTGCCAGATAATGCAATTGCAGTAGGCGTTCCTGCCGTTATTAAGATGAAGCGGTAACTGTGAATGATAGAACATATTGCAAATCAAGTAGGTGTCGTGGTCATCGGTCGCAACGAAGGCGAACGCCTAGTTGTTTGTTTACGGTCATTAATTTTGCATACCAAGACAGTGGTGTATGTGGATTCTGGCTCTACTGATGGCTCGGTGAATGCAGCCAAGCAGCTAGGTGTCACAGTATTAAACTTGGATCTTGCTTTGCCATTTACAGCTGCACGCGCTAGGAATGCTGGTTTTGACCAATTATTAACAATGCGTAGCGACTTGAAATATGTACAATTTGTGGACGGAGACTGTGAGGTTGTGCAAGGTTGGATGCCTGCAGCGTATGGTTTTTTACAAGCGAATCCGCAGGTAGCTGTGGTATGTGGCAGGCGTAGAGAGCGCTATCCAGAAGCTTCTATTTATAATCATATGTGTGATATTGAATGGAATACCCCTATAGGCGAAGCCAAAGCGTGCGGTGGCGATGCGATGATGCGCGTGGATTGTTTGAAGCAAGTTGGTGGTTATCGGGAAAGTTTGATCGCGGGTGAAGAGCCAGAGCTATGTATCCGTATTAGGCATGCTGGGTTTAAGGTTTGGCGAATAGACCATGAAATGACCCTACATGATGCAGCGATTACCAAGTTTTCACAGTGGTGGCGAAGAACGGTGCGTACTGGTCATGCCTATGCTGAGGGGGTAAGCCTCTATGGTGCACCGCCAGAACGTCATTGGGTGAGAGAGTCTAGACGTGCTTGGATTTGGGGTGGCATACTACCACTTATCTTTATGATTTTATTAGTATTTCAGCCAAAGTTAGCTCTAATAATTGTGTTCTTGTATTTGTTGCAATGGATAAAGTTGATATACAGTAATAAAAACTTTTCAACCTTTTCTCCCGTATATTCTACGTTTTTAATGATAGGAAAGCTGGCCGAGATGCTTGGCCAGCTGAAGTTTTACTGGCTTAGATTGTTAAATAAACATTCTAGAATCATCGAATATAAGTAAAGTGTCCACTAATCACACTCATGAGTAATGCAAAAAACAACCATATATGACCGAACCTATTATTTCCGTTACTGAGCCTGATTGGAGTCGAGAAGAAAAGTCTTTTTTTGAATGGTCACCGTCCAAATCGCTACTTGCAAGTATTCGCAGATATCAAAGACATCAGCATGCGATTTTTATGTTTGGCTGGATACTTAAAAGAGTTGCTGTGATTCAGCATCAATTTTGGTCAGTAGTGACTGGGGCGGAAATACCAATTAATACTCAAATCGGGGGTGGTTTGTTAATTCCCCATCCTAATGGTATTGTCATTCACCCCGCCGTCAGCATAGGTCCAAATTGTCTGATTTTACAACAAGTGACCATTGGTGTTAGTGCCTCAGAGGGAGTTCCTGAGATCGGTGGTCATGTTGATATTGGCGCTGGCGCAAAATTGTTTGGCGCGATTAAGATCGGGCATCACGCTAAGATTGGTGCAAACGCGGTGGTACTGATTGATGTGCCAGATGGTAGAACTGCTGTCGGCGTGCCAGCTAAGATATTAAATAAAAAGTAAAAACATAAAAATGCATACAATTACACTTGAAGGTTATCATCCACTGGGTTGTGGTGGAAATTTACAGCAGGCGACTCAATAAATGCGTATTACTCATTTTGTTAATCAATATCCCAAGGTCAGTCATACCTTTATTAGGCGTGAAATTATGGCGTTGGAGCGACAAGGATTTTCGGTGCAAAGAATTGCATTGCGTGGCTGGGATGAGACCTTACTAGATGCTGATGACATTGCCGAACAGAAGTTAACTCACTATGTTTTGCAAAATGGCATCTTAGGGCTATTGATCTCAGCGATTAAATTGTTGCTGACCAGCCCTGTTCGATTTTTTAAAGCTTTATGCATGGCAGTTCGGATGGGGGTGCGAGCAGATAGGCCACTGCCGTATCATATTATTTACTTACTGGAAGCATGCCAGACAGCATTGTATGCGAGACAGTTTAAGTCACAGCACATGCATGCTCATTTTGGCACAAATTCCAGCGAAATCGTCATGTTAGCAAGCCTGTTAACAGGCTTGCCTTATAGCTTTACTGTGCATGGCCCTGAAGAGTTTGATAGACCAACATTTTTGAAATTAAAAGAGAAAATTGAGCATGCAAAATTTGTGGTCGCTATTTCGTCTTTTGGTCAAAGTCAATTACAACGATGGGTGGACTATAGTCAGTGGCATAAAATCAAAGTGGTGCATTGTGGTTTAGAGCCCGCTTTTTATCATGTTGACACTGTGCCAGTGCCAGATGCACCAAGGCTTGTGTGCGTTGGGCGCTTGTGTGAGCAAAAGGGACAGTTACTACTAGTGGAAGCCGCAAAAATTCTAGCGGACAGAAGTGTTAAGTTTGAGCTTGTGCTGGCTGGAGATGGCGAGCTTCGATCAGCAATAGAAAAGCTAATTGACGATTATCAGCTACAGTCATTTATCAAAATTACAGGTTGGATTAGCAGTGCACAGGTACGAGATTATTTGCAAGCGTCACGTGTCATGGTGTTGCCTAGTTTTGCTGAAGGTTTGCCTGTAGTCATTATGGAAGCGATGTCACTTAAGCGACCAGTCATTTCAACTTATATCGCAGGTATTCCAGAATTAATTATCCCGAATCAAAATGGCTGGCTAGTGCCTGCAGGCGATGTGGGGATGTTGGCAGATGCAATGCAAGCATCTATTGCGATGAATCCAGCGCAATTAGAAATAATGGGCGAAGCTGCCTATGCGAGTGTCATTGAGCGACACGATATAGACACAGAAGTCAAAAAATTGGCAGATTTCTTTAAATCTAATTGAATATTTAACTAAAGAAACGCAATGATGATCTATTTTATTTTACTTTCCATGTCGATATTGTTGCTGATTCCTGTATTAATCTTATTTCTTCAGATTGTTTTTGCTGTTATCTCCATTAAAAATAAGCAGCCACTCGCCAAGGTAGACTCAGCGCCAAAACCACGCGTTGGTATTATTGTGCCTGCACATAATGAAGCCAGTGGATTGGCACACACCTTAAGCTTTATTCTTCCGCAATTACGTGAGCAAGATCAGTTGGTGGTAGTGGCGGATAATTGTTCAGACAATACGGCAGAAGTCAGTAGATCTGCGGGAGCCATCACTTTAGAACGATTTGATCAAGTGCTGCGGGGCAAAGGCTATGCGCTTGATTTTGGCATGAAATATTTAAGGGCTAATCCCCCAGATGTGGTCATGATTATCGATGCGGATTGCGAGATTGCGGGTAACTTGATCGAGGTGCTTTCTAAACAGTGCATGGCTTACCAAAGACCAGTACAAGCCAATTATGTCATGTCGTTCCCCACGGTAAAAGGCATCAAGCAGCAAATTACAGAGTTTGCATGGCTAGTTAAAAATACTGTCAGACCAATGGGTTATGGAAAATTAGGGCTGCCTTGCCAGCTGATGGGTACAGGTATGGCGTTTAAGTGGGAAGACTTATCGAAATGCAATTTGGCAAGTGGTCATCTAGTAGAAGATATGAAGTTAGGCATGGATTTGGCGGCGATGAATCGTTGCCCAGTTTTTACCTATGACACGCAGGTAAAGAGTTATTTTCCGACCTCAGAGGAAGGCTTGGCTTCACAGCGTGCGCGCTGGGAGCATGGCCATTTAGGTGTGATTGTAGGTGAGGTGCCTAAGTATCTAGTAGAGGCCATAATCAGTAGAAATATGTTGATGTTTGCACAAGCGTTAGACCTCATGGTGCCTCCTTTGGCATTATTGTTGATGCTAATTTTGGGTTTTAGTCTTATATCGCTATTGTTTTTACTGATGAATGCATATGTGATGCCTTTTGTGATTTCGCTATTAACATTGTCACTACTGGGGCTGGGCATACTTATTGCTTGGATGTTCTTCGCAAGAGAGATTGTGAGCTTAAGGAATCTATTATTAGCGCCTGTGGTGCTATTAAAAAAAATCCCACTATATATCAAATTTGTTGTGAGTCGTCAGGTGGATTGGGTCAGATCCAAACGAGACCAAGATTAAGTGTAAATGAAAAAAATAAGATTATTTAATATAGAGATTCATCCGTTCACAATGCAAGAGACAGTGGAGCAGATTAGTGAGTGGGTGATGGCAGAGGCGCGATTAAATCGATACGTGGTGACGCCCAACGTAGATCATATTGTCAATTTGGATTCAAATGTAAAATTCAAAGAAGCCTATCAAGGTGCATCTCTGGTTGTTGCAGATGGTAAGCCTGTGGTAGCGGCATCCAAATTTCTTGGAAAAGCCTTGCCAGAGGTGGTACCTGGTAGCGATTTAGTTCCCGCAATATTTGATCACTTTCAGCATGTTTTAAATACGCCTTTAACAATCTATCTGCTAGGTGCTATGCCAGGTGTCGCGGAGAAAGCAGCAAAAAGTATACATGCTACTTGGCCGAATGTTAAAGTAGTGGGTCTGCACAGCCCAGATTTTGGCTTTGAGAAATCTGAGCGCGCGAGTCTGGCGATATGTGATTTGGTCAGTCAAAGTCAAGCGGATATCGTCGTATTTGGCGTGGGCGCACCTAAGCAGGAGCTATGGTCTAAGCAGTATGCGCATCAATTGAATACAAAAGTGATTTTGTGCGTTGGCGCTACAATAGATTTTCTTGCAGGCGAAAAGATAAGAGCGCCGATATGGGTGCGAAAAATAGGTATGGAATGGTTACACCGTTTATTTACCGAACCAAAGCGTTTGGCAAAGCGTTATTTTGTAGATGCATTGATATTTCCTGTGTTGGTGTACCGTGAGTGGAAGACCAAGGCATAGTGTAGAGTTCCTTAGCGATTGCGAGTGTAAGAAATTTTGGCAGCAAATTAAAGTTAATGATTTCTCTAAGTGCCGTGGCATTAAGTTTCCATAGGCATTTTAATTTTTAAAAATTCATAATGATAAATAGGGTGATAGGGTAGATTATGCAACGCAACAAATTGTTACTGGTTTTTGTGAGCTTGATTGTGTTGATTGGGTTAGCGGGATGTTCAACACCTCAAGAAAAAGCACAAAAATTTTACGACAAAGGCATGACTCTTTTAGATACAGATCCAGGAAAAGCAAAGTTAGAGTTTCAAAATGCCTTACAAATGAAAAAGGATATGACGGAAGCTATTTATGGCTTGGCATTGGTTGCAGAAAAGCAATCTGAGTGGAAAACCTGCTACGCATTACTTAATCAGGTGTTAGATGCGCAACCTAAACATGTTGATGCAATTGTAAAAATTGGTCAACTCTTCTTAGCGGCTGGCGAGCTAGAAAAAGCCAAAGAGCGCGCTAATTATGCATCGCAGATTTCTCCTGAAAACGCAGGAGTCCTACTGTTAAACGCTTCGATCGCACTTAAGGAAAATGATTTAACTTCTGCGATAGCAAAAGCAAATCAAGTTTTGCAAAAAGACAATAGAAATGCGGACGCCTATTTGGTATTAGCATCTGCCAGCAATACGCAAAAAAACATCCCAGAGGCGCTGGATTTTCTAGAAAAAGGCTTAGCGGTTAATCAAAAAAATCTGGCTTTGCAATTGTTTAAAATTAGCTTACTGGGTCAATCAGGTAAAAAAGATCAAGCAGAGAAAACTTATCAGCAAGTCGTTGAGATGTACCCAGCAGAGATGAGTTTAAGAGAGAAATATGCTGAATTTTTGCTTCAATCTGGCAAAAAAGAAGCGGCTGAACAGCAGTTAAGATATCTAGTGGACAACAATCCTAAAGAACTTGCGCCTAAACTTAATTTGGTCAAATTCTTACTGCAAGTAAAAGGCCCAAAAGAGGGGCGTGCTGAGCTTGAGAAAATGGTTAAACTAAGCCCCAATGATTACGACTTGAGTTTTAGTTTGGTTGAGTTATATGAAAATCAACAAGACAATTCGGCATCCGAGGCATTGTTAAATCACATTGTGACCACCGCAGGTAGCAACAATGACGGATTAAAAGCCAAGACTAAAGTGGCGACCAAGTTACTACAACAAAATCAAAACGAGCAAGCAAAAAAACTCATTGGTGAAGTGCTTGCGCAGGATAAAGGTTTTACTGATGCGCTAATTCTGAAATCTGCAATAGCTATCAACGATGCACAATACGATGCTGCGATTCTTGATTTACGTTCTGTATTAAAAGATAAACCAAACTCTGCGCAAGCGTTATTCTTACTTGCAAAAGCGTATGAGCAAACTGGGTCTACATCTTTGGCAGAAGAAAGTTACACCAAAGCATTAGACGTAAGTAAGTTTTCGCCAACATTCGCGATTCCGTATGTGCAGTCTTTAATGAATGACAAAAAATTGGATCGGGCAGAAAAAGTGTTGCAGGAAGTGATTAGAAAACATCCAAATAATATTGCAGTCACCAAGTTGTTGGTGGATTTGAAGCTTGAGACGGGCGATGTGGACGGTGCTCAGAAAATAGCAAGTAGTATTAAAAATGCCTCAAATTCTAATCTTTCAGATTTGATAGAGGGTGCTATATCCATTAGAAAAAATGATTTTGCTACTAGTTTGGCAGCGTTTCAACGTGCATATCAAAAGAGTCCTAATGATATGCAAGCGGTGAATGCCATCGTTAAAATTCATTTGAGTCAGAAAAACTTTAAGGAAGCACAGACTTTCCTAGAGTCTGTCGTTGCAGCCAATCCTGCAAATTATCAAGCTAGAATTCTGCTTGCAGAAGTCTATGATCAGGCTGGTGATCGAACTAAAGCGTTTGAAACATTTGAAAGTATCATCGTCAGTGCGCCAAAAGAGCCTGCAGGTTATCAGCAATATGCAGTGGCCAATATCCGTGCTAAGGACATTAACAAAGCCAAAGAGATTATCGAAAAAGGCTTGGTGGTGATTCCAAATAATTATGATTTAGAGATGGCGCTGGCCGAAGTTTACCAATATCAAAAGGCTTATACTGAGGCAATGGCGGTGTATGAAAAAGTGTTGAAAACCAATCCTAGTTCATTGGTCGCTGTGAATAATTACGTCAGCATCATCTCAGACTATGTCTCAGACCCTGCGGCTATCGAGCGTGCATATGCATTGGCGCAGCCACTTAAGAATGCTCAGGTACCTCAATTTTTAGATACAGTGGGTTGGATAAGTTATCGCGCTGGTAAATTTGATGAGGCTGTGCAACAGCTTGAGTTAGCTGTTGCGAAATCCCCCAATGATGGCGCGACATATTACCATTTAGGCAAGGCATACTTGGCTAAGCAAGATAAGGCGAAGGCAAAAGTAAATTTAGAAAAAGCGCTCAGCATCTCTAAAACGCAGAATCTTGAATATACCAATGAAATTAAAACGTTACTGAAAAGTGTTTAGTATGCGTTTGATTAAAATTAAGGCAGTGATGTATGTATGAACATTTTTATGGATTGAAAGAAAAACCATTTTCTATTCAGCCAGACCCCGACTTTTTATTTTTTAGCTTAAGACACAGCATGGCATATGCGATGCTGGAGTATGGCATTCAGAATCGTGCTGGCTTTTCGGTGATTTGCGGTGAAATTGGTTGCGGCAAGACAACCCTTGTCAGGCACTTGTTAAACAATTTGAGCGATCAATTGCACGTCGGTATTGTTTACAACACGCATAAACACATTGATGATTTATTAGGTTGGATTATGCTGGCTTTTGGACAGCCATATGATGGGATGTCTAATATTGCTTTGTTTGATGCATTCCAGCAGTTTTTGATTAAGAGTTACGCAGAAGGCAAAAAAGTCGTGCTGATCGTAGACGAAGCACAGAATCTAACGGCTGATGCTTTGGAGTCTTTGCGCATGCTATCCAATATCAATGCGGACAAAGATCAGTTGTTACAGATCATATTAGTTGGACAACCCCAATTAAGAGATTTATTAAGAAAGCCTGAACTGCAGCAATTCTTTCAGCGTGTTTCAGTGGACTTTTTTATTCCGCCACTAGAAGAATTTGAAGTTGAGAAGTACATTAACCACCGCTTATTAATTGCTGGAAGAGAAACTCCATTATTCACGCCTGTTGCTGTGAAACAGATTGCGGCGGTCACTAAAGGGATCCCCAGAAGTATTAATATTTTGTGCGATACTGCTTTGGTTTACGGTTTTTCGACAGGCGCAGAAAAAATTGACGTTGGCTTGGTGAGAGAAGTCATTAAAGACCGTACTGATTTTGGCGTGCTAGGTGCCTAGCACTTAGCAACTGTATTTAAATAAAAAAAGAGATGATAGTGCGACCGCTCAATATCCTGATTGTTTGTGAACATGCTTCTAATGTATTTGGTGGTGAGGCGATGCTACCGCTCAATTACTTCAGGCTGCTGTCAAAAACGGAACATCATGTCTATTTAATTACGCATGAACGCGTCAGAGCATCTATCCTACAGTTGCAGGATATTGATCAAAATGCAGTGTTTTACTTACCAGACACTGCAATCCATCAATTCTTATTTAAGTGCTCTGGTCCTTTTCCAGAAAGGGTTAGGGTCGTTACTTTTGGTTTCTTGATACACTTGGTCACTCAGTTTTATCAATGGAGAGTGGCAAGAAAAGTAATCAAAGCAAAGAACATCGATGTGATTCATGAGCCAGCTCCAGTCTCTGCAACTCAGCCATCTGTACTATTTGGGCTTGGTAAACCTGTGATCATTGGCCCGATGAATGGGGGAATGTCATTCCCTGATGGCTTTGAGTACATGTCAGGTAAGTTGGAAAAAGTGTTGTACAAATGCGTGCGCGTATTTTCCACTATTTATAATCTATTGATTCCAGGTAAGTTTTTTGCGGATTTGTTGTTGGTGGCTAATCAGAGAACGCGAGATAGTCTGCCCAAGTTCAGATTGGGGCGCGTGGTTGAAATGGTTGAAAATGGTGTGTTTACAGTGAAAGATGCGCCTTTAGTCAATGATAAAACCAGTGAGATTCATGTGCTTTTTGTTGGTCGACTGGTCGATTGGAAAGCTGTTGATATCGTCATTGATGCAGTTGCCTTGACTAATACAAAAGTGAAGTTGGTCATTTTAGGTGATGGCCCAGAGAGAGGTTCCTTGGAGCATCATGCAAAACAAAAGCCCAATATCAACGTGCAGTTTTTGGGTATGGTGCCGCATGCAGAGGTGAATGCCTATTATGATCAAGCAGACATTTTTGTGTTGCCGAGCTTAAGAGAGTGTGGTGGCGCGGTAGTGCTGGAAGCGATGTCTAGAGGTTTGCCAGTCATCGCAACTAACTGGGGTGGTCCCGCAGATTACATTACTTCAGAAACAGGATTTCTGATCAATCCATTATCTAGAGATTATTTGGTCAAGGAGTTTGCAAGAGTGATTGATGTGCTTGCCGAAAATCCAAGCCTACGATACAACATCGGTGCGGCGGCCATTCAAAGGATCAAACAGCACTTTATGTGGGAGTCTAAAATTAATTCCATGATACAGCACTATCAAGAGGTGGTACAACGACATGCACAATAACTCTACTCCTATCATTTCACAGCACTGGCGTAGCATCTTATACGCATTTGTCGTAGTGAGTTTGCTGTTGGTTTTTAAGGATGCCATCTTAGAAATTTATGTACGTTGGGGTGAGGAGCGTTATAGCCATGCACCATTGGTATTTTTGATTGCATTGTATTTTGTGTGGATTAAACGAAATGAATTAAGTGAATCCAATCACTACGCCTGGTTTGGCGTTCTCATTGCATTATGTTCTGGTATTACCCTGATGGTTGGTGAGTTAAGCGCAATTTGGACGATTGTGCAGTACTCATTGGTGATTTTGTGCTTTGGTTTAGCCTGGACCATGCTCGGCTCACAGATTAGAAAAATAGCCATTCCATTTCTACTGGTTCTGTTAGTTGTGCCATTACCTTATATGCTAGACGTTATGCTCTCAGGCAAAATGCAACTATTGTCTTCCAGCTTAGGTGTCAGCATTAGTAGAATGCTAGGCATGTCCGTGTTTCAGGATGGCAATGTCATCGATTTAGGCATCTATAAACTACAGGTAGTAGAGGCGTGTAGTGGATTAAATTATATGTATCCATTAATGACGATTGGTTTATTAATGGGGTATATGTACAAAGCCCCTTTTGTAGCAAGACTCACTTTGTTCATCTCTACGATCCCAATTAGCGTCATTATGAATAGCTTCAGGATTGCAATGGTTGCACTGTTTGTTAACCATTCAGGCATAGAAGCGGCAGAAGGCTTTATGCATTACTTTGAAGGTTGGATTATCTTTTTGGTATGTATTGTGTTGCTATTAATCGAAGTGATGCTGCTGAATCGTATTTTAAATAAAAAAGTGGCATTAGCAGACTCATTTGATTATCTTGAAGCCAAAGTAGCTGGCAATAGTAGCCAAGCTACAAACATCAACAAAACACCTATTTATGTGGCACTCGCCATCATTTTGTTGACATCAGTTTCTACCCTGTCTATACATCATCGTGAAGAAGTGATTCCGCAGCGTCAAACTTTTGAGAGCTATCCCTTGCAAATTGGAAATTGGCAAGGTCATCGCTATGAATTTCAAAATGGTGAAAAAGACATTCTCGGATTAAAAGACTATTTTCTGGCTAATTATAATCAGGCCAATAAAAAGATTGACCTGTATATGGGCTATACTGATTCGCAACGCGCTGGCTTTGTGCCACATTCGCCCAAGGCATGTATTCCAGGCGGTGGGTGGGAGATATCAGATACTAAATTGTTCCCGATAGAAATTGATGCGCACAAACGTTTTGAGGTCACCAGAATGGTCATTAGCAAAGGTGAATCTAAACAGATTGTGTACTATTGGTTCCACCAACGTGGCAGGGATTTGTCTAATGAGTTTCCGATGAAGTTTGCGCTGTTGTACGATGCTATTAATATCAATCGTACAGATGGTGCAATCGTACGTTTCACTACGAATGTTTATCAATCTGAAGCTGAAGCGGATGCTGAACTGACTAACTTCATTCGACTCAACTACCCATTATTTAAAACTTTCATTCCAAATTAGTTTATATCCGTCATGCACTAGGTCATCCGACCAGTGCTTGGTGGTATAGCGCTAATTCAAATGGCTAGAATTTAAAGCAACGCAATACATTCAAGCATCGTTTCATTGTACAATGACCCCATAAAAGTGATTCATTCACATTTAGATGTGGCGTTTTAACTAGCTGATTTTTTTGTGTTTTAATGAAACTGGTGCCCAGAAGAGAACTCGAATCTCCACATCTTGCGATACTAGTACCTGAAACTAGCGCGTCTACCAATTCCGCCATCTGGGCAACGTAAACAATGTATAAAATTTTATAGGAAGCACAACACTTGTCAACAAGAACTCGCAAACCCATTAATCGTCAACATGATCCCTTCGCTCAACGTGAGGCGGCGCAATACGAGACACCATTGCCAAGTAGAGAGCTGGTGTTGCAGGTGCTTTCAGATCAAGGGGTGCCCTTAAGTGCAGAGCAAATTTACGTTTTCTTGGATATTGGGGTGGAGGAGCGTGAAAATTTCAATAAGCGCCTCAATGCAATGGAACGAGAAGGACAGGTAATCCGTAACCGAAAAGGCGCATTTTGTTTGCCTGAAAAAATCCATTTAATTTCTGGCGTAGTATTCGGTCATCCAGATGGGTTCGGTTTTTTGGTGCCAGATGATAAAGTCAAACACCCAGAAGATTTATTCCTTGGACCTAGAGAAATGGCACTGGTCATGCATGGTGACCGTGCCATGGTGCGCATGTCAGGTTTGGATCGCAAGGGTCGTCCTGAAGGAAAAATTGTCGAAGTATTAGAACGTGCGAATAAATCTTTGGTCGGGCGTGTCATGCGTGGTCAAGGCGTAACAATTGTTGCCGCCGAAGATAAACGCATCAATCAGGATATTTTAATTCCCTATCATTTAGATATGGATGCCAAAGTAGGGCAGGTAGTCATGGTGGAGCTGACAGAGCAGCCTTCATCACATGCATTGCCTATGGGTAAAATTGTGCAGATTTTGGGTAACTATGCTGATAGCGGCATGGAAATCGAAATCGCATTACGTAAATATAAGCTGCCATATGAGTTTAATCCCGCTGCAATCAAACAAGCAGAAGCTTATCCTAAAACTGTCCAACCTGCTGACTATAAAGGGCGGGTTGACTTGCGTGAAATGCCGCTTGTCACGATTGATGGAGAGACTGCAAGAGACTTTGATGATGCGGTATTTGCAGAGCCGCAAGGTAAGGGCTGGCGCTTAGTAGTCGCTATTGCTGATGTCAGCTTTTATGTCAAACCTGGCGATGCGCTAGATAAAGAAGCTTTTGAGCGTGGAAACTCAGTGTACTTTCCGCGTCGTGTGATTCCGATGTTGCCAGAAGCGTTGTCTAACGGTTTGTGCTCGCTTAATCCAGATGTTGAGCGTTTATGCATGGTGTGCGACATGCAAGTAGATGGTTTGGGCGTAGTCAAGCAATATAAGTTCTATCCCTCTGTAATGCGTTCAAAAGCGCGCATGACTTACACCAAAGTGTACGACATTCTGCAAAATCCAGAGGATGCGCAGGCACTGGAGTACGCCTGGCTGATGCCGCATTTGCAGAATCTATATAGCGTATTCCAGTTGATGCTAAAACAGCGTGAAAAACGTGGTGCAATAGAATTTGAGTCATCAGAAACGATGATGATATTCAATGAGAATGGCAAGATCGATAAAATTGTCCCAAGCACACGTAATGAAGCACACAAACTCATTGAAGAATGCATGTTGGCAGCGAATGTATGTGCTGCTCAATTTTTAATGAAACATGAACATCCTGCTTTATATCGTATTCATGAGGGACCAACGCCTGAAAAGTTAGAAGCATTACGTTTGTTTATGGGAGAGTTCGGCTTTGGTGTGGGCGGGGGCGAAAAGCCTCAAGCCAAAGACTATGGCAAGTTGATGTCGCGCATTAAAGATAGACCTGATGCTCAGCTACTACAAACTGTGATGCTGCGTTCTATGCAACAAGCGGTTTACAGCCCTGATAATGTAGGACATTTTGGTTTGGCTTATGATGCTTATACACATTTCACTTCACCTATTCGTCGCTATCCCGATTTGTTGATTCATCGCGCAATCAAAGCAGTGGTAAGCGGTGAAAAATACAATGTAAAAGATTGGCATCATCTAGGGACACAATGTTCGATGACTGAACGTCGTGCAGATGACGCAACACGTGATGTCACTAATTGGCTCAAGTGTTTTTATATGCAGGATAAAGTCGGCGAGATATTTGAAGGTACTGTTGCTGGGGTCACCAGTTTTGGCCTGTTTGTGGCGTTGGATGAAGCTTACGTTGAAGGCTTGCTGCATGTAACGGAGCTCGGCAATGATTATTTTGTGTTTGATAAAGCGCGTCATGAAATGCTAGGCGAGCGCACAGCTGTACGTTACCGTTTGGGAGACAGATTGACTGTAAAGGTTGCACGTGTAGATTTGGAAACCAGCAAGATTGATTTTACGCTCGTCAATGGCGCTGCAAAGAAAACATCAGATACTGCGATGCCAGTTGAATCTGCAAGCAAAAAAACGCTCAGGGTTAATAAGGCGGTCAGGGATGATAAAATATTGTTAGAACCTAGGCCTAAAACGACCAGAGCCTTGGATCAGGCTAAAAAAGAGCGTTCAGTCTCAAGCAAACAGGTATCAACAAGGTCTAACAGCAATCAATCCAATGCAGATAAAGCAGGTAACAAACCTGCCACTAAATCTGTGAAGAAAAATCGCTTAAAAGACAATAAAAACAAAGGCAAGCCTAGACATAACAAGGTATGAGTTTAGCCATTGATTAATGAATCACGTATTTAGGAATTGAGTTAGTTGTATGTCAGAGTCACGTATATTATTTGGTTTTCATGCAGTGTTAAGTCGCATGCGCCAGCATAGCACTAGCATTCAGGAAATCCTGATCGATAAAGATCGCGTAGATGCACGCATGAAAGATTTACTGCATATGGCAGAAAGCGCTGGAGTGCGTGTGATGCAGGTAGAGCGTAGTCGTCTCGATGGCATGGCAGGTATTAATGGTCGCCATCAAGGGGTGATAGCGCGCGTAGTAGATACACCCATCCCCTACAAAGATATACACGATATTCTAGAATCTGACTTAAAAGAACCACCGTTTTTCTTGGTGTTGGATGGTGTAGAAGACCCGCATAATTTGGGCGCTTGCTTACGGGTGGCAGATGCGATGGGAGTGCATGCGGTGATTGCACCAAAAGACAGAGCCGTCGGTTTAAACGCTACTGTACGTAAGGTAGCTTGTGGCGCGGCCGAGACTGTGCCTTTCATCGCAGTGACCAATCTTGCGCGCACCTTGCGTGAACTCAAGGAAGCAGGTGTCTTTGTGGTGGGGACAACGATGGATGCACCTAGTAGTTTGCTCAATACCAAGCTGGATGGCCCAATAGCGCTAGTACTTGGGGCAGAAGGTGATGGCATACGCCGATTAACTGCTGAAACTTGTGATGCTTTAGTCACGATTCCTATGTTTGGCTCGGTGGAGAGCTTGAATGTAAGCGTGGCTAGCGGTATTTGCCTATATGAAGCGCGCAGGCAACGTAGTCTAGTCAGTTAATTTGAGCGTGTGAAGCGTACGCTGACGTATTGTATTCAGCAAATTGGAATCGTCTATAAGTGATTTTCCATAAGACGGGATAAGCTTGGAAAGTTTGGCTTGCCATTGATCCGTCTGTATTTGCTGTGGGAAGCAGCGTTCAAGCACATCAATCATTGCTTTGACACTCACTGACGCCCCTGGAGATGCGCCGAGCAGAGCAGCGAGTGAGCCATCTTGAGAAGAAACGATTTCAGTCCCGAATTCCAGCTTCCCCCATTTTTCGTCACATTTTTTAATAATTTGAACGCGTTGTCCAGCGTTGGCTAATTGCCAGTCTTCTGACTTGGCATCTGGCAAAAAATCACGCAGTGCTGACATGCGTTGCTCATGTGTTTGAAATGCTTCTTTGACCAAATATTTGGTTAAATCCATATGGTGTCGGCTGACACCCAGCATGCTTTTAATGTTCTTTGCTTTGATAGATTTTGCTAAATCAAAACGTGATCCTTCTTTTAAAAATTTTGTTGTGAATCCTGCAAATGGCCCAAACAATAAAGCAGGCTTGCCATTAATTAAACGCGTATCCAAATGCGGTACAGACATGGGCGGCGCACCAACCGCGGCCTTGCCATACACTTTGACATGATGTTGATGAATCACAGCTTCGTTTTGACAAATGAGCCATTGACCACTCACAGGAAAGCCGCCATAGCCAATACTTTCTGGAATTTTGGATTTCTGTAATAAAGGAAGTGCACCACCACCAGCCCCTAAAAACACAAAACCAGCATGTAAGGTAGCATTTTTTTTCGTGATTAAATCCAAAATTGAGACTGACCAAGGTTGGGCTGTAGTTTTTAGTTTTCTGATTTTGCTCAGACGAGCATTGGTTATTAATGTAAATTTCGGATGCTTTTTGAGATGTGCTACTAACTGGCGTGTGAGTGCACCAAAATTCACATCGGTACCATAATCAACATAGGTGGCTGCCATGGGCGTGCGATTGTCTCTGTGATGCATCATGAGCGGCATCCATGTGTTGAGTTGTTTAGCATCCTCACTAAACTGCATATCCGCAAATAAATGATGTTGCTTAAGCTGTGTAAAACGTTGTTTTAAAAATGCGACATTTTGTGCGCCCCATACATAGCTTAAATGCGGTGTTTTATTGATAAACGTGTGGGGAGACTCTAATGCACCTGCATCTACGAGTGATGACCACAGTTGAAGTGATACTTCAAATGCAGCATTAATTTCTAGTGCGCGCTGCGTTGAGATGCTGCCATCTTGTGCCTGAGGGGTGTAATTGAGTTCGCAATAACCCGCATGTCCTGTCCCTGCATTATTGAGTGCATCGGTGCTTTCCATAGCAACATCTGGCAATTGCTCTATCATTGTGATTTTCATGGTAGGGTCAAGCGCTTGCAAAAGTACACCAAGTGTTGCACTCATGATGCCACCACCCACTAATAATACGTCTGTTTCTGTATGCTTCACGATTGGATTCCGAAGTAAATAACCTGAATAAGCACTTTCAATGCGGTGACAATTATAATCGCATGTGTCAACTTTAAAAAATAAAAAAGCCAGCGTTTAGGCTGGCTTTCATTCACTTCCTCAGTTTAATAGGTACGTCTTTTCATTGGGGTAAACGAACCTTTAGATTCAATATGTCTAAAAGTAATGCGACCATTATTAATATCATAAGGAGAAAGCTCTAATGTCACTTTATCGCCAGCCAGAATGCGGATATGATTTTTTTTCATTTTACCGCCAGTATATGCCACTAATTTGTGACCATTATCTAGTGTCACTCTATAACGCGAGTCAGGTAAAATCTCGTCCACAACACCGTTCATTTCAATAAGCTCTTCTTTTGCCATCACAGCACTCCAATCTTTTCATGAGACCCGTTTGAACAACAATCTCTAGGAGTTTGCAGGCAAATTGCAGTGCTTGAAAATTAAGCAATACTTGGGAATGGTATAGAAATGACAACATCATTACTGCTGTTGCCAAAAGTCAATCTAGGCGTGAGTATAGTCTTCACGACCCAATATAGCAAATTACTTGCTTAAGAACGTTGATTTGCGTAAATAAAGCTTGACTATGTTTTGGATAGGGCGTACAAGGTGCATTAGGCGTTTTTAAATTTTGATTTGAAGAGTCGCAAGACTCTTTTTTATTGGGAAATAGAAACTTTCAGGGTGCCTCCCTTTTTAAAGTAAGAAAGTAATATTATGGCAACAGGTATTGTAAAGTGGTTTAATGACTCTAAAGGTTTTGGTTTCATTACTCCTGACGCAGGCGGTGACGATTTATTCGCACATTTTTCAGCTATCGTTGATAGCGGCTACAAAAGTTTGAAAGAAAACGATCGCGTGAGTTTTGACGTGACTGATGGACCAAAAGGTAAACAAGCTTCTAACATTCAGAAAGCTTAATTCACCTAGAATTCAAACTAGCGAATTCTAAACAATAGAATTCTTAAAAATGGCTCCTAGTGAGCCATTTTTTTATGCATAAATACTTACATTAACATTGAAAGCGTCTACTGGTTTCGATGTTCCCATGCCTCTTCCAGTATTTTTACTTTCGCATCAAGATCCACTTGCGCTTGTTCCAGATGATTCTTTGCTGCTATTTGTTGCTCTTGCAGGTTTTTTAATTTAGCCTGCTCTTCAGTAATGCGCTTTTCTTGATTTGCTATTTGTTGCGTAATCGATTCGTAATTAGCTTTGGCATTGTTATATTCGCTACGTGCTTCGGATGCATTGTGCTGTTCTATGACAATGTCTTTAGCAAAGGCGCTAGTAGCCGAAAAGTAAAGCGAAAATAGGTATATTAATATTAACGTGGAATGATTGGTAAATCTTAGATGGACTGTCATATAGCATCCTTTTAAATCTTGGTTAAAGTAACATTTTAGAGTATTTTTTGTATCCTCAGCACATGAGAATGTAGTGTGAACTAATTACTTGGGTGGAGAAGCGTTTTTTTGATAGCGATTCTCAAGCAATACTGTAAGCATTAAAAAAGCTGCCAGCATCACTTCAAAACCCAACATCAATCCGTTAAATGAAACGACCCCATAGGCTAGAGAGTCCGCCCCACCTAGAAATGCCCCGTACGTCCAGCATGTGATATTGAGTGACGACGCAAGTAGCATGGGGATACGATTGCCAGTTTTTAACTGAATGACAGCGTAACGTCGTATGGTTTGTGTCGAAATTAACCAGGTCACGATTACAATGATCTTAGCCAATAATTTTGGATTTGCGACATAGTGATCAAAGCCTTCGGTCATGACACCTAGCCCAATGATACAAAACCCAGAAAGCCATAATTGCCAGTCAGCTGTACGGATAATTCTAACACCAGCAGGATTATGCCCACCAAAAAACAGTACACCATAGGCATGAAAGACATAGACACCACCTGCCGCAAATGCACATAAATGCCAAAGTGTTACAATTGCTAATAAGCCTTTTTGGATAAGCATCAATCAGGCGTTAAAAGATGTATTTGTTGAGATTGGTATATCTTCATGATAATTTGAATTAATCCTAAGGGATTGTTTTCAACAACATGATAACAAATTCAAGGATATCCTATTGGTTGTTAGATTAAAACTTTTGCGGAGCAAATGAAAAAGCCTTACATCGCTGTAAGGCTTGGAATCTGGCTCCTCGACCTGGGCTCGAACCAGGGACACACGGATTAACAGTCCGTTGCTCTACCGACTGAGCTATCGAGGAATCGGTGAAGGCGTGATAATACTGGCTTAGGCCTTTTTGGTCAATCGTTACATGTGATTTTTTGGATGATTTAATGAAAATGTCGAAAAAAATTGGTCTTGGCTTACTGGTTATTCTTGGGTTGCTGTTGGTTTTGCCATTTTTAATTCCTATGGATACGTATGTACGTCAGGCAGAGCGTTTGGCTAGTGAAAAGCTGGGTGTTCCAGTCACTATTGCAAAAGCGAATGTTTTTTTTCTTCCTAGTCTGCGCTTGAGTGTAAGCGATGTTGTTGTTGGAAAATCTCAAGAATTGACTGTGCATAAGTTGGTGTTGATGCCTACCTTAACTTCTTTATTTTCAAAGCAGCGAGTTGTCGATGTTAAGCTTGAGCAAGTGGTTGCGAAAAAATCTGTATTGCGTATTTATGAAGAGTTATCTCAACCCAAGTCAAACGAGGGTGAGCCGTCGCCAGTCATAATCAGAAATTTAAGCATTCAGGGATTGGCATTCATCTGGCCTGATGTTTCGATTCCAACAACGAATATTGAGCTGTCGTTAGAAGATAATCGTCCTGCTGTAGCAAAGTTAGATGCTGTAGATGGGAAGTTAAGTGCGGTATTGAGTCCAATAGAGGGTGGGCAACATATTGTTTTAAAAGCAAAACATTGGCAGTTGCCTATTAAAACACCTTTAGAGTTGACTGAGGGTGATTTTGATATGACGCTCAAAGGTAATAAGTTAGATGTGCCAAAATTCACAATGAAGTTATATGATGGCGTGGTAACTGGGAGTTCGTCGCTCTCTTGGGGAAAAGTATGGCGCACCAGTGGGCAGTTTGCGATTAACAGTTTGTCGATAGAAACACCTAGTCGGCTGGCGAACCCGAACACCTATATGAGCGGGCGTTTGGATGGCCATGGAAATTTTGCGTCTCAGGCCAAAGAGGCATCACAGCTAGCGGATCATATACAAATCACTTTCCCATTTGCAGTAAAGCAAGGAGTGTTGCATGGCTTGGATTTGGTCAAGGCAGCAAGTCTTATTGTGAAACAAGATGCGGCAGGAGGAGAAACGCAGTTTGATACGTTTTCTGGGCAGCTTGCTGTTACGGGCCAACAATATCAATTAAGTAATATGGATGTCAGTTCTGGACTGCTGTCTGCAAATGGTCATGTGACCATTACCCCACAAAAAAAATTAACGGGTACAGTAGAAGTTGAACTCAAGAAAAGTGTTGGTTTAGTTGCAGTACCTTTGAATGTTTCTGGTACTTTGGACCATCCCGTTGTGCTACCCTCTAACGCAGCACTGGCAGGTGCCGCAGTTGGCACCGCCGTGCTTGGGCCTGGTGTCGGTACTAGTCTTGGTATAAAGGCTAGTAAGGGACTGGATAAGTTAAAAGGTTTGTTTGGTGGTGATTAGAGATCAGCTAAGCGCTTTTTCGATTCTATCAAGAGCTTCTCGTAAGTTTTCCATGCTGGTGGCAAAAGAGATACGGAAATAGCCTTCTGCGCCAAATGCTGAGCCTGGTACGACAGCAACATTAAAGCTTTCAAGCAAGTATTCTGCAAGCGCCATATCGGTCGCTTCTTTAATTTTGCCTGCTTGATGTAAATTTGCAATTGCCGTACGCGCATCAGGAAAAGCGTAAAACGCACCACCCGCCATTAAGCAACTTAAGCCTGGCATCGCATTAAAGCGATCTACTACGTATTGATGGCGCTCTTTAAATGCAGTTACCATGGGTTTAATGCATTCCTGTGATCCACTTAAAGCTGCTTCAGCTGCATATTGCGAGATGGAAGTCGGATTGCTGGTAGATTGGCTTTGCAATATTTCCATTGCCTTAATGATATTGGCGGGACCTGCTGCGTAGCCAATGCGCCAACCTGTCATAGAATAGGCTTTAGAAACGCCATTAAGCACAATACAGCGATCTTTTAGGGCAGGAGTGGCGTTCAGGATGTTATAAAATTTTTCGCCTGTTAAATTGACATGTTCATACATGTCATCCGTAGCAACAAGTACGTGAGGATGTTTGAGTAGCACTTCACCCAATGCCTTGAGTTCATCCAAATTGTATACTGTACCAGTCGGGTTAGATGGAGAGTTAAACATCACCAATTTTGTTTTAGGCGTGATTGCAGCTTCCAATTGCGCTGGTAAAAGTTTAAAGCCTTGCTCAATCCCACATTCGATAATGACTGGAATAGCTTCTGCCACCATGGCAATGTCTGCGTAACTGACCCAGTAAGGAGCTGGCACAATGACCTCATCCCCTTTATTGAGTACCGCCAGACATAAATTAAAAATGGTTTGTTTGCCGCCCACACCGACTAGGACTTCGTTTACGGTGTAGTCAAAGCCATTTTCATTTTTGAATTTGTTGACAATGGCTTTTTTGAGTGCGGGAATCCCGCTGACTGGTGTGTATTTTGTATAACCTGCATCAATAGCCGCTTTTGCTGCATCTTTAATGTGTTGTGGTGTGTCAAAGTCAGGCTCTCCAGCAGCTAATCCGATGATAGGCCTACCCTCAGCTTTGTATTTAGCCGCTTTGGCGGTGATGGCGAGCGTTGGTGATTCTTTAATGGATAAAACGCGGTGCGATAAAACAGTTGATGCTAAATTGCTCAAAATAAGACCCTAGGGATTCGAAAATTAAATTTTTATATTAAAAAACATTATTTTACGCAAAAATTTAACTTTCGGAAATGATATTGTCTGTTTGGGCTGCGTTAGTAGCTGCTGTAAAAGGTAGGCAGTGCTACTTTTAGCATGATTTTCCACAGCCGAGTAGTTCGCTGTATTCGCTTGCAAGCGCTTGATCAATATTCGCCAACGCTATCTGAATACGGTGCATTTCTGCTGAATCGCCTTTTGTTTTGGCAATGAAACCCAGGTGTACTAGTGCATCAAAGTGCGAGTCATCAAGCAGTGTCGCCTGACGATAAGCTTTTTCAGCAAGTGCCAGCTTATCCATATTTTCCAGTGCTAAGCCGAGTGCGTACCAAGCTTCAACGCTTTTGGGCTCTGCAATCGTCCATTTTTCTGCCACTAATGCGAGGCTAGGCCAATCCTCACGCGATTCTGGTACCGCTGCTTGCATGTAGTATGGTTTTTTATCTTCATCTTCTTCCCATAATGCTTTGCCAGTAATCGGGAAAGTGGAAATATTGGTTTGCTTATCCAGACTGTCTAGCCATTCTATGGGTAAGGCAAACATAATGCTGCCGCGCTTACCAGCCGTTTTAAAGGTATTGATGCCTATTAGATTGCCTTCCATGTCAAATAAGCCGCTACCACTAGCACCCATAGCAAATTTAGCGGTGGTACGCATCACTTTCCCCAAGTTGTCATCATACAAGCCTTTGATAACGCCATTAGAAGTAAGTGGCGCAGGTGAGCCATTAGAGTGCCCAAACCCGACGACTTCCTGTTCACGTTTAAGTGTGTTAGAGCTTCCAATTTTTGCTGGCTTGAAAGGCATTGACGCGGTGTTCACTAAACATAAGTCATGCCAAACATCTGCTTTAACCGAGGTGATGGGGTAAATGTCTTCACCACGTGAGATCCAAGGCTGTTTAGTGGCGCGAAAAACATGGCAATTGGTAATGACTTTATTTTCACCCACGACCACGCCTGAACCATACGCAACACCACCACTGGCATTGTAGCCGCGTATCATTACCACACTAAAAAACGCATCCATTAAGCGTTCTTTGTCATAGGAAAAAGCGGGGAGTGAGGTGGATAGTAAAGTGGTAGCTAATAAAATGAGTCTTATCATATGGTTTTGTAAGTAAGGTGATTGATAAAAGTAATCACAATGACACCCTTGTTTTGGCAAAGTTCATGGAGTGTTTATAAAAGCCTGTTAAAATCACCGCTGATTTAAAAAAGGTTTTCAGCCATGTTTGTGACGTTTCCCAACAGTAAGTATCAGCTATATCAGCCGTTTCCTCCTGCGGGTGATCAACCACAAGCAATCGAAAAATTGACGCAAGGCATTAACGATGGCTTAAAGTTCCAAACATTATTGGGTGTGACGGGTTCTGGAAAGACGTTTACCATGGCAAATGTCATCGCACGTACTGGCAAGCCAGCGATCGTGATGGCACCAAATAAAACACTTGCAGCCCAACTCTATAGTGAGTTTAGAGAGTTTTTCCCCAATAACTCGGTTGAATATTTTGTAAGTTATTACGATTATTATCAACCAGAAGCTTATGTGCCGTCGCGCGATTTGTTCATCGAAAAAGATTCCAGCATTAATGAGCATATCGAGCAGATGCGTTTGTCAGCAACTAAAGCTTTATTGGAGCGTGAAGATAGCATTATTGTCGCTACTGTTTCTGCAATATACGGCATTGGAGACCCTGTAGATTATCACGGCATGGTCTTGCACCTAAAGCAGGGCGACAAAATGAGCCAGCGTGATGCCATTGATAAGTTAATTGGTATGCAATATGACCGCAACGACTTTGACTTTAGTCGAGGTTGTTTTCGGGTGCGTGGCGATATTATCGATATATTCCCAGCAGAAAATAATGAGACTGCGGTGCGCGTGAGCTTGTTTGATGATGAGATAGAATCCATCACATTATTTGACCCACTCACTGGACAAATTTTTAATAAAATTCAAAGGTTTACAATATATCCTTCAAGTCATTATGTCACTCCGCGAGAGACCACTTTGCGTGCCATGGAAGGAATAAAACAGGAGCTGCGTGATCGCGTTTCATTTTATATCAAGGAAAACAAACTCGTTGAAGCGCAGCGTATAGAACAACGTACGCGTTTTGATTTAGAAATGTTGAACGAAATCGGTTTTTGTAAAGGGATTGAAAACTACTCCCGTCATTTATCAGGCCGTAAACCTGGTGATCCCCCGCCAACATTGATTGATTATTTACCTGACGAAGCCTTGATGATCATTGATGAGAGCCACGTGACAGTGCCGCAAATTGGTGGTATGTATCTTGGGGATCGCTCACGTAAAGCCAACTTGGTTGATTATGGCTGGCGTTTACCATCAGCCATGGACAATCGTCCGCTGAAATTTGAAGAGTTTGAGCGCATTATGCGTCAATGCGTGTTCATTTCTGCTACCCCTGCCGACTATGAAAAAAATCATCAACAGCAAGTGGTGGAAATGATTGCACGTCCGACAGGTTTGATCGATCCAGAAATTACCGTAAAACCTGCTGATACGCAAGTGGATGATTTGTTAGGGGAAATTAAGCTTAGAACGGCAGTCGGCGAGCGTGTGCTGGCGACCACACTCACAAAACGCATGGCAGAAGATTTAACGGATTATCTCAGTGAGCATGGCATCAAAGTGCGCTATCTGCATAGCGACATTGATACTGTGGAGCGCGTGGAAATCATTCGTGATTTACGGTTAGGTGAATTTGACGTGCTGGTCGGTATTAATTTGTTAAGAGAGGGTTTGGATATCCCTGAAGTATCATTGGTGGCAGTGTTGGATGCAGATAAAGAAGGCTTTTTGCGTTCAGAGCGCAGCTTAATACAAACAGCAGGTCGTGCTGCACGTAACTTGAACGGCAGCGTGATTTTTTATGCCAACAGAATTACCCGCAGTATGCAGCTTGCTATAGATGAAACGGAGCGTAGACGACGTATTCAAACGACCTTTAACGAAGCGAATGGCATTACCCCTAAAGGAATCAGTAAGCGTATTAAAGATATTATTGAAGGCGTATATGACGTAGAAGAGGGTAAGCGTGAACGCAAAGCAGCACAAGAACAGGCGAATTATGAAAGTTTGAGTGAAAAGCAGATTACAAAAGAACTCAAGCGTTTAGAAAAAGCCATGCATGACGCTGCTAAAAATCTTGAGTTTGAAAAGGCTGCAGATTTTAGAGACCAATTGAAAAAACTCAAACTTAAATTATTTGGCGCTGAGATGCCAGATTTAAAAGAATAGTTTTTATATTTATCAAGTATTTATTTAAATTATTTAATGTAAAGTATTATGATATTACCCGATTTTACAAGCACCATCGGCAGCATTGCTGCCACGCTTACTACTCTAGCCTTTATACCGCAGGCTTATCACTCTTACAAAACGCGTGATTTATCTGGCATATCACTGCCTATGTACAGTATTTTTACGGCGGGTGTAGCTTTGTGGTTTGTTTATGGTGTATTAAAGCATGATTGGCCTATCATCATCGCCAATGCGATAACTGTGTGTTTAGCGGGTATGGTGTTGGTGCTCAAATTAAAAACCTGTTCTAAGTAATAGCTTTTTGCACCACAGGTAACAAATGTGCTGGCAAAGTAATCAAGGTTAAAGCGGCGGCACGACCTTTTTCCGACATTTTAAGATAAGACTTACGCAGAATAGTGATGAATTTATCCTCTGTGTAGTCGCTATATTTTTGTACAAACGCCTCTAAGTCATGCTCTAAAAACGCGAGCACAATGACGTCTTCTAGCGTTTGCATATCCGGGTCAGAATGTAGGTTTTCTTTTTTTAATAAGTCGCTGACTTTTTGGATGGTGTTTTCATCATAACCATTTTCTTTGAGTATTTCCCCAGCTACTTCTGCATGAAAGTTTTTGAGTTTGGTGCGCCATTGCATATAGCCAGATTTGGTCATCGGGTATTCTGAGCGCAGTATTTTCCAGCGTTGGATATGTTGGCAACGCGCGGCAAGTTTAAGCGCCTCTGATGCGTTGGGGGCATACCGTAATAGCATTTCGCTCAAGCGTTGTGCGTAGACCAGCTCTTTTGGTTGTGCTACGCCATTTACTGTTTGTAAGTTAGGATCTTGCGCATTAAGTGCATCAAAGCTAGCAATAGTGTTGTGAAAGCGTGTTGAGTCTGTATTCATCTGGGCGTTTAGTTTGTATTAAATCAGGTTGAGTGACTATATCGAGATTCTAATGGTTTGCTTAAGCTGATAAAAGGTTAAAATTTGATTTGCATCAAATAGTTTAATGTAGTTAAAACCTATTGTAAGCACTTTGAAATATAAAGCTAAACACGTTATTGATACTTTTAATGAAGTTATTTAATAAACTCCCTAATTCAATTTGTTATCCTTCTGGGGTCGAGTGGCCTTTGCTTAAAAAATTACCCTTTATTTTTTTAATTGGCACCTTGTTAATTGGATTACCTGCAATCAGTATTTTTATACAAAACTCAGAAATTAATGCCGAACAGTATAGAACGATTTATATCTGCTTTGGTTTGCTGTTTACTTTTTGGTTTTTTGTGGGTGCCGCTGCAATAGGCTGCGTAGTGGTCATGATTATGAAAGGCCCGGGTTATGTGGCGGATGCATACGAATTGCCAAAAGAAAATACAGACTTTGAAAAGCCATTGGATCAGAGGCTAAATAATCGCTAAATTGTTTGATTCATAAACGTTTTTACACTATAATCGCGGACTTTCTAACCTTGCCACACCGTCAGCATAACGGGTGGCTTTAACCACAAGGAGATTTCATGCGACATTATGAAGTAGTATTTATTGTTCACCCAGATCAAAGTGAGCAAGTGCCTGCGATGATTGAGCGTTACCGTACGCAAATCACAACAGGTGGCGGCAATATCCATCGTCTAGAAGATTGGGGTCGTCGTCAATTAGCTTACCCAATCCAAAAAATTCACAAAGCACACTATGTTCTGATGAACATTGAATGTAACCAAGAAGTATTGGAAGAATTGGAACTCGGCTTTAAGTTCAATGATGCAGTATTACGTCATTTAACATTAGGCACTAAAGCTGCAGTGACATCACCAAGCCCAATGATGAAAGAAGAAAAATCTAAATCAGTGTTGGTAGAAACACCAGTTGCCGCTGAAGAGGTCGCAGCAGGATAAGTGTGAATAAATTGGTGTTAAGTGGCAAAGTAACAACTGTAGAGCCGTTACGTCACACACCAGCAGGTTTACCGTTGTTAGGTTTTACGTTACACCATGTGTCTGAGAATACAGAAGCAGGGTTAAAGCGAAAAGTAGAATGTGAAGTGAATGCAGTCGTGTTAGGTGATTTAGCTAAGACCTCACTTCAAATTGGCAGCCAAATTAAAGCGGCTGGCTTTTTAGCAAAACGTAGTGCCAAAAGCACACAACTGGTAATGCATATACAGAATATAGAGTTTATATAGAATATTAGGAGTTACACATGGCAAGAGATATGTACAAACGCCGCCGTTACTGCCGTTTCAGTGCAGAAGGCATTAAAGAAGTGGATTACAAAGATGTGGATTTGCTGAAAGATTTTATTTCAGAGAACGCAAAAATTATTCCAGCACGTATGACAGGCACTAAAGCTAAATATCAACGTCAATTAACAGCTGCGGTAAAACGCGCACGTTTCTTGGCATTGTTACCATACACAGATAAGCATCCAGGCTAAGGGGAACAATATGCAAGTGATTTTATTAGAAAAAGTAGCTAACTTGGGTACCTTGGGTGATGTGGTTAAAGTAAAAGATGGTTTTGGCCGTAACTTTTTGATTCCACAAGGTAAAGCTAAACGCGCAACAGAAGCGAACAAAGCTGAGTTTGCAGCACGTCGTGCAGAGTTAGAGAAACAACAGGCAGACATTCTTGCCGTGGCAAAAGTGCGCGGTGAAAAGTTAGCTGGTTTTGTACTCACTGTGACACAAAAAGCGGGTGTAGATGGCCGTCTATTTGGTTCTGTGACTAATATTGACATTGCTGAAGGTTTAAAGGTGCAAGGTCACGAAGTCGCTAAATCAGAAGTACGTATGCCAACAGGTCCACTTAAAACGATCGGTGATTTCCCGATCAGTGTTGCATTACATCATGATGTAATTGTAGACATTACTGTGACTGTGGCACCAGAAGCATAACGACAACTCGTTGTTTTAGTTTTAAAAAGGCTACTTCGGTAGCCTTTTTTATTGTGTTTGAATAGATATTTTCTCTATTAAGATTTCCTTAAGAATTTGATCCTATGATGTGCCTCAATCTAATTGAGGAGCAAACAATGGAAAATCTCACCTATCACAGGCAAAAAGTTTACGATCCTGCCTTGCGTTTGATACACCTCTGGAATGGCTTGGTCATTGTATTTCTTATGACCACCATTTGGCTTTCTGAATTTTTCGATCGCGGCGTAGGAGAAAAAACGCTCTGGCAATTGCATGTGTATCTTGGCTACGCGCTAGCCATTGGCGTGACTGCTCGCCTAATTTGGGGCATTGTTGGACCACAACACGCCAGATTTTCTGATATGTGGCATCCAGCTATTTGGTGGAGCGCCATACGTAAGTTTAGTTTTAAAGCACAACCGCGTTTTGGTCACCATACTCTGGCTAGTGGTGTGTATCTATTGGTATATCTGTTGCTCATCACGATGGTAATCACAGGTTTAAGCCTTGCAGCGATAGAACATAGCATGGGGCCTCTGGATGCTTGGATAGGAGATAAACCATGGTTAAAAGAGATATTTGAAGAACCGCATGAGTTGATTTATTACCTATTAATGGGCTTTGTGTTGATGCATATCGCCGCTTTGATTTGGCATGAACACAAAGATAAAGTACCCCTGGCTCAAGCGATGGTGACTGGTTACCAGTATGAAATCAAACCAAACAGCTTACCTCAACCCACCAATATTGATTTTCACATTAAAGGAGATAGTCATGCGTCGATTATTGATAGCAATCAGTCTAATGTTTAGTGCGCATGGTTTTGCCATGACATCGGATGAAATACTTAAACATTATGAAATAGAAGCAAAAAAAGAGAGTCCTGCATTTTTAACATTTTCCGCAGAAAGAGGGGAACGTTTTTATCATGCAGAACGAGCGCATAGTAATGGAAAGAAAGTGAGTTGCGCAACGTGCCATACGGCAGACCCGCGCCAGCAAGGTAAAACGCGCGCGAATAAGATAATTGAGCCTATGGCGGCACGCATCAATGCAGAGCGATTTACGGATCCTGCAAAAGTGGAAAAATGGTTTGGGCGTAACTGTAAAGATGTGCTGGAGCGCGCATGCACAGCACAAGAAAAAGGCGATTACATACAATATTTAGTAAATTTAAAGTAAGGAAAAATCATGAAAAAATGGATACAACTTTTAGTGCTTTTGATGAGCGCTTCCTCAACAAGCGTATTACTTGCCAGTGGTGGCATGGGCGGTGAAGAGGGTGAGCGCGGAGGGCAGTTGTCAGCAGTTACCAATGCAAAATGGAAGGTGGAGTGTAGTAGTTGTCATATGCTTTATCATCCAGGTTTGTTGCCAGAGCGTTCATGGAAGAAAATGATGGCAGGTCTTGATAACCATTTTGGTGAAAATGCCAGTCTAGATGCATTGACGCGTGATGAAATTACACGGTTTTTAGTCGCCAACAGTGCAGATAAACAAGACAATCGTCGTTCCAGACGCATGAATGAATCGATTCCAAGTAGTGCTGTACCCTTGCGTATCAGCGAGACCCGTTATTTTATAAGTAAGCATGATGAAATCTCAAATGCGACATTTAAACGTAAAAGTATCGGAAGTGCTGCAAATTGTATGGCTTGCCATAAAAATGCGGATAAAGGTGATTTTTCTGAGTCGCAAATTAGAATTCCGCGCTAATATTCACTCATGCGAGTTTTACTGGTAGAAGATGATTATTTGTTGGGGGACGGCGTTAAAGCTGGCTTAAAGCAAGCAGGCTTTGCTGTCGATTGGGTGCAGGATGGGTTGTCAGCAAAACTTGCTTTAGAAACGGAAACTTATGCATTGTTGGTTTTGGATATTGGGTTACCTAAACTCAATGGTATGGAGCTGCTTAAATGGCTGCGAGTACAAAAATTAATACTGCCAGTGTTGATGCTCACCGCGCGTGATACCTTGACTGATCGTGTTGCAGGTTTAAATGCTGGGGCAGATGATTATTTAGTTAAACCATTTGATTTGGATGAGCTTGTGGCGCGTTTGAATGCGCTATCTAGGCGTAGCCTCGGTCAGATTTCACAGACCATACGGCATGGCGACATCGCACTAACACCCGCTACACATGAGGTGACTCAGCATGGGCAATTAGTAGAGCTTACATCGCGCGAGTTTTCTCTTCTGCACGAATTGTTGATGCATGTTGGCCAAGTGAAATCGCGTGAACAATTAGAACAGCATCTTTATGGTTGGGGTGATGAGGTCGAAAGTAACTCAGTAGAAGTGCATGTACATCATTTGCGCAAAAAGTTGGGGGCAGAGTTGATCCGTACGCTACGAGGTGTAGGCTACGTCATAGATAAGGAACGTGCGACTTGATGCGTTCCTTACGTTTGCGTCTAGTGTTGCTGCTTTCGGCTGGATTAGGCCTGATCTGGCTGATTTCAGCATGGTTTACCTACACTGAATCAAGGCATGAGATCGATCGATTATTCGATGCGCAACTTGCACAATCTGCACAGGTATTACTTGGTACTACGCATCATGAGTTGCATGAAAAAATTGAGCATGGCGAAAGCGAAATATCTATTTCCCATGAGTATGAGCAAAAACTTGCTTTTCAAATATGGAGCGGGTCTCGTTTACTATTGCGCGCATCAGCGGCTCCGATAACAGCCATGGCAGGCGATAAAGAAGGTTATAGCGAGATTACGCTCAATGGTCAGTCATGGAAAGTATTTACACGCTGGGATGCTAGGCATGAGTTTATGATTCAGGTGGCAGAACCTTTGGTTGGACGTGAGTATTTAGCACGTCATATCACATTTAAAATGCTGCTTCCCACGTTTATCGTTTTGCCAATACTGGCAGTACTCATTTGGCTGGGCGTTGGGGCTGGCTTAAAACCATTGCAACAACTTAAGCAAGAAGTGGAGCAACGAAAAGCAAACCGCTTGCAACCTGTTGAGATAGCAGGTGTACCAGAAGAGGTGCTCCCGCTGATGCAGGCATTAAACGAGCTATTTGCAAGGCTACAACAGGCGTTTGAAAATGAGCAGCGGTTTACTGCAGATGCAGCACATGAGTTGCGTACTCCACTGGCTGCGCTTAAGATTCAGGCGCAAGTTGCGATGCGTACCAGTGATAATCAAGCGCGACAAAAAGTATTACAAAACCTATTGAGTGGGGTTGATAGGGCAACAAGAATGGTAGAGCAATTGCTGATCTTAGCGAGAGTTGATCCAGAAGCAACAACAGTCAACCATAAACCAGTTGATTTGCGTACTTTAGCGATTCAGGAAATCACAGAGATTGAGCCATTGGCATACACTAAACAAGTCGACTTGGTGTTAGAAGAAGGCTTCGCTCATCTTGTGCTAGGAGATGAAGCGCAGTTGAGTTTACTGCTACGTAACTTGTTAGACAATGCCATTCGCTATACCCCTATTGGTGGGCGCGTATCAGTCGCAGTGTATGATCGACAAAATGTAGTGTTAGAAGTGCGCGATACTGGGCCAGGCATTCCAAAAGATGAACGAGAGCAGGTAATGCAACGTTTCTATCGTATTTCTGGTAGCGGTGAAGAGGGCAGTGGTTTAGGATTGTCGATTGTGAAACGCATTGCTGATTTGCATGGTGCAACACTTGTGCTCAGTGATAACGACAGAGGTTCAGGTTTGTTGGTAAGTGTTGTTTGGCCGTTATAATACTGACCTCAGCTTCTACTTATCGTATCAAATCGGATAATGAAAAAAACTAAAAACATCACTAATATTTCCTATGATGACCCACGTCGTCATCACATGACTAATCGATCTACATGGGTCAGTGTCATCGTCAATGTTTTGCTGACGCTGATTCAAATTGTCGCTGGTTTTTTTGCCCACTCACAGAGTCTGATTGCCGATGGCATGCACTCTCTCTCGGATTTGGTTTGTGACTTTTTAGTACTTCTGGCGAGTTACCACAGCAAAAATCCTGCAGATGAAGCGCATCCTTATGGTCACGGGCGTATCGAAACAGCTGCATCATTTGCCTTGGGAGCCATTCTAGCTGTCACAGGCGGTGCAATCATGACAAATGCGGCAATCAAGTTGCAACATATCGAAAGTTTACCACCCGTCGCTCCACTTGCCCTAGTTGTCGCGTTGATTGCGCTGGTTGCCAAAGAAGGCTTGTTTCGATATATGCTCAAAGTAGGCGAGCAGTTGCGCTCTCCTATGCTGATTGCAAATGCTTGGCATGCGCGTTCAGATGCGGCTTCGTCGCTGGTCGTAGCGATCGGTATTGGCGGTAATTTGCTAGGATTCTTATCTGCTGATGCGGTAGCAGCCATCGTGGTTGGTTTTATGATTGTACGCATGGGTATTGTGTTTGCGTGGGATGCCTTTCAGGAGTTGATTGATGCGGGGCTCTCCATAGAAGAAGTCGATAGTATTCATCAAACTTTAGCTGATACTGCGGGTGTAATCGGTGTGCACGAATTACGTACCCGCCGCATGGCACATCGCGCTTTGGTGGACACACATATTCTGGTTAATCCACGGATTAGCGTGTCTGAAGGACATAGTATTGCTGAGCGCGCACGCGCACGCGTATTGAAAAGCCACTCACTGGTGTCGGATGTATTAGTACATGTGGATCTTGAAGATGATATTCAACACGATAGCAATGCCCTAATCATGCCAGCGCGCGAAGGTTTGCTTATTCACCTAGCACCTTTATTGGAAGGATTGCCCGAGCCAGAACGTGTGATTTTTCACTACCTTGATGGTAAGGCAGAAGCTGAAGTGTTTTTCTCGCACGATTTCTTTGGGAGCAGTACCGCGTTAACAGAAGCCCAAACTAAAGTGTTAGAAAGGTTGGTTGGTAACCAGTATTTCAGCTCTATTGCACTGAATTGTTTAGTGAAACGGTAGCCTTTTTGTTAGGTGGTGTTGACAAGATTACGTTTCACTTTAATTCAGTGTTCAGCTACACTAATCCGATTCCCTACAGAGTTGATGGTATTTTGCCTACAAATACCAAAGAAAACATTGCAAATTACCTAGAAAGTATATGGCTACTGGGAGCTTGTTTAGCGGATCTAAGAATATTAATAAAGAGGATATTCAATGAATGAACTTCTTTCAAAGTTGATTACTGATGATGATTTCGAACGAATGCGTTTGGAGTTAAATGCACCAAATATCTTTTCTGCTTTAGCCGTACAGAGAAAAGAAATTAGACATTCTAACTTTATTGGATATTTACTTGACCCTAATGAAACTCATCAACTTAATGATTTGGTTTTAAGAAGAGTCTTGAGGGATATTTTTAACGAGTCGAAAAATAACTTAAGAAATATTTTTGATGCTGATGATATTGACTATTCCAACGTTGAAATACGCCGGGAATGGAGAAACATTGATGTTCTTATAATTTTAAAAGAGGATGTTGTCGTCATTGAAAACAAAGTCGATAGCGTCGATCATTCAAAACAGTTATCAAGGTACAAAGAAATTGCGGATAAAAGTTTTACTGGGAGGAATATTCATTACGTATATTTAACACCTGATGGCGATAACCCTCAAGACGAAGCTTCAAGAGAAAATTATATCAATTACTCTTACGAAAAAATCTCAAAAATTATTGAATCTATTTTAAGTCTCTATAGAAACAGTATTAGCGAAAAAATTTATTTTTATTTATCAGATTATTTATCTGTTTTAAAAAGGGAGTTGTTAATGAATGATCTAATGAACGATTTGGCTAGAAGGGTCTACTCGAAGCATAAAGAAGTTTTAGACTTTATTTTTGAGAATATGCCTGACCCAATAAATGAAGTTTATCCTCTATTTGAAAAAGAAATCATTGATGCTGGTTACGTGGTTTGCTCGAAAAATCGTGGCACTGTTAGATTTTACACTAAAGAAATTGATGAGTTATTACCAAAAGATGGTGAGGGATGGGGAAAAAAAGAGTCATTTGCTTTCGAAATTAAGTTTGGAGACAGGCCTCCGAAATTTATCGCAGTCATTAGCCGAGGAAATCAGGAAACGCAAGAAATAATACATGCTCCATTGAAATCCTCTAATTATTATAAAGAGCCAAGTGGAAAAAAATGGCTTGTTGTCGCTAGCCAAAAAATAGATTTTTTTTCAAATGAAAAGATAGCGGAACAAAGTGAAGAAGATATTAAAAATAAAATTAAAAAAATAGTGAGTGAAATAAAACCAATAGTAGATGATTTTCATCATTTGCTTATCAACGATGATAATGTTAAGCGATTGAAATAAATTTTATGAAAAAAAACTCTAACCGTTATCTAACCAAATCCCGCTTCAAGCTAGCCGTTGAGTGTCCAACCAAGCTTTTCTACTCAGGCAAGCCCAAAGAATATTGCGACACCATGCAAGAAAATGCTTTTCTGGCAATGCTGGCAGAGGGCGGTTATCAGGTGGGTGCATTGGCGAAGTTGCGTTACCCTGATGGCATTGAGATTGTTGAAAAAACGCATGCCGAGGCGCATGCAACAACCCAAGTTTTGCTACAGCAAGAAAATGTCATTCTATTCGAACCCGCCATTTTATTTGGCGCATTTTTTATTCGTATTGATATTTTAATCAAACAAGGCAACCGCTTTGAGTTGATTGAGGTGAAGGCGAAATCTTATGATTCGATGAGTCCAGAAATTGAAGGTAAACGTGGCGGTATCAGCTCTGGCATGTTGCCTTATATTCAAGATGCGGCTTTTCAAACATGGGTGTTACAGCAGGCATTTCCTAACACTGAAATTGCTACCGCGTTGATGATGCCAGATAAAGCGCACAGTTCAAAGGTGGATGGCGTTAACCAGATGTTCAAAATCACCGCGCGTTCAACCGTTGAAGTCAATATTCCTCCTGAAGTTGATGCCAAACAGCTCGCAGAAACCTTGCTTACTAAAGTGAATGTAGATGCTTATGTGACGCAAGTGTTAGCCTCACCTATTGCATACCCTAGCGGGCAGGGTGTGTTGAGTGATGTTGCGCCTGCTTGGGCAAGTGCCTATCAACATAATGAAAAAATTGCCCCTGCAATCGGTGCACAATGCGGTGGTTGCCAATTTAAAGCGCCAATTGGAGATTCCCTAAAAAGCGGGTTTCATGAATGCTGGCAGCAAGCGAATGATTGGACAGATAAGGACTTTACTTGCGGCACAGTGCTAGATTTATGGAACTTTAAGAAAAAACAAAAACTAATGGAGCAAGGCATTTACAAGATTAGCCAAATAACGCGCGATGACATTGGCACGTTTGAAGATGAGGTGTCGGAGGCAGGTTTAAACCGCATGCAACGTCAATGGCTACAAGTGGGTGGTATTCCAGCAGATTATGATTGTGACGGTTATTACTTTGATAAGGGTTATGCCAGAGTCAATATGGCGGCTTGGAAATACCCTTACCATTTCATTGATTTTGAAACTTCTGCGGTAGCGCTACCTTTTCATGCAGGTATGCGCCCATACGAGCAGGTGGCATTTCAGTTTTCCCATCACGTGATGGAGGCGGATGGCAGTGTGCGACACGCTGGCGAGTTTATATGTGTTGAGCCAGGGGTGTTCCCTAACTATGAGTTTGCACATGCATTGAAAGCAGAGCTGGAACAGGACAATGGTACTGTGTTTATGTGGAGCCATCATGAGAACACGATAGTTTCGACCATCTTACGCCAGCTTTCCCAAGAGCAGAGTCCACCCGAAGATGCCGAAAGCTTGACTGAGTTTTTAAAAATGCTAATCAAAGGTGGTAGACGTGAAATGGTGGATTTATGCACGTTTGCTGAAAAAGCATTTTTTCATCCAGACACTAAAGGTAGCAACTCTATCAAGCAAGTTTTACCTGCAATCCTTAGGGTATCGCCTATTTTGCGTGAAATTTATAGCAAACCTATCTATGGAGCTCCCGATGGCATTCAGAGTCTGAATTTTTCCTCAGATCAAGGGTACAGTTGGATAGATATTTTGGCCGACGGCTCCGCAACTGAGCCATATGCACGCCTAAAGCAATATGCTAAAAACTTGTTATCGGAAGATGATGTTGATGAGACTAGTGTGATTGCAGAAGGGGGTGCAGCTGCAACCGCCTATGCAAAACTTCAATTTGAGTCGCTTAGCAATGAAGCTCGCAAAAAAATTATTGCTGCATTATTGCGCTATTGTGAGTTAGATACATTAGCAATGGTAATGATAGTTCAAGCTTGGCAATATGACGCAAGGTAGTCATTCTAGAAAGCCTTAAAATTGGCAACAGTAGCGAAGTAACGTTGGGTATAATCTCACTATGGCTGACGAACAATTAGATTCACTTAAACTTCCCCCACACTCCATTGAAGCAGAACAATCTGTCATTGGAGGACTTTTGCTTGAAAATGAGGCCTTAGACAAAATCGCTGATATTTTAGGCGCGGCTGATTTCTATCAGCATGATCATAAAACCATATTCCAGCATATTGCAAAATTAATTGAGCGTAATCGTCCCGCTGATATTGTGACGGTTGCCGAGTCCTTAGAAAATACAGCCGAACTTTCATCAGTCGGCGGCATTGCTTATCTTGGGGCACTAGCCCAGAATACACCAACAGCAGCGAATATCCGTCGTTATGCAGAAATTGTGCGTGAACGGGCGGTGATGCGTCAGCTGGTATCAGTGGGTTCGGATATCGCTGAGAGCGCTTATAATCCTAACGGTCGTGATGCGCAACAATTGCTGGATGAGGCGGAAGCCAAGATTTTTCAGATTGCAGAAGGCGGTCAAAAAAGCAGTCAGGGTTTCCAAGATATTAAAGAGCTTTTGCCCCAAGTGGCGGAGCGCATCGATATGCTGTTTTCCCGTGATAGTCAAAGTGACGTAACGGGTATTCCTACAGGATTTTCGGATTTGGATTCGATGACTTCAGGCCTACAGCCAGGAGATCTAGTCATCGTCGCGGGACGCCCTTCTATGGGTAAGACTGCATTTTCTCTCAATATTGCAGAAAATGTTGCGCTAGATACTGGTTTACCAGTGGCTGTGTTCTCAATGGAGATGGCATCTACACAGCTTGCTATGCGTATGATTGGTTCTGTTGGGCGATTGGATCAGCATCGTATGCGTACAGGGCGGCTGGAAGATGAGGATTGGGAAAAGCTGACAACGGCTTTAGGTAAGTTAAATGAAGCACCTATTTTTATTGATGAAGGTGCAGGGCTCAGCAGTTTTGATGTGCGTGCACGCGCACGTCGATTACATCGCCAAACAGGTAAATTGGGTTTAATTGTTATTGATTACTTACAGCTGATGTCAGCGCCAGCTGGTAAGCAGGGCGAAAATCGCGCAACAGAAATTTCTGAAATTTCACGCTCTCTTAAAGCCCTAGCTAAAGAGCTGGATGTCCCTGTGATTGCGCTTTCACAATTAAACAGAAGCGTAGAACAGCGACCAGACAAGCGCCCTGTCATGAGTGATTTACGCGAATCTGGGGCGATTGAACAAGATGCCGATCTGATTTTATTTATTTATCGTGATGAAGTCTACAATCCGGACAGCACAGACAAAGGCACTGCTGAGATTATTATTGGCAAACAACGTAATGGTCCAATCGGTCGTGTACGCCTCACCTTTATTGGCGCTAATACGCGTTTTGAAAACCATGCTAATGCAGGGTATATGCCTGATGAGCATTAGTTTGAATCGTATCTAGAGACATTTTAATCAACGCATGCGCCCAATTCTAGCGACCATTTCTCAGCAAGCCTTAAGACACAATCTTAAGGTGGTGAGGTCATATGCCCCCAATGCTAAAGTGATGGCGGTAGTGAAAGCTAATGCTTATGGACATGGTTTGTTTAATGTCGCACATGGCTTAAGTGACGCGGATGGCTTTGCAGTACTTGGTTTAAATGAGGCCATAGACTTACGTGAGGCAGGTTTCGGTCAAACTATTTTGCTGTTGGAAGGCGTGTTTGATATTCGCGAGTTGAATATTGCGACTTCCTATCATGTGGATGTCGTGGTTCATCATCTGCAACAAGTTGAAATGTTAGAGCAGGCAAGCCTGATTATGCCAATTAATATGCACTTGAAAATGAATACAGGCATGAACCGTCTGGGCTTTGTACCAGAAGCTTTTATTGAAGCGTTTCTACGTTTAAAAGCATGTAAAAACGTGGGTCATATCACGTTCATGACGCATTTTGCGACGGCAGACGAGGCAATAGGCATTGCTGCACCATTAGCCAAGTTTAAGCTTGCTACACAAACGTTGCATCATGATCAATCTCTGGCTAACTCCGCCAGCATCCTGTTACATCCAGAAAGCCACGCAGAGTGGGTGCGTCCTGGCATTATGCTATATGGGGCAACGCCTGTGAGCGTTACGCCTGCAAAAGCATTTGATTTAAAACCCGTGATGCAGTTGACCAGTGAAATCATTAGCGTACAAACCATAGAAGCTGGTGAAACTGTCGGTTATGGCAATCAGTTTATGGCGACAAAAAAGACGCGTATAGGGGTTGTGGCATGCGGTTATGCTGACGGTTATCCGCGTCATGCTCCTAATGGTACTCCGATTGCCGTTGCAGGAAAAATGACCCAGACCGTGGGACGAGTGTCCATGGATATGCTGTTTTGTGACTTAACGGACATTCCGCAAGTGGGTGTCGGTGCCTCGGTAGAGCTTTGGGGCGCACAAGTGCCAGTAGATGTGGTTGCTGAAGCCAGTGGTACAGTAGGGTATGAATTGCTTTGTGCTGTTGCGACTCGCGTGCCTATGAAAGTAGTGGATTAATGGCAAAAGCAAAAACGGTCTACATTTGTACAGAATGTGGTGCAAGTGAGCCTAAATGGCAAGGTCAGTGCCCAAGTTGTTTGGCATGGAATACTTTAGTAGAAAGTATCGCAGAAAATAATACAGCGACTAATCGTTATGCCAACAAGTTTGAAGGTTTGGCGACTACTGGTCAATTGCAGAAGTTAGCCTCAGTAAAAGCCGCGGACATTTCACGCCAACCTACTGGCATCGCAGAGTTTGATCGTGTACTGGGTGGCGGTTTAGTCGAGGGCGGGGTCATCCTCATTGGCGGCGATCCTGGGATTGGTAAATCTACATTGCTATTGCAGACGCTATGTCATTTAGGAAAATCCAGTCAAGCCATATACGTGAGTGGCGAAGAGTCACCCCAGCAGATTGCCATGCGTGCAAAGCGGCTGGGGCTAGATACGAGCGAAGTTGATTTGTTAGCAGAAATCAATTTGGAAAAGATATTAGCTACTCTGCAAACGCATCGACCTAATATTGCAGTGATTGATTCGATTCAAACCGTATATTCAGAGGCGTTGCAGTCTGCGCCTGGCTCCGTAGCACAGGTGCGCGAATGTTCCGCACAATTAACGCGATTGGCTAAACAGCTGGGGATTACGGTGATTTTGGTCGGACATGTCACTAAGGAAGGTTCATTAGCAGGTCCACGCGTATTAGAGCATATTGTGGATACAGTATTGTATTTTGAAGGTGATCAAAACTCTTCTTTTCGCTTAATCCGCGCGTTTAAAAACCGTTTCGGTGCAGTGAATGAGTTAGGTGTGTTTGCAATGACAGAGAAGGGGTTAAAAGAAGTTGCTAATCCATCGGCCTTGTTTTTATCTCATCATGAGCAGCAGGTAGCGGGTAGTTGCATTACAGTGACGATGGAAGGCACGCGTCCATTGTTGATAGAAATTCAAGCGTTAGTAGATGAAAGTCATGCGCCTAGCCCTAAGCGTTTGTGTGTTGGCTTAGAGCAAAATCGCTTAGCGATGCTGTTGGCGGTATTGCATCGCCACGCAGGCGTGGCTTGTTTTGATCAAGATGTATTTATTAATGCCGTAGGCGGAGTGAAGATTAGTGAGCCAGCAGTCGATTTAGCAGTATTGCTTTCTATTATTTCTTCATTAAAAAACAAACCATTAGACAGTAAACTTATAGTTTTTGGTGAGGTTGGCTTGGCTGGAGAAGTGCGTCCTGTCACAGGTGGGCTGGTACGTCTAAAAGAGGCAGCAAAGTTAGGGTTTACGCAAGCCATTGTGCCTAAGGCGAATGCGCCAAAAACGAAAATTCAGGGCTTAGAAGTGATCGCCGTAGATCGGTTGGAGCAAAGTTTAACGGTGTTGAGTCATCGTTAATGATTGATCAATACTAATTGTGCGGCTTGAATGCCACTTCTGATAGCGCCTTCTATGGTAGCGGGGTAGTCACCAGCTGTATAATCGCCTGCTAAATAGAGCTTGGGATACGCCGTGATGTTAGCGGGACGTACTAGATGCGCATCACAACTAAATGTAGCGCGCTTCTCAGTAATCACTTTATGCCAAAGCGGTTTTTCTAGCGTGGGAAATAGTTGAGTTAGTTCACTCGCTACTTGTTCAGCTAATACTGCCTGAGACTGTGCAAAGTGCGGATGTGCGCTGATGACCACAGCGATTAAGCCTGCTTGCTCACAGAGTTGTCCTCGATCAAATATCCATTGCGTCAGGCTATTTACCACACCTATCATTGGTCTGGGTAAGCGTATTTCAGCGGGGTATTGCAAATAGACGGTAGTAATCGCTTGGTAATCAAATGCTTGCGTAAGTGAGCTGAGCATGGGTAGTGCATGTGTAAATGATTTAAGCTGATGCGGCCCGCAAGCTAATATGACATGACTAAAACTAGATTGCGCGTCATGCTGCGTGATTTGAAAACCAGTAGGGGTGAGTTGAATATCGTTTACAGCTGTATTGGTATATATGATCACACCCTGCGTGCTTAAATACTTAGCGATAGGCGTACAGATTAGACTGGTTAAATCTGTGGTTGCAAATAATATATCTGCATCATGCTTCTTTTGTGCAAAGCTATCACGTAGTACGTTAAGAAATACTTGAGCGCTGGCTTGCTGAATAGGCGTATTCATTGCTGCCAAGCATAGTGGCTCCCATAAAAATCGCATGAAATTGGGAGATTGTTTTTTTCTTAGTAATAAAGTTAACAGTGACTCGTCTTGTGATAGTTTAAATTTCTTGTATTTTAACCAAGCCAAAAATTGAATGGCTGCATACTTTTCACTAGTATTGACCCCCTTTGCAAACATTAACGCCCATAAAATATGATATGGGGCAGGGAGTAAGTGGTGAGCTTGAAGCGAGAACGTGTGGGGGTGGAATAAGTCCTTTACCAACAGTTCAAGCGGTATGCGTTTTAACAGCTGTTGGGTATCAACCCCAGCTACATGAAGCAGGTTTAAGGTTTCTCGATATGCACCTAGCAGAATATGCTGACCATTGTCTATGGTCGTTCCTTGGTAGCTCAGGCCTCTAGCGCGGCCACCAAGATAAGGACTGGCTTCAAATAACGTGACCTCTACGCCTTTATTCACTAGTGTAGCGGCAGCAGCTAAGCCCGCCATGCCGCCACCGATAATCGCAACATGAGATGTTGAATTTGCGTTAGGCATACTTGAAGTAAGCTTGTATTGCTAGAATAAGTTTCCTAAAGGGGGGGATTGAAGTTTTGCTGTTCAACACTTTTTCTGGTTCTAGGCTGATTTCGCGCAATAAGGTGCGATAAATGGCTGCCATCATAAGGCCAGTACGTTGTTGTTTAGCATCTTCTTTGGGTAGTTCAACCAATGCTTTGTTGTAAAAATTTTCTGCACGGTCTATTTGATAGATCATGAGATTTTTAATGGCGGGCGTTTCTTTGCCTTGTAATATGTCTTCTTCTGATACGCCTGCCTTTTTCAGTTCATCCAAAGGTAGATAAATGCGACCACGACGTGCATCTTCACCAACATCGCGAATAATGTTAGTTAGCTGAAATGCCATGCCTAAATCATGTGCGTATTTAAGGGTTTTACGGTTGGTAAATCCAAAAATCTGTGCAGAAAGCAGCCCGACGACACTAGCCACACGATAGCAATAGAGCTGTAATTGCGAGAAATCATCATAACGGTTGAATTTCAAGTCCATTTCCATGCCGTCTATGATTTCCAGAAAGTGTTCTTTGGCTAGGCTAAATTCTAAAATAAAAGGTAGCAATGCTTGGGTAACAGGATGTTGTGGTGTCTGATGGTACAGATTAGTGATTTCCTGTTTCCACCAGTTAAGTTTTGTTTGCGCCACATTGTAATCTGTACATTCATCGACAACATCATCCACCTCACGGCAAAAAGCATAGAGTACTGTCATTGCCTGCTTTTTATTTTTTGGCAGAAATACAAAGCTTAGCGTGAAGCTTGAGCCACTCTCTGCTGTTTTTTGTTGGCAATATTGTAAAGGTGTCATCGTTTGAATAGTGCTTTTAATAAAATAATAACCCAGTCCCAGCCATTTAGCTGAGGCCTATGATGAAAAATATCGCCCTGACAGGCCTTAAGTTTATAAAGAATACGTTCGCCACCTGCAACGATTAACCTTAACTCCAAGCCGATGCGACCTTTTAGAATTCGTCCAAGTGGCTTGCCCGCGAGTAACAACTGTTCAGCTCTAGTGATATTCAATTGCATAAAATGCTGCCATTTTGAATCGACTGTTTGCTGTGCAATATCTAATTCTGTAATGTTTGCTTTTTTCAATTCATCTTGGCATAGATAGATGCGATTTTTACCTGCATTTTTTGCAAAATCAATCGCAATGTCTTGATAAAAATTGATGAGCTGTAAAGCGCTACAAATCGCGTCAGAAAGGACAAGGTTATGAGGCGTGGCTGCCTGATATAAATGTAGTAGTAAATTGCCTATGGGGTTAGCAGAGCGCTTGCAGTAATCCATGACCTCATCAAAACTCTCATAGCGAGTTTTTACCACATCTTGACTAAAGGCATCCAACAAATCATAAAAAGGTTGCAAAGGAAGCCGATGGTCGCGGATAGTATGCTGTAGCGCTCTAAAAAAATCAGTGTTCGGCTGGATATAGGCCTGAATCAGATTAAGTTCATCGCGAAAGCTTTGTAAATTGCTTAAACGCTGCTCAATGGTATCGGAGCCTTCATCTGCAAAATCATCTGCTTGCCTGGCAAAGCGATAAATCATGGCAATTGGCGCACGTAATCGTTCAGGTAAAAACACCGAAGCAACAGGAAAGTTTTCATAGTGCGTCTGCGCCATTTTCAGGCTGTCTTGTGTTATTTGAGCGGTGTTGGATGGGGATGTCATTGTGCGTGAAGTATGCCATAAAATCACATTCTCTTAGCGCATACGTTACAATAATCAAAATAATTTAATGAGGAATATGATGTTAGGTATTATCGGCGGTACGGGTTTAACAGAACTCCCTAATTTAAATGTGCATAGAAGGTTAATCGAGCGCACACCTTATGGTGAACCTTCTCAGCCGCTAGTGTTTGGCGATGTGAATGGGGTAGAGGTAGTGTTTTTGGCGCGACATGGGGGTGGGCACACCATTCCACCGCATGCAGTAAATTATCGTGCCAATATTTGGGCATTACAATCCGTAGGGGTTTGTGAACTGTTGGCGGTCGCCACTGTAGGTTGTATTCCTTCAAGCATACAACCTGGCGATATTGTGCTACCACATCAGATTATGGACTATACGCATGGTAGAAAAAACACTTACCACGATGGCATAGAGTTACCTGTGAAGCATATCGATTTTACTGAGCCGTATTCTGCATCGTTACGTAGCAAATGTATGCAAGCTGCAAAAAAAATTAATCAGCCCTTATTGCACGAAGGAATCTACGCTTGTGTGCAAGGCCCTAGGTTAGAAACAGCAGCAGAAATTAACAAGCTGGAGCGTGATGGTGCAACCATTGTAGGTATGACAGGTATGCCAGAAGCTGTATTAGCAAGAGAGTTGGGTGTGCAGTATGCGGCAATATGTCCTGTGGCTAATCACGCCGCAGGCCGTGGCGATAGCGTCAATGGTATCCAGTTTGAAGAAGTCATTCCATTGCTGAATCAAACCATGGTTAAAGTATTGCGTCTCATCGAACAGATTGTTACGGAGGACTAAAGCAAGATGGCTATTCAAGAAGTGTTACGCATGGGTGATGCAGTGTTGTTGCATAAGGCAGAGCCAGTCTTGGTTTTCGATACGCCGAAGCTGCATGCGTTGATACAGGATATGCATGATACGATGGCACATATGAATGGTGCTGGCATTGCAGCGCCGCAAATTGGTGTCAGCTTACGCGTTGTCATTTTTGGGGTGAGTGCAAATCCGCGTTATCCAGATGCTGAGCAGGTGCCCTATACTGTATTGATTAATCCTACTTTAAACTATATTGGAACTGAAGTAGAGGATGGCTGGGAGGGCTGCTTGTCTGTGCCAGGTATGCGTGGTGTTGTACCACGTTACCAGCGTTTGCATTACACAGGGTTTGATCAGTACGGGAAGCCCATCGACAGACTGGTGTCAGGGTTTCATGCCAGAGTCGTTCAGCATGAGTGTGATCACTTGGATGGTATTTTGTACCCGATGCGCATCAAAGATTTTACGAAATTTGGCTTTACCGACATACTTTTTCCAAATCAAGATATTCAAGATGATTAATTCTTTGCTATAATGCCGTCTTTCGTGGAAGAGTGGCAGAGCGGTTTAATGCTACAGTCTTGAAAACTGTCGTGGGTTCACGCCCACCGTGAGTTCGAATCTCACCTCTTCCGCCAGATTTTCATGCCGCTAATCACTAGCGGCATTTTAATTTTAATGATGCCAATATTAAGGATTTTATATGAGTCAAATTATCATTGATCACAACCCATCAGCAGAAAAGCTTAAAGAGCTAGGTGTATCTAGCTGGTCTATCTGGGATTGTGAGCCTTCAAAATTCCCACTTGATTTTTCAATGACTGAAAGCGCATACGTACTTGAAGGTGAGTTTCATGTAACACCACAAGGTGGCGAAAAAGTAGTGATTAAAGCGGGTGACTTTGTCGTATTCCCTAAAGGTTTAAAATCTCAATGGGAAGTAGTAAAAACATTGAAAAAACATTACAAACATTCTTAATTGCAATTGATTGTAATCAGCATAAAATAAGCCTTGAGAATTCAAGGCTTTTTTGTTTTTAGACAAAGGAGATTGCAATGAGTAAAGTGATTGTGGAAAAACCTGATGCGGCCAAGTTGGCGGCCTTAGGTGTCTCAAGTTGGCCCATCTGGACGAAAGAAGTGTCCACTTTTCCTTGGAGTTATAGCTCAAAAGAGGTGGCTTATATCTTGGAAGGTGAAGTGACAGTTGTCGCTAAAGATGGAACGTCTGTGAGTTTTGGGGCAGGCGATTTGGTCACTTTTGAAACAGGCTTAAATTGTACGTGGCATGTCAAAAAGGCGCTGAAAAAGCACTATCATTTTGAGTGATAGTACGTTATAGCTGTTCAAAGGAAGCTTCTATTTTTTGTAATGACTCTTTACTGAGCGGTTTGCCATGCTTTGCAGAAATGATAAAGCTATCTTCTACGCGATTACCTAGCGTATTGATTTTGGCATTATGTAATTCAATATCAAATAATAAAAATTGATGCGCGATTTGCGCAAGCAAGCCTGGTCTGTCATTGGCGATAATTTCTAGCTGATGGAATCCGCTGTTAGCTTCGGAGGATATTTTGACATTGGTTTTAATTGGCATGTGCTTAACCTGCCGATTAACACGCCCTTGAATAGGATCAGCTAACGCCTGATTGGCTATTAATATCGAGGTAAGATTTTCTTCAATTAAACTTAATAGTCCGTTGTAACTGACGAGTTTGGTGGTTTGCTCCAAAATAATAAAGCTATCCAGAGCATAACCATTTTGGGTGGTGTAAATTTTGGCTTGAGCAATGTTGTAGTGCATGCTGTCAAAGAAATGGCAGATGCGAGCAAAAATGTCGTGACGGTCTTTGACATAAATCATCACTTGTATGCCATCACCTTTAGGGCTTAACCTGGCGCGGATAATAGGCTTTTCCGTCTGTTGGTGTGGCATTAAGAGTCTGCTTTGCCAAGCAATCTCATCGCTGTCAAAGCGCACAAAGTAGGGTTCACCAAAATGCTCCCAAAGTTTGCTAATGGAGTCAGGTTGGATGCCAAACTTATCAAGTTTACTTCTTGCTTCTTGCTTACGTTGTTCGATTTGTGTTCTTAAGTCTGTTTCCTGTGTTTTGATTACATTAAGCGTTTGAAAGTAAAGGCTTTCTAATAACCTTGCTTTCCATGCATTCCACACATTAGGGCTTGTGCCACGGATGTCCGCTACTGTTAACAGATAGAGTGCTGTAAGACGGTATTCATTGTGTACAAATTTTGCGAATTGATTAATGACTTCTGGATCCGATAAGTCGGTTTTTTGTGCAGTACTCGACATTTTCAGGTGCGCTTCTACCAGCCAAACTACCAACTCAATGTCTTCTTGAGGTAGATTGTGCAACTTACAGAAGCGTCTAGCGTCAACTGCACCTAAGTCAGAATGATCTCCACCACGCCCCTTGGCAATATCATGGAATAACGCCGCAAGATAAAGCAAATAGGGTTGATCAAAAGTGGCAAATAGCTTGCTGCAAAGTGGGAATTCATGTGTTAACTCTGGTTTGGCAAAGCGGCGTAAGTTGCGTAACACATTTAATATATGCTCATCTACAGTATAGACATGAAATAAATCATGCTGCATTTGACATATGATTTTGCCAAAAACAGGAATGTATTGACCAAGCACACCGTAGCGATTCATGCTTCTTAATGCGCGGTTCACCCCCTGTGGCTGCGATAATATTTCTAAAAACAAGGCTTTGTTTTCATTACGCTGTCGAAAATCACGGTTGATTGATTTTTTGATACGTTGTAATTCGCGAATCAAATCTGCACTAAAGCCTTTGATTTCAGGGTGTTGTTGCAGAATCAAAAAGCTTTCGAAAATAGCGCTAGGGGTTTGTTGGAATGTTTTGGCAACATTCATTACTAACAACCCTTGTTCCACAGAAAACCGCTCGTTGATGTGTTTAATAATGACAGGCAGGGGCGCAAGCTTCGCCTCAAATGTTTTAAGTAGCATCTCATTCATGAGGCTGATGAATTTAACGCTATGGTAGTAACGCGTCATTAATTGCTCACTTGCGCGCTTTTTTGCGTTGTTGGTAAATCCTAAATCTGCGGCTAATTCATTCTGAAAGTCAAATAAAAGACGATCTTCACGACGTCTTGCCAAGTAATGTAAACGAATGCGCAATGTTTGCAAATGGCGCTCGTGCTTATGGATAAGCCTCAGTTCTTTATCTGAAATAATGAGATTTTTGGCTAGCTCAGTCCAGTTTTTGCCAAGATGCTGACTTTGCGCAATCCACAAAATCATGTGTAAGTCACGTAAGCTGCCAGGACTTTCTTTTATGTTGGGCTCAAGATTGTAAGCAGTGTCATTAAATTTGGCGTGACGCTGATGTTGCTCCTGCAATTTTTTTGCTAAAAATACTCTAGGATCAAGCGCTTTTGTGATGGCTGCTTCAAAATGCTGATAGCGCTTGTTTTTGCCACAAATAAGACGGGCTTCAAGCAGGTTCGTAAAAATGGTCACGTCCTGTTGTGCTTCGTTAATACACTCTTCCAAGGTTCTGACACTGTGACCAATGTTTAAGCCAATGTCCCATAACGTACTGATTAAGTGCTCAATTTTTTGCTGAGTGCTGTTTTCTTGAGTTGTGGGTACTAAAATCAGTAAATCAATATCCGAGTAAGGGAAAAGGGCTTGGCGACCATAGCCACCCACCGCAATCAGACAGACTTCTGTATCAATCTCAAATTCTGACCATATATTCTTTAATAATAGATCAATAGTCTTGCTGAGTTTTTTGAGTAAGAGATTAGGGTTTGGGTGCTGAAAAAAATCACTTTCGACAGCAGATTGTTGTAGTTTGAGTGAACTACGCCATGTTTGGATGGCTTGATTGTTAATAGGCATTTATACAAACTGTGGTGTGGCAGGCGATCCGCTAGATAGCGTGAGTACTTCGTAGCCTGTTTCGGTGACCAGTACAGTATGTTCCCATTGTGCCGATAAGCTGCGGTCTTTGGTGACGATGGTCCAGCCGTCTGGCATCTGCTTGATGTCTCGTTTACCAGCATTAATCATGGGCTCAATCGTGAATATCATGCCAGCTTGCAATTTGACACCCATACCAGGTCTGCCATAGTGTAAAACTTGTGGATCTTCATGGAATTTTTTGCCTATACCGTGCCCGCAAAACTCACGCACTACGCTAAATCCATTTTTTTCGGCAAAAGTTTGAATGGCATAACCAATATCCCCAAGTGTGGCATCAGGCTTGACTTGTGTAATACCTAGCCACATGGCTTGGTAGGTGATGTCACACAAGCGCTTGGCTTGAATAGAAGCCTCACCTACCTGAAACATGCGGCTCGTGTCACCATGGTAACCTTCTTTAATCACTGTGATATCGAGGTTAACAATATCCCCGTTTTTAAGGACTTTTTCACTGGGTACGCCGTGACATATTTGGTGATTAACTGAAGTGCAGATCGATTTTGGATATGGCCTATGACCATCTGGAGCATAGTTAAGTGGTGCAGGAATCGCCTGCTGCACATACACAATATAATCGTGACAGAGCTGATCTAGCTTTTCTGTGGTGACACCATGGACAACGAATGGTGTAATGTAGTCAAGAACTTCTGCGGCGAGCCTGCCTGCAATGCGCATTTTTGCTATATCTTCAGCGTGATTGATTGTGATTGCCATGGGTTTTAGTGTAAGAGTAGTAACTGATATTCTAACATATTGAGACGATTACTTTTTAGAACGCAGGGTGGTTTCTTTTATGCTCATACATAAGCGCATCGGCTGCTGCAAGCAAGTCGGACAATGTTTGCGGTTTGTTGAGATCCATCTCGGTTAAACCATAAGAGAATGTAATATCGTAGCTGGCATGTGACTCCTGATTATATAAATCCAAGTTGTTTTTAAGTCGGACAATCGCCAGTTTCGCATCCTTTGCAGAGGTGTTATTTAATAATGCAACAAACTCATCTCCACTAAGTCGCGCAACAATATCAGTATCACGGAAGGTATTTTCCATATGCTGTGCTAATTTTATCAGTGCAAAATCACCTTCCGCATGACCATACTGATCATTGATTTTTTTTAAAGAATTTAAGTCTAAAAAAATAAGAGAGATTGGCTGCTTCTCCCTTAATGATATGCGAATACTTTGTTGAGCGAGTTGCATGAAGTACCGACGATTAGGAATGCCAGTAAGTTCATCAATCGTAGCAAGTTCAAGTGTAGCAATTTCTCGTTCGACCATCATTGCCAAATCTTTCAATGCAATGAGATCGTCATGTTCAAAATGTCGGGGCTTTTGATCAATAATGCATAAGGTGCCCATGGTCTGACCATTGGGCGCTTTAATTGGACATCCTGCATAAAATTGTATATTTGGAAATCCTGTGACTAGTGGATTGTCTGCAAAACGTTGATCTTGTGCAGCATTTGAAACAATCATTGTTTCATTGCCCAGAATCGCATGCCCACAAAATGAAACGTCACGTGAAGTTTCCTTCACATCTAGCCCGATGCATGATTTAAACCACTGACGATTTTCATCAACGAGACTGATGACAGCAATTGGCACGTTAAATACGCGTTTTGCTATGCGTGTAATGCTATCAAAACGTCCTTCAGTAGGTGTGTCTAAGATGGCAAGTGATCTTAATGTACTTAACCTTTCTTTTTCATTGCTAGGTATTTCTGGTTTTTCCATGGGACGTCTTTGTACTCTAATCAAGTTTTATTAAGTTGTTTTTTTAGGTCAGCAATCAGATTGATTTGAGTACCTGAGTAGTTATTGTTAGTCTGTCTATTCTATAGAACAATATAAATTATAAATAGAGCCAATATTCCCCTGTTGATTCACAAATTTACTTTTAAAACTGTCATGTATGCTTAGGTAAAACAGGAGGGTTTTAATGATAGATTTAAAACAAGCGATACAAGCGAGCGATATTGCAACATGGGTAGCGTTCTTAAGAACTGCGGATATTCCTGTGCTTAAACAAACTGCCAGAGAAATCAAGCAGTTACAAGCAGATGAGGATAATGTCTCTGCTAGAGATATCACGCTTGTGGTGATTAACGATCCCATGATGGTTTTTAAAGTGCTGAGCTATGCACAAACGCACAAAGGTGCAAATCAACTGCAAGATTTAGTGCAAGTGGAGCAGGCAATCCTGATGATGGGAACCTCTACTTTTTTTAATAAAATCCCTATCAATTTACAGGTGGATGACGTTTTGCATCATGATCTAACGGCTTTAACACATTTATTAAAATCCATCCGACGCGCACATCGCGCTGCCCATTACGCAGCTGACTGGGCATCTAGATTAATGGATTTACGTGCAGAAGAGATACGCTTAGCAGCGTTATTGTACGATCTAGCAGAATTGCTGATGTGGTGTTTTGCATCCGAAAAAATGAATACAATTTTCAAAATGCAGCAGGCAGATAGAGCTTTGCGCAGTCGTGAGTTACAAAAACAAGTACTGGGATTTGTAGGAAAAGATCTCCAAAAAGAAATTGTGCAAGCATTCCAGCTACCGCCGCTATTAAGAGAACTGATGGCAGATGATGCTTCCAATCATCAGCGTGTTAAAAATGTAAGAATTGCTGTAAATTTGGCCAGACACTCCGCAAATGGATGGGACGATGCTGCTTTGCCAGATGATTACAAAGATATAGCAGAGTTATTAAGAGTTGATGTTGAACGCGCCATGCAAATCGTAGGCGCGCCCAAAGATGGTATTTTTAGAACATAGTCATTAAGAACTATGATTAGGCGACAATATTCATTGTATTCGCTAGCAAATTCAATTGCTTAGTGTTATTATTCTGCCTCCACATTTCATGAGAAGTGTGTTTTTAAATCTACATGCGGCCTAGTCTAGGGTGCTTTAGAAATCATTTGTTTTTAACATATTGATTTTAAAAGTGTTTTTAGTGTCGCATGCATTCATAACCCTTTAGAGAGAGATTTTTATGTCAGTGACTATGCGTCAGATGCTTGAGGCTGGTGTGCATTTTGGGCACCAAACACGTTATTGGAATCCGAAAATGGCGGAGTACATTTTTGGTGATCGTAACAAAATTCATATTGTTAACCTTGAAAAAACATTGCCGTTGTTTGAAGAAGCGCAGAAATACGTGCGTACTTTGGCGGCAAACAAAGGTCGTATTTTATTTGTAGGCACTAAGCGCCAAGCGCGCGATATTGTGAAAGAAGAAGCTGCGCGTGCTGGTTGTGCATACGTGAATCACCGTTGGTTAGGTGGTATGCTCACTAACTTTAAAACTGTAAAACAGTCTATTAAACGCTTGCAAGATTTTGAAGCAATGATGCTGGATGGCAGCATTGATAAGTTTGGTAAAAAAGAAGCGTTAGGTTATAAACGCGAGATAGAAAAATTAGAGCGCTCAATTGGTGGTATTAAGGAAATGGGCGGTTTACCAGATGCGATTTTCATCATCGATGTGGGTCATGAAAGTGGCGCGATTACAGAAGCACAAAAACTTGGCATTCCTGTGATTGGTATTGTAGATACTAATAACTCACCAGATGGCGTGACGTATGTGATCCCAGGTAATGATGACTCTAGTCGTGCTATTCGCTTATATGCACGTGGTATGGCAGATGCTGTGCTTGAAGGTCGCGCGAACGCTATTTCAGAAATTGTGAAATCAGCGAAAGAAGAAGAGTTTGTAGAAGCTGCTGAAGTAGCAGAAGTGACGGAATAGTCTCTTAGTATGGGAAAAGGGGCGAAGAGCCCCTTTTTCTATTCTCAGGTTTAAATTGATATTTAAGTTTAGGAGTTAGAAATGGCTGAAATTACCGCAGGTATGGTAAAAGAATTGCGTGAGCGTACAGATGCACCAATGATGGATTGTAAAAAAGCATTGACTGAAGCTGAAGGTGATATGACGCGTGCAGAAGAGATTCTTCGCGTGCGTTTTGGTAATAAAGCAAGCAAAGCGGCAGGTCGCGTTGCTGCTGAGGGTACCGTTGGTATTAGCATTAGTGCAGATGGCAAAACGGGCACTTTAATTGAAGTGAACTCAGAGACGGATTTCTGTGCAAAAAATGAAGATTTCTTAAAGTATGTTGCAGAATTGGCTGGTGTTGTAAATGCGCAGAATCCAGCGAATATCGAAGCTGTTGCTACATTGCCTATGCGCGGTACTACAGCAGAAGAAACACGCGCACAATTAGTAGGTAAGATCGGTGAAAATATCACGCCACGTCGCTTTGTACGTACAGAGGCTAAAGGTAAATTGGTAAGCTATGTACACGGAAGCAAAATTGGTGTCATGGTTGATTTGGTAGGTGGTGACGAGACATTGGGTAAAGACATCGCAATGCATATCGCTGCTGCTAAACCAAAATCACTTGACGCGACAGGTGTCGATGCAGCACTCATTGATGCTGAACTTCGTGTTGCCATTGAAAAAGCAAAAGAAGCAGGTAAGCCAGATGCAATGTTAGAAAAAATTGCAGAAGGAACTGTACAAAAATTCTTGAAAGAGGTGACGTTGCTCAGTCAAACCTTTGTAAAGGATGACAAAATGACAATTGAACAGCTGTTAAAATCAAAAAATGCATCAGTTGCTTCGTTCAGCATGTACACTGTAGGCGAAGGCATCGAAAAAGCAGTGGTTGACTATGCTGCGGAAGTTGCAGCGGCTGCAAAAGTTTAAGCGTAAAAGGTTGGCTTGAGTTGCAAGCTAACCCAAAAAATCAAATGGGCTCAGTGTGACTTGAGCCCATTTTTTTAGCCAAAACTTAGGTAATTAGGCCAAGTTTGTGATTAAATAAGCAAATTTTAAAAATAAGGACAATGAATGGATAAACCTGCTTTTAAGCGCATCTTGTTGAAGCTGTCTGGTGAGGCACTCATGGGGGATGATGCCTATGGCATTAATCGAGCAACCATCACAGATATTGTGCAACAAATCAAAGAGGTAGTGGATTTAGGCGTTGAAGTAGGTGTTGTCATTGGTGGTGGTAATATTTTTAGAGGGGTTGCACCAGCAGCAAGCGGCATGGATAGAGCGACTGCCGATTATATGGGAATGCTTGCAACTGTCATGAATGCGCTCGCACTACAAGATGCGATGAAACATATCGGCATTACAGCAAGAGTGCAGAGCGCGTTGAATATTGAGGCTGTAGCTGAACCGTATATTCGCGGCAAGGCGATACGTTATTTGGAAGAGGGCTTGGTGGTGATTTTTGGCGCAGGTACTGGGAATCCTTTTTTTACCACGGATACAGCTGCCGCATTAAGAAGTATGGAAATTGATGCAGAGATTGTACTAAAAGGCACCAAGGTCGATGGTATCTACACAGATGATCCTAAGAAAAATCCAGATGCTAAACGTTATGATACGGTGACGTTTGATGAAGCCATCACGAAGAATTTAAAAGTCATGGATGCAACGGCGCTCACTTTGTGTCGAGATCAGAAAATGCCGATTGCGGTTTTTAGTATCTTTAAGCAGGGCGCATTAAAGCGGGTTGTGATGGGCGAAAATGAAGGCACAAAAGTCGTGCTGTAATTAAGAGTTGGAGTGATAAGATGATTAATGAAATTAAAATGACAGCAGAGCAGAAAATGCATAAGTCGTTAGAGGCTTTAAAAAATGATTTGGCAAAGGTGCGCACTGGGCGCGCGCATGTTGGTTTGCTAGATCATGTGATGGTGGAATATTATGGTTCTATGGTGGCTGTAAACCAAGTGGCTAATGTTAATTTGGGAGATGCACGTACCATTAATGTGCAGCCCTATGAAAAAAATATGATTGCTAAGGTTGAGAAAGCGATACGTGATAGTGACTTAGGTTTGAACCCAGCAACGAATGGCGATGTTATTCGTGTACCGATGCCTATGTTGACGGAAGAGCGTCGTCGTGATTTGACTAAAATCGTACGGACCGAAGGTGAAAATGCTAAGGTGGCAATTCGAAATGTGCGTCGGGATGCCAATGATGCATTAAAAAAACTGGTGAAAGACAAAGAAGCTTCTGAGGATGATGAGCGTCGTGCTCAAGATGAGGTGCAGAAGATGACAGATAAAGCTGTTGCTGAGGTTGATAAATTGCTTCAATTAAAAGAAGCTGATTTAATGGCAGTCTGATCGTAGTATTTAATTTCTTTTAAGGTCTCTCAATTGGGTTTTTTTACGAGTTCCACGCAACAAATTCCATTCATCAACAATATACCTCAACATATTGCTGTGATTATGGATGGCAATGGGCGTTGGGCTAGAAAACGTTTTTTGCCTAGAGTCGCAGGACATAAGCGTGGTGTAGAAACAGTACGTGACTTGGTTAAAAAATGTGCACAACTTGATGTGAAGTTCCTCACTTTATTTGCGTTCAGCAGCGAAAACTGGCGCAGACCAGACGATGAAGTCTCTTTTTTGATGAGCTTGTTCATGGATGCGCTTAAGCGGGAAGTTGCTAAACTCAATGAAAATAATATTCGTTTGATTTTGATTGGGGACCGTAGCAAGTTTGGAAAAGAGTTGAATGAGCAAATACAATCTGCGGAGCAATTAACGGCAAATAATACAGGTCTAACTCTGACGATTGCCGCAAACTATGGCGGTCGCTGGGATGTGTTGCAAGCAGTTAACCAATTGCAATTGGCTTTTCCTGAAAAAGCGGGGCAGTTTCTGGAAGGCGATTTAAACCAGTATCTATCGATGCACTATGCGCCTGAACCTGATTTGTTTATTCGTACAGGTGGAGAGACGCGCATCAGTAACTTTTTGCTTTGGCAGTTAGCTTATACTGAGCTCTATTTCACCGATGTGCTATGGCCAGATTTTGATGATAAAGCACTTGAACAGGCCATCTTATCATACCAGCAACGTGAACGTCGCTTCGGTAGAACCAGCGAACAACTAACATCCTCTTCATAGCATGCTGAAGACGCGTATTCTTACAGCGCTAGTGTTATTGGCCTGCTTTATTCCTTCGTTATTTTTTTTACAAGATACGATATGGGCGTTTTTTATGCTCGTTCTATCTTTGCTGGCGCTGCGTGAATGGGCCAACATGATAGGGTTGAGTCAAATAGAAAAGCAGTGGTATGTCGCCGCATCTGCATCGCTAGGACTGATGGCAATTTATTATATGCATTATCACTTTCATGCATTCTTTTTAGATGCCCTGAATCTTTTTTTTGTCATGGCTATTTTTTGGGGCATTGTTGTCCCGATATGGCTTGCAAAATCATATACGCTAAAGCATCCATGGTTAAACGCGCTGTTGGGGTGCCTGTTAATTGGTTCGTTATGGCTGGCGTTGCTGTGTGCCAAACGCCTTGATCCGTGGGCACTTTTGGTCATTATTTCTACGATTTGGATTGCAGACAGCGCTGCCTATTTTGCGGGTAAGAATTTTGGTAAACATAAATTGGCACCTACTATCAGCCCTGGTAAAACTTGGGAGGGTGTGGCTGGTGCGCTACTCGCTGTGAGCGTATTCGCGCTATTGATATGCTATGTGAAAGGCTTGAACGATTGGCTGATTCTACCAGGTTTATGGGTCATCACTGCGTTAGGGGTTTATGGCGATTTGTTTGAGTCGATGTTCAAACGTCAGGCCAACTTAAAAGACAGCGGTGATTTATTGCCAGGGCACGGAGGTATTTTAGACAGAATAGATGGCGTTATACCTGCCATGCCAATTGGTATATTGTTACTTTACTTGTATCATTATTATCAGAACACACTCTAACTGGGGTTGAATTGCAAAAAGTCACTATTTTAGGCAGTACTGGCACCATCGGACAACAAACACTGGATGTCATATCGCGTCATACCAAGCAGTTCGAGGTGTACGCATTAGCGGCGAATAGTCGGGTCGATGAAATGCTCCAACAGTGTCTTGCTTTCAATCCTCGATTCGCAGTATTACTGGACTCTATTGCAGCGTCAAAATTAAGAGTGTTACTTAAAGCACATCATAGTCAAGTCGAAGTGCTTGAAGGGATGTCTGGTTTAGAGCAAATATCGAGCGCTACAGAGGTGGATGTCGTCATGGCGGCTATTGTAGGTGCTGCTGGACTCAAACCAGCATTGGCAGCCGCACATGCTGGCAAGCGTATTTTATTAGCGAATAAAGAAACTTTGGTCATGGCTGGCAGTCTCTTCATGGAGGCTGTTAAACAAGGAGGGGCTACTTTATTGCCTATCGATAGCGAACATAATGCTATTTTCCAAGTGATGCCGCTCAAGCAATGTGAGCATCTGGCTGACGGTGGTGTGCGTAAAATTATCTTAACGGCTTCGGGTGGTCCATTCAGGAAATATAGTAAAACTCAGCTACAACAAGTGACGACAGAATTGGCATTAAAACATCCTAATTGGATCATGGGGTCGAAAATCACAATAGATTCAGCAACCTTAATGAACAAAGGGTTAGAGGTCATAGAGGCACATTGGTTGTTTAATGCTAAACCAGAGCAAATTGACGTAGTAGTGCACCCACAGAGCGTCATACACTCTATGGTGGAGTACATTGATGGTAGTGTGCTTGCACAATTAGGCAATCCCGATATGCGTACGCCAATCGCTTATGCGTTAGGCTATCCTGAACGTATTGCTTCGGGTGTGGCATCCCTTAATTTGCTAGAAGTGGCTAAACTTGAATTTGAAGCGCCAGATGTTGAGCGTTTTCCATGTTTACGTTTAGCTTATGATGCGCTTAAGCAGGCGGGTACTGCTTCAACCATACTGAATGCTGTCAATGAAATTGCAGTGAGCGCATTTTTAAGTAAAAAAATTCATTTTTTGGACATCCCTAAAGTGATTGAACAAGCGTTAACAAAAATTCCTAGTGTTGCTGTGCAGTCGCTAGAGCATATTCTGGCGGTAGATGCTGAAGCACGTACTTTTGCTGAGCACTGGATTAGTCATTCAGCACAAAGTAAGGTACTTAGCGCATGATGACACTCATTGCTTTTTTGATTACGATTGGATTGTTAGTCACAGTTCATGAGTATGGTCACTTTCAAGTAGCGCGCTGGTGTGGCATACGCGTTCTTAGATTTTCAATCGGATTTGGTAAGCCAATATGGAAAACGACATTTGGTAAAGATCGTACAGAATTTATATTGGCTGCTATTCCACTAGGCGGTTACGTCAAAATGTTGGATGAGCGAGAGTTAAGCCAAGAAGCGTTAGAAAATGCAGAGAGTACGAATACCAAAATAGAGTATACAGAAACCGAATTACTTCATGCGTTTAATCGGAAGTCTGTGTTTCAGCGCATGGCAGTTGTGTTGGCTGGCCCAAGTGCCAATCTGCTACTGGCGGTTTTGTTATATTGGTGTCTTTTTATGCTCGGAATTACAGGCGATAGACCCATTGTCGGAGAGGTTGATCATAACAGTTTAGCTAGCCAAGCCAATATGAATAAAGGGGATTTGATTTTAAAGGTAGATGGTCAGCCTGTTAAAACCTGGCAAGAGGCACGCTGGATTCTATTGAATCAGTCATTTGAGAAGCCGTCAGTTGAAATTGAAACGCTGAACGATGCAAAAGAATTACATACACATCATTTACGATTTGATGGGCTTAATGATGATACAGAAGTTGATATCCTTGAGAAGTTGGGCATGCATACATTTCGCCCTAAAATGCCAGCTCAAATCGGAGAGATATTGCCAAACTCAATTGCTGAGAAAGCCGGATTCAAGGCGGGAGACAAGATCATTGCTATTGATAAGCTCACTATATCCGATTGGGAAAATGTGGTGAGTTATGTGAAAGAAAGTCCGAATAAAAACTTACAGTTTAGTATAGAGCGTAATCAACAAATAATTAAACTGAGTGCTACGCCTGAAGCTATGGAGGTCAATGGTAAAACGGTTGGTCGGCTGGGCGCAAGCGCTAAGTTGGATGAAAAAGAGATTTCTAACTTATTGATTAATATTCAATATACACCATTTGAAAGCATGCAAAAAGCGGTTACTAAAACTTGGGATACGGCTGTTTTTAGCTTAAAAATGCTGGCAAATATGCTAACAGGCAAGGTTTCGTGGAAGGGAATCAGCGGCCCAGCCAGTATAGCCAGTTTTGCGGGAGAAAGTGCGCATTTGGGTTTGAAAGTATTCTTGAGCTTTTTGGCATTGGTAAGTATTAGCATTGGTGTGTTGAACCTTTTACCAATTCCCGTGCTAGATGGCGGGCATTTGATGTATTATATCATTGAAATTATAAAGGGGTCGCCTGTGTCAGAGCAGGTGGTAATGGCAGGTCAGAAGATAGGCTTTGGATTGTTGGGCTTGTTGATGATGGTTGCTATATTTAATGATATCAATCGTTTTTTGTGATTGATTAATAAAAGTATAAAGAAATAATGAGATTAAAACCAAAACACATTTCAGCACTATTATTGGCCTTATTAAGTAATCCAGTTTTTGCACTTGATCCTTTTGTCATTAAAGACATTCGTGTAGAAGGTTTGCAACGTACAGAAGCTGGCACTGTATTCAATTATTTGCCTGTACAAGCGGGCGATGTCATGAATGATGAAAAAGCAACGCAAGCGATTAAGTCGCTTTATGCCACGGGCTTTTTTAAAGATGTACGCTTGGAAGCCGAGGGCGATGTATTGGTCGTTACTGTGCAAGAGCGCTCCTCCATAGCGCAAATTGAATTCAGTGGTAATAAGTCTTTCCCTTCTGACAAAATGAAAGACGGCTTAAAGCAGATCGGTATTGCTGAGGGTCTAATTTTTGATAAGTCTCAACTAGATCGCGCTGAGCAGGAAATTAAACGTCAATATTTGTCTCAAGGCAAATACAGTGCATCAGTTAAAGCCATTGTCAGCCCATTGGAACGTAATCGTGTTGCTGTCAAATTTGAGATCGAGGAAGGGCAAGTAGCTAAAATTCGCGATATCAACATTGTAGGTAATCATGTTTTTACAACAGAAGATTTACGCGCAGAATTTCTGCTAACTACGCCTAACTGGATGAGTTGGTGGAATAAAGACGATCAATATTCCAAGCAGAAACTGACTGCAGACCTTGAGACATTAAAATCATTTTATATGAATCAGGGCTATTTAGAGTTTTCTATTGATTCAACACAAGTATCTATTTCCCCTGATAAACAAGATATTTACATTACTATTAATGTAACAGAAGGAGAAAAATATACTGTCAGTGATGTCAAGTTGGCAGGTGAGTTACAAGTACCTGAAGATGAGCTAACTAAACTGATTGCGATTCATCAAGGTGATGTGTTTAATCGACAAAAAGTCACAGAGACTACAAAAGCATTAGGAGACAGGCTGAGTGAGGAAGGCTATGCCTTCTCAAATGTTAATGCCATTCCTGACATCAATAAAGAACAACATACAGCATCATTTACTTTTTTTGTGGATCCTGGTCGTAAAGTGTATGTTCGACGCATTAATTTAACGGGGAATACGCGTACTAAAGACTCTGTACTCAGGCGCGAAATTCGTCAGCTAGAATCAGCTTGGTATGCCGGAGGTAAAATCAAGCGTTCAAAAGAACGTTTAGACCGTTTACAGTTTTTTGATAATGTGGATTTAGAGACGCCTGCTGTGCCGGGTACAACAGATCAAGTAGATTTGAACATTAATGTGACTGAAAAATCTACTGGTAGTGTTCAGTTTGGTGCTGGGTTGTCGAGTAACGAGGGCGTAGTATTTGGGTTTAATATTAACCAGCCTAACTTTTTGGGAACAGGCGATCGCGTAGCGTTGCAAATTAATACGAGCAGCTCGAACACAGTGTATTCGCTATCATATACTGACCCTTACTACACTCCTGATGGTATTAGCCGAGGGTTTGATATTTATAGGCGTGATGTCGATACCAATACGAGATCGACTTCAAGTATCGGTACCTATAACAGCTCATCCTATGGCTTTGGCGTGAGATATGGGTTGCCACTAACTGAAATGGATTATTTAACTGCTGGTATTACTGTGGACTATACAAAAGTAGGGTTGTCCACCAACAGTCCAATTCAGTACATCAACTTCTGTGGTAACACGGAAGGTTGTGATAATTCATCTGTATTACTGTCACTTGGATGGAGTTTTGATTCAAGAAATAGTACGTTGTTCCCAAGCAAAGGCGTTCTACAGCGCTTGACTGCTGAAGTGACGGTACCAGGATTGGATCTGGAGTATTATAAAGTAGGATACCAGCATGCATGGTATAAAGAGCTGAATAGTGATTTCACATTGATGTTAAATGGTGAGTTGGGGTATGCTGGTAGTTACGGTAGCAAGCAATATCCGTTTTATAAGAACTACTACTTGGGTGGCGTGAACTCAGTACGCGGCTATGAGAATGGTTCTTTAGGAACTAAGCAGACTGATCCTGCAACCTTACAGGAGTTTGCTGTGGGTGGTACAAAGAAAGTGCTAGGAAATGTAGAGTTATTTATGCCAGTGCCATTACTCAAAGAATCTAAGCAGTTTAGATTAAGTGCCTTTTTGGATGGTGGTGGGGTATACACTGAGCATGAATCCATTAGTGCAGATGCATTAAGGTATTCTGCTGGTTTAGGCGTGACATGGGTTTCGCCATTTGGACCATTGAAACTCGTGTTTGCTAAACCATTGAATGCCAAGTCTGGCGATAATACCCAAACGCTACAATTCCAGTTGGGTCAGCAATTTTAGTTAAAAAATTGAGTACAAGATGTGCTTGAGGAGAGATCATTGAAAGCGTTTTTTAGAATATCATTTTTAATTATCAATATGTTTCTGGCGCTTAACTCGCATGCAGCTGACCTGAAAATTGGTTATGTGCAAGTGGATAAGCTACTACAAGAGGCTCCTCAAACTGCTGAAACAGGTAAAAAGCTTGAAAAAGAGTTTAGTCCACGTTCACTTGAGTTGGATCGGCTACAGAAACAAATTAAGGATGCAGAAGCAGCAATTGAAAAAGATAGAGCGACCATCTCAGAAATAGACAGACGTACTAAAGAGCGAGATGTTTCTAATATGAAGCTTGAGTTTCAACGCAAGCAGCGTGAATTAAGGGAAGATATTAATTTACGCAAGAATGAGGAGTTGGCAATTCTCCAGGATCGTATTAATAAGGCAGTGGCTAGTGTTGCAGAAACAGAAAGTTATGATCTTGTGGTCTATGGTGGTGTAGCTTACGCCAGTAAGAAAATTGATATCACAGAAAAAGTGCTCAAACTTTTAGGCAAGAAATAGTGAGTCAGTCGTAATTAGGCGAGGCGATGTTAACGTTAGCTGAAATTGTAAACAAACTTGGCGGGGTTGCTTCAGGAGATTCGAGTGCGGCGATTTATCGAGTAGGATCACTCGCTTATGCGTTACCGGGGGCTATTAGTTTTTTTGTAGATACTAAGTACACGGCAGCTTTAAATGCGACACAAGCAAGTGCAGTGATTCTTAAGCCAGAACATGTTCACTTAACAAACTTGCCTAAGATTGTGACAGATAATCCATATGCATATTTTGCCAAGGTGTCTGGGATTCTAAATCCAAAATCAATTATAGTGCAGGGCGTGCACGCCAATGCCTGTGTTGGTTCAGGTACTCAAATAGCATCATCAGCCAGTGTAGGCGCAAACGCCGTGATTGGGGATTATGTATTGATAGGCGAGCATGTTTCGGTTGGTGCAGGGTGTGTCATTGAAGATCACGTCAGTATTGGTCAACATACCATATTGGAGCCTAATGTGACTATTAAATTTGGCACGACCATGGGAGATCGTTGTCATTTGTATGCAGGATGCGTGATTGGAAATGACGGTTTTGGTTATGCAGAAGAAAATGGGCAATGGGTCAAAATTCCGCAAGTCGGTCGCGTAGTTATTGGTAATGACGTTGATATTGGTGCTAACACAACGGTAGATCGTGGCGCGATTGATGATACAGTGATAGAAGATGGTGTTAAATTGGACAATTTAATCCAAATTGCACACAACTGTAGGATTGGTGCCCATACTGTGATTGCAGGTTGTGTGGGGATTGCTGGAAGTGCCATGATAGGCAGGCATTGTAAAATTGGTGGGGCTGCTATGATATTAGGCCATTTAAAAATTGCTGATCATGTCACCATTTCACCAGGTAGTATGATTATGCGTTCTATACAGCATGCTGGCACCTATACTGCGCTGATGCCCTTTCAGGAACATGAAGTTTGGCTTAAAACTGCTGCCAATATTCGCCATTTAAATCAATTAACAGATAAAATAAAGGTTTTAGAACAGACACTTAAACAGTTAAGTTCAGAGCTAAATCATTAGAGAGTCGATATGTCAGAAAACGCACAAAACAGTATGGATATACACGAGATTTTAGATCATTTACCTCATCGCTATCCTTTTGTCTTAATTGATCGCGTGATTTCAATGGAGGTAGGTAAGGAAATTACTGCCCTCAAAAATGTCACAGTCAATGAGCCTTTTTTCCCAGGTCATTTTCCCTATCATCCAGTAATGCCTGGTGTGTTAATTGTGGAGGCGATGGCGCAGGCTGCGGCGGTGCTCTCATTCAAAACAATGGGGATTAAGCCAACCAATGACTCCGTGTATTATTTTGCAGGCATCGATAGTGCTCGGTTTAAAAAGCCTGTATCACCGGGGGATCAAGTGATTTTGAATGTAAAAATAGATCGCATTTTAAAAGGTATCTGGAAATATATAGGAGTTGCCACAGTTGATGGCGTAGTGGTGGCCGAGGCGAATATGATGTGTATTTTGAAATCCATCGACAAATAAATTTTATTCAGTTGTAAAAGCTCAGTATTTAGAAAATCAAGTCAATGACAGTTAAAATTCACCCAACAGCGATTGTTGATTCAAAAGCGGAGTTGGATTCAAGCGTAGAAGTTGGAGCTTATTCTATTATAGGTGCCAATGTACGAATCGATGCAGGAACGCGCGTAGGTAGTCATGCCGTGATTAAAGGACCAACGACGATTGGTAAACATAACCAGATTTTTCAGTTTTCTTCGCTAGGTGAACAACCGCAAGACAAAAAATATCGTGATGAGCCAACTACCTTAGAAATAGGCGATCACAATACGATTCGAGAGTTTTGTACCTTTAACCGCGGAACGGTCCAAGATAAAGCGGTGACTAAGATTGGCAATGATAACTGGATTATGGCGTATGTCCATATTGCGCATGATTGCACCATCGGCAATCACACTATTTTGGCGAACAACTCATCATTGGCTGGTCATGTCGATATTCATGACTATGCAATTTTAGGTGGATTTACTTTGGTGCATCAGTTTTGTAAAGTGGGTGCACATGTCATTACTGCAGTGAATACTGTAGCGTTTAAGGATATTCCACCGTATGTGACTGCCGCAGGTTACGATGCTAAACCACACGGGATTAACTCTGAAGGCCTTAAGCGACGCGGATTTAGTCCCGAAACAATTATGGAAATTAAACGTGCCTATAAGTTGCTGTATAGAAATGGCCTGTCGTTAGAAGAAGCCAAGCAAGCACTAGCCGTCATGACAGAAAAATGTACTGAAATTGGATTGTTTACTGACTTTCTAGAAATATCAACACGCGGAATCGTCCGCTAAATAATTAAAAGCAATCTATGCCAAAAATTGCAATTGTGGCAGGTGAGGCCTCAGGGGACTTGTTGGGCTATCACCTGATTCAAGCGTTAAAACAAGAACGCGATGATCTTACTTTTATTGGAATTGCGGGCCCTAAAATGATGAGTTTAGGCGCAAAATCGCTGTTCCCAATGGAATCTCTTTCTGTCCGAGGTTACGTCGAGGTTATTCGACATTTACCAGGCTTACTTAAATTACGTAAGCAGTTATTGACACAATTGCTGGCAGAAAAACCAGATATATTCATCGGAATAGATGCGCCAGATTTCAATTTTTGGCTAGAAAAAAAACTCAAAGACAAAGGCGTACCAACCATTCACTACGTCAGCCCTTCAATATGGGCTTGGCGCAAGGGGCGCATCAATAAAATCAAACGCGCTGTCAGTCATATGTTGACGTTGTTTCCATTTGAACAATCACTTTATTCCGAAGTAAATTTACCATCGACTTATGTGGGTCACCCACTGGCTGATGTGTTGCCATTAGAGCCTAATGTTGAAAAAGTGCGAGAGGTATTGAAAATTAATCCTGGTACTATCGTGGTTGCTTTACTGCCAGGAAGTCGCCAATCAGAGGTTATGCAACATGCTAAGTTGTTTATAGAAACCGCAATACTGATTCAAAAAGAATACGCAGAAACGCAAACGAACCAGATACAGTTTTTAGTACCCTTGATTACTCGGGAAACGCGCAAACTATTTGAAGAGGCCTTGCATCAAGTATTCGAAACCCGTCCAGATGATCAAATCAATATGCAGATTATGTTTGGACATGCCCACGATGCGATGGAAGCGGCAGATATTATTATTGTTGCTTCTGGAACCGCTACATTAGAAGCTGCCTTACTTAAAAAACCAATGGTGATTACGTACCGTATGCCAAACTTGAGCTGGCAAATCTTAAAACGGATGAAATATTTGCCCTTTGTGGGCTTGCCAAACGTGCTGGCTGATCGGTTTTTGGTTCCTGAGCTTTTGCAGAGTGATGCAACCCCTCAAAAAATAGCGGATGCTACATTACGTTTATTAAGTGACAAAAATTACCTTGTTGAACTTAAACAAGCATTCACAACAATCCACTTGAGTTTGAAGCAGGATAGCGCGAAAAAAGCTGCGAAAGCGGTGCTGAACTATTTATGACCTTATTAGTGTGTGGAGTGGATGAAGCTGGCAGAGGACCACTCGCAGGTGCCGTCTATGCGGCAGCAGTCATATTAGATCCCAATCGGCCTATTTTTGGATTGGCTGACTCCAAACAATTGACTGAGAAAAAGCGTGATGCCTTAGCTATGGAAATTAAACAATATGCGCTGGCTTGGGCGATTGCTAGTAGTAGTGTAGAAGAAATTGATCAGATCAATATTCTACAGGCTAGTTTATTGGCGATGAAGCGTGCGGTAGAGTTGATGCATGCCCAGTTTAAAGTGGCTCCAGATTTGGTACAAGTGGATGGAAACAAATGTCCTAAGATAACTTTTGCTTGTGAAGCAATCGTCAAGGGAGACAGTAAAGTAAAGGCAATTTCCGCGGCCTCTATTTTGGCTAAAACCGCACGTGATACCGAGTTATATCAGTTGGATATGCTATATCCTATGTACGGCTTTGCCCAGCATAAAGGTTATCCAACATCTGCACACATGGCTACACTAAAACAGCACGGTGTATCACCTGTCCATAGACGCAGCTATGCACCTGTGAGAATGCTGTTAGAACAACACGGTTAATTTGCGACAGCACGTACTTGCGTAATGTCAGTCAAGCCTTGTAACACCTTTTGAATGCCATCTTGCTTAAGTGTATTCATGCCAGCATCCAATGCAGCGCTTAGTATTTGAGAAACTGTTGCTTTTGTTTGTATGAGATGTTTGAGTTCTGGATTAATCAACATCATTTCATACAACCCTAAACGTCCTTTATAGCCAGTGTTGTCGCAGGTTTTACATCCTTTTGCTCGACACAACTGGAATTCACCATTTTTTGTATATTGGTTTTTCCATTGTTGAATAATATCGTTTGGTTCCCATGCGGTGCCAACAATAAATTCAGTGGCAAGCTCACGAATCTCTTCATCTGTAGGAGTGTAGTTTTCCTTACAGTTTGCACATAGTGTTTTTGCCAGACGCTGCGCCATGATCGCCAGTAATGCATCGGCAAAATTGAATGGATCCATGCCTAAATCCAGCATTCTTGTAATACTTTCTGGTGCGCTGTTGGTATGTAAGGTGGAAAGCACCAGATGCCCAGTAAGAGAGGCTTCAATGCCAGTGTGTGTTGTTTCGTAATCGCGCATCTCACCCACCATGATGACATCAGGATCAGCACGCAAGAAACTACGCATGGCGGCGGCAAAAGTCCAGCCTGTTTTGGCATTGACTTGCACTTGCCTTAAGCCAGTTTGTGTAATTTCTACAGGATCCTCCGCCGTCCAGATTTTGCGCTCTGGCGTATTGATATAGCCGAGTAGCGAGTGTAATGTGGTCGTTTTGCCAGAGCCTGTCGGCCCACATACTAAAATGAGTCCATAGGGGCGCTGAACTATTTGCTTAAGTGCTTCAAGTCTTGCAGGAGATAAATTAAGGCTGTCTATAGGAACAGGTTTTGAGGCGGCAAGCAATCGCATCACAACGTCTTCTAAACCATTTGCAGTTGGAATGGTGGCGACACGCAATTCAATTTTGGCAGGACCAAACTGCTTAAAGTCTATTTTGCCATCCTGTGGTTTCCTTTTTTCAGAAATATCCAGTTGAGACATGATTTTGATACGTGAAATCAGTGCGTTGCGAAAGTTTGAGGGTAGCTCTAAATACTTTTTCAATCCACCATCTTTTCTAAAACGTATGTGTGTATTTTTCTTATCAGGGTAGGTTTCAATGTGAATGTCTGAGACACCGTCTTTATGTGCATCCAAAATCATTTTATTGACAAGCTGTACCAGCGTATTGTCAGACTCTGCGATGCTCTCATCTTTGAATGTTTCGAGAGGTGTCTCTTCTAGCACCAATTTGCTTGCGAGATCATTAATGCCCAACTGGTCTGAAGCATGTTCAGGCATCTCGAACTCAATTTTATCGTCGCTTGACTCATTATTTTCTGCATAAATCACGCCGTCCGATACACCATAGTAATTGTTAATCGCTTCTGTAATGTCATCGCGTGAGGCCATTGCAGGTAAAATGTTCATTTGTGTTAGAAAGCGCAACTCCTCAATCACTTTATTATTCATCGGATCTTGAAAGGCGATGACAAGTGACTGCTTATAGATACATAATGGGATGAGCGAATTTTTCCGCGCAAACACTGCTTTGACTAATCTGAGCGCATTGGGGTCAAAATTAAATTTATCGAGACTCACGAACGGAATGCCCAGTTTTTTTGCCATGGCATTATGCAATGTACGCTCGTCTATCACACCCATGTTGATGAGTACTTGACCTAAGGGTACAGATCTATTCTCTTTTTGTTGTGCAAGTGCGCTGACTAATTGTTCTTCTGTGATTAGATGTAACTGTTTGAGCGCTTCACCTAATTTTAATATAGGCTGACTTTCCTGATGTGCAATCGCTTCTGCAAGCTGTGCGCTGGAGACAATTTTGTTCTCAGAGAGCACATCTCCAATTTTTTGCGTACGCAGTTGATTTTGCACATTAAGCGCATTTGTAATCTCTTCATTGCTCGCCAGATTCTGCTCAACTAACATTTCGCCTAACAACATGCCAATTTTGAAGCTTTTGATCGCTAGTGCAGGAATAAATACGCGGGTTATTTTCTCTGCGTTGATTTGTGGGTAGAGAAAAAGTCCTGCTTTGTTGCTGACATAGCCATGCGTATAACCTTTGATTAATTCAGTATTGTTGAGATCTACTGAGTAGGTCTGCTTTTCAGAGGGGTTAAACATGACTTCAGCACGCTCTTCAAGAAAGGACTTGTCATGTTCAATTTGCATAGGTTTAAGCAATTGTAGGCTTTTTAACGTATCGAACTGATAGGTTTGTACGCGTTGGTTACTCAAGTTTTTGATGGTAAAAGCACTGTTTTCAGGAGAAAATTCTTGTAACTCACCATATAGTTTTTCATTGGATAGTAGATAAATAATACAGTTTTCAACGAGTGCAGATTTTTCGTCATTGTCTGGTGCAGGCACTAAATTCATATAGTGCGGCGTAGGCCAGACAATGTTGTTTGTTGTATTGATCACGGGCGAGCGCATTTACCTGTCCTTAATTTAGACTTTTACATATCTGCATTAAACAGCACCGTTGTGTCAATATATGCCAGAATAAACGGGGATATTACCCGTTAGTTTTACGTTTATGCGTGGGGAAGCAACACCAATATTAATGTATTGATAATACGTAATGCATATAAAGCATTAATACTCGCTTGGATTGTGCTTAAAGAGCGTGTTAAAAACTAGCTAAGCAATAAAAACACAGTTGGTTTTTTATGTAAGTCTGGTAGGGTGGTTTGCTTCCAAGCTTGAATGCTTTTGGTCACAATGTATTCGTCTGGTAGGCTGATATTACAAGCAATGCAAAGCTTGGTCGTGGAGTTACAGCTTGCTAAAATATCTTCTAGCATATGGGTGTTACGGTATGGAGTTTCAATAAATATCTGTGTCTCATGCTGTGTTTTTGAGTCTTTTTCGATGCGCTTAAGTGTTTGTATTCTTGCGGTTTTATCGCTAGGTAAATAACCCAAAAAAGTAAAATGTTGACCGTTTAAGCCACTGGCCATGAGGCCAAGAAGTATTGCGCTTGGCCCGACTAAAGGTGCTACGCGAATCGCTTTTTGGTGGGCAATCATTGCAAGTTTTGCCCCTGGATCCGCAATGCCAGGACATCCCGCTTCGCTCATGAGTCCTACATCATGACCAGCAGTCACCGAAGCAAGCAATACAGGAAGGGCGTTATCTGCTGTATGCTCGTTTAGGGTATCAAATTTAATTTCACGAATGGGTTTGGGATGCTGAATAGCTGCCAAAAACTGTCTGGCTGTTTTTTCATTTTCAACAATAAAGGCATCTAGGCCATGGATGATTTTGATGACATCTTGTGGGATGACCTTGTGGATGTTGTCATCACCTAGCGTGACGGGAATGAAGTAAAGGGTACCAGCCATTAGTACTTAACTTGGGTACGATACGTCAGTGTGGTTTTGCTTTCGGCTGGAACTTCTATTTTCCATACTGCGAGCTGGCTATTTGCCTTGGTGTGCGGTTGGCTTGCAGATACTATTTTCCAGTCACCACCAATAGGCTCTTGAATCGTTACGGTCACTTTTTCTTTCTTAGCATTTTTAAGCGTGATTTCAAAAGCGCTTTCAAAAGCACTGTGTCCCTTGGCTGGTTTTGGAAGCACTTTAAAATCAGTTTGTTTTTTATCTGCGGTCACATCAAACGCTTCCCCCAGCTTTAAACGGACGGTTTCATTTTTTGGTGTATGGTCAATATTGTCTTCGCCAATAAACTGTGCATTACCACCGTTATCCTTTTTATAGACACGCATAATACCTTTAGGTAGGGGAATGCCTAGCTTTGCAGATTCTTTATTGTCAAATTCTAGAAACACACTGACTTTCATATTAGTACCAATTTCACCATACTGGCCTTGGTAGTAGTAATCTGCACCTTTCAGCACCAGCTCTTTGCGAGCGGGTATGCTAGTCGCAGAAAGTAGAGCTACTTGTTTGGTCTGATTTTCTGCAATGGTGGTTGGGCGGTCTAGTGTGTACAGATGATATTCTAAGAGTGACTCTTCTTGCATCGGTGCGGCAGCCTCTGCCATCATCACATCACCACGCATGGCTTTTGCCATTGGACGCATGTTTTGCTGCGCCCGATTTACATCACCTGCTACAAGCTGCAACTTAGCATTGCGGTAACTTGCACCACTGGTATTAGTGAGCGTAACCCAGCCAGATAAATCAATGCTATCTTCCTTGGCGCTAAGCTCTGCAACATAATCAGCCTTCCAAGCTAAACCGCCAGTTAAATAGCTTAACTCTACAGTTTGCTGATTTGTGCCTTTATTTTCTAGAAGCGTAGATAAGGTAGGGCGGTCTTTCAAGTTGGCTGGCACATTGTCATAAATAATTCTCCCATTGATGCCAGTTTCGATACGGTCGCCAATTTTTAAAACCACACCTTGGTTGGCTGATAATACAGTCGCTTTTTCTATAGATTCCACACCCGTTGCTGGGTTAGTTTTGGCTAATTCAACGGTTTTTCCTACATATTTTTCTAAAAGTTTTTCTGGGGTCAGCAGATCAAAATCAAAATTTTGCTCTAATAAAGAAATACTACCTAGCGCAGAAATACTTCTTAATAAAGCAGTCTCTGCTTGTATTTGCGCGCTGACATCTCTGAGAGCAAGCAAGTTAACCCCACTTTTTAGCGTAATTTTTCTTGTGTCTTTAATCAGGGCTAAATTGGAATTGTAGATCGTGAGTGCAATGCTTTGCTGATCTTGTGCCGTGCTACGGATTTCATCCAGTGACTCTGCTGCCAAAATAGAGGTGGTAATCATCAATGTCATGAGCAGGCAGTAGAGTTTATTCATTTCGTGGCAAGGCCGCTTAATGATAAAAGCGAATAAAACGAGATTTCTTAAGCTTGTAGAGCCCAAATAATACAATGCCGGCAAACATAAGGTAACTTGATGGAGGTAAAGGTACAGTATTCACCCCCCCTGAGCCACTACCTGAGCCCTCACCTTCTTGGTGACCAATATCAATCACACACTCATTGTTAAGCATGCGGTAGGTAGGGCAGTTACTTCCTCCTCCGCCAGTATTGCCACCATCGCCTCCGCCAGTATTGCCACCATCGCCTCCGCCAGTATTGCCACCACCGCCTCCGCCTGTATTGCCACCACCGCCTCCGCCTGTATTGCCACCACCGCCTCCGCCTGTATTGCTGACAGTCTCAGGTAGTGTAACGATGTAAATAGGTGAGTTAGAAGTGTTTGGACTACTTTCAGGAAACTTGTCGTATATTTTTTCTACTTCTGGATCTTTGCCGTCCGAGTTACGTTGTGCAGTATGATCGGAAGGGTGTTTTTTCTGATCGAGTAGCGCTAATGTGTTATCCAAAAAGTCATGCTGCTGATCTGATAGCGCTTGATTTTTCCGCCAAATTTCACTGCCACGATTAGGAAGTTCACCAAAATAACTTTCAATAGCATCAATTCTATTGCGTAAAAATGCCAAATCTAAATCTGAGCGAGTAGGGTATGCCGCACTGGGATTGCTTTGTTTTCCGCGCAGTTCGTCCATTAAATCCAAAATATTTTTGAGATTGAGTTTATTGGCTAAGTTGTCGTCACCTGTAAGGTGATCACAATTAAAAATACAAGGAGGTTTTTGAAAGAGTTTTTCGTAGAAGGTCGCGTATCCAATGAGCGTTACTAATGCAGGCAGCATAAACAAAAAAATCTTAACGTATGGCTTGCGTGTGCTCATTGTTTAAGTCTTTTAATAAGTGAGTTATGAGTAAGCGTTAGCGAATAATACACTACATGTTGAATAATTTGTAGTATAAAAAACTACATATTGTAAAAATATTTTAAAATTTAAATAACATACAAATTCTCATTGGCAAGCATATCCACCAGTTTAATGAGTGGTAGGCCAACAAGTGCATTCGGGTCTTCCCCGATCATACGCTCAATGATGGCAATCCCTAAACCCTCAGATTTTGCACTACCTGCACATTGATAGGGTTGGTCTTTTGAAAGATAGCGGTCAATTTGTTCATCGCTAAGTTGTTTGAATTTAACTAAGTAGGGAACAACTTCAGATTGCATATTGCCAGTCGTCGCATTCAATAAGCAGATGGCGCTGTAAAAAGTGACTTCTTTGCCACGCATAATTTGCAACTGTTTGGTAGCATTTTTATGATTAAGTGGTTTACCCAACTCAACGCCATCGAGTGTAGCGACTTGGTCGCAACCAATAATAAGTGCATGTGGATATTCTAACGCAACTTTTCTGGCTTTTTCCTGTGCGAGTCTGAGCGCTGTTTGGAAGGGTTTTTCATCTGCCAGAGCAGTTTCATCTATTTTGGGCGAAACGCAGTTGAAGGGGATTTGCAGCTTTTGTAGTAGCTCGCGTCGATAGTTGGATGAAGATGCTAAAATCAGCGTTTGTTTCATAGGGCGATACCTTTTAAATCAAAAAAGTATTGATTTAAAAGGTATTTCTTCCATTAGTCTGGCTGAATTTCAAGTAATGACTCATCAGGAGTGACGCTGTCCCCTTTGCCCACATGGATGGCGACAACAGTGCCTGTCGTTGCCGCTTGAATTTCATTTTCCATTTTCATGGCTTCAATTACCAGTACGCCATCACCTGCTTTGACTTTGTCGCCCACTTTAACTTTAACCGCCACGATAGTGCCTGGCATCGCTGTTGTGACGCATCCTGAGTGGTGTGGTTTAGGTCGGCCACTAGCACCCACGGTATTGGTTTTTTTCTTGGCGGAGCCTTTTGTTGTGCCATTGCCAGACACCTCGATTTCGCTAAGCGTCTCAACAATGACCTCTTCTGCAATGCCATCCACAGAGACATAGAATGGACGATGCTCTTCACCTGAGTGACCACTACCAGTGAGCTTGATGTGGAATGTCTCACCATGTAGGGTGATTTTAAATTCGTTTGGCGCGTAACGCGATGAGGATGTAGCAACATCATCTTTGGAGAGCAATGCTTCTGGTTTTAAACTGCCAGCATTGCGTTCTTGTAAGAATGTTTTACCAATGTCTGGGAACATAGCAAAAGTGAGCACATCTTCGTCGCTTTTAGCAATGCGCTCAGTTTCCGCTTGTAATCTCGCCATTTCAGGCTCTAATAAATCGGCAGGTCGACAAGTAATGCCTTCTTCGTTACCAACAGCAAGTTTTTTTATTGCAGGGTCAATGTCTGCGGGCGATTTGCCGTATTGACCAAGCAGATAGTTTTTAACTTCATTGGTGATGGATTTGTAGCGTTCACCAGTCATGACATTTAGCACTGCCTGCGTACCGACGATTTGTGAAGTTGGTGTGACGAGTGGCGGGTAGCCTAAATCTTTTCTCACTTTAGGAATTTCAGCCAACACCGCATCCATTTTATCTAATGCGCCTTGCTCTTTAAGCTGATTAGACAGGTTGGAAATCATGCCACCAGGTACTTGATTCACAAGCACACGTGTATCCACGCCTGTAAAAGCGCTTTCAAACTGCCAGTATTTTTTGCGTACTTCTTTAAAGTACGCAGTAATTTCTTGGAGTTTCATTAAGTCTAAACCCGTGTCATAAGGGGTGTCTTTTAACGCGGCGACCATGCTTTCTGTGGTTGGGTGGCTTGCGCCTTCAGAGAAAGAGGAGTTGCAGGTGTCAATAACGCTCACGCCATTCTCAACGCTTTTGAGCATCACCATGCTAGCAAGGCCAGACGTGGCGTGGCTGTGCATATGGATGGGTAGATGCGTTGCCTCTTTGAGTGCTTTTGCGAGGTCGCCAGCAACACTTGGTGTGAGTAACCCTGCCATGTCTTTAATGCCAATGCTGTCACACCCCATGCTTTCAAGCTCTTTTGCCATGCTCACGAAATAGGCAATGTCGTGCACGGGGCTGGTGGTGTAGGAGAGTGTGCCGATCGCATGTTTTTTAACTTTTTTAACGGCTTCGATCGAGGTTTTAAGGTTGCGAATATCATTCATTGCGTCGAAGATACGAAATACATCAACGCCGCCATCAGCCGCTTGTTTTACAAAAGCGTGTACCACATCATCTGAGTAATGACGGTAACCTAAAAGGTTTTGGCCACGTAATAGCATGTTAATTTGGCTGTTAGGTAATGCTTTACGTAGCTTTTTTAAGCGTTGCCATGGGTCTTCTTTCAAAAATCTAACACATGCATCGAATGTTGCGCCGCCCCACGCTTCTAGCGACCAAAATCCGACTGCGTCAAGCTTGCTACAAATGGGTAACATATCTTCAGTGCGCATGCGTGTCGCAATTAAAGATTGATGTCCATCGCGGAGTATTAGTTCGGTGATATGTATTTTTTTACTCATAGTGTGTTCAGTCTGGATCGTTAAATTTAAATACCTTCATGCGCGGCAATTGCTGCAGAGATAGCAGCAGCAATTAATTCTGGCGGGAATTCAGTGGCATAGTTAATCAGTTCTGGATGCGTCTCTACAAAGCTGGTGTTAAATTTAGCAGCTCTGAAATCAGGGTGTTTCATAATCTCTTGGTAGTACGGAATGGTCGTTTTAACACCATAAACCACCATGTCATTTAATGCGCGACGACCACGCTCGATAACGCTATTCCAATCCAGTGCCCATACAGTCAGTTTTGCGCACATGGAATCATAGTAAGGTGGAATCACATACCCACTATAAATCGCGGCATCCATACGCACGCCAGGCCCGCCAGGTGCATAGTAACGCGTGATCTTGCCAAAGCTAGGCAAAAAGTCGTTCTTTGGGTCTTCTGCATTAATGCGGTACTCCATGGCAAAGCCACGGAAATGGATTTCTTTTTGCTGATATTGTAGTTTTAAACCGAAAGCGATGCGGATTTGCTCTTGCACAATATCTACGCCAGTAATGGTCTCTGTAACAGTATGTTCTACCTGAAGTCTGGTGTTCATTTCCATAAAGTAGAAGTTGTCATTGGAGTCCAATAAAAATTCTACAGTGCCCGCATTCTGATAGCCGACCGCTTTGCCTGCTTTAACGCCCAAATTACCGATATATTCCCGCTGTTTTTGAGTCAGTTGAGGAGATGGCGCAATTTCGATCAGTTTTTGGTTACGACGCTGAATAGAGCAGTCACGTTCAAACAAGTGGATGACATTGCCATGACTATCTGCCAGTATTTGCACTTCAATATGGCGCGGTGTGACTACGCATTTTTCCAGAAACACCTCAGGCTTGCCAAAGGCTTTACTTGCCTCCGAGATGACACGGTCATAGTTGCTCAATAAGTCTTTTTCGTTATCGCAACGACGTATACCGCGACCTCCACCCCCATTGGTTGCTTTTAGCATAATCGGGTAGCCAATTTTGTTTGCTAAAGTGCGTGCCGCTTCAACAGACTCTAGATTGCCATCGCTGCCTGGAACGCATGGAATACCAGCTTTAATCATGGCGTTGCGGGCTTGAATTTTGTCGCCCATTTGACGTATGGTGGCAGCATTGGGGCCAATAAACTTAATGCCACGACGCGTACAAATTTCGGCCAATTCTGGATTTTCAGATAAAAACCCGTAGCCTGGGTGGAGCGCATCACAACCTGCAGCCACGGCTACGTTGACAATGTTGTGTGCGTTTAAATAGCCAGCGACAGGGTCAGCACCAATGCTATATGCTTCATCTGCCTTCTTTACGTGTAGCGCATGACGGTCTGCATCTGCATAAATGGCAACAGATTTAATGCCCATCTCAGAACATGCGCGTACAATACGTACAGCGATTTCCCCTCGATTAGCTACAAGTATTTTTTTAAACACACGACACCTTTTTTATTCTGACAGCTGACTTGATTTAAGAATCTTATTCGGTCAATTGTATCATGTGAGGGAGTGCTTAAAAAGCGGGTTATGGCGATAAATTATATATACCATTAAAATGTAATAAAAATAAATGAAGAGTCACACGATGAAAACGGTCACAATTAACAATCTCGATTTTGCGCTAAAAGAACAAGTGATTTCGGATGCATTCCCTATTAGTTCGCTCATTAGGCTAAGTGAGTTATTGAATGCTGAAGCAATATATGGCGCTGAAGTTCGCTTTCAGTTGTCTGGGCATAGCAAGTCTTTTCGTTTACCCAGTTTGCATTTGCAGCTTGCAGTCGCGCTGCCAATGATATGTCAGCGTTGCTTGGAAGCCATGGAAGTGCCATTAAACCTTAATTTTGACTACGTGATTAGTGATATTGAACCAATTGAAGATGAGCTGATTGACGATCTGGACTGGCTTGAAGCAAGTCATAATATGGATGTGATAGAACTAATTGAAGATGAACTATTGATAGCACTTCCTATTGCTCCTATACATACAATAGAGTGTAAGGAGTTGCAGCGGGAAAGTGGGGAGAAGCCTAATCCGTTCGCTGTGCTTAAAGGCAAGTTCTAAGTTTTGATTTACATCCTCACTCAAGTTAGATTATAATTGCGGATTAATTTTTTAACGTACAGTTATTTGATTGCCATACAGTACGCATTGGCAATTTTTTATGGAGTATTATTATGGCAGTTCAACAAAATAAAAAGTCACCTTCGAAACGCGGCATGCATCGCTCACATGACTTTTTAACAAACCCACCACTTGCAGTAGAGCCTACAACAGGTGAGACACATTTGCGTCACCATGTTAGCCCAAGTGGTTATTATCGTGGTCGCAAAGTGATGCCAGCCAAAGGCGAATAAGTATCTCAAAGATTTATTATTTCATTGAATTATCAAGTTGATGAATCAGTACGCCGTGCTTTCGATAAGTACGGCGTTTGCGTATGTAGATTAGTTGTCTCACATTAAAACGGATTCATATCATGACAACAGCAATAGACTCAAACCACCAAAATATGGACATCACAATTGCAGTGGATGCAATGGGGGGTGACCATGGACCGCATGTCACTGTGCCTGCAGCTATCAAGGTGATGAACGAAAATCCTCGTATTAATATAGTGTTAGTCGGCTTACAGGATGTGATTGAGGCAGAACTCAGGGCGCAAAAAACAACAACCAGTACGCGATTACGCATTCATCATGCAAGTGAAGTGGTACAGATGGATGAGTCCCCGCAAAGTGCATTGAAGAATAAAAAAGACTCTTCTATGCGTGTGGTCATTAATATGGTGAAAACGGGTGAAGCCAATGCATGCGTGAGTGCAGGTAATACTGGTGCACTAATGGCAACTGCTAGGTTCGTACTTAAAACTTTACCAGGGATTGATCGGCCTGCTATCGCATCGGCACTACCCTCAGAAAAAGGCAATACGTATATGCTGGATTTAGGTGCCAATGCAGACTGTACTGCCGAGCACTTGTATCAATTTGCCATTATGGGTGCGATGTTAGTCAGTTGTGTTGAAAACAAACCGAATCCTACCGTGGGTTTGTTAAACATCGGATCTGAAGATATTAAGGGTAACGAGGTTGTTAAACAGGCAGGCGAGTTACTCAGAAATAGTCATCTTAATTTCTATGGCAATATAGAAGGTGATGATATTTTTAAAGGAACTACCGATCTAGTCGTATGTGACGGATTTGTTGGTAATGTTTCATTAAAGACGACAGAAGGCTTGGCGCATATGATGGGCAAATTCCTGACCATGGAATTTAAAAAGAATTGGCTGACCAAGTTAATGGGGTTGGGTGCAATGTCTGTGTTGAAATCCTTTAAAAAGCGGGTAGATCCTCGCCGTTATAACGGTGCGAGCCTGTTGGGATTAAGGGGCATTGTCGTGAAAAGCCATGGTGGCGCAGATAATGTCGCTTTTTACTACGCATTACATGTTGCCATTGAAGAGGCTAGAAGTGGTGTGCTGAGACGCATTACGGAACAGTTGGAAATTGAACACCTTCAAACCTCATCCATTGCCCAAGTAAGTGAAGGCCAATAGGCTTTGCTTCATTTTTAAGGCATAATCCACCCTTATGATTTATTCAAAAATAGCAGGTACGGGTAGCTACTTGCCTAAAAAAGTGCTCACCAATCAAGATTTAGAAAAAATGGTGGATACGACAGATGAGTGGATATTTGCACGGACGGGTATACGTCAGCGTCACATTGTTGAGGATGAGTATACTAGCGACCTTGCGTTTGAGGCGGCTAAAAAAGCGATTGTCTCAGCCAATATTCAAACGCAGCAAATTGATTTAATTATTGTCGCTACTACCACTCCAGATAAAGTGTTTCCTAGTGCAGCGGTAATGGTACAGCGTAAGTTAGGGTTAAGTGGTTGTCCCGCTTTTGATGTGCAGGCAGTGTGTAGCGGGTTTATTTACGCACTGGCGACTGCAGATAACTTTATAAAAGCAAAGAGTGCGCACTGTGTTTTGGTGATTGGCGTGGATACTTTTTCGCGCATTACCGATTACACGGATAGAAGTAACTGTATATTGTGGGGCGACGGTGCTGGTGCGGTGATTTTACAAGCGAGTACTGAGCCTGGTGTGATGTCAACCCATCTTCATGCGGATGGCAATTATGAAAAAATGTTACATGTGCCTAAGCGTCAGGATGGTCGCAATTTTGTAGCGATGGAAGGTAATGCCGTGTTTAAAATGGCGGTCAATACACTGGATCAAATCGTTGATGAGACTTTAGAGGCTAATCATCTACAAAAAAGCGACATTGATTGGTTGGTGCCGCATCAGGCAAATATTCGTATACTGCAAGCGACTGCAAAAAAATTAGAAATGTCGATGGATAAAGTGGTGGTGACGGTTGATCAGCATGGGAACACCTCTGCTGCATCAATTCCATTAGCGCTTGACGTAGCGGTGCGAGATGGGCGGATACAGCGTGGTCATAAGATACTAATGGAAGCGTTTGGCGGCGGATTTACTTGGGGTTCCGCATTGATCCAATATTAATCAAAAAAGTTGAATCGGAAAAATATCATATGAGTCAATTTGCTTTTTTCTTCCCTGGTCAGGGTTCTCAATCTGTAGGCATGATGTCTGGCTTAGCTGATTTAGCGATTGTTAAGCAGACTTTTGTAGAAGCCTCCGATATATTGAAAGTTGATTTTTGGTCAATGGTCAACGAGCCTAATGAGCTTTTGAATCTGACACAACACACACAACCGTTAATGCTCACTGCAGGGGTGGCGACATGGCGAGCATATCAACAATTAGGTGGTGCAATGCCTGCTGTAATGGCAGGACATAGCCTAGCTGAATACACTGCTTTAGTTGCAGCAGGCGCATTGAGTTTTGACGATGCGCTACCCTTGGTGAGGTATCGTGCAGAGGTGATGCAGCATGCAGTACCAGAAGGCAAAGGCGGTATGGCGGCAATTCTTGGTCTGGATGACGATTTAGTACATGAGGTCTGTGCAGAAGCTGCAAATGACGAAGTGCTAGAAGCCGTTAACTTTAATTCACCAGGTCAAGTGGTGATTGCTGGTGAAAAGTCTGCAATAGATCGCGCAGTAGAAGTTGCCAAAGCGAAAGGTGCTAAACGTGTGATCCCACTGCCTGTAAGTGTTCCATCGCATTGTGCGCTAATGAAGCCAGCGGCTCAGCAACTTGCACAATACTTGAAGGCAGTAAAGATGCATGTGCCTTCCATACCGGTGTTGCACAACGCTGATGTAGCTAGTTATCAAGAGGTTGAAGCGATTCAAGATGCATTAGTACGTCAATTACACAGTCCAGTGAGATGGGTGGAGACGGTACAAGCTGTTTATCAGCAGGGTATTGCAATGAGTGCAGAATGTGGTCCAGGTAAAGTGCTGACAGGATTGGTCAAACGTAGTGTCCCAGAGCTTACTTGCATTGCTTTGGTAGACATATTGTCATTAAATGAATTTGTTGAAAATAATAAATAAATCAATACATTAAAGGAGATTTTTAATGTTAAATGGTCAGATTGCGTTAGTAACAGGTGCAAGTCGTGGCATAGGTGCTGCTATTGCACTGGCTTTGGGAAAACAAGGTGCAATAGTGATTGGTACGGCGACCACAGCAAGTGGTGCTGAAAATATTAATGCAGCCTTAGCACAAGAAAATATTAAAGGGATAGGGCTGGCTTTGGACGTGAACGAGCCATCTCAAGTGGAGTCTGTGCTTAAACAAGTTGCAGAACAATTTGGTGATGTTTCCATTCTGGTAAATAACGCGGGTATTACGCGTGATACGTTGCTGATGCGGATGAAAGATGAAGATTGGGATGCGGTAATTTCCACCAATTTAAAGTCTGTTTTTCGTATGAGTCAAGCGGTTTTGCGTCCAATGATGAAGGCACGCACAGGCCGCATCATCAGTATTTCTAGTGTCGTAGGGCATATGGGTAATGCAGGTCAAACTAATTATGCTGCAGCCAAGGCGGGTATGACAGGTTTCACTAAATCGTTAGCTGCAGAAGTAGGTAGTCGTGGGGTCACGGTTAACTGCGTGGCACCAGGATTTATTGCCACTGATATGACGGCTGAATTATCAGAAGAGATTAAAAATCAAATGCTTACAAGAATTCCGTTGGCAAGATTGGGTAATGTTGAGGAAATTGCAGCAACTGTAGCATTTTTGGCATCGCCAGGTGCGGCCTATATTACAGGTGAAACGATTCATGTGAATGGCGGCATGTACTGCGCTTAAATTATGATTTTTTTGAGTTTTTTTTGCTGAGTTTTGGTAGAATGCGTGCTTAGCAAAAAAACGCTAATTTTTAACTAAAGGGGTATTTAGATGTCTGACATCGAACAACGTGTAAAAAAAATCGTTTGCGAACAATTAGGTGCGAACGAAGCTGACGTAAAAAACAGCTCATCATTCGTAGATGATTTAGGTGCTGACTCATTAGACACAGTAGAGTTGGTGATGGCTTTAGAAGAAGAGTTTGATTGTGAAATTCCTGACGATGAAGCTGAAAAAATCACAACAGTCCAACAAGCGATTGACTACGTCAACGCTAACCTCAAATAAATTTCAGATTTATCAGCTCTCGTGAGAGAGCTGATTTCTAATATGACGAAACGCAGAGTAGTAGTAACCGGCCTTGGCGTAGTGTCTCCAGTAGGAATTGGAACAGCGACAGCATGGAAAAACGTCGTCGCTGGACAGTCTGGCATTAGACGCATCACTAAATTTGACCCGAGTGCATTTGCTTCCCAAGTCGCAGGTGAGGTCAAAGATTTTAATGTTGAAGATTTTTTGCCAGCTAAAGATGCACGACGCATGGATACCTTTATCCAGTACGGCTTGGCGGCAGGCATTGAAGCTTTTAAAGATTGTGGTCTTGAAGTAACAGAACAAAATGCTGAGCGCATCGGTGTAGCCATTGGTTCTGGAATTGGTGGTTTAGGGTTAATTGAATCTACCAATGATACTTATGATGAAGGTGGGCCACGCAAAGTATCTCCATTCTTTATCCCAGGTACTATTATTAACATGATTTCTGGCAACTTATCGATCATGTTTGGATTAAAAGGTCCAAACTTTTCGATTGTGACAGCATGTACGACTGGTACGCACTGTATTGGCGACGCAGCGCGTATTATTCAATATGGTGATGCAGATGTGATGGTGGCAGGTGGCGCTGAAGCAGCAATAACTGAGTTGAGTGTGGCTGGTTTTGCTTCTTCGCGTGCATTGTCAAACCGTAACGATGATCCAGCTACCGCAAGCCGCCCATGGGATAAGGATCGAGATGGCTTTGTCATCGGCGAAGGCTCGGGTGTACTTGTGCTGGAAGAGTATGAGCATGCCAAAGCGCGCGGCGCCAAAATTTATGCTGAGCTTGCTGGTTATGGCATGAGTGCCGATGCTTATCACATGACTGCCCCCAACATGGATGGCCCACGTCGCTCTATGGTCAATGCACTAAAGGATGCAAAAGTGAATCCTTCTGACGTGCAATTTATGAATGCACATGGCACTTCTACACCGTTAGGTGACACCAATGAAACCAATGCGATTAAAGCAGCTTTTGGTGACCATGCCTATCAGTTAGTCGTGAATTCGACTAAGTCGATGACTGGGCATTTGCTAGGAGGAGCTGGAGGTCTGGAGTCAGTATTTACTGTATTGTCCATTTACAATCAGATTTCTCCTCCAACCATTAACATCTTTAATCAGGATCCAGAGTGCGATTTGGATTATTGTGCTAATACTGCACGTGATTTGAACATCACTTACGCGTTAAAAAATAATTTTGGGTTTGGTGGCACAAATGGAAGTTTGCTATTTAAAAAAGCCTAAGGTTTAGCACTAGAAAAAAGCCTGTGTTATTTTAAACACAGGCTTTTTTGTTTATGCCTGCTATGGTTTAATTGAGCCTCATGAATAAGCGACAGACATATTTAATTAATGGTGGATACGAACAAGGGATTACCCCTTTTGATCGTGGTTTGAGCTATGGTGATGGCGTATTTCGTACATTCAAAGTGGCGGCAGGTGTTCCGACAGACTGGCCTTTGCATTATCAGAAATTAGTTGCAGATTGTGGTGCAATTGGCATTGTGTGTCCAAGCGCCGAGCTGCTGATGAGTGATATTCAGCATTTGTTTAAAATGGATGAAACAGCTGTCGCAAAAATCATTATCACGCGGGGTGAAGGAGAGCGAGGGTACGCTCCCCCAGCTGTGACGCTGCCTAATCGGATTGTGATTAGAACAGTGATGCCACAGTATTCAGAAGCACATTTTAATGAAGGTGTTGCGCTGCACTCATGTAAAACGGTGCTCGCATATCAGCCTTTGCTAGCGGGCGTTAAACATTTAAATCGGCTTGAAAATGTGTTGGCAAGAGCTGAGTGGAGTGATCCCCACTACGTCGATGGGTTAATGTTTGATGCGGAAGGAAATGTCATTGCATGCACCAGTGCGAATGTGTTTGCGCGTTTTGGGCAGGAGTTATGCACGCCTAGACTGAATCGTTGTGGCGTGGCAGGTGTTACACGACAAAAAGTGTTGAACATGGCTTCAAGTCTGGGGCTGACATCTAGTATCAAGGACATGCATTTAAATGAGTTTTTAACTTCAGATGAAGTCATCATCACAAATAGTTTATATGGCGCGTGGCAAGTGCGATCATTCGCATCTACGCGTTGGCGCAAGGGGCAGCTAGCGAACGATATGAGGGCATTGCTATCAGCATGATCAAGCGATTAAAGAAACTGTTAACGGTAGCGGTCGCATGTCTTGTCATATTTGCAATGTGGATGACATACTATGCTAGAACCCCGCTGAATATTAGTCCTGAAGCGCAAGAGATTACAATTACACCTAACAGCAGTCTTAAAAGTATTGCAAATCAACTCGTTGCACAACAGGTGATTCCGAATGCATGGCAATTTGTTTTACTGGTTAAAGTGCTTAAAAAGCAATCATCTCTACAAGCTGGTAGCTATACGCTGAATAGAAACATCAATCCATACCAGCTAGTGCTATCACTTAATCATGGCAAAACAACGCAAGGTGGGATTACCTTTATTGAAGGTAAAACTTTTAAAGAAATGCGATTGAAATTAGCTCGCCATGATGCTGTTAAAAGTACGATTCAAACACTTTCTGATCAATCAGTCATGCAGTTGGTGGGTAATGGTGAATCTCATCCCGAAGGTTTGTTTTTTCCAGACACATATTACTTTGATAGAAATACGCAGGATATCACTGTATTAAAGCGTGCTTACGAAAGTATGCGCACAAAGCTTGAAAAAGCATGGTTAGGACGTGATGATCATTTGCCATACAAATCACCCTATGAGGCGCTTATTATGGCTTCGATTGTTGAAAAAGAAACTGGAAAGGCAAGTGAGCGCAAGATGATTGCGGGCGTTTTTATTAATCGGCTACGTATTGGTATGCGCTTACAAACAGATCCCACAGTCATTTATGGTTTGGGAGATCAATACGATGGCAATATTCGACGCAAAGATTTAGAGGCAGATACGCCTTATAATACTTATACGCGTGCTGGTTTGCCACCCACTCCAATTGCGATGCCTGGTCTAGCTTCTATAGAGGCAGCGTTGCATCCTGCGGAGACAAAGGCACTGTATTTCGTGGGTAAAGGGGATGGCAGTCACGTATTTTCTTCAACGTTGACAGAGCATAATCGAGCCGTCATTAAATATCAGCTGAAAAATAAAAAGTGATGTATACAGGTAAATTTATAACGTTGGAAGGCATGGATGGGGCGGGAAAAAGCACGCATATCCCCAACATCATTCGCTTATTGGAGTCGCGTGGTGTGGAGGTGGTTTCAACAAGAGAGCCAGGTGGGACGGCGCTTGGAGAGCAGCTAAGAAGTTTGCTACTGCATGATGCAATGCATCCAGAGACAGAAACGATGCTGATGTTTGCAGCGCGCCGTGAACATATTGCGCAAGTGATATTGCCTGCATTGGAGCGGGGAGCGTATGTGCTGTCTGATCGATTTACGGACGCAACATTTGCCTATCAATGTGGTGCCAAAGGGGTGGCCAAAGAAAAGGTACAGGCATTAGAAATGTGGGTGCAAGGTGATTTACAGCCAGACTTAACCATATTGTTTGATGTGCCTGTAGCGGTGAGTATGCAAAGGTTATCTGCAGCACGTACCCCTGATAAATTTGAGCAGGAAGGTGCCGAGTTTTTTGAAAAATTAAGAGTAGCTTATCTAGAACGTGCACAACTTTACCGTCAGCGATTCCGTGTAATTAATGCAGATCAACCATTGGAAAAAGTTAAGTTTTTAGTTGAAGAAATCATTTTATCATTATGATTATAAATAATTTTTATCCGTGGCATGAGTCTTTGTGGCAGAGTGTCATTACACAGAAAAATCGCTTGCCACATGCATTGCTGCTACACGGTAGAATGGGGACTGGTAAGTTTGATTTTGCAAATTTATTGAGCAAGTCTTTGTTGTGCGATTACCCAGAACAAGGTTTGGCATGTCACACTTGTGCTAAGTGCTTATGGTTTGAAGAGGGGCACCATCCTGACTTTAAACTCATTGCCCCAGAAGAGCTCGCGCAAAATGAAGAGTCTTCCAAAAAGAAAACCAATAGAAAAACGCAGATTTCAGTCGATCAAATCAGACAGTTAATACAAGCGCTCAGTTTGACCAATCATGGTACGCATTCGCTACGTATTGTGTTGATACATCCTGCAGAAGCATTGAATCAAGCTTCTGCCAACGCATTGCTTAAAATACTGGAAGAGCCGCCCAATAATACAGTGTTTATCTTGGTGTGCCATCAGGTGCAACGTTTGTTGCCGACCATTATGAGTCGTTGTCAGGCGATAGCGATGCCAGTTCCTGAAAAAGACGTTGCTTTGAATTGGTTAAAAATCCAGCAAGTAAGTGAGCCTGAGGTGATGCTGGAATATTTTGGTGGTGCGCCTTTAAACGTATTGGATGCTCATGAAAACATGCATTTTAGTCAGGCTTTGTTCAAACAACTGGGGACGGGAGCTCAGTTAGATATTGTTTCCAGTGTGCCATTGTTTTTAGAGTGCGGTATGGAGCAAGCGATTTTGATATTACAAAAATGGACATATGACCTCTGCTTAAGCTTTTACTCGATACAGCAGCATTATCATTCACTACACAGTAGGGCTTTGCAAGGCTTGGCTAAAAGCGTAAACTTAGCGCTGTTAATGGATTTTCAACGCCAATTAATAGAAGCTAAACAGACTGCAACTCACCCACTTAGCCAAGAGCTTCAGTTGGAAAGTTTGTTGTTGAGTTATAAAAAAGTGTTTGTGCACTCACATCAATAGTATTTATTGTTAATTACCATGAGATTGTCCTAATAATATGCAGGCTGATACAAACCCAAACAATGACACAATAAGCAAACCAGGGGTATTATCCTTAGCGATAAAAGAAAAAGCAGCGCTATATGCAGCTTACATGCCTTATATTAAGGGCGGCGGCTTATTTATTCCAACAAACAAAAACTTTAAGATAGGTGAAGAAGTATTTATGCTTCTGAGCTTGATTGACGACCCGACTAAATTTAAAGTAGTTGGCAAAGTTATTTGGGTTTCTCCAGCCCCAATCAATAATCGTCCGCAAGGGATTGGTGTGCAATTTAATGAAAAAGATGGTGGCGTTGAAGTTAAAAATAAAATAGAGACTATTTTAGGCGGTGCTTTGAAATCAAATCGACCGACGCATACTATGTAACTCCGCTATGTTAGTAGACTCTCATTGCCATTTAAATTTCCCTGAACTTTCGCAAAACATTCAATCTGTTAGAACATTAATGCATGAATCCCAAGTAGGTTATGCGTTATGTGTTTCTGTGACTTTAGACAAAGTACATGAGGTAATTGCGCTGGCAGAAGCGTACGATAATTTTTATGCATCAGTTGGTGTACACCCTGATTATGAAAAAAATATTACTGAGCCCACAGTAGAAGACCTCATCGCGCTGGCTGCGCACCCCAGAGTGATTGCGATTGGTGAGACTGGCTTGGATTACTTTCGGTTAACGGGCAATCTTGATTGGCAAAGAGAGCGATTCCGTACACATATTCGGGCAGCGATTATTGCGCATAAACCTTTGATTATTCATACACGGAGTGCAGCTGAAGATACCATTGCCATTATGCGCGAGGAAAAAGCAAACAGAGTGGGTGGCGTCATGCATTGTTTTACAGAGAGTTTGGCGGTTGCAGAGCAGGCAATGGAGCAGGGGTTTTATATTTCATTTTCGGGTATTGTCACTTTTAAAAACGCAGCTCACTTAAAAGAAGTCGCAAAAGCAATTCCATTAGACCGAATATTAGTTGAGACTGACTCCCCATATTTAGCGCCGATTCCGTATAGAGGAAAAATGAATCAGCCAGCCTATGTGCGTTATGTGGCAGAGGAAATTGCAAATCTACGCGGTATATCATTGGATGAGGTCATGCAAGCAACTACTGATAACTTTTTCAAATTGTTTTCTAACGCAACGTTATGCAGCTGACTGTTCTGGGCGTAGGATCAAGTGCAGGAACCCCAGTGATTGGATGTCATTGTGCAACTTGTGCATCTGAAAATCCAAGGAACAAGCGCACCCGCTGCTCTAGCTTTGTGACACTAGATTCTGGTGAAAATGTGTTAATTGATACAGGGCCTGATTTGCGCCTGCAAGCGCTAAGAGAAGGTCTGGTTAAAGTGGATGCGGTTTTATATACCCATACGCATGCAGATCATTTGCATGGTATAGATGATTTACGTGCATTTTGTGTGACTGGTCGTAAGCAAATTCCTTTATACGCAAAGGAGGATGCGGTCGAGCACATCAAAACCAAATTCGCTTACGCAATTCGAGAGCCTAGTCAATTTTGGGATTTGCCGGTATTGAGCATACAGGCCATTGAACAGCCTTTTGACTTATTTGGCACTCCTGTTGTTCCCATACCAGTTGTGCATGGTAAACACATAATATTGGGTTATCGTATTGGACAGTTGGCATATTTAACTGATGTGTCGGCGATACCTGAGTCCTCATTTGCGTTGTTAGAAGATTTGGATGTGCTATTAATTGACTGTTTACGTCAGCAGGCGCATCCAACACATATCAATGTGGAGCAAAGTTTGGCGTTGATCAAACGCATTGCCGCAAAGCAAAGTGTTATGATTCACATGACACATGAATTAGAATATACGTCTTTGGCTGAAAAGCTGCCAAAAAATGTACAAGTTGGATACGATGGATTAAAGTTGACTTGTAATTAGTAGCTTAATGTTGTCAACAAACACTGTTGTATTTACGTTAGAAAATGGGTTTCGTATTAATTGTATGGGTATAAACTTTCAGGAATAAAATTGTGATGCAAAAAACTTCTCGAGTAATAAAATTCTTAGTTGTCATTATGTTGTTTAGTTCTTCAGCCATAAGTTTTGCGGCAGGAAAAGTTTACAATGAAAATGAATTTTTAGATGCATATAGCGGTAAATCAAAAAAAGTCATTGAAAATAAACTTGGCCAGCCAATCAAAAAACAACTTTCGGTGAAACCTTCCAATGCAGGGGCGATGTTAGGTAAGAATGTAGAGGATAAAAAATCTAAGCCAGTGAAAGTGGAAATGTGGTATTACAAAAATCTGGTCAGGTATGACGACAAGCATACCTACAAAGAAACTGAAATTACGTTTGTGAATGATACTGTGATGAATATCGGCTTTTTCAATAACCGTTAATCATCTACGCAAACTAAAAGCTTGCTGCCCAGAGTCAGCAAGCTTTTTTTATGCATGTCTTAAGATTGATATGTCAAATATTGAGAGTAGAAACTGATGCCCAATTGTCATATATCAATAAAATTGAATTGTTTTCAACATATCCTGCATACTATGTAAATAGATTAACAGCCAATTAATTTATTGAAACATATTATGTAAATAAATATAATGATTGCATCAATAGTATGAAGTTTTATTCTAGGACATTTAAGCAGTGAATAGTGCATCTTTAATCGGTTTAGATGAGCCAAGTGAGTGGGAAAAGTTCAGTCATGCTGTGGGTAATGCTAATCATGAGTGGGAGTCTCATGTTGTAGTTGAGGGGATGCACTGTGCGGCTTGCGCAATTAATGTAGAAAAAGCGCTTAAATCAGTAAAAGGCGTTACCAGTGCTGAAGTCAATGCCACCAGTAAACGCGCGCGCATTACATGGTCTTCGGATATTACTAAGCCATCCGCATGGATGGAAGCCATGGATGTTGCGGGTTATCCAGCATTACCTGCCAATGAAATATTTAATCTAGATGCGCGCCGTAAAGCTCAGCGTTTGATGTTATGGCGTCTGCTAGTGGCTGGCTTTTGCATGATGCAAGTGATGATGTATGCCTATCCGTCGTATATTGCCAGCGTAGGCGACATGACTATGGATATCAAAAACTTATTAAGATGGGCTTCATGGTTGCTGACTTTGCCTGTCATGTTTTTTTCTGCGAGTCCATTTCTCAGTAACGCGCTAAACGACATCAAAAAACGTCAAATGAGCATGGATCTGCCTGTGGCGTTAGGCATAGTCATTACCTTTGTCGTTAGCACTGCTGCTACGTTTCAGCCCAATGGATGGTGGGGATCAGAGGTCTATTTCGATTCGCTCACAATGTTTGTATTTTTCTTGCTGACAGGACGTTGGCTTGAACTTAGGATGCGTAACCGCACTTCTGGCGCATTAGATGTATTAATGCGTCGTCTCCCCAGTAGTGTCGAACGTATTCAATCTGATGGCAGTATCGAAAGAGTTGCAGTCAGTCGATTGAAGATAGGGGATGTCGTACGTGTTTTACCAGGCGAAGCTTTTCCTGCAGATGGCGTTATTCTCTCTGGGGAAACGCGTGCAGATGAGGCGTTGCTCACAGGAGAATCCAAACCTGTCCCTAAAATGCTTGGTCAACAAGTGATTGCTGGGAGTTATAACTTGATGGCGCCAGTACAAGTGAGTGTAGATCAATTGGGTGCAGAGACGCGTTATGCACAAATTGTGAACTTAATGGAGCGTGCCTCCGTTGAAAAACCAAGATTAGCTTTGCTGGCGGACAGAATTGCGCAACCGTTCTTGTGGTTTGTGTTGGTTGCTGCCTTTGGGTCAGCCATATTCTTGTGGTCTGGCGATCATGGACGGGCGTTGATGGTCGCAGTTTCTGTGCTAATTGTAACGTGTCCATGTGCTTTATCGTTGGCAACACCAGCTGCCATGATTACCATTTCTGGTGCCTTGGCGCGTAAAGGCGTGCTTGTGAGAAGAATGCAGGCACTTGAAGCGCTGACCAAGATAGATACTGTAGTGTTCGATAAAACGGGAACCTTAAGTCAAGAGGGTATGTCCATTGGTCAAATTCGTGTGAAAGAAGGATTTGAAATGGATCAAGCCTTGAACATTGCTGCCGCAATGGCTTCGCATTCATTACATCCTGTTTCACAGGCTTTGGTGATGGCTCATCAAAAGCTTCATGGAGAGACTCATGCAGTCCAACTGGCTCAAGTCAAAGAAGTCTCAGGTGCAGGGTTGATTGCAGAGTCAGAGTTGGGTACGCTCAAACTAGGATCCGCTCGTTTTTGTGATTTGGCGCAACCTTCGGGAGACACCTCTTCTGTGCACTTGGTCTCAGAGAATGGATGGATAGCTTCTTTTGATATCGAAGAAGCTGCAAAAGCTGATGCAGTGTCATCTGTACACGATTTGCAGAAAGCAGGCTACGAAGTGGTACTTTTGTCTGGAGACAGCCAACCAGCTGTGGCAAGCTTTGCGAAAAAAGTGGGAATACAAAACATTCATGGCAATTGTACACCGCAAGATAAATTGACATTTTTACAAGAGCTGCAGCATGCAGGGCACCAAGTTGTGATGGTGGGAGATGGCTTAAATGATGGGCCTACGCTTGCTATGGCAAATGTTTCGGTAGCGATGGGGCAGGGTGTGCCACTTGCGCAAGCTCAGTCTGATTTTGTTGTGCTGAATAATCAGGTGTCGATGATTTTAATGCTAATTTCACAAGCAAAGCGCACAATGCGCATCATCAAACAGAATCTCATATGGGCTTTCGTTTATAATATCGTCTGTGTGCCATTAGCAATCGCAGGAATGTTGCCCGCATGGTTAGCTGGTCTAGGCATGGCGCTTAGTTCTTTATTGGTAGTTGGCAATGCTTTGCGTTTATCAAGTTTACCAAATGAGATAGCGAGGGAGGTTTAATTGGATATTTTGTTTTTACTCATACCGCTATCTGTCATTTTAGTGCTCGCTATACTAGGCGGTTTATGGTGGGCAATCTATAGTGGACAATTTGAAGATATTGAAACAGAGGGAGAGCGTATTTTGCACGAAGATTGATTTGTATCAAGAGATATGGATCATTTATAGCGCAAACTAGGCTCGCATTATTTGGAAAACAGGGGAGAAGTCAATGCAACTCGAAAATTCGCAGTCAACCACGTATAACGATACCGTTATACGACAATTTTCTATCATGGCAGTTATCTGGGGGGTCGTGGGCATGCTGATGGGCGTGGTCATTGCATCTCAGTTGGTCTGGCCTGAACTTAACTTAGGCTTACCATGGACTAGCTTTGGGCGGTTAAGACCGTTGCATACTAATGCTGTGATTTTTGCTTTTGGTGGGTGTGCTTTATTTGCCACCTCTTACTACGTGGTACAACGTACTTGTCAAACAAGACTGTTTTGTGAAAAGCTGGCTTCGTTTACATTCTGGGGGTGGCAAGCAGTGATTGTTGCTGCCGCAGTCTCATTACCATTAGGCTATACGCAAGGTAAGGAGTATGCGGAACTCGAATGGCCGATCGACATTCTGATTGCATTGGTATGGGTTTCTTATGCAGTTGTGTTCTTCGGTACAATTGGTAAACGTAAGGTGAAACATATCTACGTCGCAAACTGGTTTTATGGTGCATTTATTATTGCAGTTGCGTTATTGCATATCGTCAATAGTGCAGCAATTCCAGCTGGTTTTATGAAATCTTACTCAGCTTATGCAGGTGTACAAGATGCGATGGTGCAGTGGTGGTATGGTCATAATGCGGTAGGCTTCTTCTTAACAGCAGGGTTCTTGGGCATGATGTACTACTTTGTGCCTAAACAAGCTGAACGTCCAGTGTACTCATATAGCTTATCAATCGTGCACTTCTGGGCGTTGATTTTCACTTACATGTGGGCAGGTCCTCACCATCTTCATTACACAGCATTGCCAGATTGGACACAATCATTAGGTATGGTGTTCTCACTTATCTTATTAGCACCAAGCTGGGGCGGTATGATCAACGGCATCATGACTTTATCTGGCGCATGGCACAAACTGCGTACAGACCCGATCTTACGTTTCCTAATCGTTTCATTATCTTTCTACGGTATGAGTACGTTTGAAGGTCCAATGATGGCGATTAAAACAGTGAATGCGCTATCTCACTACACAGACTGGACTGTAGGTCACGTACACTCAGGTGCCTTAGGTTGGGTTGGCTTGGTGTCTATGGGTTCACTCTACTACATGATTCCACGTTTGTTTGGTCAAAAACAAATGTACAGCATTAAAGCAATTGAGTTGCATTTCTGGATGGCAACTATCGGTATCGTGCTTTACATTGCAGCATTGTGGATTTCTGGCGTGATGGAAGGCTTAATGTGGCGTGCTATGAATGCAGACGGTACATTAGCTTACACATTCGTTGAGAGTGTAAAAGCAAAATTCCCATACTACTTTACACGTATGCTTGGTGGCTTGCTCTATTTAGGCGGTATGTTAGTCATGTTGTGGAATGTGATTAAAACAGCTAACAGTGGTAAACCAGCTACTGTCACTATTCCAACTGTAACTGCACACGCTTGAGGATAAAACTATGTCAAACGAACAAATTAAAGGTGGTATGAGCCACGATAAGATTGAAACCAGCAACTTCTTAATGATTGTGCTGATATTAATAACCGTATCTTTTGGGGGCTTAGTAGAAATCGTGCCACTATTCTTCCAAAAGTCAACGACAGAGCCAATTCGCGGTTTAGAGCCTTACACTGCGGTTCAATTGGCTGGTCGCGATATTTACATCCGTGAAGGTTGTTACAACTGTCACTCTCAAATGATACGTCCATTCCATGCGGAAACATTACGTTACGGTCACTACTCTGTAGCAGGTGAGTTCGTTTATGATCATCCATTCCAATGGGGCAGTAAACGTACGGGTCCAGATCTACACCGTGTAGGTGGTCGTTATAGTGATGACTGGCATCGTATTCACTTGAATAACCCAAGGGATCTAGTGCCAGAATCAATTATGCCAGCTTACCCATGGTTGAATGAGGCACAAGTTGATCCTGAAGCGATGGCGCCAAAAATGCGTGCTTTACGCACTGTTGGTGTACCCTATACCGATGAGCAAATTGCAGCAGCAGCAGATGAGGTCAAAGGTAAAACAGAGATGGATGCGTTGGTAGCCTATTTGCAAGTGCTTGGTATACACCTCAAGTAGCTGGGAGATTGTTATGGAAATCAATACATTACGCATTATAGCAACGGTTTCTAGCTTTCTGGTTTTCGTGGGTATCGCGATATGGGCTTGGAAAAACCGCAATTCATCAAACTTTAAAGAGGCAGAGTCATTGCCATTTATAGAAGATTAAAGGGATAAAAAATGAGTGACTTTATCAATAGTTTTTGGCCAGCTTTTATAGTAACTATCTCTATAGGAGGTATCTTAGGTTGTGCTGCCTTACTGGTGTTTGCTAGTAAAGTGAAAGTGAATAATGCTGGCGACAACACGAGTGGTCATGTGTGGGATGGTGACCTTAGGGAAATGAATAACCCATTACCAATGTGGTGGGTAGGTTTGTTTGTAATCACGATTATATTTGGATTGGCTTACTTGTTTCTGTTCCCAGGTTTGGGTACTTTTGCAGGTAAACTTGGCTGGACTGAAGTGAAACAATATGAAGCTGAAGTTGCAAAAAACAATGCAGCTGTTGCGCCTTTGTATGCAAAGTATGCAGCGATGAGTATTGAAGATCTTGCTAAAGACCCAGATGCACAAGGTATTGGTCAACGCATCTTTTTGAATAATTGTGCGCAATGTCATGGATCTGATGCTAAAGGCAATAAAGGCTTTCCAAACTTGACTGACGCTGACTGGTTGTATGGCGGTAGTCCAGAGAAAATTACAGAAACTATAGCTAAGGGTCGCATCGGTATGATGCCTCCTATGGCTGCTGCAATCGGTACGGATGATGATGTTAAAAATGTTGCTAATTACGTTTTAAGTCTATCTGGCAGCATGCATGATTCAGGACGCGCTGGTTTAGGTAAAGAGAAGTTTGCAGTTTGTGCAGCTTGTCACGGTACCGCAGGCGAAGGTAATCAAGCGATAGGTGCACCAAATCTTAGTGATAAAATTTGGTTACATGGCGCAGGAGAAGCTGCCATTATCAAACGTGTGCATGAAGGTAAAGTTAACCAAATGCCTGCTTGGGAATCTAAATTTACACCTGAACAGATTCATGTTTTAACGTCATACGTTTGGAGTCTTTCCAATAAATGACCGCTTTAAAAGATCAAAAAGCACAGGAAACCACCGTACCTCTCGAGGAGGTGGTTTTTTCCTTATACCAATCACAGGGAAAAATATATCCTAAAAGTGTTTCTGGTATTTTTAACAACTGGCGCTGGATTATGGTCTGGCTTACCCAGTTGTTTTTTTATGGAGTACCTTGGCTTGAATGGGGCGATCGTCAAGCCATGCTTTTTGATCTCACCACAAAGCGATTTTATATTTTCGGTTTAATTTTTAATCCACAAGATTTGATTTATCTTTCCTTCTTGTTGATTATCTCAGCTCTTTCTTTATTTTTATTTACTGCGGTAGCTGGGCGCTTATGGTGTGGGTACACATGCCCACAAACGGTTTACACCGAAATCTTTCTATGGATAGAGAATAAGATTGAAGGTGATCGTAACGCTAGAATGAAGCTGGATCAATCAGGTGTAAGTACCCATAAGCTGTCAAGGAAAGCCTTAAAGCATGGGATTTGGTTGATATTCGCTTTTGTGACGGGGTTTACTTTCGTCGGGTACTTTACGCCTATACGTGAGCTGTTTGCAAGTATGGTTCATTTATCGCTAGGACCATGGGAAACGTTTTGGATATTCTTTTACGGCTTTGCTACCTATGGCAATGCTGGATTCATGCGTGAGCAGATATGCAAATATATGTGTCCATACGCACGTTTTCAAAGTGCGATGTTTGATAATGACACATTGATTGTGACTTATGATGAAACAAGAGGAGAACCTCGAGGTATTCGATCCAAAAAGGCAGGGGAAAGTACCAGCCTTGGTGCATGTGTAGACTGCGGTCTATGTGTTCAGGTGTGTCCTACAGGAATTGATATTCGAAATGGCCTGCAGTATGAGTGTATCGGTTGCGGTGCTTGTGCCGATGCCTGTGACATCGTCATGGATAAGTGGGGTTTCGAAAAGGGGCTGGTCAAGTATTCCACCCAAAACGGCATGACTAATCGATGGTCTAGACAGCAAATGATACAACGTGTAATGAGACCACGTGTTTTAATATACACAGCTGTGCTAACGCTATTAATTATCGGGCTATCAGTAAGCTTATATCTGAAATCAACTTTCCGTGTTGATGTCATGCAGGATAGAGCTGCTATATCTAGAATCACTGATGACAACATGTTGGAAAATGTGTATCGCATTAAGATTATGAATAATGCGGAAAACTCTCAGCGTTATCAAATTAATGTGTTAGGTGACTCAAGATTAAATGCTGAATTCGAAGAGTCAGAAACCAAACCAATTGGCGATGCAAAATACGAAGTGGAAATTGCACCTGGTGCAGTGCGTACCGTCATACTGGAACTTAAAGCGCCTGATGGTGAAATGCCATTGGGATCACACCCTATTAAGTTTGAAGTTAAGTCATTAAAGACACAAGAAGATACGACAGAGAAATCCGTATTTATCGTCACTAACTAAGCAGTAGGAGTTTGAATGAATAAGCTAGATCAGAAACGTTGGTGGCAATATGGATATGTGTGGCTTATTATTGGCGGACCTATGTTGGTCATCGTAGCCTCATTCATCACGGCCTACCTAGCGATTACAAGACCAGACCCAGCGATAGACGATTATTATCGTAAAGGCGTTGAAATCAATAAAACGTTAGATGCCCAACAAAACTCTATGGCACCAGCAATACAGGGTCGAAATCATGCTCAGACTGGGGTGGTAGTAGTAAAGTGAGGCATTTTGATGTAATCATTGTTGGCGCAGGGCCTGTTGGCTTAAGCCTAGCAAAAACACTCTCTATGAATGACTTGACTGTGTTATTGATAGAGCAGCAAGATGAGGCATCAATTACTGCACCGAAGTTTGACGGCCGCGAAATTGCCTTAACGCATGCCTCTAAACAATTTATGGAAAAATTAGGTTTTTGGAATCAAATTCCTTCCGATGCAATTTCCCCCATGTTAGATGCGCGTGTATTTAATGGAACCTCTTTATTTGCTTTAAAGATTGATCACGACGACGTAGCAAAAGAAGCGTTAGGTTTTTTAGTCTCCAATCATTTAATACGCAGGGCAGCGTACGAGATTGTGAAACAGGATGCTCGTGTAAAATTGCTCACAGAATCTAAAGTAGCCAAGGTGAAAATACAGCCTTCTTATGTGTCAGTGATGTTGGAAGGGGGGGAGTGTATCGAAGCACAATTGCTTGTGGCGGCAGATAGTCGTTTTTCTGAAACGCGCCGTGCCATGGGCATTTCAGCAGATATGCATGATTTTGGTAAAACGATGATGGTTTGTCAGATGCAGCATGAAAAAAGCCATCAACACTCAGCGTGGGAATGGTTTGATTATGGACAAACGTTAGCATTATTGCCAATGAATGGACAACAGTCGTCAGTAGTATTAACGCTATCCGCCATGGAAATGAATGACTTGATGCACATGCCTGAAGAGCAATTTAATCAGGCCATTACGAAGCGATTTAAAAACAGATTAGGTAAGATGCAGCTTGTTTCTACCCGACATGCTTATCCATTAGTGACAGCGTATGCAAAACGCATGATAAGTGAGCGTTTTGTCTTAGTAGGCGATGCCGCAGTGGGAATGCATCCTGTCACTGCACACGGATTCAACTTTGGGTTAAAAAGTATTGATTCTCTAATGCAAGCAATTTCATGGGCAAAGCAACATCACCTTGATATTGCGGCACCTCAAGCATTGCAAAGCTATGAACAGCAACATCGGAAAAATACGCGCCCACTGTTTTTAGCAACACACGCGATTGCCAAACTCTATAATGATGATCGCTTACCAGCTAGAATCATTCGTACAGGAGCCTTGCGTCTGAGTCATTTTGTCAAACCATTTAAACGGCAGTTGGCAGGGTTCTTATCAGAGCCGCACAATACTCAAGGGCTCACATAAACAGTTAAGCCCATTGCGCGGATGCGCTCCGCCAGATTTTCGAGCCATGTAATCGGTAGCTGAGAAATATCTTGTGCTTCTGGCTGGTATGACGGTCTGGCTACACCGTATAAATACACGCCTTGAATCATATCTTTCACGCTTGAAATGCAGTCAAGGTAGGCTAGACACTGAGCCTCTGTAGGCGCTTGGTTTTTAAATGCGAACATACAGGTCTGCACCCAAGTAGGGCAATGGCTGGCGCATAATTTAAGGTGTTTTAGATGCGCGGTTGGGTCAAGATTGACATCATTAACCTGCCCAATCTCTTCTTTTGTGCCCCTATCCAGTTTAAACCAGACCTCACCATTTATTTGTTTTAATTGTAGTAAGCTTTTTAATATCGCGGGCTTATGGATTAAGCTACCATTGGTAATTAAACGTACTTTAATCTGGTGCAGTAGTTTATATTCTTCAAGTATTTTCTCTAATAAATGAATCACTTGTGGAAATTGTTTAGCACTTGTGGGTTCACCATTTCCAGAAAATGCAATATCTTTCAGAATTCGGTATTCCTCAGACACATATTGCTGCATAAAGTTACCATGTAAGACTTCGTCTAGCGTAGCTCTAAGCTCAGTCTCTAACACCAGCATGTCAACTTCTGGAGGTGTACCGCGGCTAAGATTGGGCACTTGGCAGTAAATGCATCGCCAGTTGCAGGCATTGTTAATATTGAGGTTAATGCCAATTGAAACACCCCCAGCACGACGTGATACTACTGGGTAAATGTAGGTGAAGCCCTGTATTTCACGGTTATGATCAGTGACTGTTAGGTAGTTTGACAAGTTTGATAGGTGTAAATTATCTTTTTGATGGGCTAAAGCTTTTGCGGGTTGTATAAGGTTTTTAGCGCATCTGGGTTAAGTATTTTGACGTTGCGTTGTTTAACTTCAATAATACCTTCATCACTAAATTTGGAGAATGTGCGGCTGACAGTCTCTAGCTTCATGCCTAAATAACTTCCAATTTCTTCGCGCGTCATTCTTAACACGAGTTCCGACTTTGAAAAGCCTCTAGCATGCAAGCGCTGTACTAAATTGAGTAAAAATGCTGCCAGACGTTCTTCAGCACGCATATTGCCGAGTAACATCATTACACCATTTTCCCGTACTATTTCACGGCTCATGATTTTGTGTACATGGCGCTGTAAAACTGGAACCTCACGAGAGAGCTCTTCTATGGTTTCAAATGGCATGACACATACTTCGGCATCTTCTAACGCAATTGCATTGCAATTATGATGGTCTGACACAATACCATCCAAGCCAATAATTTCCCCCGCCATTTGGAAGCCTGTCACTTGTTCACGCCCATCTTCTGAGAGCATGCAGGTTTTAAAGTAACCTGTTCGGATGGCGTATAAAGTTGTGAAAGCATCTCCACTACTAAACAAATGACCACCTTGTTTAACTTTTCGTCTGGTGGCAACTACGTGGTCAAGTTTTTGAAGCTCTTCTGAACTTAGCCCTACAGGCATACAAAGTTCACGTAGATTGCAGTTGGAACATGCAACTTTGATTGATTCTGGGGTCATGGTTTGGCAAACCGTTGTATTACTGGATTCCGTATTATAACGCCCAACCTCTTGCTTTGCATTCAGCATTTACAGATTTTCTCATTTTAGTTGCCGTCATTATGAGTGACTGTATCAATTATCTGTTTGACGTACATCAAGGAGTTTTGTTAGCAAAAGTGGCAAAGTGTCGTTTAATATTAGGGAGCTTGCATATGATTGCTAGTAATACACATGAGCGAGTTGATGGCTTAACGGAACAGAATACGCTCAATATCACTCCAGATCAAATCAAAAAATACGATGTTGCAGGACCTCGATATACTTCATATCCGACAGCAGATCGCTTTGTAGAAGCCTTCACAGAGGACACTTACAAGCAAGCGTTAGATCATCGACGACTGAATGCGCGGCCTTTACCATATTCGATGTATGTGCATATTCCTTTCTGTGAATCACTTTGTTTTTATTGTGCGTGCAATAAAATTATTACGAAACAGCATAAAAAAAGCACAGAATATTTGCACTATCTAAGCCGCGAAATTGATTTGCATGTTGAACATTTAGGTAGTGGACAAACCATTACTCAGCTACATCTTGGGGGCGGTTCGCCTACATTCTTTTCAGATGAAGAGTTGTCAGAATTAATGACAATGATTCGGCGTGGTTTTACCTTGCCCGCCGGCGGTGAGTATTCCATAGAAATTGATCCTCGTACTGTCAATCAGCAGCGCTTAAAGCATTTGGCTGATTTGGGGTTTAACCGCTTAAGTTTTGGTGTGCAGGATTTTGATCCAGAGGTGCAAAAAGCGGTGCATCGTATACAGCCAGCTGAGCAAGTGTTTGACTTAACCAAAGAGGCGCGCGAGTTACATTTTGAGTCTGTTAATATTGATTTAATTTACGGTTTACCTAAACAAACGACTAAGTCTTTCGCGACTACTTTATCGCAAGTAGTGGCATTACGACCAGATCGTATTGCTTTGTATGCTTATGCGCATTTACCTGAACGTTTTAAACCGCAACGCCGTATCAGTCAGTATGAGTTGCCAACGGCGACAGCTAAAATCGGCATGTTGTCAGATGCGATAGCTGCTTTTTTAAATGCTGGTTATGTGTATGTCGGCATGGATCACTTCGCATTGCCTAATGATGCATTGGCTGTGGCAAAAAAACAAGGACGCTTACACAGAAATTTCCAAGGGTATAGTACACAGGCCGATAGTGATTTAATCGGGTTGGGTGTGTCATCTATTGGTCGTATTGGTGCTACTTATAGTCAAAATGCTAAAACCTTGGAAGAGTATTATGACGCATTGGATCATGGGCATTTTCCCATTGTGCGTGGTTTGGCGTTGACACGTGATGATTTAATCAGACGCTCTGTGATTATGGCAATTATGTGTCATGGTGAATTACAGTATGAGTCGATCGAGCTCTCTTATATGATCAATTTTAGAGAGTACTTTGCTCAAGAATTGACGGCACTAAAAGAAAAAGAAAGCTTAGGCATGTTGATAATGGAAGAAGATGGTATTAAAGTGACGGAAACTGGATGGTTTTTTGTACGCGCTATTGCCATGGTGTTTGATCGCTACCTTCAAATAGATGCGAATCGGGCACGTTTTTCGAAAATTATATAACGATCGATTTTTATGACCCTTTCTTTTGCTTTGGCAACTTTTTTGATGGGAGTTGCTGGAGGACCTCATTGCATTGCGATGTGTGGAGGCGCTTGCGCTTATATTCAACAAAATCAGACGCAACAGCATCAGTATCTCTTATTCCAGCTTGGGCGGATATTAGGTTACGCAACCATGGGAGCGCTTGCAGCTTCGTCGGTTAAGGGGCTTGCTTGGATGTCCGATCAAACGGCCATTTTGCACCCGCTTTGGACTTTCTTTCATGTGCTCGTGTTTGGTTGGGGCTTGATGTTAGTGTTGTTTGCAAAACAACCACTGTGGGCAGATGAGCTAGGTAGGCGTGTGTGGGAGAGGTTACGTCACATCACCATCAAATCACATGGCACATTGTTAACAGGTATTCTTTGGGCGCTCATTCCATGCGGATTGTTATACTCAGCCTTGTTAATTGCCTCTTTACAAGCCAGTCCGTTAAATGGTGCCATCAGCATGGCCGCATTTGCGGTTGGTTCTGGATTGTCTTTAGTAGTCGGCTCAAAATTATGGTTTAGGCTTAAAAGTGGCATCAAATGGTTGGGTGATGCGACCAGTATGCGCATAGCAGGCCTCATGCTGACAGTAGTCAGTGTCATTGCAATTTGGATGGATCTGGCACATCAAGTTAAAATTTGGTGCACGGTATAAGCATAAAAAAAGCCTCTACTTTTTGGGTAGAGGCAAGTGGAGCGACCAGAGTAACTAAACTACGTTAGAACTTTTTACCAATACCAATACCAATAACCCAAGGGTCAATATTTAAGGAGTCAATTTTCGTCCAAGCTGCCCCTGGTGCCAACTGTGCCTTAACATCGGTGTCTAACCATGCATATTTCACGTCGGCGTTAATGAGCCAGCCATCTTTCAGGTTAATATCTAAACCTGCTTGAATTGCAGCACCAAACATGTTGTCATCAATTTTAATCGGTTGACCAGTTAACGCGCCTTTTTGGAATGTTAAATTATGATCAAGGCTGCGAGAATAAGTTACGCCTGCACCAATATAAGGGTCAAACGTTTGGTCTGGGTTAAAGTGCCATTGTACTGTTAAGGTTGGAGGCAATAAATTGACAGATCCAAGATTTTGATTTGTAACCGTAGCTAGTGCATCACCTTTAACACTCACATCATGACGTGTGCCTAATGCAAGAATAAGCTCAGCCGCAATGTTTTTTGTGAAATAGTAAGAAATATCTAACTCAGGGATTAGATTGCTGTCTACAGCTAGCTCTGCGCCTGGGCTCATTACAGTTGCACCTAGTGCGTTGTTGACTGTCGTACCTAGTTTACTGTCTTCGTTTGGGCTTACATCCACAGCGCGTAGACGCACCACAATGTCGCCAGCTTCTGCTTGTGCCAATACTGGCGCAAATGCAGCTGCGATTAAAATACTTAATAACGTTTTTTTCATCTTTAACTCCCTTTGAACAAATAGTCTGTGAGTTGGATATTACGTCTTGCCATAAGGGGGCGATTTGATTTGTATCAATTGTGAGATAAATACTAGGGTCAGAACACATTTTTTTGAGAGATGTGGTGTAAATGCAAATATCTTTATTATTGATGATTTTAGATGAGTATTTTTTGAAGTTAAGGCTCAAGTCATGTTGGCAATGATTAAAGTTTTATATAAACGTCATATTGTTTACTTACTATGTAGTATGTAACGTAATGTGGTAATTAATCTTGGATAAACATAAACCAGTCGCTGGTGTTGATTATTGGCCAGACCAGTCAGAGTGGGTATCACCTACAGTGACTAAGCCTCCTACACTTATTGCACAGGCTTTTCGTTTTATTGCTGTGTTTGTGGTATTACAAGTGGCATGGTTGGCACTGCGTGATCATGCATTTGGTCACTTTATTCGTGGTGATTTGACAGTTAAGCCAGCGGTAATGCTAATTAATCTAATGACGCCAGACATTCACGCAAATGCGTTAGGCAATCAAATTCTAGCCAAAGGCGGGGGTTTGGTCATTAAGCTTGGCTGTGAGGGGGTTGAGGCCATGTTTATACTCATTGCCGCGATGTTGAGTGCGCCGCTTTCGCGTCTCGTGATGTTAAAAGGCATAGTGTATGGCACTTTATTCATCTATGTATTCAATCAGGCACGCATACTTACTTTGTTTTATACGTTTCGCTCAGACAAGTCACTCTTTAACTTATTGCATGGTACGGTTGCGCCACTGGTGCTGATTGCGCTGGCGGCATTATTTTTTCATTGGTGGCTTGGCCGCTATGGCTCGCTCAGTGAAAATCGTCAGGTTACGCATGTTTAATGCATTGATTATCCATGTCTCTTAAACGTATTCTGTTATTTGTGTTAATAGGCGTTTTACTCGTTGTGCTGACCTATCATTTTGGTGGCGCAATTCTAAAGATACTGATACCAATGTACCAATGGACTATTCAGCAGTTCGAATATCGGTTTGACCATGTGCTTCTTACGATGCAACAAGTAAAAGGAGCGAATTATTTGCTCATCAACGTCAGTTTGTCGCATGCATTTTATGCGAATGGTGAACTGCTAGAGCCAGTGCAAGCAATCTACAATACCGCTGGGATGCCTTTAGGCAATGTGATGCATCCTTTAGTGCTGATTCTTACTATCGTATTTGCTTGGCCTGCTTCCCGATGGATTGTATACGCATACCGAACATTGCTTGCTATCCCGTTTATTTTAACCATCATGTTACTGGATATGCCCATACAGCTCATTTATGCTTCTTGGCAAGGCTTAGATCGTACGCTGAATTTAAGCATTGCCAATGCCAGCTGGTATGGATACTGGAGTGATTTTTTAAATGGGGGTGGCTTGATTGCACTGAGTATTGCATGTGGTTTAGTGACCATAAGCATGACCGACTATCTTGCAGACTTGCAAAATAATCCTGAAAAGTAGAACAATCCTAGCGTTTAAAACGCGCGTTTTTTATTTTTCATGATGATCGTGATGCTCTTCCAAATGGCGTTCGCGTAACTGTTCGCGACGTTCTTCTAGTCGTTCTTCATGGCGCTCATCACGTGTATCTTGCACGCTATTACTTTTTACAACTTCTTTTGTTGTGTGCACAGTTTCTTTTTTAGCTTTGCTATCGCTAGCGGCAGCTGCGGGAAGCCCAGTAATTAAACTGGCAATGGCCACTAAAGTCAGAATAGATTTTTTCAAAGCATTACTCCTCAATTAAGTTTTTTTGCACTCCCAAACATCTATTAATCAGAGTTTGGATGTATGGATTAATTCTAAACCAAGCTGTATGACGTACGTATGAATTAATTAAGTATATCGGCATAGTTCTGCCAACCTAAAATCAAGGCATAACTATCATTTAACTATTTGAATAATAATGGTATTTATAAAATTCACGATTTTTAGTCCGCTTGCAATGCCACTGTCAATATGGGGCATTAGTATGCATGGTGTATTAAGAATAAAAGTAATTCTGCTAGAGCATTTTTTAGGTATTTTTATCATTTATTGGGAGTGAGGACATGTTACGTAAGGCTCTGATTTTATCAACATTATTATTCGCTAGTTCTGTAAACGCGGCCACAGTTGCTCAATGGACTTTTGAAACATCAGTACCAACAACATCTGGGACATTTGCTCCTGAGGTAGGCAGTGGTTCAGCGCTTGGCTCGCACGTCAGCACTTCAGTTGTTTATTCAAATCCTGTTGGAAATGGCTCTGTTGAATCTTTTAGCTCCAACAATTGGTCGGTTGGTGATTTTTATCAATTTTCAGTGAGTACTTTAGGTTTTAGTGGAGTTACATTGTCATGGGATCAAATTAGCAGCGCTACAGGACCACGTGATTTTTCATTGTCATATAGCTTGAACGGCACCAGTTTTACAAACTATGCTAACTATTCTGTAATAGCAAACAGCACGCCAAATGCATGGAGCTCCTCTACTCCAGTATCAACTTCAAGTTATGCGTATGATTTAAGTAGTATTACCGCATTAAATAATCAAAGTAATGTTTTCTTCCGTTTGGTTGATGTGTCTACCGTAAGTGCTAACGGTGGAACAGTAGCTACTGCTGGTACTGATCGCGTGGATAACTTTACAGTGAGTGCCGTAGCTAGCGTGCCAGAAGCCGACACCTATGCAATGTTGTTAGCAGGTATGGGCCTAATGGGCTTTGTGCTGCGTCGTCGTAATCAGTCATAAGTTTTTCGTTAAAAAATAACAAGCGAAGTCAATCGGCTGGGAGTTAAGTCCTAGCCGATTTTTATATGTAAAAAGTAGGGGAAAGTCATGCGTTCATTGGCCGCTCGTAGCCTGCAATATGTTTTGGTAGCATTGGTTGCTACATCTATTTCGATTTCTGCTTTTGCAGCTACATTAGCAGGCTGGGACGTTAGCACTATGCCTGGCGGTGCTAGTAATTTTGGTGTTTCGCCATTGGCGGCGACAACTGCTAGTGCAAATCTAACAGTAGGAGGGTTGACCCGCGGATCAGCTGTAGGCACAACTGGCACTGGTGCAGCGCGTGGTTGGGGCGGCAATACGTGGACGAGTACTTCAGCCAGTGCCGCTGCTGCTGCAAACCAATATGCAACTTTTACAGTCACCGCGAACAGCGGTTTTAACGTCTCCTTTACTTCTATTAGCAAGTTAGATTACCGCCGCTCTTCTTCTGGTGCTTCATCAGGTGTTTTGCAGTACCAGATAGGTAGTGGTGCATTTGTAGATATTACTACGCTAAGCTATCCAGTAACTGCCAGTACTGGCAGCTCTATCGCAGCGATAGATTTAAGTAGTGTTGCGGCTTTACAAAACGTACCAGCGGGCACCACCGTGACTTTCCGTATAGTGAATTATGGTGGTACTTCATCTGCTGGGACTTGGTATGTATTTGATGTTGCCAACACTACAGCGCTTGATTTGGAAGTTCAAGGTTCTGTGAATGTGGGTAATGGCAGTACCAATGGTGCTTGCGGCACTTCAAATGGTCAGACATTGGTTTCTGCGCCATCTACTAATTTATGCTCGACTGGTGTAGCTTCTGCAGTAAGTGGCACAGGCCTTTGGACTTGGACTTGCGCGGGCAGCAATGGGGGCAGTACTGCCAGCTGTTCTGCCAATAAATCGACAGCCAATCCTTTTACTATTTTTCATATGAATGACGTGCATGCGCGCGTTACGCCACATAAATGGATTATTCCCAAACACGATGGTAATCCACCTGTGTTTGAAGATGTTGGCGGTGCAGCTTATGTCGCTGGCAAAATGATTGCGCTTACCACGGCCAACCCGAATGCATTGGTGTTGGATGGTGGCGATATCTCAGAAGGTAACCCAGTGGGTGACATGAATGGCCTAAATGCAGATGGTACTGCGGGCCCAAATGTCAGCACAACCACTTATGGTAATGGCGGTTTAACAGGGTATTACACAATCCTATCCAATAAACTCAAAACTATTCCTGGCCGTGGTGGCCGTGGTGTAGATGCAATGGTGGTAGGTAATCACGATGTGCGCGATCTTAGCTATATCAGCAATATGGAAGCCATGCATGCGGCTAGTGGTATCCCGATTATTTCTGCCAACGTGCGCGATAAAGCAACGCATACACCGCATTTTCCGCCATACACCACCGTTACCGTTAATGGTACTAAAGTCGGTATTATTGGCTACACCACGCCTTCAGCGGTGGTGGGTGACTCACTGACTGGCTCCATGGAAGTGGTTGCTTGCGGTTGGGACACAACCCCTGCTGGTGCTGCTAACGCGGTGAATCCATGTCATATTGCAGATTATGTGAATACACTGCGTAATGTTGAACATGTTGATGTAGTGATTTTACTGACGCATGATGGCCATAGCGATTTAGTTGATCCAGTGGAACCTGTGATTGCAGATACAGCGACCGCTAAAGTGCCTGAAATTGTGGTAAGTGGTCATTGGCACACCTGGACAGAAACAGCTTGGCAACCAACGCAACTTAACTATAAAACAGTGTTTGTGGAGTCTGCCAGCTACATGAAATATATTGGTGAACTCAACGTTGATGGTACAGGTAAGTATGTAGGCGCAGCTCAGCATGTGTTGCGTAATGCTGATATTACGCCAGATCCAGACGTGCAAACGTATGTGAACAACCTCATTAGCACCTATAACGCAAACGCTGCGCATCCCATTGATGAAGTTGTTGGCTATACCAATGATGATCTTAAGCTGGACGACTACATGAAGTGGTGGTCAGCCAACGAGTATCCTTGGAGTGGTAACAATACAGCTGGTCAATGGATTACTGATGCGATGAAATGGAAATGTGACCAACTGTGGTCAGCACAAGGTGGTTGTGACTTAGCCTTTGAATTAGGGGGGGGTGTACGAGCTGATATTCCTGCAGGTGCAGTGACTTGGAAGCACGTGTATGAAACATTCCCATGGGCAGATGACACATACTACCGTGTAAACATGACTGGTCAAGACATCCTGAATTTACTCAAAGAAACCAATTTGGATGCAGGCTTTTCTAGAGAGATGGAAGTAAGCGCTGTAGATGGGATCATTTCTAGCGTCACTATTAATGGTCTGCCAATCAACGCAGCGACAACATATAAAGTCGTCATTAACAACTATATGTATGCACACCCACCAGCAGGCTATACATGGGTTGATACTGCGCCGCTCACATCGACTGAATTAGTACGCGAAAGTTTAGCGGATTTTATGCGTCAAAATCACGCTACGCCTGCCACAGCTTATACCGTAGGCGGTGATCGCTATCACTTTAATGGCAATTACTCAGGTGGTTATCGTGTGGTAGTAACCATGATGAACGATAATGATACTAAACATACATTTGAAGATGCGTTTGTGCGCTTCCTCAGTGCCACACCAGAAACGTTGGCACGCCGTGGTAGCAAGCAAGTGCCAGTAGATTTAGTGAATGCAGACGGTAGTATTGACGCTGCGAATCGCCTCTCTGAGCAAGAGCTTTACCGTAGCTATCTGGGCTTTAAAACTGGCGCCTTGCTGCCTGGTGATATTATTGAAGTGTGGGGTAAGTCAGCGTTTTATGGCGGTAATCCTGAGTTTGTGGATCAAGAAGGAATTTATGCAGACGGTATGGAATTTAAAGTGGTTGGTCACGACGAAAGCTTGGCTAAACCTACGCTAGTATCTTCCGTTGGTGCTTTACTCAATGACTACTATAAAAACCACTATGTGAAATTGCTAGTCAAAAAATCGGCTACAGCAAATTCTGTCACGGATCAGTTTGGGCAAACATTAAAACTTTGGGATGTGACTGGCTATACTGCGAAAACCTTACCTGGTGCGGTAGGCGATACCTTGGAAATTACTGGTGTACTTACCATGGAAAGTTATGGCTTCCGCTTACGCTGTAATAATGCTGTGGTTACCGCTAATACACTACCAGGCGCTTCTGGACTCAGTTCGCATGTTGATGCTTTGAATCCAGTCGCGAATGCAGCGATTACTTTAAATGCGACTGCAACAGTGAGTGGCGGTGGCTATTCATTGAACCCAGTTGCAGACGCGCAAGTGGCAAGCGGTTCACCCACGACAAACTATGGCGCGAGCACTAACATGTATATCCAAAGTAGTAGTACGAGCAGTTTTGGTAATGAGCGGGCATGGATGAAGTTTGATCTCTCAAGCATTCCTGCAGGTTCAACGATTACAGGTGCTACTTTGCAGTTGTACAACTGGAAATCAGCAGGTGCATCGCTGTCTGTTGAAGCGCGTAGCAGTGTTACAGACAGTTGGACAGAAACTGGTTTGACTTGGAACACTCAACCAGCTTTAGGTAGTGTACTTAGTACCCAAACTTTAGCGAGTGGTGCAACGAATGTCCTTTATAGCTGGAATGTAGGTTCCTTTGTACAGTCTGAATTTGGCGGTGATAAAACTGTATCACTCATGTTGAAACCTGTGACAGAAAACTCTGCTGACGCTACCGCACCAAGTTATGGTTTTGATGCAAAAGAGTTTGGTAGCAATGTCCCTGTGTTGGTTGTGACGACAGCATCAACGGCTTCTTCTGTGGCCAATGTGAAATTCTTCTATCGATTCTCCGCTGACAATACGAACTGGGGTACGTGGACACAAACGGGCGCTACAGATACAGTGGCACCGTATAATACTAGCTTTAGTTTCCCTAACGGTTTTGGATACTATGAGTTCTACAGTGTAGCCACAGACAACTTGGGTGGCGTAGAAGTAACGCCAGTCTTTGCACAATCAAGCGTGCATTATCAGGCCGCATCAGGGCTAACTCAGACAGTTGACTTTAATCCGCCTGTCACATTGCCTGTGAGTTCTGTTACAAGCTTAAATGCGACAGCTTCCTCAGGCTTACCAGTAACATTTACCAGCTTAACAACAAGTACTTGTCAGGTGATCGGCTCTGATTTGAGCACTATTGCATCAGGCACATGTAACATTCAGGCAAGCCAAGTCGGCAGTGTTGGATTTATTCAGCCTGCAAGTGTGACTAAAACTGTCACAGTGACAGGATTGACGCAAACGATTAGTTTTGCGCCAATTACTAACATGCCTGTTGGCTCTGCGCCTTTCTTGGCGTCCGTCAGTGCAAGTTCTGGTCTAACAGTGAGCTTAAATTCGCTCACAGCTTCGGTGTGTACAGTGAGCGGCTATACCGTGACCTTGGTGGCTAATGGAACCTGTACATTACAGGCAACACAGGCGGGCGACGCCACTTATGCTGCCGCATCTGTAGCGCAACAAAGTTTTGATGTTACGCCAGCACAAGTAGGTGGTGCAGAAAATGGCGATGTGCCATTGCCTCCTTGGATGCTCATGCTTATGGCTTCAACGTTATTTGGGTTGATCCTGCGAAATCGTCGCCAAGCTTAATGATGTATAGTAATAAAAAAGTAGTTACTTAAAAACAGGGGACTTAGTTCCCCTTGTTTTTTTGTAGATTCTGGTCTGAAAGCATGTATTTATTTAACTTGTACCAAGGTGAGCTCCCACTATTTAATGGAGTCTATCGTACTGGTTAATGTGTCAATTTTTGAATAAATGTTCAGAAAACTAGCGTTATTCGATTGAGTTATGCATATGACTGATTGCAGATGCTGACAATCTATCATGTACAGCGTGGCGTCCCCACGGGGATTCGAACCCCGGTCGCCTCCGTGAAAGGGAGGTGTCCTAGGCCTCTAGACGATGGGGACCTAAGAAATTTACAACAAGCGCATTTTACTACAAATCCCTCAATCTTTTAAGTGATTTATCCTGTTTTTTGGTGGAGGTAAGCGGGATCGAACCGCTGACCTCTTGCATGCCATGCAAGCGCTCTCCCAGCTGAGCTATACCCCCTCATACCTCTTATTCAGGTGCTTTGAATTCGCTTAAATTCAAAGAAGGCGCAATCATAAAGATGGGCAGGGTTGTTGTCAATGTTTTTCTATATAGATTGTTTCTTATCCACGGGTGTTAGATTGGCTTTCGAAAGAAAGTAAATCGATTTTTGGTTGCGACTGCCACCCAGACTGGCGATGTTCTGCAACAACATTGGTGAAAATTCCACCACGCACGTAGAATTTTGCCGTCACACGCATAAATCTTGGTTGGGTTGCGGCAACTAGGTCATCTAATATCTGGTTAGTCACAGCTTCATGAAAGCATCCTTCATCTCGAAACGACCACATATAGAGCTTGAGGCTTTTGAGTTCGACACATAATGCATCTGGAATATAGTCTAAATAAATGACAGCGAAATCAGGTTGGCCAGTTTTTGGGCAAAGGCACGTGAATTCAGGGATTTCCATATGGATATGAAAGTCTCTGCTTGTATTTGGATTAGAAAAAGTTTCTAACTGTTTAGTGGGTTGAGCAGTGGGTTTGCCACCTAAAGCGTGTTCATTCATATAAGAAATGCAGTTTTTGCGTTGAAAAAACGTTATTATAACGCTTAAAAATTTAAACCTAATCATATAAATTGTTTTGCGCTTAACACATCTAAAACTTGCTGGTTTCAAATCTTTTGTGGATCCCACAACCATTCATCTGCACGGGCAGCGTGTGGGTGTGGTGGGACCCAATGGCTGTGGCAAATCAAACGTCATGGAGTCGGTACGCTGGGTGCTAGGGGAATCTTCAGCTAAAGAAATGCGTGCAGATGCGATGGATGCTGTGATTTTTAATGGCTCCTCCAATCGCAAACCTATTTCGCGTGCCAGTGTGGAGCTAATTTTTGACAATAGCTTGGGTGGTGCCAGCGGAGAATGGAATCAGTACGCAGAAATTTCAGTAAAACGGGTGATTGAACGCGAAAAAGGCTCAAGTTATTACATTAATAATACTGCTGTGCGTAGACGTGATGTCGCAGACTTGTTTTTAGGCACTGGGTTGGGTGGGCGTGCTTATGCCATTATCGGTCAAAACACGATTTCCCGCATTGTAGAAGCCAAACCAGAGGAGCTCAGAATCTTTTTGGAAGAGGCTGCTGGTATCAGTAAATATAAAGAGCGTAGACGAGAAACAGAATTACGTTTGCGTGATACGCGTGAAAACCTCACGCGCGTTGAAGATATATGTAAAGAATTACAGAAACAGATTAATAAACTTGATGCACAAGCGGTGATCACTGAACGGTATCATCAGTTACAAGCGACTTTAAAACATGCGGAAGGTCAACTGTGGTTGCTCAAAAAGCGCGATGCCGCTCGAGATTGGGAAAAGACGCAAGCGCAAGTTGAGAAGTTAGTTAATCAATTAGAAGCGCAAACTGCCGCATTACGTGCCAGTGAAAACCAGTTGGAGAGCACTCGCCAAGCACATTATGCGGCGAGTGAAGGCATTAATAAAGCACAAGCGGCATACTATGAGGCTAATGCTGAAGTTTCTAATCTAGAAAGCCAAGTGCGTCAAACGCAAGAGGCGCGTGAACGCATGAGTATGCAACTGCAGCAGGTGCAGCAAGCGTTGGAACGCAATGCACAACAGTTTCAGGAGTTAACACAACAGCTTCGGTTAAAAACAAATGAGATTGAGCAGGTCGACATAGTAGAGACTGAGGCCGCATCCAACTTAGCTTTGTTAACGCAAGGGTTGCCTGATAAAGAGGCTGCATTGAAGCAAACGACTGAGCAAGCAGCAAGCGCGCAACAGGCATTGGTTAACACTAAGCAACGTATTCAGATTGAGCAAAATAACGTACAGCATGTGACGCAAAATTTACAAGAAATTAAGCAGAGAATCACCCGTTACGCGCAGGAGTTGAGTGCTTTAGTGCTGCCTGATATGGCTGAGTTAGAGGGGCATGAACATCAGTTGAAAATACTGCAAGTGCAGCTTGAACAACAAGAAAATAAAATCCAGCAATTTAGTGCGCAAGAGGCGGCGCTAGTTTTGGAGCTTAACTCTTTGCGTCAGGCACAAACGCAGGCACAACGCGAGTTCAATCAGGCAGAAGCAGAGGTTCATTCCCTACAGAAAATTCAACAATCATTGAATCAAGAGTCTAAGTTGAGTGTCTGGTTAGACCAAAAAGGATTGAAAAGTAATGCGCGTTTGTGGCAAAAAATTCAAATCAAGCAAGATTGGCGTGTGGCGTTAGAGGCGGCGCTAGGTGCCAAGCTCAATGCACTTATTACTGAAAAAAGTGTGTTAGATCAGCGTCCACCCAGTGCTTTGGTCATCGGCTTAAGCGACAAGGCGCTGGTGACCGCTTCTTCTCACAGCTTTTTTACTTCGATGTTATCCATACTCGATAGCAAAGATCAATCACTGTTAGGCGTGTTGCATGACTGGCTAAATGGCGTGTATTTGCTCAGCAGCGATATGAACATACAGCAAGCCGTATCGCGCTTGCAAGTAGGCGAATGTCTAGTCAATCAGGCTGGTGATATTTATACGCGCCACAGCGTTTCTTATCACGGTACACAAAATGCGATGCAAGGCGTACTAGAACGTCAGCAGCACTTAGAGGCGCTACAACAAACACTGCCAAGCTTGCAAGATGCTTTGCATCAGGTATCGCAAAAGTTAACAACGCAAGAACTTGCTTTACAAACATTGCGTACTCAACATCAGGCGGAGAATCAATCTTTGCGCCAGATGACGGCAAAGATGCATGCCTCGCAATTGCAAATTTCACGCATTAAGCAAGCACATGAGAATACGCGTTCGCGTGAAAATAGCATTAAGAATGAACTGCAAAATGCTACAAACAAACAAGCAGCGTTAGAAGCGGATGTGACCAGTAAGCAAACAATAATTTCCGAGCTTACTGCGAGCTTATCGGCTTTGGAAGCACAAGCGCGCGCAGCGACAAGTGCCAAGCAAACAGCTGAACAAACTTATTTTGCGCTACGTGATGACATTCAAAAGGCTGAAAAATTACATCAGGAACGACTTTTTAGTAAAAAATTAATTTCAAATATAATCAATGAATTAAATAATAAAATTAAAGTAAACAGTGAAGAAAAATCTGCTTTTCTGATACGCCAAAATGAAGCAGATGAGACATTAAAACACACGCAAATGGAAACGCTTAAAGCAAATCTAGTGCATGCTTTAAATGTTAAGCAGCACGCAGAGGCGGCTTTGGCGCAAGCCCGCAACCATTTGGCGGAACTAGAAGTCGCATTACAAACGCAAGAACGTTTGCGCATGCAGAACGAGCAGCAATTGCATCCTTTGCGAGATGCATTGGAGCAAAGCCGATTAAAAGAGCAAGAAGCAAGGTTATACTTTGAGCAATGCCAGACTGGTTTATTAGAAAATGGTTTGGATGAAGCTGCGCTGTCCGTAGATTTGGCCTCACAAGCAAAAACCAGTGAGTTACTGAATAAAACAATGCAGTTGCAACGTGAAATCAGCGAGCTAGGCCCTGTCAACTTAGCTGCGATTCATGAGCTTGCGACAGAAAAAGAGCGCAAATCCTATTTGGACAGTCAGATGCTTGATTTATCACAAGCCAGTGAAACGCTGGAGGATGCCATACGTAAAATTGATCGGGAAACACGCGGTAAATTACAAGTGACTTTTGATGAAGCAAACCGCAATTTTAATGAGTTGTTTAATGTGCTGTTTGGTGGTGGCCAGGCTAAACTGGAGTTATTGGGAGACGAAATTTTAGATACAGGCATACAAGTTTTCGCGCAACCGCCTGGCAAAAAGAACACGACGATTCAACTGCTATCTGGCGGCGAAAAAGCACTGACTGCAATGGCACTGGTGTTTGCATTGTTTAGATTAAACCCTGCGCCTTTCTGCCTGATGGATGAAGTGGATGCGCCGCTAGATGATAGTAATACAGAACGGTTTTGCAATTTAGTTAAAAAAATGTCGGACAAAACGCAGTTTTTATTTGTGTCACATAATAAAATTACCATGGAAATGGCACAGCAGCTCATTGGTGTGACGATGCAAGAATCAGGAGTTTCACGTATAGTTGACGTGGATATAGATGCTGCAGTGCGCATGCAGGCTGCTTAGTTAAGGGATTTAGGAGTATGATATGCACAGTTCAATAGTTAGGTTTAAGTAACAGATGTCGGATCTGCTGATAATTCTCATTGTGTTAGGCATTTTCATTGTATTGGGCGTGCTGGTCTTTAATTGGTGGCAAGAGCGGAAATTTCACCAACGTATCTCCAAAGATTTTAAACCTAGTCAGCGCGATGTGTTGATTGAGGATTTTCAAGTCAATGCAGAAACGACCAAGCGTGATAAGGCAAAGGTGGTTGAGCGAGAAAAGCTGGAACCTAGCATTGCTGGTTTTGATCAGGTCGAAGACACGCAATCTGCGTTTGATTCTGAACCAGACTTCAGCCCAATACATCAATCTGAAGCACATGCACCTTTGAGCGAGCCCGAGGCTGAGTCTATGCAAGAGGAAATCGTCAGTCAAATGGTGGATGATATTGTGCATGAGCCTTCCATTCATGCTAGTGGGGATGTAAGTACGGATAAACCAGAGGTCTCTGCTGTTGTAATAGAAGAGGTTGCATTACCTAAAGATTTACACTCTCAGGTGGATTTAATTGCATTGCTTTATGCTTCATCGCCCATTACTCAAAACAAAGTTGTGGGTATTGAGCAACAGTTTAAAGAGCTGACAGAACGCACGTTTGCATATGGCTTAACTACCACCAACGATTGGATTGAAATTCGTCTTAGCAAGCCTAATCAGGCCTTTACCCAATTAGCATATAGCTTACAGCTGGCAGACCGCGGTGGATCCGTTTCTAGGAGTACGCTAAATCGTTTTCAGCATATGGTGGAAACGATAGGTTTAAACCTGAGCGCACATGTGGAATGGCAAGGAGCAGGGGATCCGCTTGGCCGTGCAGTTGCACTGGATCAGTTTTGTATCGAGGTGGATAAAACAGTCGGCTTTCATCTTTTAGCGAACGATGGTGCTAGTTTTCATGCAACAAAGCTCAGAGGTTTGGTCGAGGCACAAGGTTTGGTATTGGCCGATGATGGTCGTTTTCATTATAAATCTCCTCTTTTTGACGACCAGTTAGAGTTTACAATCAAGAACTTTGAAGGCAACGACTTCTCCTCCAAAATGTTAAAAACGGCTGTAATGCACGGCATCACGTTTCAGCTGGATATTCCTACAGTAAAAAATAATGCAGATGCTTTTGATCGCATGGTGAATGCTGCCAGAGCTATTGCAAAAGGTGTTGATGCGACCATGATTGATGATAATCGTAAGATATTAGGCGATATTCATTTAGAAAAAATTCGCCAGCAATTAAAAATGATTAACGCCAAAATGATTGCCAAAGGCATTATTCCTGGAAGTCCGCAAGCATTACGCTTGTTCTCATAAATCCATCGCAATGACTAGTTTAGCGCAAGCCCAACTTGAGCTTTCTGAACTCAAAACGCAGCTTGCTGAGTATGATTATCACTATTACGTGCTAGATCATCCCAAAGTGAGCGATAATGAATATGACGGTTTATACCGCCAGTTAATCGCGCTAGAGGCACTCTATCCAGAGCTCATTACACCAGACTCTCCATCACAACGCGTGAGTGGTAGCCCTTCAGGTGCTTTTGAAAGTGTACAACATCGGCAGGCGATGCTTTCACTCAACAATGCTTTTTCTGATGAAGAGTTAATTGCTTTTGATAAGCGCGTTGCGGAAACACTGGACAGCAAGCTTGTTGAGTATGCCGTAGAGCCCAAGTTTGATGGTTTGGCCATTACCTTAACCTATGAGCATGGGATTTTTGTGCAAGGTGCTACACGAGGCGATGGTTACACTGGTGAGAATGTGACGCACAACCTGAAAACGATACGTGCTATTCCAATTAAGCTCAATCTAGCACAGCCCCCAGCATTGCTAGAAGTGAGAGGTGAAGTGCTCATGTTAAAACGTGATTTTGAGCGCTTAAATCAAATACAAGCGGAGCAGGATGGCAAGTTGTTTGCCAACCCGCGCAATGCGGCAGCAGGTAGCTTGCGTCAATTAGATCCTAAAATCACAGCCACTCGGCCTTTATATTTTTATGCGTATGGTCTGGGTGAGTCTGTCGGCGCTCCAGTTTTAAACTCTCACATTGAGGCAATGCAATATCTTGAGAATTTGCGTTTTCCAGTGAGTGATTTGCGTGCTGTTAAATTGGGAGCGCAAGGCTTGCGTGAGTATTATGCAGAGGTGGGTCGTTTGAGACCGAGCTTGCCATTTGATATTGATGGCGTGGTGTATAAAGTCAATCAATTTAAGCAGCAAAATACATTAGGTTTTGTGTCTAGAGCACCTCGCTGGGCTATCGCGCACAAATTTCCAGCAGAAGAAGCCACAACCACAGTAGAAGATATTACGGTGCAAGTAGGACGCACGGGTGCTATTACACCAGTAGCACGCCTGAAGCCTGTTTTTGTCGGCGGCGTAACTGTGACCAATGCAACTTTACATAATGAAGATGAATTGCGTCGCAAAGATATTATGATTGGTGATACGGTTGTTGTACGTAGGGCAGGAGATGTTATTCCAGAAGTGGTCGCTTCGATAATCGAAAAGCGTCCTAGCGATGCGCGCCACTTTGTGATGCCGACAGTTTGTCCAGAATGTGGTTCTCATATCATCAGACCTCAAGATGAAGCGGTCGCGCGTTGTACGGGTGGAATATTCTGCCCAGCACAGCGTAAGCAAGCCATTACGCATTTTGCATCACGTCGCGCCATGGATATTGAGGGTTTAGGCGAGAAATTAGTAGACCAATTGGTCGATGCTAATCTGGTGCATCGACTAGATGACATTTATACCTTGCAGTTAAGCACATTGGCAAATTTAGAGCGTATGGCCGAAAAATCAGCGCAGAATGTGTTGGATGCAATAGAAAAGAGCAAGCATACGACACTGGCACGTTTTATTTATGCGCTTGGGATTCGCAACGTAGGCGAAGCCACCGCTAAAGATCTGGCTCAGCATTTTGGCAGCTTAGATAAACTGATACAAGCCGATAGGGATGCATTGTTGCAAGTCAATGATGTGGGACCTGTGGTAGCGGAGTCTATTCAACAATTCTTTTTAGAGGCTCATAATAAAGATGTCATCGCCATGATGCGTGAGCGAGGCGTTACATGGGCAGAGCATGCGGGTAAACAGCAGAAAAGTGGCGTACTGCAAGGTAAGACGTTTGTGTTAACTGGGACATTACCTAATTTGTCGCGGGATCAAGCGCAAGCATTTATAGAAGCCGCAGGCGGAAAAGTCAGTGGTAGTGTTTCTAAAAAAACAGATTTTGTGGTGGCGGGCACTGAGGCTGGGAGTAAATTGGAAAAAGCGCTTAGTTTAGGTGTCACCGTGATAGACGAAGCAGGTCTGCAAGCACTGCTTACACAAGGTTTGGATTCGCCATTAAATGATGCAACTATTCAAACTTCAGGGGAGTCTGACTCCTCATATACGCAAAAGGATTTATTTTGACAGGTAAGAATATAAAACTAGAAAATACTTTAAATATATTTTTTAAAGTATTGTTTTTAATATCTTTTAATTTATACGCAAAAGATTTTTCAGGTCAAATATCGGCTTGTAATCAAGCGTTAGATCAGGCTAATGCGGCTCGTGCAGTGAATCTGGCCGATGCGGTATTAGCGCAAGATGCACAACATATTGAGGCCTTGTTATGTAAGGGGCGCGCATTCGAGGCACTAGGTAAAAATGATGATGCTGAAAAAACGCTTATGCTATCAGTACAGCATGCCAAATCAGGGTTTGAAACGGTAATAGCCAGTCTGGTATTAGGCAATTTTTATAAAAATCATGACAATCTAGCCTTTGCACTTACGTATTATCAAAAAAGTTTGCAAGCAAGCCAACAAGAGAATAATCAAAAATTTATACGCATTGGTTTGAATTTGATAGGTGAAACATACTACCAGCAAAAAGAGTATCAAGCAGCACTTAAAAGCTATGAAGAGGGTGCAAAGTTAGCCTTAAATGACAATGAGCGTGCTGATAGTTATGAGCGTCTGGCGACAGCTTATCAATCAATGCGTATGCTAGATAAGGCGATAGAGTATCAACTCAAAGGCACGCTAATGCAGAAAAAAGCGGGTACTTTAGACCAATATGCTGAAGCCAGTTTAGTGTTAGGTCAGTTATTTACAGAGAATAAAGATTACCCAAGTGCAGAAAAAACTTATGAGCGGCTACTGCAATTCAGTAAGGATAACGGTGGTGATTATTATGCTGCTAAAACGGAGATCTACCTTGCACAAACCAAGCTGGCACAAGGTGACCAAGCGACTGCAAACACGCTACTGCAAGAAGCCAGCGTGATTGCCGATAAAATACAGGCCAATGATTTAAACGTGCTCATTCAAAATATTAAAAAATGAAGGCGGCATATGTAAGGTTTAGTGCTTAGTTGTGACTAAGTGACATTGATACAAACATTTAAGGTGATTTCGATGACACTTGATAACAATAAACGTAATCCTAGCAATATTACCTCCTCAGAAATTACCCCTAAAGAAGTATTCGAAAATAGGCGGCTAATATTAAAAGCTAGTAGCTTGATTGTCGCGTCTGGCTTGATACCTTTTCCAAAACTCGGGAATGCCGCTACAGCTGCGCTCCCCAGCAGTAACAAAATCATAGGCATCAAAAAAACAGCCTATGGTACGGAAGAAAAACTCACTAAGTACGAAGATATTACTACTTATAATAATTATTACGAGTTTGGTACCAGCAAGTCTGATCCAGCTGAACATTCTAAGCAATTTAAACCACGCCCTTGGACTATTAGCATAGAGGGTGCTGTAAAAAAACCTAAAACCATCGATATTGAAACATTGATGAAATTAGCGCCACTTGAAGAGCGCATTTATCGCATGCGCTGTGTAGAAGCTTGGTCTATGGTAATCCCATGGGTAGGGCTTCCACTTGCTAGTCTGATCAAATGGGCGGAGCCAACAGGAAATGCTAAGTATATTGAGTTCATTTCTGCAAATGACCCTCTAACCATGCCTGGTGCGCGCGTGCCGATTTTGGATTGGCCCTATGTAGAAGGCTTGCGTATAGATGAAGCGAATCATCCACTTACGTTACTAGCTGTTGGGCTGTACGGAGAGGTGCTCCCCAATCAAAATGGCGCACCAGTGCGATTGATTGTGCCATGGAAATATGGATTTAAAGGTGCAAAAGCCATCACTAAAATTCGTTTTGTGGAAAAAATGCCACTCACTACTTGGGCAAAGTCGGGCCCTAGTGAATATGGTTTCTTTGCAAATGTAAATCCAAATGTCGATCATCCGCGCTGGACGCAATCCTCTGAAAGACGTATTGGCTCAGGTCTGTTTGCAGGGCGTATCAAAACCCAAATGTTTAATGGCTATGCAGAAGTAGGGCAGTTGTATTCTGGCATGGATCTAAAAAAATACTTTTAAGCATTATTTTTAAGTATTTCCATATGAAAAACACACACATTTTATGGGTAAAAGGGCTTGTTTGGCTACTTGCGCTAACACCTTTAGTGCTGCTAGTCTGGCTAGGCTTTAATGATGACTTAGGCGCTAACCCTATCGAGTTTATCGAGCACTCCACAGGCACTTGGGCCTTAGTATTCTTACTTGCAAGCCTTAGTATGACACCCATACGACTATTAACCAACCAAGTCTGGCAGATACAATTACGTCGTTTACTTGGGCTTTGGATGTTTTTTTATGCCGCACTACACTTCATCACCTATCTATGGCTAGATTTTGGTTTTTTGATGGATGATATTTTCAAAGATGTGGTGAAGCATCCTCGTATATTAGTAAGTTTTATGGCTTTTATGCTCACTATCCCACTTGTAGCCACCTCTAATCAATACATGATGAAAAAGCTTAAAACCAAATGGAAAAAGCTACACAAAGTTGTCTATCTGATTGCCATATTAGCCGTGTTACATTACCTATGGCTGGTAAAAAAGGATGTGACTAAGCCTGTGTATTACGCGGCTGTGCTTATCTTGTTGTTATCAATACGCATTTATTTTCACTACAAGAAAAACCGTAAAGCAATGTAATATTGATGTGTAAGGATTATGCAGTTCATCCGACTAAACAACACAATACTTAACTAGGGATGAAAATGCATCAAAGCTCAAATACAACAATACATAACTTATACAATAGAGTTACCTCTAAGCTCGATGCTGTCGGCACGTGGTTTCCTCAACTGACACTGCGCCTACTGCTAGCATGGGAGTTTGGTGAATCCGGATTTGAAAAATTCCACGGTACCAATTGGTTTGCAGATATAAATTTCCCGTTCCCATTCAATATATTACCGCCAGATATCACTTGGGGTATTGCGACTTACTTTGAAATCATAGGCGCATTTGCAATAGCATTTGGTTTTGCAACCAGATTCTTTGCAACATCATTATTCATACTGACGATTGTTGCCATCGGCTCAGTACATTGGCCAGAACACTGGAATACATTGGGTGAACTGATTAAAGGTTATAGGATCATCGATGAAGAAGGTGATGGTTTCGGCAACTACAAGCTACCGCTTATCTATATGGTGATGTTTTTACCGCTTATTTTCTCTGGCGCAGGCAAATTAAGTGTAGATCATTACTTAGGTAAGTTCTGTAAAATCAAACATCCATAAGTACTTAATAATAGTGAGAACACCAATATAAACTATTGGTATAAACTATGGGTGTTTTTTGTTAGTTAGATTTGTACATAAGAAAAACTAGGGCTTGTAGAGCAGTGCATTTGCCAAGGTTGCATATTGCCCATTGAATGAACTTATAGTTCTGTTGCTCAAATATGATTAGATTTTTTTAGTATTTACAAACAAATGATTTTTTCAATTGTTTCGAATATTAATTTTGCTCGATCATGATAATTTGCTACATCATCAATAGTAATTGTTGAGCTTTTTCCATGTGCAATGAGCTTAGTAACAGACTGGGTAGACGATAGTAAGCTATTTAACCATGATCCAAACGCTGCTCAAAAAGATTGGCGCACTAAAACTGATCAACAACTCATAACAGTTAACGTTCATCTTGATGGCAAACAAATATCAAGTTCAGTTGAAGACAATTTTGTGAAACAGTCTAATTGAAAATAAACAACACTGTTTCAAACCAAATGTCCAAGTGTTTCAAATCATACGTCCGCCGTCATCGCACATCTTTTTATATTCAAATCTACATACATTATTAATTTAACATAATATACATTATGCGAACCCATGGTACATTTATGGCTGTTGCCTGAATGTCTATTTAATCACAAAATTTAAAGCAACACCAAAGGTTATAATAAGCAAACAAAATTGCTTCGAGGTGTTGCGTGGCCTATAAGAAATTTAAAAACATACAATTACCAACAAACTTAAATAGACCTATACTTGTTGATGAAAATGGTTTGCCTAGGTATTGGTCAGTTATATGGTCTTCTATATATACGCATAATTTAGAGCTGAATAGTGAAACTGCTAAATTAAGGCATATTGAGTCGTTATATCTATTTGCAGACAAGATAAAGCTTGGATATTTAGACGACATCATTTCTGGATTAGATATCGTTGCAATCGGAGATCTACTTGAAGCTTATTTTATTCAGTTACGTAATCAAAGTAATATCACAGGCGCCACAGAAATTAACTGGCAAACATGTTTTTCTTTTGTAAAAACGATTATTACACTTCTTAGTAAAAGCCAAATTGATAGCAATGCATTCCAAAAAATTGAATCAAAGCTATTTCATTTAGGGCAACTTTATGGGCAGTTGAGAATTCAAAAGTCAAAACGACCTGACCACATACGTTCATTGCCTGCTGATGTTATTAGATATCTATATGAAATGTTAGATCCATCATCAGAATCAACTTTAAACCCATTTAAAAGAACTATTACAAGGTGGAACGTATTTTTAACTTATATTTGTATGTTACATATGGGGCTAAGACGTGGCGAAGCTCTTTTACTGCAAGTTAACTCAATCAAATCAGCATTTGATGATCAACAAGGTCGGAAAAGATATTGGATTAATGTCATAACCTTGGAAAATGAAGATTATTTGGATCCTAGATATAGCAAGCCAAGCATCAAAACTATAGATTCAATCAGGCAAATCCCAGTAAGTGAATTAACCGCCAATTTGATTCAAACATATACAGAAAATTTCAGAGGGAGACCCCCTCACCCATTTCTATTCAACTCCCAGTGGAACACTCCACTATCACATGAGTCATTGACAAAATACTACGAGAAAATTTCGAATTTTTTACCTAAGGATGCATTGCAAACTCTAAAAAATAGAACTGGTAAAAACACCATAGCTCCCCATGATTTAAGGCACACTTGTGCTGTAGTAAGATTGAGTCAGCTTTTAGAGAATGGGGATACGGTTGAACTGGCAATGCCAAAAATGCGTGTTTTTTTTGGATGGTCAAGAGAGTCAAATATGCCACCAAAGTATGCCAAAGCCGTCTTCGAAGATAGAGTTTCAAGCGTTTGGTCCAATATCATGGACGAACGAGTGGCTATATTGAGAAACATACCGAAAGCTATATAAGTGAGTACGATTAAGAGAAAAATTGGTCAAAATAAGCCACAAGATTCATTGGAGGAATTATTGAGCATATTGCCTGAACTACCTGGAGTTGTTAGGTATTACGACGATTTTGATAATCAATTACGTTCAATAAAAAATTTCAAAGAAGTTAAGGTACTAGATTTATATATAAGGGGTAGAAAAAGCAATCTATACATGAATAACTATGATAAAGGTATGGAAGAGATAGCAAAACATTTATTTCTTTACCTAATATCACAAGGACTAAGTGTATCTACAGCTTACAACCGATTAATTTCACTATATCAAGTCAGAAGAGAGACACTTGTCACTATATTAGATACTAACCCCTCAGACTTCATGAAGCTATGGATTACTTTATTTTCTGAATACTCACTTCCTTATTTGTTAACAATAAAATCATTATTATTTTTTCTCGCAAATGGTAATTATTCTGTTTGGACTTCAGAATATAACAGCTTCATTTCAAAACTTTCTTTACCATTTCAAGACAAATTTGCATCAATCAAAAAAGGGGATGTTTTCTTAAATTCACAAGAAGAAGCCAAAATAGTTGAATATCTAGATAACATATCACTTCATTTAGCTGATGATTTTAAAGTTATACGCAACGCTGGATTAGTTCTTTGTGCGTATCAGTTTGGTATGCGGCCTGTTCAAATAGCATTACTAACTATGAGAGATATTAGGATATGGGATAACGTAAGCGATGTTATCAATACAGTACATTTGACATTTAAAACTGTTAAACAACGTTCAAAATCTTCTTCGCATATATTATTACGCAAAGTCAAAGCTGAATGGTCACCAATATTCATAGCCTTAAATAAGTTTAATTTAATTGATGAACTGTCTGGAGACGATAGGATTTTTCGACTAAATTCTGCAAATGAAGTTTCTAATGTTATTAGAGACGAAGTCAGCTTAATTATAGGTCGCAAATCGTCAGCAACAGACTTACGTCATACTGCTGCTCAACGAATGGTGGATGGTGGAGCTAGCCAGGAAGAACTTGCAGAGTTTATGGGTCATACTGATATAACAACTGGTTTAGTGTATTTCCAAACCTCTGCGAATCAAGCTGAAAGAGTCAATCAAGCCTTAGGAATATCTCCTATTTATCAACAAGTGGTAAAAATTGCCCATGATAAATTCATAAGTAAAGAAGAACTTAGCGATTTAAAAGGCGCTTATCAAATTGCTGGCGTACCTCACGGAATACCAATTGCAGGAATTGGCGGATGTTCAAGTGGTCAACCAGCTTGTCCATACAACCCAGTTACTTCTTGCTATGGTTGTAGAAAATTTATGCCATTACATGATATCAATGTACATGAGCAAGTATTAGATGACATGAGAAGTATTGTAGGTTTCTTTAATACAGAATCAAAGGGAGACCAATCATCCCCTACTTATTTACAGTTACAAAACACAATAAATGGCGTGCAACAAATTATTGCAGAAATAAGGGGTAGCAATCATGCATCAGCCTTTTAGAGAATATGTTCAAAATTGGAAAGAAATTGCATTAAACAAAGAAATAAATTGGGACTTTAAGTTAGATGGTGAAGGGGTATCTGATACAGGCTGGAATCTTACATCTTTTGTGAATGGTATTGCTCCTCCTGTGCATTATCTAAAAGATTTTGGCGGGGATGCAAAATGTATTGCCATAATGAATAAAGAGGAAATTAGTGGTCAGGCGATACTTACAAAAAAGCCTCTTGATATGCATTGGCAAGAGTTAATTAAAGCTTCTACGATTGAACATTTATTTTATAAAAGAAGCAGCGCATTACATATTGTAAATGGAATTATTCGACCATTAAAAGTGCTTGCGACTTATTGTACTTTTTTATCTGTTAAACCATGGGAATTAACGCCAGAAATAATTGATAAAGTTGCAGATATTGCATTAAAAATACAACCTTCTGCTCAATTAAAAGACGTCATTATCGGTATTACTAAGAATATATTTGACACAAATCATTTGACGATTAACTGCCCTATTTTTCCGCATTTAATTTCAAAAAGAATCAACAATGGACGTGATAGACGTTCGAAAATTGTTAAATCCAAAACTGAATTATTAGCTGATTTATCTCAACGCAAAAACCAAACTAAGTTACCTGAGAAAAGAGCTTTTTGGGAGTTGCTCAGAATCATTTTTACTGAGAAACCAGCATCATATAAAGATGCATTAAGATTCGCCGCCCTGAAAGTCATGGTTATTACAGGTTTGCGAGTTGGAGAGGTTGTGCGTTTACCAGCTGATTGGAAAAGAACTAGAGAGTATTATGACCCACATGGTAAACCAGCTGGCGAACTTGGAGGTTACTCTAGTTCACTATTACTTAGACACTTTGCTGAAAAACAACAATCCGAAATGAGTGACAGTGTTGCTCTTTCTGAAAATACGCAATATGTGCCAGAAATGTTCCAAGAAATTTTGACTGAAGTTTTAGAGGAAATGCTGAAAATCACTCAGCCACTTCGCAACACACTTAAACTTCAATGTGAATCAGGAACATTATTTCCCTGGTACCATCAATCACAAAATATACCAGTAACCGAACTATATACTCGGTTAACTGGCAACCCCTTTTGGCTTAAAATTGATGAAAGTGAATCTAACCAATTTATCAATCATTATCGAAAGACCTTTAACCCTGCTGAATTAGTTGAGCTAAACAAGCATCAAAAACTTATATATGACATTGGCGCCTCATACACATTAAATATGGCTATGTATATGTTTTTTAATCGTTTGGTTAAAGATAAAAAAAATAAAAATCCTATTCACTTCAGGCATGCCAATGGGGCAATCTATAATAAAAAACGATTTAAATGGAGCGAAGTATGTCTAAATATTGGTGAGCTTGAGAGCTACCAAATTGAAAATTTACCTACGAAAATATCTGACACTAAGCCAATAAAACTAACGGACGGCGAACTCCAACCTTGGGAGCTATTGTTTTTATTACCAAAAAGAGCACTTTCAGAAGAGAGAAACTCTGGGATTGTCGATATTTCACGCTATTATTCAGTGGGTATACCTGACACTACTCTAATGACATCGGCACTTGGAGAAAGTGAGCATTTCGAGTCAATATTTTCACGTTATGGAGAGACAGCTGAAGATCAATCGCTAATTTTAACATCTCATTCATTAAGACATTTGCAGAATACTGAGCTCTTTAGACTTGGTGTCGCTGACACAATTATTACAAAGCGATTTAACCGTAAAAGCGTCACGCAGAGCTATGTTTACGACCACAGAAGCTTGTCAGAATTGTTAGAGTCAGTTGAATTGCCAATCGAGGTAGAAGCGATGCTGGGTGTGAAATCATCAACTGTAGCCAAAATGATAAAAATGGGGAAAGCATCTGGCCCTATAGTTGAAGAGTTTAAAAGGATAGAAAAAGAACAAGGCGAACAAGCTGCTTTTGATTATTTAAAAGTTGAAGCTGATGGTTTTCATGCCACTCCATATGGCCATTGTATTAATAGTTTTACTGTAGACCCCTGCCCTAAGCATCTAGAGTGTTTTGCAGGCTGTCGACATTTAACAGCAACTAACTTACCCCATCAAATTGAAAATCTCAAAAAGCTTGAGCGAAAATTTGAGGTGGCGATTGCAGAAATTCAATCTCGACCAGCAACTACCATTGGTCATGAGAATCAATTTACACATGCAACAGTTAGACTCGAAAGCATTAGAAAATTACTACAAACCCCTAATGGTCAGACCGTTTTCCCAAATGGTGAAGATTTTTCAGTGGTAAATAAACCGAGGAGCATAATTTAATGACAACCCCAACATTTAATAATCTCTCTGAGGTTGATGATGAAATAGTTAAAATTCTCGAAAAAATGATCGAAGATGAGCAAAATATAACTGTTCGTGGCGTAATTAGAAACCACTCATCACTAAAAGCGCCCTCCTCTATCACGCGCAACGTTTCTAGAACTGAAATTGTTAACTACTATATTAACAAACAGCAAGAATTAAAAAGTTGGCAGAAACGAGTTGGAAAAACATCAAAAGAGAATTTATCAAAATCATTAGCAGAAAAAGATATAAAAATTGCTGAACTTGAAAGAAAAGTTGAGCTTTTAACTGCCTCACATGTCGCTATGATTCGAGCAGTAGGTGAACTTGGAGGAAGCGCAAAATGGGCAGCGTTTTTTAAAGATTATCAAGCAATAAGAAATGAATTAGAGAAAATGGGTGCAATGGGAGTGTAATCTTATCAATCTATAAATTATTTAGAATATATATTGTAAGGGCCAAACCAACATCAAATATAAAAAAATATACAAACGTTTCTTATATTATTTGAAATAAACTGATCAATATAATGATTTGGTAACAGTAACTATTAACTCAAGGCATTAATTGGAACAATTTTATTAGCAGGCATTGGCAAAGAATTAATATACATCATTGGTACATGGGTGTTTGTCACAAGTCTTGCATCAATCGACTTCTGATTTGGGACAAATCCGACAATTTGACTCAAGCTTGTAGGGAAACTAACAACCCAGTTTACACGCCTTACATGCTTATCGAGCTCATCCTTTGCGTTACCCTTAAACCGCCTGCAAATCTCTGCAATCTCAGCAACAGTGCGAGCGAGTTGAAGCCGTTTACACTCTATTAAAAGAACCTCGCCACTTGGCTTCCACGCCAACACATCAATATCGCCATCAGCCTCTTTTTTAGGTGCGCCTAACTCACTCATATTAACCTCATTGCGAACCTGCCACCCTAATTCACTTAGCTTATCGGCTACTCTTCTGGCAAAGGCATGGCCTCTCTCATTATTCACTGAACCTATGTATTGTTTCATCTCTTGAGTCATAAAAAACTTATCAGGTAAATGCCCTCTCTCCGATCTTCTCAATAAATAAGCAAATCCCTGCTGTACCAGTCCAGCGCCATATAGAACAATATCAGAATCACTTTCGCCAAAAATAAGAACTGGCTTTACAGTTAAGGACAAACGACGACGATATCTCCACGGCTCCAAATCCTTGTTAGAATATCCATCTGGAGGGGTAATCCAAGTTGATCGATGACGCAGCCCAACCATCTTTAAAAAATTTTCACTAGCTGTAATTGAAAGACCTCGTTTTTGAGTAAATTTTTCCATCAATTCCATTCGAGTAACTTGGACAATAATGCTTTTCTGCTCGACGACTATATCCATTAGCTCTGCAAAGCCATCAATCGCTTCATCCGGCGTTAAGCCGAACTCACACATGAATGCATAATTAAATTCTTTGGAATAAATCTCGGATGCCAAATTTCTCTTAGTATGCAACTCGCGACTATATAGTTCGCTATAGCTTTCGGCAGCATCCTCAAACTCTTCTTTCTGATAATTTCTCTGAAACGGTTTAATTAAATTGTCATAAAAACCGCGGTTTATGCTGTACTCTCCATTAAGGTAGAGTTTTATCTTAGGCTCAACTAGGTCAAAATTAATTGCGTCAGAATCTGTTGCAGCTTCAATCAGCAAACCAACCAGAGCGATTAACTCATCTATATCTTGCTTAGATGCCTGCCTGCCTCCTGAAACAGGGCATTCACATATTGCCATTTCAATGACTGTTCTGGCCGCTAACGATACAAACGCTCTCTCACTCTCTCTTTTGCCTGCTATCTTATATACATCTTCATAGGACTTATATAAAGCTATTACTGCTTGTGCAGTTCGCCGCCAATTATCTCTGTCATTAATTGCTGCTTCGATAATCTCCAAATTGCATTTGAGTACCGAAACTCGATCGAGATTTGCAAAAAGCACTTTCAACTTATTCCAAAGCTTTAACACCACATTATGCAAAAACTGATTGCATTCGCTCTTGGTGGCAAGCATGTCAGTAGATTGATTGTCGTAACACCCTTCTGACAAGTTCAATTTATTAAAAACAAAATCCTCATGGGAAAGAAAAGTTGGATCGTAATTATGTTGAGAAAGTAAATGCTCAATAGGATAGTAAGTATGGAACATGTGCAAAACTCGCAAGCCACTGTCCCCAATCACGTTGCTTACCAAAGTAAAATACTTCTCTTCTGAATACTCAAGTTGCTCAATCACTTTATACAACTCTAACAAACCACGAGCCAATGCACTTATTACTTTTACTTCGCCTGTATTTTCATGTCCTTGGAAGTTTATTAAAAAATCTGCTGGAAACTTTATTTCTATTCTTCGCGGCTCAGGCTCTAGTAGAACTTCAAGATCAGAAACACTTGCCTGCTCCACGAAATCTTCTTGTACCTCTAGATCACGAAAATTTAATCGTAATTCAACAGCGTCCGATCCAAGCGCAGGAAAAGACATTTCAATATCTTTTACCAACCGATCAAACAATCCAAGAAAACCAGACCACATTTCATAAAGCAAATGCTTAACAGAACTATCATCCGCGTCAGACTCAACAATTAACCAAGTTACGCCTCTTGAGGTTTCTATAGCTCCAGCTAAAACACCATATCGTAAATGTTTTATGCTCACATAAATCGAACTCTCTTGAATTAGCTTAAAGTAAGCATCCCGCCCATACTTGACTACTCTGACGAACTCTCCGCTAGAGGTCTTAACCAAATGATCATCAATAGAGGTGCGTAACTCCTCTCTAATAGGAAAGACGAAATCATTTCCGATAGAGATCATCGCTCCTGAATCAACAGGTATTTCCCTAGGCACCAACTGATAATCAGAACGGAGCCAATAACAATATAAGTTGAAATCTCCATTCATATTCATAAGTAATACGTCTTGCTCTTCAACCCATTCTGCTTGTTTTATAAACTTTAGGTAGCGCTGAACAGGCCGCTGTACATCACTAGCCAATAATATAAAATCATTGATTCGAATACATGACCAGCACCAATTTCTTTTTGTCAGTCCAGAGAGCCGAAGTCCAAATCCGCGTCCTAGCCCTCCTATAACAATTAATGTTGTTCCGTCGATATAATCTGGAAGTGACTCACAGTAGTCCCTCACTCGTATCAAATATTTTTCAAAGCTTGAAAGCACATCTTCAGAATATTCTAGATAACTAGTAAGTCCTTCCTCCTCTAAAGTATTAAGTTGATCATCTAGCATCACAACGTGTAGATATCGATTAATGTCGTACATTAGCAACCAAGAATGGAGTGACGGCGTTAAACTATCATCAAGTTTTGGTATATCTACAGATACGGCTTTTGCTCTAAACTCCCATAATGCATTCTCCTCAATCTGACGTGCTTGACGAACTGATAGTGCATTGCTAAAAGCTTCCAAGTAGCCTAACTTTCGTAGCTGGGTTAGAGCAAACCTTCTAATTGCTGGACTTACCGCATTCGGCAATGCTAAGACAATAGCATCGCCAAAATCAATCAATGGTTTAAGCTCTAAAGTTGAGTGCCCAGTTTCTTCTTCAATTAGTTTTTTCTTGTCATCATCTTGCATGATGAATGAAGATAGTAATTGTAAATCTATACCAAATCCCTCTAGCTCAGCCTTAGTAAAAGTTACTGCGCGTGCTCTATCTTCAATTTGTATTCTTGGTCCAAGATTCAGATTCACCTTAGGCCTAGATGGAGCAACACTCCATCTTGCTAATCTAAGTCGTTCTGCCAAATGTTCACTGAGACTTAATAATGCATATGCTGGCTTAAGAAGGTCTCTACACTCTTGAGGTGCTTTTCTACTACTCAATGTATCCAATAACACTAGAAGAAAATAATCGTTTGACTCCCATATACCTTCGAATACTCTGCGATTTCCCTGAGTAGTTTGAACATTAGTAATAAAGACATCTTCAACTGGGTCTTCATACATTGACATTTGACTATTACCAAGATAATTGTTCAGCCAACGCCCAAATTCGGCATATCCTGCCTTTTCTTTTCCATTACAAAACGCCACTGCCAAATGAACCAAAACCTCTATTCTTACTGTGTTTGCCTGCAAACTAGGTACCGTTAATAACCCCGCTGCTCTAGCAATAGTTGCTCTTGGTGCATAGCGTTCCAATACGTGTGCAAGTTTCTCCGTCTCTTCATTAAAAATTGGAATCATTTGTATAAACTCTCAAAGTAAAAAGCAATAGCAACTATCATTAGAACAATCGCCAAATAATCCGCCAAAACATTCGCCAAATTTCTCGCCAACGGAAATCATTTATTTTAATAGTACATTGAAATATATAGTAAGATAACATTAATTTACTTCAAGTTAATATCCGCCAAATGAATGCAAAAGTAATTCGTGCACCTGCAGCCACTGATGTTGCTCAAATGGAGCCAATGCTGCCCCAGGTAAGGGAGCTTGAGAAGCTATTATCTATGGCAAGCGAGTTGCGTGAAAAAGCCATTAAGCTTACCGCCAACCCTCTTCCAGGACTCAGTAAAAGCCTCTCGATTATTTTGCGGGCAATGAACTCCTATTACACCAACAAAATTGAAGGGCAACATACACTTCCTGCAGATATTGAATCAGCCCTTAACAATCAATACTCAAACAATCAGGATATTGCCCGTAAGCAGCGTATCGCCAAAGCGCACTTATTAACCGAGGCATGGGGCGAGGATTACATCACAGGAAAAACTTGGCGGGAAGTTTACTCATCCGAACTGATCACTGACATACACTTTCAACTATACAGCTATATGGATGAAGCTGACCGCGTTGCAGAGAACAACGAGCCAGTGAATGAAGGCCATTTCAGAACGCAAAATGTGACCGTAGGTATGCACATGCCACCTGAAGCCAAGCATTTAGCAGCATTCATTCAACGATGGATACAAGCCTACAGCGTGCTACCCGACGGAGATATGGCGCTTATTGGTCTAGCTTGCGCTCACCACAGACTTGCATGGATACACCCGTTTAACGATGGTAATGGTCGCGTAACTCGCTTGCACAGCCATTTGCTCCTTCATGCGATGGGGCTAACCAATGGCCTATGGTCGCCCATGCGCGGATTAGCCAGAACCCATGAAGCGTATTACGCACATCTACATAACGCAGATAATCTGCGACAGGGAGATTACGATGGGCGTGGTGCATTATCTGAGCAAGGCTTGGTTGATTGGATTCGCTACTTTTTAGGCATTTGTATTGACCAAGTCACATTTATGGAGGGCATGCTAAATCTTGCTGAGTTTAAGAGTCGCTTAGAAACCCTATTAGTCGTTGAAGAAAACAAAGGCATTTCTGGCCTGAGAAAAGAAGCACTAATCCCACTTCACTATATAGCAATCACAGGCGCGATTGAGCGTGGGGAATTTAAAAAAATGACGGGGATGTCAGAACGGTCAGCGGAACGTCTACTAAAGGCACTTTTGGACTACAGGCTATTACGTTCCGACAGCCCAAAAGGCAAAGTATATATGGGTGTGCCCCTACACAGCCTGCAATTCTTATTTCCAAAATTATGGCCTGAAGCAGAAGCGACAAGTTAAAGGTTTATCGTGGAAGAATTTAAATCTTTTGATACCTTACTTGAGCCAGACGAGCGTTGGAAGTATTTTGCTTTTCACGATCCTGAATCAAACAGCCCCAAACCTTACACCCTTGATAACAGATACAACTCAATTGAAAAGATAAAACTAAACAAAAACATTCCCGAGGATGTGCAAAGTCAATTTAATGTGGCGAAAATGCTTTGTATCTATTCGTGGCTTTATTATCCGTTTCATCAGGTTGCCGAACTCAAAGCATTTTCAACGCTAGAAATGGCATTAAGAATGCGATTTCCAGAATTCAAAAGTCTTAGTCGACTACTATCTCACGCAGTAGATCAAGGAGTTATCACGGATAAGGGTTTTACTAACATACAATTTAAGCCCAATGATCCCATTAATTACAGCAAACAACTACCAAAACTTATATCCTCAATGAGAAACGATTTAGCTCATGGCACAACCACGCTACATCCAGGCTCTTTATTCACACTGAATAACTGCGCCGAGATTTTGAATCAACTTTTTTCAGACACTATTGAAAATAATAAAACTAATCAACAGAAAAATTAGAGAAACATGCCTACATTAAATTGGATCGGTAAAGAAGCCGTCGTCAAACATCATAAAGAAGTCCCCTACAGGCTACTTGAGTCAATAGCAGAACTCAGCGTGGGCGAACCTCACAGCGGCAATTTAATTGTACAAGGTGACAATTTGCATGCGCTTAAAGCACTCCTTCCAAGATATGCTGGTCAAGTGAAATGTATCTATATTGACCCACCTTACAATACTGGAGAGGAAGGCGGTGACGGTAAGGGTTGGACATATAACGATAATGTTAACAGTCCAGAAATCAAAAAGTGGCTTGGAAATACTGTAGGTTCTGAGGGAGAAGACTTAAGTCGGCATGACAAATGGCTTTGTATGATGTATCCAAGGCTGCTATTACTAAAACAGTTCCTTAGTAAAGATGGATTAATTTTTGTTTCAATGGATGAGTCAGAAATTGGAAATCTTAGGTTGATGATGGAGGAAATATTTTCAAAAAGTAATTTCCTTGGAACATTTATTTGGAAAAGCAGGAGAAATAAAGACTCGCGACATAAGTCAAACATTTCTACAGATCATGAATATGTACTATGTTTTCATGGAGGAGTTGGTAAACTCAAAGGCTCTTTGATTGACATGAATAAATACTCATGTCCTGACAACGACCCAAGAGGACCATGGATGAGTGATAATCTTGTAGGATTAGCAACAAAAGATCGCCGTCCAAACCTTCACTATGATTTAGTAAATCCAGATACTGGGATCAATTATGGATGCCCTGAAAAAGGCTGGAGATATTCAAAAGAAACTATTGCAAAAAAAATCATAGAAAATCGAATAATTTGGCCACAAAAATCAACCGGCAGACCACGACACAAGAAATTTCTGAATGAATTATCAAGTGAATTTACAGGTTTTTCGTCATTCGTTGAATGTGGAAACACAAATGAGGGTACAGAAACTGTAAGAGATATTTTAGGAGAAAATATCTTTATGTTTCCTAAACCGCCATCTCTCATTAAAGAATTAATCTTTCAAAGTACAGAAAATAATTCAATCATTCTTGATTCATTTGCTGGCTCTGGAACTACAGGCCACTCGACTCTAATGCTAAACAACGAGGATGGTGGAAATCGAAAATTTATTCTTGTAGAAATGGATAATAATATTGCTCGGAATGTAACAGCAGTTAGATTAAACCGTGTAATTAATGGCTATAAAAAGCAAAATGGGGATATGGCTAAGGCGTTGGGCGGTGATTTCCAATTTTGCAAATTGTCAGATGAACCTTTATTTACAGCAGAAGGCGAAATTCGACCAGATGTAACCTTCGCTCAACTTGCAGAATTTGTCTGGTTTATGGAAACTGGAAGCGGTTATTCTGGCTCGTTCGGTTCGAGTCCTCTTCTGGGCACTTTTGAAGGTCGGGCAGTATATCTGTTGTATAACGGCATATTAAAAGACAAATCAGTTGGTGGCGGTAACGTTTTAACAGCTGCCGTACTCGGGGTATTGCCCGAGCATCAAGGGCCAAAAGTTATTTACGCTGCGGCAAATAGACTGGGCTCACCTCGACTTACAAAAGAACAAATCATATTCAAACAAACACCCTACGCCTTGGGAGAATCATAATGAGCGCATTTATTCCTAAGGTTTATCAATCTCAAGTCTTAGACAGTGTGATTGCTTATTTTGAGGCTTGCCGTAGCTACCCTAGTGCATCTGTTGCATTTGCTGATGTTACAGAAAGACTTTGGGGTAAAAGCATAAGCTATCACCCTATTGATGGATTTGAAAAAGGGATGCCCTATTTTTGCCTACGCATCCCAACGGGCGGTGGTAAAACATGGATGGCTGCAAAGAGTGTTGCCCTAGCCAACACGCATCTATTGCAAACAGAATTTAGTGTGATTCTATGGCTAGTACCCTCAACAGCGATTAGAGAGCAAACACTGCGTGCACTCAAAAATAGAGAGCATCCATATCATGCAGCTCTTAAAGACGCTGGCGCAGTTACCGTATTAGATTTGAGTGAGGCGAAAAATATTACACGGGCCACCCTAGATACTTCTACCGTCATCATCGTGTCAACAGTTCAAGCTTTTAAACGGGAAGATACTGAGGGCCTAAAGGTTTTTGAATCTAGTGGCGCATTAATGCATCATTTTGATGGACTAAATGCCATACAAAAAGAAAATCTTCTTAAGGACGGCGAAGGTGCCAGCCAAACTACACCTTACTCACTTGCAAATGTATTGAGGTTAAGAAGACCTTTCGTGATTGTTGACGAAGCCCATAATAATCGAACAGCCTTGGCGTTTGACACCTTGACCAAATTTAATCCCAGCGGGATTATGGAGCTAACCGCAACACCAGATACAAGTATTACCCCAAGTAATATTTTACATAGCGTATCTGCCGCTGAACTCAAGGGTGAAGAGATGATTAAGTTACCTATCATCTTGGAAACAGAAGCGAATTGGCAACAATGTCTGGCAGACGCAATAGCAAGGCGAAATGAACTGCAAACGATAGCCCAGCAGGAAATGCGTCAGGGAGAAAACTATCTTCGACCAATTATTTTGATTCAAGCTGAGCCTAGACGTAGCGGAGTGGAAACCTTAGATGTTGATAAAGTTCGTCAAGAGCTCATTTCTAACCACAACATCCCTGCCGAAGAAATTGTTGTGGCCACAGGCGAAGAGCGTGGCTTAGACGAAGTGGAAAAGCAATTTAAAAAAGGGATTGCGGACGAGAATTGCCCCGTTAAATATGTTATCACTCAAAAAGCGCTTGCTGAGGGATGGGATTGCCCATTTGCCTACATCTTAGCAAGTATGGCTTCATTACAATCCTCAACTGCCGTTGAGCAACTACTAGGACGTGTGCTCCGCCAGCCAGATGCAAAACACCGAAGTAATATTGCACTCAATCAATCTTATGCCTTTGTTGCTTCACGTAATTTTGCCGAAACGGCTAGCGCATTGCGTGACCGCTTGGTTGAAGGTGCGGGCTTTGAGCGCAAAGCTGCAGCAGAGTTTGTGAAGGCAGCTACGCCTGAACAAGGCAAACTAGACTACAAAGGGTCACCTGAACGTATTGTCATCAAGCCAGTTAGCGTTCAGCTAGATGAAAAACCAGATATGAAGGCATTGCCTAAAGCTTTAAGGGAAAAAGTTACCTGGAACGAGCTTGAGCAAAGCATCACGATTGTGGAACCTCTGAATGACGATGAGGCAACAATAGTTCAGGAAACAGTAAAATCGGAAGCAGCAAAACAATCTATTCAAAAAGCTGTTGAGACTAGTCGACAGGCTGTTGAATTCTTCCAGACGCCAGCAGAGTTAGGTGTGCGTTTTTCGGTTCCTCAGATTGCACTTAACATACAGGGTGAATTAGTCTTATTTGATGATCCTGAGGTATTGGAGTACCCATGGGATTTATCTGTTTATGATGCTACACCAACTGCAGATCAGCTTAAACTTTTGGATGCCTCACTTAAAGCATCGGAAGGCGGTGAGATTGATATTGACGCATCCTCTGGCCGCGTAACAACTCGATTTATTGATGAGTTACAGCGCGATTTAGGTTTGGCTTATACCCCTGAGCATTGGGATGAAGTCAAACTAGCTTCTTGGATCTGCCGCAATATTCCTGAGCAATCAATTACACATGCTAGTAAGCAAGCCTTCGTAGCAAAGTGGTTACAAGAGCTTTTGTTAAAAGGTACGTATGACCTTGGCAAAGCTAACAGACAGAAGTTTTTGATACGCACTTTGCTTAACCAGAGAATTAAAGACCTACGAGCACTGGCAGTTAATCAAGCTTATCAAAACACTTTATTCGGTGAAGATAAGCTAGAAAACGTAAAGGTTAATCAAATCTACCAATTTGTTTTTCATCCTCAAGCGTACGCTCCAAGCAGCGACTACGATAATCGTTTCGGTCATCATGATTTTAGAAAACATTACTATGGTCGTATCGGAGACTTTGATAGCAAAGAGGAGTTTGAATGTGCTGTGCAGTTGGACATGCTTGCCCAAAAAGGATTAATTGAGTTTTGGGTGCGCAATCTAGTTAGAAAAGAAGCCTCCTCATTTTATTTGCAAAAAGCAGACGGTCGTTTTTATCCTGACTTTGTATGCAAGCTGGCTAATGGAAAAGTTCTCATAGTCGAGTACAAAGGCGCTAATGGATGGGATGCTGCAAGTGATGACCGTTTGATTGGTGGATTATGGGCAGAACTCTCGAATGATAAATGTCATTTCATCATGACTAAAAATAGAGAGTGGGAGCAAATTATTAGTTTGGTTAATAGGATTCAGTAACCAAAATAATGAATCCCACATTAATTATATTGTTTGATAAGCTGTGGTGGGTTTTACCTATAATCATAGCTATTTCAATACTCAAGTCCCCATGGTTTAAAGGGCTCCTAGGGGAATGGTTAGTCAAAATATCAGCAAAATATTTACTCGACAAATCCATCTATCATGCAGTTCACAACGTTACGCTCGAAACATCTGACGGTACTACACAAATTGATCATGTTTTTGTTTCTAAATTTGGTGTTTTTGTTGTTGAGACCAAAAACTACTCTGGCTGGATTTTTGGTGGGGAACATCAAACAACTTGGACCCAAAAAATCTATAAAACAACAAATAAATTTCAAAATCCTCTGCGTCAAAACTATAAGCACATAAAAGCTCTTGAAGCTGCCCTTAATATTCCCGCTGAACACTTAAATTCAGTAATTGTGTTTGTAGGAGGAAGTACGTTCAAAACTGATATGCCAGCTAATGTTACCTATGCTGGCGGATATATCCGCTACATTAAATCATTCACTCGAAATATCATTGATGAGAATGAAATAGCTGAAATACTAAGATTATTGGAGTCCAGGAGGCTCAAACCTTCATTTCAAACAAATAGAGAACATGTGAAATCTCTGCAGGCAAGATTAGAAAATAATCACTCCAAAACTTGCCCTAAATGCGGAAGTGAGATGGTATTGAGAACAACAAAATCGGGAACAAATGCAGGTAAACAATTTTGGGGGTGCTCGAAGTTTCCTAAATGTCGTTTAACCTTAGATATAAACTAACAAAAACTCTTTAAAGAGGCCATCTAGTATGAAAATCAATAAAATAGAGATCAACAATTTTCGATTGCTGCAAAATTTAATATTGGACTTAGAAGAAGACTTATCGTTAGTTATAGGAAAAAACAATACTGGAAAGACTTCAATCCTTTCAATACTAGATAAGTTTCTAAATACAAACTCTGATAAGAAAAGATTTTCCTTTGAAGATCTGAGTGTCTCTCTTCAAGAGCAGCTAAATAAAATAATTAATGGAGAAATAACCTTTCCTAGTGAAATCGAGTTTGAAAAGCTGCCACTAGCTTCAGGAATATCGATGATTGTATTTATAGAATACAAGCCTGACGATGACATCTCACTACTTCAACCTTTAATCATGAGTCCTGATGTTGATGATAACAATATCATTCTTAGCTTTGAATTTAGGACATCTTATGACCACATCAAGGCAATGAAAGACAAATATGACTTAATCAAGAAGGAATTTGGGGGTGATTCATTACGTTTTATAAAAGAAAAATTCTCAAGCTTTTTTGGCCCAATCAAAAGAAAAAGCATACTCAGCACTGATCACAAACAGTTTTTAGATCTAGATGAACAACAAATTAGCCTCAAAGATATACTAAATTTTGAGTATATTGGTGCCAAAAGAGATGTTACAAATAAAGAAAACAATAAAACTCTATCGACTCAAACATCAAAAATTTATAAGGACGTAGTCGATAGCGATGAGCATAATGACTTCGTGGAGCAGCTAAAGTCTACTCTTCTAACGACAGACAGTAGTTTGAATCAAACCTATGGCAACTTGTTTAAAAAGGTGCTTGAAAGAGTATCTAAGTATGGAGGTGTAAAAAGTAGCGAAACTAAAATAAAGATTACTTCAACTTTACAGTCGAGAGAGTTATTAGATAACAACACAACAGTCATTTACTCACATGAAAATCACGACTTACCAGAGTTTCATAACGGACTTGGCTATATGAACCTTATCAGTATCATATTTGATATTGAAATCATGATGAGTAAATTAAGACGAGCACCTTCAGTCAGACCCGCTGCAATTAACCTGATATTTATTGAAGAGCCAGAAGCACACACCCACCCTCAAATGCAGTATGTTTTCATAAAAAATATCAAGAAGCTTTTGAATGAAGCTAGAGATCGACCAGATGGAAAAATCCACCTTCAGTCAATTATCAGCACACATTCATCACATATTGTTTCTGAATGTGATTTCAATGATGTTAAGTATCTCAAACGTCATAAAAATAACATCGAAGCAAAAAACCTTCGTCAACTTCAAAGCATTTACAATACAGATGAAACTGAAAAGAAAAACTTTAAATTTCTAAAACAATATCTAACACTAAATCGATCAGAAATATTTTTTGCAGATAAGGCTATTTTGATTGAGGGGGACACAGAAAGAATTTTGCTTCCAGCTTTTATGAAAAAAATAGATCAGGAAAATACCACGATTGATTCATTACCTCTTCTAAGTCAAAATATATCAATTATCGAGGTGGGAGCACATGCACAAACATTTGAAAAATTTATTGATTTTATTGGGATAAAGTCTCTTCTAATCACCGACATAGATAGCAATTATGAGGAAGAGGACATAGATCCTAATACCAAAAACCCCAAAACAAATAAAAATGGCAACGTAATATACAAGACTGAACATTGCTGTCCGAATCACGCAAAAGCTGCGTCAACATCAAACACTTCATTATCTTTTTTTCATAAAACCAATGTGATTTCACATTTCGTAAAGCTTACGGACTGCACTCAAAAAACTTTTAAGAAAGTTGGTGATGAATGGCATCCTAATACTGATGGAATTCTATTTACAGCTTATCAAACTGAAGAAAATGGTTACCATGGAAGAAGTTTTGAGGACGCATTTTTCAATTTAAACAAAGGTTTTCTAAAAGATAATAAGAATAGTTTTCCCTCACTCACTAAGGCTCACGTAGAAGACTTTCTAGCAGAAAAAACTTCAGCATTAATATTCTCGGAAAAAGCCGTCAACAGTAAACCCTCTCTTGCTATTGAAATTCTATTAAATAGTAAATCGGATAATGGTAAGGATTTTACTAACTGGGAAGTACCAAGCTATATCAAGGAGGGGCTGGTATGGTTAGCCAAGGATTAGACCCTTCTCTAAGCAAAGAGGCTAAAGAAATAATAGAGCTAGCCCAGAAGCAACAGAATTTCCTGTTAAGTGGGGGTGCAGGTAGTGGTAAAACTCATACACTAGTTGAAGTAATCAGATCACTCATAAACCTCTATCCAACTAAAAAAATCGCTTGTATAACATATACTAATGCTGCAACCGATGAGATCAAGAGACGAGTCGACAATAGTAATTTGGTTGTTAGTACGATTCACGAATTTTTATGGGCTAATATAAAACAGTTCCAATTAGAGCTTAAAAAGGCAATCATTGAGTTATTGTTAAACGATGAAATTAGTGTGTTTCCGAAACCTGAAGGAGTAACTGTTGATGAACACTTTTTTGATGGTTTGGAAAATGGCATTCAATACAAAGAATATTTAAAAATTAGTGATGGAATAATCTCACATGATCAAGTTTTGGTACTTGCTGAAAAAATGTACTTAACATACCCAAAACTAAGCTCACTGTTAAAAGACTGCTATCCATTTATTTTTGTTGATGAGTACCAAGACACCAACCCAGCTGTAATCAAAACATTATTGGATCATACTAAATTCTCTCCTAAATCAAATTGTATTGGCTTCTTTGGGGATGCGATGCAATCAATTTATGATGACTCGATTGGAAATCTTGATGCTTATGTCAATCAATCAACACCTTCTGTTATTGAAGTGAAAAAAGAAGAGAATAGAAGAAATCCTAAATTGGTCATCGAGTTAGCAAATAAGCTTAGATTTGACGGTTTGCAGCAAAAGCCATCTACGGATAAAAGTGCTCCGAATATGATGCCGAATGGAGAAGTCAAAGTTGGAAATATATGCTTCATTCATTCGAATAACTATGACCTTGTAAAAGTTAGAGAGAACCTTGGATGGAATTTTGGTGACTCAACTAAAACCAAAGAGCTGAATTTAACCTATAACCTTATTGCTAACGCTGCAGGATTCCCTGACTTAATGAGGATCTACAATGGTGATCATATTTTAGGTTTTGCGAAGAGACTAAAAAAGCAAAATAAGAAAAACACAATATTAATTGATACTGCAAATAAAACCTTTGCTGAAGTAATAAGTGAGTTGCAGGAGGGTAAAACAGGAAGGGAGTTAAGTAACGTCAGTCCTTCGCCCACTATGCAGACTTATATAAACGATCACCCAGAAGAGTATAAATTAGCATTAACCTTGGATTTTGATAGCCTATCATCTATTTATATTGATAAAGACCAACTAACTGATGGCGTGAAGGGTAATCAAGATGAAGAACCAAAGAGCAATACTGTAGAGAATGAATTAACCAAACACTTATGCAAAATACAAAGAAATATTTGGCTGTATAAGCATGGTCAATTTAACGAATTCTTAAGAGTAACTGACTACAAGGTCAAGTCAATAAACGATAAAGCAAAACTCAAACTAAACATTGAGCAATTATCAGATACCGATGGTAAGAAAATTGGTGACTTAATTGAGTTAGCCCATAATTATGAAATTGTAAAAATCGACGATAGATTGATTAGCTTCAAGCAAAAAAACAAATATATATACGACTTAGTCTCTAAACTACCATACGAGCAGTTTTATAACTTTTATAAACTACGCGAAGGCTACACAACTTTCTCCACTCAGCATAAAACTAAAGGAACCGAGTTTGATAATGTCTTAGTCATTTTAGATAATGGAAATTGGAACAACTATAACTTTGAAGGATTATTCACAAATGAAGGTACTCAAAGCGTTATAGATAGGACAAAAAAGATTTTTTATGTTTGCTGTACAAGAGCTAAAGAAAATTTGGCGATCTTCTACCACTCTCCATCTGCAGCAGTTTTAACTAAAGCTAAAGAGTTGTTCGGACATGAAAATATTATCGATTTGGACGTATGATTCAAAGTTGCATTAAGCATAAAAAAATATGATTTATTTTCATTCTAATTTTTACTGCAAGGTATAAGCTGGTTCAAGTCAGTAGAGTTTTGTCAGGAATTCTCAGTTTGAATTTTATCTGTAAACCCAAAGTCTCCTTTCATTAAAATAATTTCATATAAAACATAATTAATCATATTCCTAGGTATCTTTATGTTTCTCTCAAATCCTTTTATTTGCCACGAGTTCTTCTTAGCTCTATTCGAGTAGCGCATACAAGCGTCATTCATAATACTGTGCGTATTACCGCCTAAAGTCGCCGCTCAATATCGCTCAAAGTAGCCTCTTAAAACTGTTTTAAAAAAGCCACCCATTATCGTTTAAACAGAGCCGTTCATTGCTGCACAAAAAAGCCACTTTCAAGAATTATAGAAAGTGGCTTTTTTACTACGCATTACGCATAAGAACTCTTGCAGTAATTATAGGTAGTGTCACCACCTATACTTTTTCAGAACGCAATTTCCGCATCGACTCACCCTTTAGATTAATACGCATAGTACCACTCACTAAACGGTCAAGAATTGCATCGGCCACCGTTGGGTTGCCATCACTTAAGTAGTTATGCCATTTATCAACGGGTATTTGACTGGTAATCACGGTTGATCTGGCGCCTGAACGACTATCTATCACCTCTAGCATATCGGCACGGTTTTGTGGGCTGAGTGTACCTATGCCAAAATCATCCAGTATCAGTAAGTCTGGTTTGGCCAATTGCAATAGCTTTTTGCGGAAACTTCCATCAGCATGGGCTAAGTACAACTCCTCCAACATGAGAGGCAGTCGTTGGAAATTAACAGTAATCCCTTGCCTGCAAGCTTGATTGCCTAATGCACAGGCAATCCAAGTTTTACCACAACCTGTAGGGCCTGTAATAATCAGATTAAAGCCTCGTTTTACCCAATCTGTGCTTTGCAGTCCCGCCATTTGCGCCTTATCTAATCCACGACTATGGCTGTAGTCGACATCCTCCATGCAAGCATTGGCTTTGAACTTTGCTGACTTCAGCAGTCGAATTAACCGTTGATTCTCGCGGTGAGTTTGTTCTTGATCAACGAGCATGCTAAAGCGCTCCTCAAATGAAAGATCCTGACAAGCCGCGCTGGATTGTTGAATCTCGTAGCCCTTACTCATGCCGTTGAGATTAAGTTCAGATAATTTTGACATCGTTTGTTGTAGTAACATTTATTTTTCCTATGGATGGTTAGTGGTAGTAGTCAGCGCCGCGTATGTTGTCATGTCCGAAAGTAGCTTCATGTACATTTTTGCTAGGGCGAGGATGTTGGTCTAAATTGGTTCTAAGTATGGAGTCTAAGTTTGTTGTTTTAGTCGCACCAATCTCTAGTGCGAGTTTGCAAGCCCCATCTAAACGTTCATTGCCATACTTACGGCATAAAGACTGTACTGAGTTACTAAAACGGTAACCAAAGTCTCTATGAGTTACGCTTGAAATGGCTTGGCTAAGAAAGGCATGCGTGTGACTACCAACTGAAATAGCCCATTGAAGTGCATGTTCTGGATTCCAATTAGCATAATGGTGATGCGCACGATCCATATGTTCAGGATTGGTTGTTTTGCCGCCACGTTCGTAGCTACGAGGATGACTGGCCACTCGTCGTCCACCATGCATTATTTCTAAAGCACTTGCTGTTACAATCGCTTCTAGTTGTTTTCTTACCAGTGCATGCGGCACACTATAAAAATGCCCATCCACTTCAACATGATAGTCATAGCCTGCTCGCACTTTATAAAACTCCTTGTACTCATATACTTGAGATACCAATGGTTTTAATGCCGGTTTGTCGATTGATTGGAAGGCAGTGAAGCGAGAACCTGGCATTTTCTGGAAAGAGCGATTATTCACATCAATCAGCAACTCTTTGATCGTGGCATTTAACTCGGCAAGGGTCGTGAACTTAAGCTTTCGGATACGAAAGAGTATCCATCGCTCGATAATTAAAACACCGCCTTCAGCTTTCGATTTGTCTTTAGGTTTATAAACCCGCGCAGGGAATATAGCCGTTCCATAATGGGTTGCCATGTCTTGATAAGCTGTCTGAATAACAGAATCAGTTCTACTCGGTTTACTGACCGCTGATTTTAAGTTATCGCACACCACCATCTGTGGCACACCACCGAAATGCTCAAACATACGTACATGCGAGGCAATCCAGTTGGCTTTGCGTTGATTCCATACTGCATCGGCATAGATGTAACTTGAGCCGCCTAGCACCCCAACAAATATTTGCGCTTGCCGAACCTCTCCTGTTTGCAGGTTGTAGATAGGTACCGTTGGCCCAGCATAATCGACAAAGACTTTTTCACCTGCAATATGCACTTGGCGCAGAGATCGCTTCAAGGTTTTTTTGTATTCTCGATAATGCGTACAATATCTGCTGTAACTTATGCCATCTGGATGTTCGACTAAATATTCCAAATGTAGCTGCGCTAAGGTAGCTCCTTTAGTCTTGAGCTCTTGATTGACCATGTACCAATTTGGGATTGGTTTGCGGGAAGTCATCGTTTTTTGGATAGACGGGAATAGCTGCTCTTCCAGCGTCGCATCATCCAGCTCTACAGGCAGTGGCCAACTGAGGTTTGCGTTGCGGGCGCGTAACAAATAATCGGCTACCGCTTTTCGGGAAATGCCCACCGCCTGTTCGATCATGCGATCACTCATCTTGCTCTCAAGGGCAAACCGCAATACATCTCGAATTTTTCTCATTGATAGCCTCCTATTTGACATCACAATTTCTCGCTAATTTAGGCGAGAGGTTACAAGTCAAACAAAGAGGAAGACTTCTATTGACGAGACATAAAATTGCTAATGGTGTTATTTTCATTGTGCTTCTCCATTTAGAATCGGCAATACGGCGATTCTTTGATCTGTGTTGATGGATGGTTACCTAATCAATAGGTATGGAGAGGCCTCGACCTTGACAGTCGATGAAAGTGCGTGGACAATACAAATTCAAGGTCGCAATCTTGAATGCAATACCGATGGCTTGGGCTCCACCCCAAGCCTTTCGCGCTTCTAAGGCCTAGTGTTTACTGCTTGTTATCTTTAAGCCATTGTCTTTTCCTTCCATACAATTTTTATTGTTGAGATGTACTGTTGATAGGCTTTGCCTGTTGCGCCATCCACAAGTAAAACTCAGTGGTCAAAAACAAGCGGCTACGACCAACTTTGAAAGATGGCGGCATGGGTAAACCTTGGCTCAACCTGTTTCTGGCTGTGGCCTTGGTAATCTTCAATACTTTGCTCACTTCATCAAGGTTCATTGTTTCCATGATTACCCCTAATCCAAACGTATTCGTCACGATGTATCATGATAAAAAACATTTAAAATAAAAAATGCCCGTGAATTTGGACACTTGAACTGATGCCGCTATATATTGATGATGAGTTAATAGATGAAAGGATGTGTGCACCCGTGGCTTGCGCATTAAAATCCATCAAATATGAAATGGAAACTCATGCGGTCACACCCAGTTTGGCATTAGCTCTGATTAAGAAATACTTTCTGCCTTTATTACCTGCTGAACACCATGATGTATTCGGAAGGCTCACGCAAGTATCTTGGTCTAGGCTAAGTTGGGGATATTCCGAGATGACATCTAGAAGCATTAAAGCTGGGAATCTAAGAACGTTACTAGAAAATATAGGTGTTTGTATTGATTGGATTTGTCGATACACCACGTTGCCCCCAAGGGAGCCAACAGTCTTTGATAATTTAGAAACCAATGTTTTTTTGCAACACTGTAGTTTTATCAACGTTGAAATTGCACACCTTAGGTATTTAGATGCAGGTAAATTTGATGTATTCAAAGCATGCAAATATTGCTGGCGACAGCCTGTATCAAGGCGATCTATTTGTGTAGTTCATACCGCTAGCGATAAGCACAGCCCCATCACCCTGAGTAGCCGAGAGAGTGAAGTAATAGATTCCCAGTTTACCGATTACAAAGAGGGAAAGCGCCAAAAGGAAGCTTATGACAAAACGCTCAATAAAATACTCACCAAGGAAACCATTGCCTTCCACGAGAGTGGTTTCAGTGATCCACTTTTATTGCCATCGGAGCATATTTGGCCATGGCTACTTGAACGGCGGCCTTTGGTTTCAAAGTTATTGATTAACCAAAACTTAGCAACTAGTGATGTTGAAATTATTGATAGCTTGCTAATCGCATTACATTCTCCCACTACGCTCACTGAAAACTTGCTCAAACCATATTTATTGGCTAATCAACATATCAAGCGCCATCCACAGTTGATATGGCCTATGCTGTTACGTGCCGAAGCCTGGCTTACAATACGATCTAAACGAAGGGGTAATTGGGGTGGGAATCGACGGCTTGTGATTCCAGTAAATACCAATTCGCAGATAACCATTAAAAGCAAGTATGATGGGCTGTTTGAAGGAATGGAAGAGAGACCAATAAACAATTTCTCATGTGTTTCTGAAGCTGAAAATTAAAGTTAGCAAGCGTCATTAAGCGCTTATGAAGAATGGTATTGCTATAAGCGACATCTTGTTGAAACTAAACAGAAGTGATAAAGTCAACGCTATATATGAAATTCTTTCGTGCAATAGCTATGGTTTTGATTCTAGCATTGGCTTCAAGCCCAGCGCTTGCAGCTATTTGTGCTACGTCTTGTGTTTCGCACTCAGTAGTGTCATCCATGCACTTAGATGACATGGCCGACATGAAGAACTGCCACCAAGGCTCAATGAATAAAGATAAACAAAAAACTAGTTCAGAACATAAATCTTGCGCAATGAGCGCTGGCTGTCATTTTACGCAAGTAACACCTCCGTTTGGTACAGCATCGAATACTGTATTTATTGACTCAATATCTGTTTCATTCCCTAAGTTTGTACCTTCTGCAAAATCCGCAGATCTATCCCCACCGCTAAAACCTCCTGCTTGAGTTGATGTTATAGGGCCTTATTGCGCCCTGAATCATCACATTTAAGTTTTAGGAGAGCTCTCATGAACACCCTCAGATTGGCTGTAAAGCCAATATTGATGTGCCTGCTGTTTGGCATGATGCTGCTATCGGTCTATTCCGCGAAGGCGGAAGACGCGCTGACATTAGCCGAAACCATTCAGTTGGCCACACAAAATCAGCCTTTGCTGCAATCACTTGATGATGCGGCCGCTTCATCACGCCAAGCCGCGATTGCGGAAGGTCAATTACCAGACCCCAAACTCAAGTTTGGTATGATCAATCTGCCAGTCACCACGCGTGATGCTTTGCGTTATAACCGTGATGATCAAACCATGGTCAATGTGGGGTTTTCGCAAGATGTCGTTCCGCTCAAAAAGCGTGAATTGGCTTCAAACCGCATGCTGGCTGAAGCAGATCAATTCCAAACCGAGCAAGTAGCGACTGCCAGAACCATTGAACGTGATGTGGCCTTAGCTTGGCTGGATGTTTATGAGGCACAACGCAAGGTTGAGCTTTATCAGCGCATGATTGATGACATGACTGCCGAACGAAAAGTGTTGGCAGCCAGTGTCAGCTCTGGCGGTGGTAAAACTAGCGATGTGCTGCGTATGGATACGGACATTTCGATGACAAACGAAAAACGTATTTTTGCACAACGTGATGAGCGTAAAGCACGTGCAGCTTTGGCGCGCTGGATTGGCAAATCAGCATCTCGTTCAATCTCCTCCGAACTACCTGTGATGACGAATAGCTTGGGTCTTGAAGGTAACAAATCAGCACTTGAGCAGCACCCTTTGTTACGCAATGCCTATCAAACAGAAAAAGTCGCGCAATACGATGTGGATAGTGCCCAAGCCAATTTGGAGCGTAACTGGGGATGGGAAGTGGGTTATGGCAAACGGTTTAATAATCGTAGCGATATGCTCAGCTTTCAGGTTTCCATCGACTTACAGCTAGACCGCGCTAATCGGCAGGACAGGCGCACTGCTGAAAAACTAGTTCTGGTCGAAAAGGCACGCAAACTGACGGAAGACAGGCGGCGTGAGCTCTCGGCCGAACTTGAAAGTGCCATAGCCGATGCTGAAGCGGCAGAGCTACGCGAAACCGACCACCTCACAAAACTGATTCCCAATGCACAAGCTAAATTAAGTATTGCGCAAGCAGGCTACACCTCTGGCAAACAATCCATTGGTGAAGTTTGGCAAGCTCGTAGAGATGTGATTGATATTGAGCTAGAGCATTGGACTATCTTGACTGATAAGCAACGTGCAGCAGTCAAAATCGGCTATTTAACAAACGATAGCCGTTTATTTAAACAAATTGAAAAGGAATAAATCATGAAAACAACACAAATTTTAATATTAGCAACATTCTTAGTGGCCGTAGCCGCTTGTTCTAAGCAAGAAAGTGCTGAAGCCACTAGTCAAGCACCGATGGCAGAAATGCCAGCTATGGAAAAAGCGCCGACAATGGAAAAACCCATGGAAGAAAAACCTGCGGCAATGCTACCTAATGAGATTGATGCTAAAGACATGAGTGGCACCAATGTGGAACAAGACGCGAGCGGTAAAAAAGTCATTTATTGGGAAGATCCAATGGTGCCAGACAGACACTTTAGCAAATCTGGTCAATCGCCCTTCATGGATATGAAGCTATCCCCTAGATATGCCGAGTAACTAAGTGCACCCATTAAGGAAATAAAATGAAACGACTCCATTTAGTAATAGTTTTAATCTTATTAACGCTGGTTGCGGGCTTAGGTTGGTTCTTTGGGCAGAAGTCCGCACAGTCGCCTATGACTGAAACTATGCAGGCTAAAAGCTCAGGCATGGTCAAGTCCAGCAATGGGGTCGTTCAAGACGATAGTGGAAAAACCGTGAAGTATTGGTACGACCCGATGGTGCCAAATCAGAAGTTTGATAAGCCAGGTAAATCGCCTTTTATGGACATGATGCTAGAGCCTAAATATGCCAATGAAGGCAGTGACGGTGAAGAAGGTGGCGTAGCCATTTCATCACAAACAGCACAGAATCTAGGTATCAGGGTAGAGAAAGTGTCATTTAAAAGTTTTGGTGAGTCATTTTCTGCGGTAGGTCGCATTGAGCCAGATGAGCGCCGCTTCTACGCAGTACAAACGCGTATTTCTGGGTTTGTAGAACGTTTATCCGTGCGTGCGGTAGGCGATCCAGTTACAAAAGGTCAAAAGATTGCTGAAATCTATGCCCCAGAAATTTTAGCTGCGCAACAAGAGTATTTAACGCTAACGACACTTGGTCAGGTGGATGCGGATGGCTCACTCAAACAAGCGGCACGTAATCGACTCAAATTATTGGGTATGTCTGAAGGTGAAGTTGTAGCGATTACAAGAACGGGCAAAGTCAGCCCCAGATTCGGTGTCTATGCACCTGCCAGTGGCGTACTCACGGAGTTAGGCGTGCGCGAAGGTGCGCAGTTGATGTCAGGTACTTCATTAATGCAAATCACCGATTTATCTCAGGTGTGGTTGGTGGCTGAGGTGCCAGAGCGCGATGCAGCTAGATTAAAGCCGGGCTTGGATGCCGAAGTGCATTTACAAAGCATGACGGGTGAAACCTTCGAAGGTAAGGTCAGCTATCTTTATCCTATGCTAAATGAAGCGTCCAGAACATTACAAGTGCGAGTGGAATTGCCAAATAAGCAGAATCAATTACGTCCTGGCATGTATGCCAACGTAGCATTCACAGGCCAAACACATGAAGCGTTGTCTGTCTCTTCCGAAAGCATTATTGCCACAGGAAAACGCAAAATCGTCATCATAAAAGAAGCGAATGGTTACCGACCAGTAGAAGTGACGACTGGACAAGAGCGTGATAGCTGTACAGAGATTTTGAGTGGTTTGAGCGAAGGCGAAGACATAGTGGTTTCAGGCCAATTCTTAATTGATTCTGAGGCCTCATTATCTGGCGTACTTGCGCGACTATCTCAGCAAGATAAAGCGATGGAAAAAGGCATGGATATGCCCATGGAAAAAACGATGAGCAATGCTAAGGGTAGGCCTATGGCCGCTGAAAAAATGCCCAAGGGTCATGGCAAAGTCGTTGATGTGGATACGAAATCTAGCAAAGTGACATTAAATCACGAACCGATAAAAGAGCTAGGTTGGCCATCCATGACCATGGGCTTTAAGGTCAAAGATAACAATCAGCTCAGTAAGTTAAAAATTGGCGATGAGGTCGAATTTGATTTAAAAGCCGAAATGTCTGACAAGCCCGATATGCCGGCACAATATATGATTGAGCGTATTGAAAAAGCACGAGCTAAAGACAGCATGAAAGGTGCAAAACCATGATTGCCCAACTCATACGCTGGTCAGCCAACAATCGCTTGTTGGTATTGCTTGCAACACTCATGGTCGTCGCTTGGGGGATATTTGCCATGCTCAGGACGCCGTTGGATGCGATTCCTGACTTGTCTGATACGCAAGTTATCATACGTACCCAATGGGCCGGGCAAGCACCGCAAATCGTGGAAAACCAACTCACTTACCCGCTCACGACTACTATGCTGTCTGTGCCAGGAGTGAAGACAGTGCGTGGCTACTCGTTCTTTGGCGACTCTTTCGTTTACATCTTATTCAACGATGGTACGGATCAATACTGGGCGCGCTCGCGTGTGCTGGAATATTTAAGTCAAATATCCTCAAAGCTTCCAAAAGGTGCAAACCCTAGCCTAGGCCCAGATGCCACAGGCGTGGGCTGGGTGTATGAATATGCGCTGGTCGATAAAAGTGGCAAACATGATTTAGGTGAGTTGCGTGCTTTGCAAGATTGGTTTTTAAAGTTTGAATTAAAGACCATTCCAGGAGTATCGGAAGTGGCCACATTGGGCGGTATGGTGCGCCAATATCAAGTGCAAGTGGATCCAGATAAGTTGCGCAATTACCGCATACCGCTGTCTAAAGTCGTCTCAGCGATTCAATCCGCGAATCAAGAAACTGGTGGTGCGGTGATTGAAACAGGTGAAGCCGAATACATGGTGCGTGCACATGGTTATTTGGAGTCACTGGATGATTTTAGAAGTATTCCGCTACAAGTCAGTGAAAACGGTACGCCCATTTTGTTATCAGATGTGGCGCGTATTCAAATCGGCCCGGAACTCAGGCGTGGCGTGAGCGAACTGAATGGCGAAGGTGAAGTGAGTGGCGGCGTGATTGTGATGCGCGCGGGTCAAAATGCGCTGGAGGTCATTGATGGGGTGAAAGCTAAACTGGAAATCTTGAAGAAAAGTTTGCCCGAAGGCGTGGAGGTTGTGACGACTTACGATAGATCACAACTCATCAAACGTGCGGTTGATAACTTAACGCATAAATTGATTGAAGAGTTCATCGTTGTTGCTTTGGTGTGTGCTGTCTTCTTATGGCATTTCCGCTCAGCTTTAGTCGCGATTGTCGCGCTGCCAATCGGTGTATTAGTGAGTTTTATCGTCATGTATTATCAAGGCGTCAATGCCAATATCATGTCGCTGGGTGGTATTGCCATTGCCATTGGGGCGATGGTGGATGCTGCGATTGTGATGATTGAGAATGCACATAGACAGCTTGAGCATTTTAAAGATACGCAGGGTGAACCCAACAACACCCAGCGTATTAAGGTGATTATTGATGCGGCCAGCGAAGTCGGGCCTGCGCTGTTTTTCTCATTACTGATTATCACGCTGTCGTTTATCCCTGTATTCACGCTGGAGGCACAAGAAGGAAAATTATTTGCACCATTAGCCTTTACCAAGACATATGCCATGGCTGCGGCGGCTGGATTATCAGTGACGTTAATTCCTGTGCTGATGACACTATTCATTCGGGGCCATATTCGGCCTGAGCATGATAATCCACTCAATCGTTGGCTGATTGCTATCTATAAGCCCATGTTAAGCAAAGTGCTGCATTTCCCCAAAACCACGCTTGCCTTTGCGCTACTTATCGTCGTTCTTACTTTGTATCCATTGGGTAAATTGGGCAGTGAATTCATGCCGCCGCTGGACGAAGGTGACTTGCTTTATATGCCAACCGCATTGCCAGGACTTGCCGTTTCTAAAGCCTCAGAAGTACTGCAATTAAGTGACAGGCTTATCAAGACCGTACCCGAAGTGAAGTCGGTATTTGGTAAAACTGGTCGGGCTGAAAGTGCTACTGATCCTGCACCAATAGAGATGCTGGAAACCACGATTCAACTTAAACCGCGCTCAGAGTGGCGTGCCGGTATGACCCCTGAAAAGTTAGTCAAAGAACTCGATGAACGACTTAAAATTCCTGGTATGGCCAACGTGTGGGTACAGCCTATTCGTAACCGCATCGATATGCTTTCAACGGGTATCAAAAGCCCGGTCGGTATCAAAATAGGTGGTGCAGACTTAGATACCTTGGAGCGACTTGGTGGCGAAGTTGAGCGTTTGATGAAACAAGTACCTGGAGCCAGCTCGGTGATTGCCGAACGTGTGACGGGTGGGCGTTATATCGATGTCAAGATAGATAGGCTCAAAATTGCACGTTACGGTTTGAATATTGAAGACGTACAATCCCTGATTTCTACTGCCATTGGTGGTGACAACATTGGCGAGAAGATTGAGGGCTTGGCACGCTTTCCAATCAATGTGCGCTTCCCAAGAGAGTTGCGAGATTCAGTAGAAAAACTTAAAACCTTGCCGATTATTACTGAGCAAGGGACAACTGTGCCGCTGGGCGAAGTAGCGACAGTGAAAGTGACCGATGGCCCGCCGATGATTAAGAGCGAAAATGCACGCCCGAATGTGTGGGTGTATGTGGATATTCATGATCGTGATTTAGGCAGCTTTGTTAAAGACGCGAAAGCGTTGTTGGATAAGGAGTTACAGCTACCAGCAGGCTATTCATTGGCATGGTCAGGCCAGTTTGAATATTTTGAACGCGCAGCTAAACGGCTAAGCTATGTGGTGCCCATGACTATAGGCATTATCTTTATCCTGCTGTTTCTGTCATTTAAACGCATGACGCCAGCTTTACTCATTTTGGTTAGCTTACCCTTTGCTTTGGTAGGTGCCGTCTGGTTTCTGTACTTCTTAGGTTATCATTTCTCCATCGCCAGTGGCGTTGGCATGATAGCGTTATCGGGACTTGCTGCTGAGTTTGGTATCATCATGTTAGTGTATTTGGATGATGCGATTGAACGTTACAGAGTTGCAGGCAAACTGAATAATAAAGAAGACTTATATGCTGCATTGATTGAAGGCGCAGCACTCAGAGTTAGACCGAAAGCCATGACAGTGGCGGTGATTCTCGCTGGTTTAATACCGATTCTCATCGGCACAGGTACAGGCTCTGAAGCCATGAGCCGTATTGCCGCACCCATGGTGGGCGGTATGTTAACTGCGCCGTTATTGTCGTTATTTGTATTGCCAGCGGCGTATATGTTAATTAGAAAGAATAAATAATGGCCAAAGAATGTTGTGACAAAGGATGTAACAGCAACCAGCTTATAACACCAAGGTATCGCAAGATACTTTGGATTGCGTTGATCGTTAATTTTGCTATGTTTTTAGTTGAGGTTTTCAGTGGATTCAATGCGCACTCAGTGTCGTTAATGGCAGATGCCATCGACTTTTTTGGTGATGCCATGAACTATGGAATCTCGTTAGCGGTGCTATCCATGAGTTTAATGTGGCGTGCACGAGCAGCATTATTTAAAGGCCTTACGATGGGCGCATTTGGCCTGTTTGTGCTGGCGAGCGCAGTATGGTCATTGATGCATGGCAAAGTACCAGAGCCTTATACGATGGGTATTATTGGCATGCTCGCATTAGTTGCTAATGTAAGTGTTGCCATCCTGCTTTACGCTTACCGCGAAGGCGATGCAAACATGCAATCCGTTTGGCTATGTAGCCGCAATGATGCGATTGGTAATGTTGCAGTAATGCTTGCGGCTTTGGGCGTTTTCGGCAGTGGAAGTGCGTGGCCAGACTTGCTCGTGGCCGCGATTATGGCCAGCCTTGGAATCTCAGCGGCTACGCAAGTCATTAAAAAGGCGCAAGCAGAAATGCGGCAGTAACATTAAGTTGAAGCTATTCTTGGTCGTGTTCTGCCCAGTTTTTTTGTGAGTACGCATAATTTGGAAACTCCTTGCTTAACGTGGTCGTCTGATTAAGTAACCGTTTCACCAATGTAACTAGGGTTACTAAGTCCTGAGTGCTCTTAATTTCCATTGGTACGCAAATGTCTATGTATTGGCAATCCTTAAACCAGCTAACTCTCATGAATGGATAAATCTTAACGTCATTAGTTTCGAAAAGATTTTGCTCTTCGGTTTCAAGTAACTCATACATTCTAGGTTTGAGTAAACTATCCATTGTGTAACTAGCGATTTTTTTACGTGATTTCCCAACCTTCACGTACTGCGGCAATGCATTTTCAAAAGCATGCTCATTGAATATTTCTAATGCATTAACATTGTCGAAAGCCTTGGATCGAATAGTCTCTTTGTAGTACCAACGTGGATGAGACCATGAAACATGAACGCGATAATTATTCCGAATGAACGTAACATCATCCCACCATGAGAGTTTATTCGCTTCCCCATTACCATAGTCATACTGAGGATTTATGCCTTTGTCGAAATGATCGCCATGCTGCCGACTATGAAAGTGTTTTGCCGCTTGTCTAACAGATTGGTAGTAAAGATTTTTCATGACTAACCAGATAAAGAAATGTGATGATATTTACGTGTGCAGGCTAGTTTAAATTCTATTAGCTTAATTTAATAGGTGGGCGATACTTTTAATACTAATTGGTGGCTTTTTTGAGAAGTGCTGAGTGGCTGTTTTGAAACGGTAATCGGCGGCTCTTTTAACGATAATACGCATACTGATTACATTACTAAATATTTTTGGGTTTCTTGCCTTAAAATCTACTGTATATTTTGCTGAATCCCAAAATACTTGATAACACTGTGAAACGGAATAATCATTTAACAGGCTTGAAATTAGGGTTTCTGAATGACCATTGAATTGATAATTTATGTTTCGTATATTTAAACTGTATTCATAAAACTCTTTACACTCTGCTATCGCTAGTTTTCGCTTAAAGTAATCCACCTCACTACCCCACTCTATGACTAGATCTGATAAATCAGCCCTATTAGAAAGGCCATCAAACAGTAAACTAAAGCTATCTTGTATTATTAACCAATTAACCTTTTCATATGTGGGTTCTACACCAGTTTTAGTAAGAGTTGTATAAGAATTGAATTTAGGTTGTTTTGGCTTAATGATATTTGCATTTATTAAACTTATTATTAAATCCTTACCGAATTCGTAATCTGGCGAAAATGGACTTCCTAACGCATTTAATGGACCAAAATAATTTTCGTCGAGTTTTTCACATGTCTGCATTAACGCACAAAGAGTAACAAAATTTTCAAATGATATTTTAGTATCCAAAATGAGCTCTTAATGTGAGTTATTTAATTTACAAAATAATCAATTGTAACTCATAGAGCGTGGTCTCATAGTGTTCTAATCAATAGCATCACTTAAATGAAAAGTGATGAAATTTACGTTGAATCTGAAATTCTGGCTGCATTTGGTAAGAACTTGGCACTCTTACGAAGACGTAAAGGCTGGTCACAAGAAAAACTAGCACTTGAAAGCGGAATAGCTAGAAGTTATTTAAGTGGTGTTGAAAGAGGCCAACGTAACATAGCACTTTTGAATATCAGCTTACTGGCTAAAACACTAGAAATCCACCTTAGTGAACTTATGAACTTCTAATCCTCGCCCTATTCTCACTTTTTAGAAAACCCAATCCTAACTAGGTTGCTAAAATTCAATTATTGCCTTTAAATATGATATTAAATGAAAGTTAGCTCACGCGGACTCCAGGGCATCACTTGATGCTCATATTAAATTTTTAATTGCTAGATATATAGATTTGGAAAGAGAATTTATGATAACTAAGATACGTAAGTTTGGTGGTGTTAGTTACATTAAGTTTCCTGAAGAAATTTTAAAAAATTTAGACATGAAAATTGGGACTAAGCTTATTATTAATTCTAAGGATGGTAAGCTGATTGTAAGTTCATCAAGAAAAGAATATAAAAACAAAAGAGCTACCAACTTTAGATCGAGAAGAGTTATTTCAAAATAAGCTAAGTTGGACAATGTACTTAATTAAAATAAGCAACACTATTTAAATGAAATGTCTAGATTAAAGTATTTTGGAAGAATTTGTGTTGCTTAATTTAGACATAATTAAAGCAACAAATAGGTACTTTTTACCAACTGCAACACTTTTTTATTAAACTTATATGAAAGATTATATAAATCAACATGATAAGGTTAGCAACACGTGGCGAAATTACTAAGAATACGAAGTATTTAATACTATATGTAGCAAATGGCAGCATGAATTGGTAGTTCTAAATTTGTTGTTTTCAACCATATAAAACTACTGCTCATTGCTTCATTAGAGTAACAATTGTCAAAGTCTTGATGTTGGTCTACTCGGAAACATTTTCTCATAATTGCTTTGGCATTTAATACAGCGTTTAGCAGAAGGATTAGCGGTGAGCCGCTCGAAATCAATATTATCGTCACAATCAGTACATATACCATAAACACTAGCCTTTATACGATCCAAAGCCTCATTTAACTCATTGATTTCAAGTAGGTGTAAGCCAATAACCGCATTATCAATATCAACCATAGTGTCAGCGACCGCTTCATCGTCAACATCAGCAGCTCCGCCATCAATATCATTAATGCTCTCTTTTAACTCAGGATCCATCTCTTCTTGCGTCTCGTGAACTAATCGTGATAGCTGTAATTCCATTATTTTTTGCAGTGAATCGATTTGATTCTTAGTAATGATTGTCATATTGCTTCTCCATTTATTGTTTATAAATTTTAAGTTATAACTTCTAACTTCTATGTTTACATACGATTGTACTGTAAAGCTATCACTAGTAGCTTTATGCTTGATATATATCAACTCGCGTAAACATGCCAAACTAACGCAGAATATATACTAGGCAAGTAAGAGTAATCTTTTGCACCTATTCTGCAATTACGCACTAAAACTGGTCGTCTATTGGTAAACGTTATGCTAATTTATTTAAATATCCCTATAAGTTTTATGGATATTTACTTGTGAGCTCCTGTTTACATCAGTGTTGTGAATAAAATGCTACATTGAACTCTATGGCATAAAGATTGCTTTTTTAGTAATTGATGAGAATTTTAGGACATGAAAATGCCTGCTGTAACTGAAAAAACGGATGTAGCCTTAGTCACTATTTATGAAATAGGTAAAATATTAAGCTCTTCATTTGAATTGCATAAAACTTTACAACAAGTCCTGAATGTAGCCGCGTCTTACCTTAATATGCAACGTGGTATGGTTTGCCAACGTTTGGATAATGATACTTTAGCTGTTATTTCCTCTGTAGGTTTTAGCTCAGAAGAAGCAACCCGTGGCCGCTTTATGGTTGGTGAAGGGATTACAGGACGAATTTTTCAGACAGGTGTCCCCGCTGTAATCCCTGATATTGCGGCTGAACCTTTGTTCTTGAATCGTACAGGTGCAGATAGAGCATTGAAAGGTAAGCAAGTATCCTTTCTAGGTGTGCCGATTAAAGTTGGTCGTGAATGTATCGGAGTGTTATCTTTTGAACGTGTTGCTGGTGAGTCATGGCGCGGCTTTGATAATGATTTGCAGTTATTGACGATGATTGCCAATTTGATTGGTCAAACCATGCGTTTACATCAGCAAGTTGTTGATGATAGAGAACAATTAATACAAGAAAAATCCCGTTTACAAAAAGAGTTGGCGGGCAAATACAGTCTGGATAAAGTCATTGGTCTGTCAAAACGCATGCAGGAAGTGTTTGCAGATGTACATATGGCGGCACCAGGCAAAAGTACCATTTTAATCCGAGGTGAGTCTGGTACTGGTAAGGAAGTGATTGCGCGCTCTATCCATTTCTTATCATCACGTAAAGATCGACCCTTCATTAAAGTCAATTGTGCTGCGCTTACAGAAAGCTTATTAGAATCCGAGTTGTTCGGACATGAAAAAGGTGCTTTTACAGGCGCCCTACAGGAACGCAAAGGCAGGTTTGAACAGGCACATGGCGGCACACTATTCTTGGATGAGATTGGTGATATCTCCCCTACTTTTCAGGTTAAATTATTGCGTGTATTACAAGAGCGTGAGTTTGAACGTGTAGGCGGCAATAAAACGATTAAAGTAGATGTGCGACTCATTTGCGCCACAAACCGTAACTTAGAAGAAGCCGTACGAAACAATGAGTTTAGATCGGATCTCTATTTCCGTATTAACGTCATTTCTTTATTTTTACCACCACTACGCGAGCGTAAGGACGATATTCCTTTATTGGTTGAGAACGTGTTGGGGCGATATAATCGGGAAAATCACGCTAAGATTTGTATTTCACCAGAAGCCATGGTCGTACTCACCAACTGTCATTGGCCAGGAAATGTAAGGGAGTTGGAAAACTGCGTAGAGCGATTTGCAACAATGGCGCGCAATAACTTGATTCGTGAAGTGGATATTCCATGCCAAACCAATCACTGCCTGTCTTCTACGTTATGGCAATACCAACCCAAAGGTGAAGTGATTCCTATTGCGCCTGTTGCGCCGATTATTGCAGAACCGATACTCCCTACGCAATCGTCTGATGCAGTATCAGATGCCTCAGAGACGCACTCCATGACAGAACGTGAGCAGCTAATTAGTGCGATGGAAAGAAGTGGCTGGGTACAGGCAAAAGCGGCTCGCTTACTTAATCTGACTCCACGTCAAATGGGCTATGCTTTAAAAAAATATAATATTGAGGTAAAGCGGTTTTAAAGCACTTCGTTATTGCATGTAATGACAAAGTTTTTCTGTTAACTTCGCGACAAATCTATCTCTGTTTGTCGTAATTGCGACAAGCACAAACATCCACAAACACCCCTATATCTTATTGATTTTATTGAATAAAAAAAATAAGTAAAAATGGCATGTGTTTTGCACTATTCCTAGTAAATCTTTCATGGAGAGTCTTACGATGGAAACTTCCTTGCAAAATGCGTCACCCAACTTAAACCGCCTTAAACCATTGACAGGCATTAAAGTTGAAATAGAAGGTCAACCAGCATCCTCTGGTTGCGGAACAACTGGCGGAGAAGGCAAGGCAAGTTGCGGCACTTCTGATGGGCCAGAAGATATGTCACCTGAGGTATGGGAAAAAGTTAAAAACCACCCTTGCTATTCTGAAGAAGCACATCACCACTATGCACGTATGCACGTTGCTGTGGCTCCCGCTTGTAATATTCAGTGTAATTATTGCAATCGTAAATATGATTGCTCAAACGAATCTCGTCCTGGGGTTGTTTCACAAAAACTGACTCCAGAACAAGCAGTGAAAAAAGTAGTGGCTGTAGCGAGCGAAATCCCACAAATGACTGTACTTGGGATAGCAGGTCCTGGTGATGCTTTAGCAAATCCTCAAAAGACATTTGATACTTTCCGCATGCTACAAGAGCAAGCGCCTGACATTAAGCTGTGTCTATCCACCAATGGCTTGGCATTACCAGACTACGTAGATGAAATTGCTAAATACAATGTAGATCATGTCACCATCACTATCAATATGATTGATGCTGAAGTGGGTGAGAAAATTTACCCATGGATTTTCTATAATCATAAGCGTATCCATGGCCGTGAAGCTGCTCAAATATTAACTGACCGCCAAATGTTAGGCTTGGAAATGCTCACAGCACGTGGCATTTTAACCAAAATTAATTCAGTGTTGATTCCTGGTATTAACGATGAGCATCTCTATGAGGTAAACCGTGCGGTGAAATCACGCGGTGCTTTCTTACACAACATTATGCCGCTGATTTCAGAGGCTGAGCATGGCACAGTATTCGGTTTGACTGGCCAACGTGGTCCAACAGCACAAGAGTTGAAAGATGTGCAGGATGCATGTATGGGCGGTGCGAATTTAATGCGTCATTGCCGTCAATGTCGTGCGGATGCGGTTGGCTTGCTGGGCGAAGATCGTTCGGATGAGTTCACCTTGGACAAAATCGAGGAAATGGAAGTGGTTTACGACCTCGAAAAACGTCGCAGTTATCAAGAAAAAGTGGAGGCCGAACGCCAGTCACAGCATCAAGCAAAAGTCGAGGCGCTGGCAGCCTCTTCAGAAATCGAAGATTTAGATCCTGATATGAAGGTACTGGTAGCTGTGGCGACCACTGGTGGTGGCAAAGTCAATGAGCACTTTGGTCACGCTACAGAGTTCCAGATTTTTGAGTTGACCGCAGCATCTGCGACTTTTGTTGGTCACCGTCGTGTGGATTTGTATTGCCAAGGTGGTTTTGGTGAAGATGAGCAATTGCCTTCTATCGTCACTGCCATTAACGATTGTCACGCTGTGCTTGTAGCCAAGATTGGTGCTTGTCCTAAAGATGAACTCAAAGCCGCTGGTATTGAGCCAGTAGATCAATATGCGCATGAGTTTATCGAAAAAGCTGCTTTAACTTGGTTTGCCGATTATCGCGAGCGTGTTGCTAAAGGTGAAATTACGCATCAACCGCGTGGTGATGCGGCGATTCGTCAAGGGGCATTTACTTCTGCTGCCGCATAGTAATAGGTCTTTGTATATGTAAAGCATATGCAAAGACAAGAATTTTATTGAAACTTTAAGGAGAGAAAATTATGGCATATAAAATCGTAGGATCCCAGTGCACAGGCTGTTCAGCATGCGAGCCAGAGTGCCCAAATCAAGCTATTTATGAAAAAAATGGCGTATTTTTCATCAAGCCAGAAAAATGTACTGAGTGTATTGGTCATTTTGATGAAGCCCAATGTGTAGCAGCTTGCCCTGTAGACAACACCTGTATCATCGATACAGCCTACCCACGTTACCAAGCAGCATAAGGAAACAAAATGGAAATTACATTAACACCAAAGGCTGAAAAATTTATTGGCCGTATGATACGTTTCAACGGAGGTACGCCAGCACATGGTTTTAGACTTGTGGTGAGTCCTGGTGGCTGTTCAGGTTTAAGCTCTGAATTCACTGTCGAGGCAGCGCCTTTCGAAGGTGACCAAGTCATTGAAGCCAATGGATTAAGGCTATTTTTACCAGCGGAATCACGTATTCTGCTCGATGGTGCGACTGTAGATTTTAAAGATACTCCATTGGAATCTGGCTTAGCCTTTGTGACTAAAAATGCCAGCAGCTGTGGTTGCAGTAGTAGCGGTGGCGAACATGGTCACGATCATGCGCACTCTGGCCCTGCGACCATCAGTCTTGACAGTATTCAGCGGAAACATTAATGCCATGGAAGGCGAGGCGCTAGAAAACGTTTGGTATGCTACTCGATATCAAAGTCTTCCTCGCGTTGCGGAAGAGCAACTACGTCTCGCTGGCCAATCATATTTAAATGATGTTAAGGCAGAGATGCACCTCACACTGGCTAAAGCCGTCGCGCCAAATAATCTAGTCGTACATGTGGGTGAGTATCGCTACTACTTTTATAAAAATCGCTTGAATGAAGCATTAAAAGTAGCCGAGTCCTGCTTAGCCTTAGTTTCAGCTGAACTGGGCATTCCCCAAAAATGGGATCAGGTCATGCCTGAGCATGCTAATTTTAAGAGCGATGACCCAGCACTGCGATTTTATTTATTTGTACTCAAAGCCTATGCCTATCTCTTGTTGCGCTTAAGCCGTATTGCAGAAGGCACATTGGTGGCTGATAAGCTACTAGAGCTTGATAGTGAAAATAAAATTGGTGGTAAGTTGTTGCTTGATGTCGTCTCTCGTATGGGTAAGGATGACTACGATGATTGAAAATGACATCCCTGCCCTTGATTGGCAAGGCAATGATATTGATTGTCGCAGTTGTCCTCATCAAGACAGATTGTCATTGGGGGCATGTAAGCCATTGAGCTCTTGTGTGAACGATAGATATGCTAAACGTATCGATCGCTTTTTTGGTACAAATCCTGCTCTAGCAGCTGACTATATTAGTCACCCCTATTTTGAAGTGCGCGCTGTCGCAGCGAAGTATTTAGATTTATTTAGATTAAACCGTCTGATTCACGACCCTGACGAGACGGTACGCGCAAGTGTCGCATTAAGATTGCCGCCAAAAGTGCTGATCAAATTAATCCATGATCCCGATCGTGAAGTGCGCGTAAGAGTCGCATTGCGTATGAATCAAGAGGATTTATCCACCATGTTACATGACCCTGATTATTACGTCAGAGTTGTGGTGGCCAGACGCCTGCCTGCACATTTGTTGTTTAACTTAACGCGAGACCCAGACTCCTCTGTCAGGCGCGAGGTTGCGTTAAGAATTGATGATCAATGGCTCGCAATGATGGCCAATGACAGTGATGACGAAGTACGTCTCACCGCCATCAAACGTTTACCTGCGGGCTTACTTGCGCCCTTCCGGTTTGACCATGATTGGCGTGTGCGTTTAGAAGTCGCAGAGCGTATCCCTTTAGAACACCTCTCCGCTTTACTCAAAGACGAGGATGAAATTGTTGCAACAACAGCACGTGAACGTTTAGAAACCAGCGGTACAGACAGTAAAGGACATCATCATGGCAACTAATATCAATCGCGACAACGGTGTGGTAGAGCTAGTCGATCCACCTAAGTTTGAGTATGGACAAAAGGTGCGTGCAAAAAAATATGTACGCAATGACGGTACTTTTCCTGGACGAGAGGTCGGTGACATTATTGTGAGTAAAGGTGATGTTGGTTATGTCACCAGCATAGGTACTTTTTTACAACAGTTTTATATCTACGGCATCGATTTTTATGAGCTTGGCTATCGCGTCGGAATGCGTGGTAAGGAGCTGGATTTGATCGATGGTGAAGCTTCGGTAGATGAAGCTCTTCAAGTTATTAAGGAGCAAGCACATGGTTGAACTAAATGCACTACAAAAAGAACTGAAAGGACTCGCCCCTAAAGAGCCAATTTATCAATGGGGACAGCCTGTTATTACGACGATTGATATTGTCAATGACGGTAGTTATCCAGATATGCCTATGGATTCATTGTTAGCGGCTAAAGATAGTAAAGGCGAAATTGTCAATATTGGTGTACTTGAGGAATCAGGCGAGCCTATCTACCTAGTGGAGTTTGCAGATGGCAAAGTCATTGGGGTGTTAGAACAGGAAATTGTTTCAGCTTAGGTAGCGCATCATGATTGCAGAATATCCAGTCTACACTACCGAATGCCCTCACCCCAACGAAGTGGATCGTAAGCGCATTGAAAAAAATCTGGCTGCACGTGAGCGTTATAAATATGTCGCCCCTACAGTGTTGGCAGCAGAAGATGGCTATTTGATTCGTAGCCCCTGCTGTTCACGCACAGTGGATCCTACAGGAGGCATCATTGATGTTGCGCGCATAGAGTATCAGGAAGGTGGTTTTTGGCGGCTTTATCGTATGGATGATGAAAAGCAACGCTGGATGGCACATTCAGAGTACTTAAGTCTTAATGCGTTACTCGCCAGATTAACCGCAGATACTAAACGAGAGTTTTGGCGATGAGTATCATCTACTTAGACAATAATGCAACCACGCGTGTACACCCTCAGGTAGTAGAGGCGATACAGCCATGGATTTATGAGCATTTTGGTAACCCCTCTTCAAGTCATTCTTTAGGGCAACAAGCTAAAGAAGCATTAATACAAGCCCGCGCAGAGGTCGCAAAATTTCTTGCTGCGAGCCCGGCCGAAATTATCTTCACGAGTGGTGCAACCGAATCTAATCATATGGCAATACATAGCGCTTTAGCCATGTACCCTGAACGTAATACCATCGTGACTAGTCAGGTTGAGCACCCTTCTACTCTGCAGCTGCTTGAGTATCTTAGTGAGCAAGGTGTAAACGTGGTTTATATCCCCGTTAACACCAAGGGCGAGCTTGATATGCAGGCACTCAAAGCGGCTATTGATGCTAATACCGCGTTGGTTAGCTTAATGCATGCTAACAATGAAACAGGCGTGCTTTTTCCTATTGCCGAAGTGGCTGCGCTAGCGCATCATTCTGGCGCACTCTTCCATACGGATGCGGCACAAACGGCTGGTAAATTAGCGCTGAATGTTAAAGCACTTGATTGTGACATGCTGTCATTTTCAGGGCATAAATTACATGCGCCTAAAGGTGTTGGCGTGCTTTTTATGCGCAAAAATATTACTGCAAAACCTATGCTCTATGGTCATCAAGAACGTAAACGTAGGGGCGGCACAGAAAATTTAACTGGCATTATTGGACTAGGTGTTGCTTGTCGCGTTTCTCAAATGCAACTCAATGACGTTGCACACAATATTTCGGCGCTTAGAGATCGTCTACAAGCAGGCATTTTGAAACAACTGCCCTATGTCAAAGTGAATGGTGATGGTCACAAAGTCCACAATACAACCAATCTCTCTTTTTCAGGTATTTCTGGCGAAGAACTACTTTATAAGCTGGACAAAGTCGGCATCATTGCTTCGCAAGGTAGTGCTTGTGTCGCAGGCGGCAAAGATCCATCACATGTATTACTCGCGATGGGTTTGAACCGTGATGAAGCACTATCATCGGTGCGCTTCTCATTGTCTGAAGAAACCACTGAAGCAGAAATTGAAACCGCTATAGAGTGCATAGTGGCTGTTGTCAAAGAAATAACGCATTCAGCAGCGCTTGTCGCGTAACGCAATAAACAACCATAAAGGATTAATAATGAAAGTAATGATTAGACGCGATTCAAACGGAGTGCTCTCTGCTTATGTGCCAAAAAAGGATCTGGAGGAGCCAGTGGTTGAACATGATAACCCTGAATTGTGGGGCGGCAATATCAAGCTTGCGAATGGCTGGATACTGGCGCTACCAGAAATGCCAGAAGGTACCCGCTTACCCATCACAGTAGAAGCTAAAAAAGTAGGTGAATAGGAGGTTGATATGTGTATTTCTAACGAAATGATGACTGAAATTAAAAGTACGTTAACGCAATTTGGAAAAGCCACGAATAATCCCGTGCCCATTTTAAAGGACTGTTTTCCAGATTTAACTTTCTTACGCATGTCAGATTCGGACATGGGCGAGCCCCCTTTTCTTTCGCTACAAGATTACAACTTGTACCTGTTAGATGGGCGTGAGCATTGTGTGCAAATTACACACAATCTAGAGCACGCAACAGGTGTGGTCATCACACAGAAAAACACTTGATATGACCGATACCTGGATTCCCTTAAGTGCACCCGATTATTCTGAAGCAGAAATCGCTGCAGTTCAGTCTGTTTTAGGCAGGTCAGAACAAATAGAAGGCCCTCTAACCAATGCTTTTGAAAAAGCATTTGCTAGCTACTTAGGGCGGCGCCACGCGATTGCAGTGTGTAGCGGTACCATTGGTATGCTGTTAACACTTAAAGCGGCTGGAATCGGTGAAGGTGATGAGGTCATTACGTCTGGCTATAGTTGGCATCAAACTTCTCACGCCATTGCATGGTGTGGGGCTAAACCCGTGATTGCAGATATTGACTATTGGTCGCAAATACTGACCGCAGAAAAAGCTGAAGCCAAACTGTCAGAGAAAACACGCGCGATACTAGCCACCAACGTCAACGGTCATCCTGCGGATTGGGATAAATTACGTGCTTTAGCCAATAAAGCTGGCGTGCTATTGATTGAAGACTCCACCGAGGCGATTGGGTCACGTTACCAAGGCAAGCTAGTAGGTAGCTTTGGTGATGTAGCGATATTTGATTTTTCACAACCGTCGATATTGTGCTGCGGTAAAGCTGCCATGATCGTCACCGATGATGACACGCTCGCACTTAAAATTCGCCATTTCAAAGCGCGCCGTCGGGATGAGCGCAACTCACTCACTGCGACATTACGCACACCCTTAGATGCTGGCATTTCAGAAATGGCAGCGGCATTAGGTTTAATCCAGTTACAGCGCTTACCAGAGCTACTGGCTAATCGTAAGCAAGTCGAGGCTTGGTACGAGGCTCAAATTTCCAGTTTTGAAGGTATCAAGCCCCCTTATATTGCGCCAGGTGTAGATGAAGTACATTGGTTTCTCTACACCGTGCACTTGGGCACACGTTTTAGCGCCAGTAGCCGTGATGCTTTAGTGGATGACCTGGAAACTGAGTTGATAGAGTCTTCAGCCTATTGCCAAGCATTGCATATGCAACGTGCTTATATCGAGCAATATGGTTATCGAAAAGGGGATTTTTTCGTGACGGAAAAAGTGGCTGACCGCTCTATCGCGCTACCCTTTCATGCCTCGATTACCGAAAACGAAGTTGAATTTATTGTAAAAACAGCAAAAGATGCATCTATCAATGTGGGTGCAGGTGCTGCTATTTATTAGTTAAGTATTTAATTAAGGATGATTTGATATGGCCAATACAGCATTACAAGAAATTTCCTCAGCAAGAGATGCTGGCACATTAATACCCTACACAGGTCCATTTGTGTTGAGTCTGGACCCAGCCTCTTGCCATGTACCCAGCACGCCAGAAGATTTAGTCAAGTTACTAACATCCAAGGTCAGTGTGCCACATAAAATTCGCAACAATCTCACTGCTGCGGCACAGTTTATAGAAAACTTTAAGCACAGAAAAAGCGTTGTGAGCTTGATGAACGAGGCTTATGAGCCTAGTGTTACACCCAATGTATTACACCAATATTTGGCTGCTTTACCTAAAAGACCGTTATTGATCGTAGACACCTGGTATGACGATGCTATGTCCAAAGCACTTGCTGGGATGAGCAACTGGGGGCAAGTCCAAGGTGTTTCACAATCTGAATATTTTGGTGAGTGGGTGAAATATTTTGATGCTCAAGGCAATATGGTGGAGCCATCTGTCGCGGATAGCTGGGACATTATTCTCTACAAACCGCTAGGCTCTGTTTCACCCGCTAAAAACTTCATTGTGTCTGACTCAGATTTTGTTGAAGTACTTACAGAGATTGATATTCAAACGCCTATTCCAGAGCGTGTTAAAACTTTGCGTACTGGCGCTCACTTCTTATTTATGGGTTGTCGTTTCAATCATCAACTGACGCGTACCTATGCAAGACAAGTGATGAAGCGCTCTTCTGACAAACATTGGGCAATTATAGAAGGTCCGCTGACGCGCATGGAACAAAGATTTATGGAAGAGCAAAACATTACCAGAATTGATATGCAACTCGCACAGTTTGTTGATTGGTTACAAACAGGCAAAGTCAGTGAAGCACTTGTCGCGGCATAAATAAATATATCTGCATAAAAGGAAAGCACATGCCCTTATACGATTTTTACTGCAAATCTTGTAATAAAACTTTTGAATTACTGGCAAAAGTATCCAGCACCCCTGCCTGTCCAGAATGTGGTGGCGAAATTGAAAAACAAGTATCTCGCATTGCACCTGCTGGTAAAACAGCGGGCATCCTTGCTAACGCGCGTGCAAGAGCCTCAAAGGAAGGACATTTTAGTAACTATTCTAAGGCTGAGAAAAAAGGGTTATGAAGAGCAAGGAGTTGCTGTCTAATCTAGAGCTTACGCGTCGTTATTTCTCCACTTATAGCGGCATTAAGCTACCGATTAAATTAAGCCAACCGCTAGAAGAAGCTTCAATTGCTAATCGTAACACTTATTTTATTGGCTACTACGATAAAGCCGATGTCATGATAGGTTTTCAAAAAATGGTCTATGGCGAGATCGAGTTACAGCATTACTATGTTTTTAATATTGATGGAAAGTTGATTCAAGCAGAAATCACCAACGTAGAACAAGAGGTGACAGTGCTGGATTTCAATACATAAGTTTTTAGAGACATTAGTTTTTAGATATAAGAAGGCATATACATGGCACGTACCTACACTGTCAAAATGAAGCAAGACGCTTTCCCACTGCGGGGAGCTTTGCAAGCCGCAATCAAGACGCTGGGATACCCGCTTACTTTGGAAGATGATTATGTGCCGTTTGCCAGTTCAGGCTACCTACCCTGCACCCTTGATGGAGAGGATGCGGGACTCATTATACGTTTTATCGGTAGTGAAGATGTCACAAACCAAAATGCCTCTATAAGCCTGCAATGGAGCGGTGATGCTAGAGAGAAAGTGACAGTCATGATTGTCGCTACTGCCCTTGCTTCAAGCTTTAAAGCTACGGTACTGGACGAAAATAATGTTGAACTATCATTAGCAGAGCTCACCACTAGCACTAAAAATGTCTTGGCAAGCTTAGACAAATTTATTTAAGACGAATTTATTTAATTGGCGACCCATACTTGAGTTGCTCAATATCAGAACGGAGTTGTGCATGATTCACGTAGTAGAAATTAATGAACAAAACCGTGCGCGCGTCTGGTTTGCTTTTGATGAAGCAGACTTTGTGCGTAAAGTACAAGCCAACTTTGGTGAAACAGCAGAAAACATCATTTTTGAGCAAACCACACCACAGCAGTTGCTACACTCAAAACATGCGAGTGCAGAAATTATCAGCGCTCTAGTGGCACAATTTGGCGCAGATACTACCGTTTACCGTGCCGACTATTTATTAGGCCACGGCGTATATCAAGTAGAACCAGTATCAGCGCTACGCGCTAGTTTGGCGGCTGTCGCCAGTGTGGCTGACTTCCGTGTTTATACTAGCGATGAAGATGCGGCTGAAGAGTTGGATAGAGACCCGCTATATAAGTCTAAAGAAGGCTTTGAAGCTGCGTTAAAGCTGCGCGCGCAACTCGTTGAGATGGAAGTTATCGCCGAAGATTTTTAAGGCGCACTCAAAGTACACATGATGAAATTCTATATGACACCAGGTTCATGCTCTACAGGCATTCATATTCTGCTAGAAGAGTTGGAACTACCTTTTGAAGTGTATTTAGTTAACCTGATGGCTGGCGACCAGTATAAACCTGAGTATCTGGTCATTAACCCTAAATCGACAATCCCAACGTTGGTAAGAGACGATGGCACATCCATTACCGAATTTCAAGCCATTGCATGGTGGCTAGCACGTCGCTTCCCCAAGGCAAAGCTCATACCAGAAGAGATAGACGTTGAAACACGTGTGCTTGAAACTCTGGATTACGTCGTTGGCACGATACATGGTCAAGGCTATACCCGAATTTTCACCACATTCAACTATAGCGATAATGAAGCTGAGCATGCGCAGATTAAACAGCGCGGTTATGAAATCGTCCAAAAAGGCTTAGCGGTAATGAACGACTTACTGTCTGGCAAAGACTATGTGGTAGACAACTTTAGTATTGCCGATGCAGCATTATTTTATGTGGAATTCTGGGCAGATAAAATCAAGTTGGATTTGCCAGCCAATTGCCTTGCACACTACCAATGCATGCTTTCCAGAACTGCGGTTAGACAAGTTTTGCTAGAAGAAGGCTACAGAGTTTAGCTTGAGTTTACGCACCCTACCCACTCATTTAGAGAAAATATTATGAGCATTATTGCAATTGCCTGGCGTGCCCACCCGGATTTTCCACTCATCGTATTAATGAACCAGGATGGCTTACATGACGAAGCCCTCACCCCTGCCGCATGGTGGACTGATCCGCCAGAATGTTTTGCGGGTAAAGATGCATCAGGGGGTACGTCACTCGGCATTACGCCAGATGGACGCTATGCCGCGGTGACAGCTTTTAGAGATAATCAACCAATTGATGCATCACTTCCTACAATTAGTCAGTTACCAATAGATTATTTAACTTCAGATGAAGCGCCAGTGGCGCATGTACGTCAGTTTATGCGTAACCGTGGTAGTCACCCACCGTTTAATTTAATCGTTGGTTCTACCCGTCAAGCTTATTATGCGGGCACAAATACACGCCTACCCTTAGCCTTAACCCAAGGCGTACACACCATTTCAAATGGCTTGTTAGATGAAAAATGGCCAAAATGTGTGCAGTTAGAACAATTGTTCGGTGCTTATCTCAAAACCTACGGTGGCTTTACCATTTTATTGGGGATGTATCCAACGCTTGCCTCAACCCCCGCACGTGATGCTGATCTATTACCCAAACCAGCTTCAAAAGAACTGACACAACAAGAAATTGCCACCGCAGCCTTTGCCATGCTCTCTGACCGCACCACTTACGATAGTGGCTTGCCAGATACAGGTGTGAATGAGGATGAAGAAGAGCGTTTATCTGCTTGTTTTGTAATAGGAAAAGAACATGGAACGCGCACTAGTTCTGTACTGATTATGGGGCGTGATGGGCAGGTACGGTTTGAAGAACGTAGCTTCAATGCCACAGGTGAGCAATCTGGTGTAGTCACTGAAACTTGGGAAATGGATCCATCGGTATTTTCTGGTGGGGGTGATTGAGTTTTCTCAGTGGTTAGCGGGTAGTGTTGCTAGTCTATAATTGCAGCATTACCCAAAGTATGAATCTTTTCCTCTATTTCTGCATTACCCAGCATGCGCTGTGTCATCATCAGGGTAATCATTTTTTCTTTTGGGTCAATGTAGAATCTTGTAAAAAATATGCCAGCCCAAGTGTATTCGCCCTCAGAACCTAGACCCAATTGATTGACACCAGTTTGAATGCCAAAGCCTAAACCGAATTTTGTACCAAACTTACCTAGTCCAGCAGGTAAGCTATCAGCGGTTTTAGCGTTACCGATTTGGTTGCTTGTCATGAGTTCTATGGATTTTCTGCTTAAGATTCTTTTACCATCCAATTGACCGCCATTTAATAGCATTTGTAAGAAACGCATGTAGTCAGATGTCGTTGATGTTAACCCCGCACCGCCTGAAAAATAGCTTTGTGTTGCAGCATAGGGGACGTTAGGCGCAAAGCTTAACTCTCCCCAGTGCGTCGTGTTTTCATCAGCTCTTTTAATGCCTAATTTATCATCTTTAACATACAGTGCAGCAAGCCGTGATATTTTTTCTTTAGGTAAGTAAAATGCAGTGTCTTTCATGTCTAGCGGGTTAAATATGCGTGTCTTAAAAAAATGATCTAGCGGCATGCCTGAAATTACCTCGACAAAATAGCCTAAAACATCTGTATTGAGGCCATATTCAAAAGCTTCTCCTGGCTGATTTAACAAAGGTAGCTTTGCTAATCTTTTAACTTCATCGCCAATGGTGCCTTCAGTGGGCGATAAGCCATCAGAAATGTTTGCGTTTTTATAGTAGGTTTCTAGATTTTTTCTGCCCCAAAATCGATAGCTGATGCCCGAGGTATGTGAAAGTAAATCACGAATACTAATTTCACGTTTTGCGGCAATAAGCTTATAGCTACCATCCTCACTGTTTACCAAAACCTTAGGCTCTTTAAATTCAGGGATGTATTTGGAGATGGGGTCATCTAAACCAAACTTACCTTCTTCGTATAACATCATCACAGCGGTAGTGGTAATAGGTTTAGTCATTGAGGCCAAGCGAAAGATTGTGTCATTTTTCATGGGCTCATTCGCTTCTATATCTTTCTGACCAAAGCTTTTGAAATAAGCCACTTTATCTTGTCGCGCCACCATGACAACTGCCCCAGCAATTTGTTTGTCTTTGATATAAGAATTAATAACCGAATCTAAGCGTGACAAGCGCTCTGATGACAGCCCTACTTTATCTGGGGCAACTTGCTCAAGATCTTTGGCTAATACATGATTTGATAGCGTTAAGCCAATAAGCATACAACACAGAATTTTTCTAAATCTCATACCACTTCCTTATTAATTTTCATAGCGTCCGATTATTAAACAATGTTTATTTATCAATTTATTGATGTATGAAATAATAGCTCTATTAACCAGTAATATTTAATATTGAGCGCTAAAATTAATGTTCTACTATCGGACAATCAAATATGAAAGATAAAAATGATGCAACTTCCTCCAGGTAGCTTAAACAGAGCGTCCATCTTGCTCACAGCAATCGCGCAAGGCTCTCGTAAAGGAAGTTTATTAACAGAGCTTGTTTCAAGGACAGGATTACCAAGACCCACCATTCATCGTACAATCAATTTATTGATGGAAATTGGATGGGTTGAGCGCAATGAGCAGACTGCTCGCTTTAATCTTGGAGCCGAATTAGCCGCATTAGGCTATTCTGCAATTAGTCGCAATCCAATTGAGCGAGTTGCGATGTCGATTCTGAGTGAGCTTGCATTAAAACTCAATCAAGTGGTTTATCTGACAGTCAGATCTGGAATGGATATGGTATGTATTGGCCGATATGAATGCCAGTCAGAAATTCAAGTTGGTAAAGGTAGAGTTGGGTTACGTGGGCCGTTTGGCATGACGCAAAACTGTGTCGCAATGCTTGCCTGTTTAGATAAGCGTGAGGTCGATGAAATTGTTAAAGCCAATATTTCACGCTTTCACCGCATTCAAGGATTTGATGAACGTGGATTTTTAGTGGCATTAACAAACGCTAGGGAGTTTGGATACGGTAGTTATGACAATATTCTGTTAGATAGAACTGTGAGCGGTTTAGGAGTTGCTATTTGCGACTCCATTGGCTATCCATTAGCTGGAATAGGCGCAACGTACATCAGTGGATGGCTAACTAATGAACAGAAACACGAATGTTTAGAGGCCTTGAAAGTTGCTGCTACAAAAATATCAGAGCGACTAAGGAGTTAAATAAATCAGACTACCAATTGTTGAATTTATAGCAACATTTCTACTATGTAAAAATTGCTCTTAAAACTGTAAAGAGTAGCTTGTGAATACTAATCCGCAAGTTCAACCTGCACGTAGCCATCAACCACACGCAGTGGGTATTCTTCCAGCGCGCAACCAGTGGGGCTTAAGCCCTTCCCTGTTCTGCCATCAAACACCCAATTATGGTGTTGGCAAGTCAGCACACGGCCATTAAAGCTGTGCCATATTGGGGTGTCCTGATGTGGGCAAGTACCTTGGAAGGCTTTAAGTTCACCGCCATCCGCCCACACCAGCATCACTTCACCTTCTTCCAGGCTAAATGAGGCCACTTCGCCTTCCATCAAATTTTTATGTTTGCAGAGTGTAATATAAGCCATGATGACTCCTTATTTAGCCAATAGCACATCGTTGACAGAAAGTGCAAAATCACGCCATGCAGCCGATAAATCACGCTGAATCACGTTGAGGTACTCTTCATCAAGTACTTGTTCTTGCGGAAAGTTTGATATTGCACATGAGCCACGATTAAACTCAATGGCTGCTTCCACAATCTCTTTGTTAAAGCCAGCAAATGCAGTTAATACTGCGGGTGTTAAGGCAAGACGCCCCTGTTCTACAGTAACGTTTTGAGTATTAAAAGGTAGTTGCTCAATTTGGCGTAACGCCTCTTCATAAATATGTTCTACCGTGCCTAAAAGCGCGCGCTGTGTCACTTGCGTTTTATATTGATTGCTCAGCATATGGTTTAGATTGTTGCGGTAATGTGCCTCAGCTTGCTGACGCTGCTCATCCACCCAGTGTTTTAATCGTTGCAGACTTGTATCATTGTCAGAATTAAACAATGAAGTTGAGGATGAAATTAAAACGCGTTTGAGACGTGCTGCCGATTCAAGCGCGCCTTCTAAATACCCCCCTGCGTGACTTGCAGTTTCTGCTCCGCTTAGCATCAGCTTGCCGCCCCACCATGATTGACGCAGGTGCTGATCGCCATACACAGGCAATGCAGTTAAAGGGGCGACATCCAAGCTAGCGCAAGTATAGGTTTCCGCAGACCAGTCTTGATAATGTAGCTCACCATCTTGTGCTTGCTTGCCAAATATCAATGTTAATTGGCTTTCTACCAGCACAGGCATGCTTCGTCTATAGGCTTCACGCGACTCTGCCGCCAAAGCGACAAACCCACCTAATGCTGCCTGTTCACCTGACTCATCACATGCATCAAAAATTTCTGCTAATACAGATTGCGGGTGGTTTGAAAAAGCATTGCCTGAGTGTCCTGCTGAACGCCAGAATGCTTGATCAAAAGCGGTGACCGCCTTTGCTTGGTCGGCCATCCAAGTATGGGTTGCACGCATGGCTTCAACTAACTCAGCAGACAACACGGGATTGAAGCTTACATGCTCTGAAATAAGCCTAGGCGGCATTGCCAAGACGACTTTACGCGCTGATACAGTAATTAAGCCGTTAGCCGTTTTAAACTGCAAACGTACACAATCACCATGATTTTCTAAACTTGTTAGCGCATGATCCAAGTGCAGGCTACTCGCAGGTAAGCGATTGGCTAGCTTGCTGACTAATGCATTCATGCCGCCTTTTAGTCTATGGGCGCCGCCATGTACGCCTACAACATCCAAAGACTCTGGCGGTTGGTTAGGGTCGTTTAATTGCAGAATATTGCCGCTGTCATGCTGAGGAAAATGCGCTAAACCAAGCTTATCAATCAGCGCTCGCATATGCGGCTGTGTTTCTGGCCAAAATAAAGTGGGGCCTAAGTCTATGGCGCCGCCTGTTAACTCACTGGTTTTAGTGAGTACGCGCCCACCCAAGCGATTACGTGCTTCATACAACGCAAAGGATTTGCCAGCCTGATGCAATGCATCTGCCAATGCCAAGCCGCTTACACCACCACCTACAATCGCTACTTCTAACATGTTGACTCCCGTTCTTTGAATCGAGTGAGATATTGATATGAAACAATTTTTTGAATCTATATATTTAAAATCTTCTATTATCGTCATTCCCGCGAAGGCGGGAATCTAGTCGAATCAACCAACTTAACTGGATTCCCGCCTTCGCGGGAATGACGAGAGTTAAAAAGCATTCATGTAAAGGTCTTAGAGTATTAGTTCTCACGAACCCGTTAACTTTCACTGACTAATGGCGCGGTTATCCCCGCAGCCGCCACAGCCTCTAGCGACGCAAAAAAAGTCGCTTCATGTATCATTGACCCATATTTATCTTTGATTGCCACATAGCGCGCTACGCGGTCAATTTCACAGTGATGCCCTTTACCTGGGTGGTCAGTGCTGCGTAATTTAGCGTCCCAATCTATAAAATAGCCTGCTGCTTCACTCATATTTCTTCTTTCATCATTAAGCTTGTATATAAAATCTGTGCGAGATGCACCGCATCTTTACGAGTGCCATCTTTTATCTGGTGGCGGCAACTAGTGCCATTAGCCACTAATAATGTGTCATCTTGCGCAGCCCGAATTTGTGGCAATAGCGACAATTCCGCCATTTGCATGGAAACATCGTAGTGTTCTGCCTCCATGCCAAAAGCACCCGCCATACCGCAACAGCTAGACTCAATAAACTCTACTTGCAACTCAGGTACCAAGCCCAACACTTTGCGCATGGCCTTCATGGCACCAAATGCTTTTTGATGACAATGCCCATGTACCAACATGCTTTTTGGCGTGGACTTGAAATTCAAGTTCAAACGTTTAGCGTCACTTTCACGCGCTAAAAACTCCTCTAACAACAAAGCAGACTTGGCAATACTATTCACGCCCTCACCTAATTCCAGCATGTAATATTCATCTCTCAGCATTAACAAGCATGAGGGCTCTAGCCCGATAATCGGTAATCCACGTTCTGCGTATGGCAATAGCGCTTCAACAGTGCGTTGCGCTTCACGTTTAGCTTCATCTATCATCCCGCTAGAGAGATAGGTTCTACCGCAACAGAGGGCGCGCTCCCCCGCTGCCGGTTGCGCAATATGTACGTGATATCCACCTGCCTGTAACAGTGCTAATGCAGACTCGGCAATGTCCGTATCAAAATGGTTAGAAAATGTATCTACCAGCAATACCACTTCACGCGCTTGATCTTGTGTCTGTGCTTGTTCTTGTGTCTGCTTTTGCACAAGATGTCTAGACGACAAAAAGTCAGTACTGGCGGCTTTGGGTAATGAACGTTTAGCTGAAACGCCTAAGCCTTTTTCCATTAGCTTGCTCAATAGTGGGATACGTTGACGTATATCGCTAAACCAGTTAAGCCACTTATAGTGCTTTGCATACAGCGGCAAATTGGCGAACATTCTTTCACGTAACGGCACCTCGCCTAATTCAGCCCAGCGCTGTGCTAAGGCCTCATTACGCAACATCGCCATGTCTACCCCATTCGGGCATTCACGTTTACAACCTTTACATGCAACACATAACTCCATGGCTGCTTGAATTTCTGGGCCTATAAATGGCTGTGACCCATACTCACCGTTTAACGCCGCTTTTAGCGTTGCAGCACGATGTTGTGTTGAGTGTGCAACATCATGTGTGATGCGAAAACTTGGGCACATCACGCCCTTTTCTTCTCGCTGGCATTGACGGTTGCCTATACACACCGCAGCCGCTTTGCCATATGCCCCACCCTCGGTGGGAATCTGCGCATAAGCATCTCCTAATCCATAGCTATCGTAAGCAGACCAATCGAGTTTGGTTTTCATGAAGTCAACTCTATATCCATCCCTCTGAACATCGAGCAACGCTTAAATACCTCAAGTGTTGGTGGTACTTGTTTGTGGCTACAATATTTAGCGGTGAGTTTGGCAAGGCCTTTAATATCGCGCCCAGAAGACTCTGGGAAAATGTCTGCTAATGTCGCAATTAATACATCATCGACATTTAAGCCAAATTGATTGCTCATCACGCGCCAAATTTTCTTACGTGCTTCAGTATCAGGCGGATAGAATTTAATCATCGCAATACAACGCGAAACGATGGCCTCATCGATATCATCGACACGGTTAGTGGTTAAGAACAATAAGCCGTTAAAGTATTCCAATACACGCAAGAACACCCCTACCACCGCATTAGCCGCCATATTGTTATCACGGCGACGGATATACACGTCTGCTTCATCAATCAACATCACAGCGCCCCAGCGTTGCGCACGCGTGAGCACATCTTTTAGCGCAGCCTCCATTTCAGAAACATTCAAGCCAAGCTGACCTGAATGCACGCGATAAAGCGGTCTTTTAATAATTTCTGAATACACTTCTGCTGTCAATGTTTTCCCCACCCCTGCTGGCCCCGCACACAGCACAGTGGTGCCGCCAGATTTACCTGCCACAATGTCATCCATCAGCACATCCATTTCGGCAGTGAGAATGTCAATCAGGTCAGTTTGTTCAGGCGGCAATACCAACTTATCTTTAAGTTCAGGTTGATATTGATACGGAGTCATATCATCCACATGCACCCACACATAATGATGTAGTTCCAAATGGAACATTAGGATGTAGCCATGGACAGGCAATTCAGTAAACAAACCTTCTGGAATCGCCTCCTGCGCTGCTTTTACCTCGCGCTCCGCATCATATTTGTTACTCTTGGCAGCTTTGCTTAAGTATTGCGCCAAAATCTCACCTGTGGCATCTAATGTCGTCACTCGGTTGGGGATAATGTCTTCGTCATTCACCAATCGCGCTAGGCCGCCACTTGCAGAGAGTACGACTACATCTTTACGGGTCCAATCGGTGTTGCGGTGGTTGGAGGCAGGGTCTTCCGCATAAAAAGCTGTGCCGCTTCCCGAAAACTGCGCGCCATACTGAGAGCGCCAATCAAAATAAAGCGCCGCACTACGATCATAGTCTGCAATTAACGCTGGTGTTTCTTTAAGAAAACCTTTAGCAGCAAAAACCTCACTCACCGTTTTATCCACAATATCGGCAGCTGTAATGCGTATGGTGGTGTTAGCTAATGTGGCTTTTGCGTTGGCTTTAAGCTCCACATATACCTTGCCTGTTTCATCATTGGAGGCGGGTATGTAATCTAAACGTGTCACCACATATGCCAATGGTTTGCCGGCCACGTTAATGCCAAACAACCAACCGCGTATTGCATCTTGCGTTAAGTATTTTGCAATGGCTGGCACTACTTGCTCTAAGTCATCCGCGGTAAAACGCTCACCTTGGTATTGATAAGCTTGTTGCAAAGTTAACAATTGTGCAGCACGCCCCTGCATGGCAGGCCCAGCTAATTGATAAAGCTTGATTAAAAAGTTGAGCTCTGCTGGCGCAAAGCGGCTAAATGGTACCTCAATACGGTGACCAAAGCGCAACTGCTCTTTTAAAGCATCTAGAGCGGGGAAAGCTTCCACCATAGCTTCAACATAGGAGCGATCAATTTGTAGATTCATTGTTCACCTAATCATGTCGCAAAAACGACAAAGAGACTGATATTAGGGGTTACTGCAAAAAGAGTGCCAAGCTAACTCTTACAGGGCTGACTACGAAGTCCACTCGAGTAGCGCATTGCGTGCTTCCGTAATACGAAGAAACTGTTCGTGGCTACCGCCAACGTCTGGGTGCACTTTCTGGGCGAGCCGTCGAAAGGCGGTTTTTATTTGAGATGGCTCAAGCTTCCCGTCAATCGGAAGGCTCAATACCTCTCGGTGTTGTCTATCGTTAAGTGAATGGCTATTGCTACGATACCTACTATAACCTTCGTTAAACTGTGCTTGCTCCTCGTAGATTCGCTCTTGCGCGGCACGGCGTCTTTCATAAGCATCGCGACGCAACTCGCCTTGATCTTCTTGCCACCTCTGGCGTGACATCACGATACAAGCAGCGAAAGTGATCCGACCAACAGTCTCAAGTTCGTCAAGGCTGAACGGCCCTACCATATCGTACGGCTTATCCAGCCAAGCACTTCTACCACCTGCGACGACCTCGACTCGACCTATCGTCACCATAGCAAGAACTCTGGAAGCGCCATTCCAAATAACCCATTGCTCTTTGTCAGTATGACGTGCGCTCTCATGCATACGTTGCTTCCAAACGCGTCGCAGTCACATCGCTACGAGTCGATGCATATATCTCAACCACAAAAAATTTATTTACAAGCTTCTCCATGTGTTTTAGCGCACCTTTCTATATTGCCTTCTGGCACTCTATTCAAACCTAGCCATGCATTTATCAACTCAACATCAAATCCTATTTCACGTCTACCATCCACTTCTATCAATGGGCGTCTAATGAGTAAAGGTTCGGCAAGCATCATCGCAATGGCAGTTTCCGCATCGATATCTTCTGGATTAATTTCGCCAGATTTAATTTTAGGAGCAGCACGGTTAAACCAAGCGTGGACTGGTTTGTTACCAAAAAACTGGAGCAGACGTTCGCGCGTCCAAGGTTCTGTGAGTAAACTTTTTGCCCAAACGGTGTGCCCGGCTTGTGCGAGCAAAATCTTTTGTCTGCTATTGTTGGCACAACCTGGTTTTTCATAAAATGTAACGATGGCCATGCTAACGCTCCTTGGCTAATGCGAGTTCTAATAAAGTGATTGCCTGAGATTCAATTTCTGTACGTACGGTTGGATGCAGTTTGTCCAGCCAGCGCTTGGGAATAGCCTCTACCCCGTATAAAGCACCTGCCAGCATGCCGACAATAGCACCTGTGGTATCGGCATCTTCGCCACAGCCTACTGTTTCTATTAAGCAATCTTCAAAATTATCAGTCGTGAAAAAGTGATGTAATACGGTTTGCATGGTATCGATGATGTAGCCACTGGCGCGACCTGAGTAAGGTGAGTATTTGAATTTCGGATAAGCAATGACTAGGGCATTAGCCAGTGCACGGCACTCTTTAATCCCGCCGCCAGCTAATAACACATGCACCATGCGCCCCAAGGTAAGCGTGGCAGCATCAGACAATGGATGATGATGCGTGGTATGCGCCTGTGCTAACGCGGTTTGTTCAAATAAGTCATCATCGCCATAAGTCGCAAGCACAATGGGTATGATGCGCATTGCAGCGCCGTTACCGCCATCTGCTTCACTTTGTGGGGACTCCAGTGAGCCATCTAACATATAGCGCCTGATACCACGGCGACAGGTGTTGCCGACATCAATTGGGTAATGTTTAAGCCATTCTGCAAAATGATTCAGGGCAATGGTGGTATCCCACCCACCTGCTTCTATCCATGCTCGGCCTAGGCATAACGACATTTCAGTGTCATCAGTAATCTGCCCTGGTTTAAGTTTAAGCCAGCCGCCGCCTGTCATTTCTCGATGGCCACCACGATGGGCAATTTCACGCGCAGTGAGAAACTCCACAGGGCCACCTAAGGCATCGCCTACTGCCAAGCCTAGATATGCGCCTAAAGCACGCTGATGTAGCAAATCAGACATAACTGGCCTTCACTGTGTACTGACCACCTAAAGCAAGCACTTCGCCCTCACCAGATAATGGATGGTTTAACAGCAGCCCAGGAAAAAATAGCAGCTTAACTTTAGGGACTAGCGCTTCTAATATCCAATCACCAAACTCTTCTGCACGTTCACGTGAAGTGGTAAATGACACCAAGTTGTTCAGCCTTAAAACACAATCGCCCTTACTGATTCTGCCACCAGTAAGCGTAGGTTCATCATAAAGATTAATGCCACGCCAGAGCGTGACCCAGTCACCATTGGTGTCGTTGAGAGGCAAACCATAACGACGTATGATAAATTGGCAATATTCATACAGTAGATCAAGCTGCTGATGTATGCTGTTGTTGTGGAAGCGGCTGGCGTATTTTTCCTCTAAGTATTGCATCCAGGCTTTAGAGGGATATTTTTGTAGCGGTACTTTATGAAACGATGGTGTTAAGCCAAAACGGCTTTCTACCCAGCCTTTTAGCACAGCACCTTGCGGGCTATTAGAATCAAAGCCCCACCCTTCCATGAGTTTGAGGTAACTAGGTCTAAAACGTCTTAACTCTGCGTATAAGACTTCATACTGTGTTGGTGTTAGCTGAAACACAATATCCATATAACGGCGAAATTTTTCAGCTGCATCTTCACTACTGGTAGATTCATCTAGCAATCTGAATAAGCCGCGATGTGTTTCTTGTGCCCCTGCGATTCTAAGGACTTGTGGATGTGCATTAAACTCAACTGAGGCTAATAGCCATGCCGGTATCCCCACCAAATTGGTAGAGTACCATCGGCTAGGGTCAGTATGATGATTGGCTTGGTCTTGAAGCGTCACTATATCACTTTGCCCAAAAGCCTCACCTGCTTGGCAGGCAAGGCGCTCCGTCATTTATCAGTGAATTAAACTGGGCGATTCTCATTAGGGTTACGTACAGGGCCCATGAGTTTTAAGCCTTCCTCGTAAGTAATCTCAGGATAGTTCGCTGAAAACTGTAGTGCTTTATCCGCGATAATATCTAACTTACTAGCAGTATCTAGCTTTTTAAGATCCCCTTTTTCTATACGCAATAACTCTAGAATCTCGTTATTCACTGTAGATTCATCAAGTGGCAGAATATAGAAAGTAGCGCCACCCATTTTCACAGTGTATTTTTTGAGTAAATCGATGTTGTTACAGAACATAAAATATTTACCTTCTGGTATCAGCGTATCACCCAGTGCTTCAACTACTAAATTTAAATAGCCAAAAGAAAGCAGATATCCACATAAAAATGGGATGCCTTTTTCGCCTTCATTAGCGATTGCCATGACTTGGTCAGCTGTAATCTCTGGTGGTCTAGCCTCATCTGCAAGCTGCTCTGCGAATTTAATGGCTAGTTCACCCCTAAAGCCAAAGCGGCCTGGCTTTTTAGTCGCCTCTTTTAATACTGGATTTTGTAGGCGCTTTTCTGCTTCTAATTTGCCAAAAGCGGTTTGGTCTATCGTTGTCATGCTTAAGTACTCCCTCTATCTATCGTTACGAATAAAATCTGCGGTTTTAAAAAAGGCTTGTTCCATTTGTTGCTTAAGTGTGTCGTTAGGTACAACATCATCCATAGCGCGCTTCATACAAAGCATCCAAGCATCACGCTCTGCCTCACCAATTGAAAACGGAAGGTGCTTCTGACGTAATCTTGGATGACCACGCTCACTTGAATATACTTTGGGGCCACCTAACCACTCTACTAAAAACTTCACTAACACTTGTTTAGTATGTGTTAGATCGGCCTCATGCATGCTTCTAATACCTGCGGCTTCTGGCAAGGTAGTCATATAAAAATAAAACTTCTCTACCAAGTTTTTAATCGGTTCCTCACCACCTAACATCTCAAAATGCGGGTTTTGCATAATTTGAGGAATCGGTTTTAAACTTGGACGCTGTTCTATAAGCATTGCATTAGGTTCTATAGGCGTTGAGTTGGTCATGTTTTTGCTCAGCATATCTAAAGTGTTGTTGATTGCTATTGAGCAAGTGTCGTACCAAGAAGACAAAACTATATAACGCTTGTGTGCAAAGCCCAGTAAATACGCGGTATTCAAACAATTTAAACTATTTTCAAACCGATTTTTTGAGATAAATTTATAACGTTTTGTTTGTTCTTAAAGTAACGTAAATTCTAAGCTTTGTTAGGTTTGCGACAACGATTCAAAACCCTCAAAAATACATAAAAATTGATTTTTTATATTTAATAATCAATAGCTTATAAAAATAAAACAAGGTTGGCACATCCTTTGCAGTAGGACTAGTGCATGACCGATTTACCATCCGGCGCTGATACAAGAAGAGTGATAGTTTGCGATTCGGAAGCGGAAGCCCGGCGGCGATCTGTTTAACTGGTTTTTATTTTTATAAGGAGTTTTAACATGGCTGCATTACGTCAAATTGCCTTCTACGGCAAAGGTGGTATTGGTAAATCCACTACCTCACAAAATACTCTGGCTGCGCTTGCTGAAATGGGTCAGAAAATTTTAATCGTTGGCTGCGATCCTAAAGCTGACTCAACACGTTTGATCTTACACGCGAAAGCACAAGATACAGTACTTTCATTGGCTGCTGAAGCTGGTAGCGTGGAGGACTTGGAACTTGAAGATGTGATGAAGGTGGGTTATCGCGACATTCGTTGCGTTGAATCTGGTGGTCCAGAACCTGGCGTTGGTTGCGCAGGTCGCGGTGTGATCACTTCTATCAACTTCCTAGAAGAAAACGGCGCTTACGATGGTGCTGACTATGTTTCTTACGACGTTTTAGGTGACGTGGTTTGCGGTGGTTTCGCAATGCCGATTCGCGAAAACAAAGCGCAAGAAATTTACATCGTAATGTCTGGTGAAATGATGGCGATGTACGCTGCTAACAACATTTCTAAAGGTGTTCTTAAATATGCAAACTCAGGCGGCGTGCGTTTAGGCGGCTTGGTATGTAACGAGCGCCAAACAGACAAAGAGCTTGAATTAGCTGAAGCTTTAGCTGGTATGTTAGGTACTAAATTGATTCACTTTGTACCACGCGACAACATCGTACAACACGCTGAATTGCGTCGTATGACAGTGTTGGAATACGCACCAGAATCAAAACAAGCTGAAGAGTATCGCCAATTAGCACAAAAAATTCATGCGAATGCTGGCAACGGTACGATCCCAACGCCGATCACGATGGATCAGTTGGAAGATTTGTTGATGGACTTCGGCATCATGAAGAAAGAAGACGAATCTGTTATTGGTAAAGCAGCTACAGCAGCTTAACTAATAAATTTATCACGGGGGAAACCCCGAGTAGATCTAGCATGGGGGCAACCCTATGCTAGCCCCCAAGGGATTTGTTTCAAAGGTTGTGGGGGCTTGAAACTAAACAATTTTTGAAACAGATTCTTTATAAAGATTTTATTTTTACGACTTATTTTTGATTTAGGAGAATGAAATGAGTGCAGTTGTTGACAGGTTAGGAGTCGATCCTAAAGAATTAATTGATGAGGTTTTAAAAGCCTATCCAGAGAAAAGTGCAAAGAGACGTGCAAAACACCTCAATGTACATGAAGAAGGTAAAACAGATTGTGATGTTAAATCTAACATCAAATCATTGCCAGGCGTGATGACTATCCGTGGTTGTGCATACGCAGGCTCTAAAGGTGTGGTTTGGGGTCCTATTAAGGATATGATTCATATCTCTCATGGCCCTGTGGGTTGTGGTCAGTATTCATGGGCATCACGTCGTAACTACTACATTGGTACTACAGGTATCGATTCTTACGGCACCATGCAATTTACTTCTGATTTCCAAGAAAAAGACATCGTGTTTGGCGGTGACAAGAAATTGGAAAAAATCATTGATGAGATTGAAATATTGTTCCCGCTTAACAAAGGGATTTCAATTCAATCTGAATGCCCTATCGGTTTGATCGGTGATGACATTGAAGCGGTTGCTAAGAAAAAAGCGAAAGAATACGAAGGTAAAACCATCGTACCAGTGCGCTGCGAAGGTTTCCGTGGTGTATCTCAATCATTGGGTCACCATATTGCCAACGATGCGATTCGTGACTTTGTATTTGATAAAACAGATCCAGACAAAAATAAATTTGAAAGCTCTCCGTACGATGTTGCCATTATTGGTGACTACAACATCGGTGGTGACGCTTGGTCTAGCCGTATCTTGCTAGAAGAAATGGGTTTGCGCGTGATTGCACAATGGTCTGGTGACGGCTCTATTGCTGAGTTGGAAAACACACCTAAAGCGAAATTGAATGTGTTGCACTGCTACCGTTCTATGAACTACATCAGCCGCCATATGGAAGAAAAGTATGGGGTGCCTTGGGTTGAGTACAACTTCTTTGGTCCTTCAAAAATCGAAGAATCATTACGCAAAATTGCCAGCTTCTTTGATGACAGCATCAAAGAAAAAACTGAGCAAGTCATTGCTAAATACAAAAAACTCACTGACGACGTGATTGCGAAATACAAACCACGTTTACAAGGTAAAAAAGTGATGTTGTTTGTCGGTGGCTTACGTCCACGTCACGTGATTGGTGCATATGAAGATCTAGGCATGGAAGTCGTGGGTACAGGTTATGAGTTCGGCCATAACGATGACTACCAACGTACTACGCACTACGTTAAAGATGGCACTTTGATCTATGACGACGTGACTGGTTACGAGTTTGAGAAATTTGTTGAAGCGATTCAACCTGACCTAGTGGGTTCTGGTATTAAAGAAAAGTACGTATTCCAAAAAATGGGCGTACCTTTCCGTCAAATGCACAGCTGGGATTACTCAGGCCCATACCATGGTTATGACGGCTTTGCCATCTTCGCTCGTGACATGGATATGGCCATCAACAGCCCAGTTTGGTCTTTAACAAAAGCACCATGGGCTAAGAAATAAGTAAGTTATTAAACGCATACTCCGGGTGGTGGCATTAAATGAGAATGACTGCCATCCGCACATGAAAGGATTTTAAAATGAGTCAAAGCGCTGAAAAAGTATTAGATCACTTCAAACTATTCCGTGAACCGGAATACAAGGAAATGTTCAAAACCAAAAAGGAACAGTTTGAATTTGCTGTGCCAGCTGAAGAGCTTAAAAAGCAAATTGAATACGCTAAAACAGTAGAGTACAAAGAAAAGAACTTCGCTCGCGAAGCGCTTACTGTGAACCCTGCTAAAGCTTGCCAACCATTAGGTGCAGTGTTTGCGGCGAATGGTTTTGAAGGTACGCTACCATTTGTACATGGTTCACAAGGTTGTGTGGCCTACTACCGCTCACACTTTAGCCGTCACTTTAAAGAGCCAACTTCATGCGTTTCTTCTTCTATGACGGAAGACGCAGCGGTGTTCGGTGGTCTCAACAATATGATTGACGGTTTAGCTAACTCATACAACTTATACAAGCCAAAAATGATTGCGGTTTCAACCACTTGTATGGCTGAGGTGATTGGTGATGACTTAAACGCATTTATCAAAACATCCAGAGAAAAAGGCTCTATCCCAGCGGATTACGATGTGCCATTTGCGCATACACCTGCTTTCGTGGGTAGCCACATCACGGGTTATGACAATGCATTGTTAGGCATTCTCAAATACTTCTGGGATGGTAAAGCGGGTACGGTGCCAGCATTAGAGCGTAAACCGAATGAGAAAATCAACTTTATCGGCGGTTTCGATGGCTACGTTGTTGGTAACAACCGTGAAATCAAACGTATTTTCAATGAGTTTGGTATTGAGCACACCATGTTGTGTGACCCATCAGACGCTTGGGATACCCCAACAGATGGCGAGTTCCGTATGTATGATGGCGGCACGACATTAGTCGAGGCAGCAGAGTCTTTGAATGCTAAAGCCACCATTGCCATGCAAACTATCAGCACTGAGAAAACAGTGAAATTCATTGAAGAACATGGCCAAGAAGTCGTGAAATTGCATCACCCAGTGGGTGTAGCAGGTACTGACCAATTACTGATGGAGTTATCACGCATTACAGGCAAACCAATCCCAGACTCTTTAACCAAAGAACGTGGTCGTTTAGTGGATGCGATTGCCGACTCTAGCGCACATATTCATGGCAAAAAATTCGCCTTATATGGTGACCCAGATACAATGTTAGGTTTAACTGCATTCTTGTTAGAGTTAGGTGCAGAGCCAACGACAGTGTTATCAACCAATGGTGACGAAGCTTGGGCAGCTAAAGTGCAAGCTTTGTTCGATGCCAGCCCATTCGGCGTGAACTGCAAAGTGTATCCGAAGAAAGATTTGTGGCACATGCGCTCATTGTTGTTCACTGACCCTGTCGACTTCTTGATTGGTAACACCTACGGTAAATACTTAGATCGTGATACCAAAACACCATTGATTCGTATCGGCTTCCCGATTTTCGACCGTCATCACAAACATCGTTATCCAGTATGGGGTTATCAAGGTGCAATGAATGTGTTAGTGACTATCCTCGACAAGATTTTTGATGTGATGGATGCAGACACTGACGGTATTTCTACCACTGACTACAGTTTCGATATTATTCGTTAACACTGTCATGCGCGGCAATGCAGACATCAACTGCTTTGCCGCGACATTTAACCATTAAAGGCTTTTAATATGGCAAACGTAACATTTAGCTCACCTAAAATGAAAAAAGATCTTACGGTCTATGCTACTGCAGGCGATACCAGCACCCTGCTCGCTTTGGCTAAATTGCACAAAATTCCTGTGGATTTTGAGTGTGAAAACGGTGAGTGTGGCTCCTGTGCAGTCAAAGTAGATATTCTGGCAAATAAACAACCCATGGGAGTTGCATTAACGGAAAAAGAAAAAACCGTCTTAAAACTTTCAGGAAAAATCACTAAAGAACAGATTGAAGATGCTGAAGTAAAGGATATCCCACCGCCATGGCGTTTAGCATGCCAGCTTATTGTGCGTAATGAAGATATTTTAGTGAAGTTTTAATTTTAGAAATCCTTTTCTCAAAAAGAAAAGGATGGGAGTGGACACTATCCTTCTCCCAAACCTATCCCCCTTAAAGCCTCCTCTCGGAGGCTTCTTTTTGTCGTGTTTGTCGCATTCCCTACGCATCATAAAAAATTAAAAACCTTTAATATTCATATAGTTAAATAATAAAATAGGGTTGGCATATTGTTTGCTGATTACATTATAACTACGATACGGACACATCATTATGGCAACGCTTAGTGAAAAGGTACAGGACGTTTTTAATGAACCAGGTTGCGATAAAAATCAGACCAAAGGTGAAAAAGAGCGTAAAAAAGGCTGTACCAAACAGCTAACGCCAGGTGCAGCCGCAGGTGGCTGTGCATTTGATGGTGCCAAGATTGCCTTGCAACCAATTACTGACGTTGCACATCTAGTGCATGGCCCCATCGCTTGCGAAGGCAATGGTTGGGATAACCGTGGCGCAAAATCTTCAGATTCTCAGTTATATCGCACAGGCTTTACCACTGATATTAATGAGCTTGATGTGGTATACGGTGGCGAAAAGCGCTTATATAAATCGATACGTGAAATTTTAGACAAATACGATCCACCTGCCATCTTTGTTTACCAAACATGCGTCACAGCTTTGATTGGCGACGATATTGAGGCGGTGTGTAAGGCTGCAAGCGCCAAATTCAACAAACCGATCATTCCAGTCAATGCTCCAGGGTTTGTGGGGGCAAAAAATCTAGGCAACAAATTAGCTGGTGAAGCACTACTTGACTATGTTATTGGTACTCAAGAGCCAGAGTTCACTACTCCGTACGACATTAACATCATCGGTGAGTACAATCTAGCGGGTGAGTTATGGCAAGTGAAGCCGCTACTAGATGAGCTGGGGATTCGCATACTCGCTTGTATCTCAGGCGATGCAAAATACAATGAAGTAGCCTACTCACATCGCGCCAAAGCCGCCATGATGGTATGTTCTAAAGCCATGATTAATGTGGCGCGCAAAATGGAAGAACGTTACGGCATTCCATTTTTTGAAGGTTCGTTTTACGGCATTTCAGACATGAGCGAAAGTTTGCGCCAAATCGCCAAACTTTTGGTACAGCAAGGTGCGCCTGAAGAGTTGCTGTCGCGTACAGAGAAGGTGATCTTCCGAGAAGAGAAAAAAGCTTGGGAAGCTATTAACTATTATCGTAAACGCCTAGAAGGCAAAAAGGTTTTGCTGATTACGGGCGGCGTGAAATCTTGGTCTGTAGTATCAGCTTTGCAAGAAGGCGGCATGGAAATTGTAGGTACCAGCGTCAAGAAATCCACTATCGAAGATAAAGAAAAGATTAAAGAGCTGATGGGTGAAGATGCGCATATGTTTGATGACATGCGCCCTCGCGACATGTACGCCATGCTTAAGGAGTCTCGCGCAGACATTATGCTATCTGGTGGGCGTAGCCAGTTTGTCGCGCTCAAAGTCAAAATGCCTTGGTTGGATATCAACCAAGAACGGCATTATGCCTACGCAGGTTATATCGGCATGGTAGAGTTGGTGAAACGTATTGATCTGGCTTTATTCCATCCCGTGTGGGAGCAAGTACGCAAGCCAGCGCCATGGGAAACCACACCTCAATCCTTCGCAGAGGCAAAGGTCGCATAATGGCTATTGTCACCACAAATCATAAAGCTTGTACTGTTAACCCGCTCAAAATGAGTCAGCCGATTGGTGCAGCGCTGGCCTTTATGGGCTTAAATAACTGCTTGCCAACACTACATGGCTCGCAAGGCTGCACCTCATTTGGTTTAGTGTTGTTTGTGCGACATTTTCGCGAAATGATTCCCATGCAAACCACTGCGATGAACGAAGTGACCACCATTTTAGGTGGCATGGAAAATATCGAGCAAGCCATTATGAATATTTGGGAGCGCGCCAAACCAGCTGTGGTTGGCTTGGCATCCACAGGCCTGACCGAAACTAAGGGCGATGATGTCGATGCGTACATTAAACTCATCCGCGCAAAACACCCTGAAATTGCAGAGATGGACATCATTTACGCCTCAACGCCTGATTATGTAGGTGCATTTCAAGATGGCTGGAGTAAAGCGGTAGTGAGCATTGTGCGTGAAATGGCGGTGGAATGCAGTGTTGGATCAGTTGATCGCATTAACGTATTACCTGGCTCACACCTCACCCCAGCAGATATTTGGGAAATTCGTGAAATCATAGAGTCTTTTGGATTAACCCCAGTATTTATCCCTGATATTTCTGGTTCACTCGATGGTCATATCCCAGAAGACTTTACGCCTACCACACTTGGCGGTACCACTAAACAAGAGTTACGCACTATGGGTGCAGCCAGAGCAACGATTGCGATTGGCGAACAAATGCACGCAGCCGCCATTGAGTTGGAAATGAAAACCGGTGTGCCTTACATTATGTTTGATAGCCTGACAGGGCTTACCAATAACGATGCATTCTTAAAATATCTAGCGGATTTATCTGGCAAACCAGTGCCCATGAAATACCGCCGATTACGCAGCCAATTGCAAGATGCGATGCTAGATGCGCATTTTTTCACGGGTGGCAAAAAAGTGGCGATTGGCGCTGAACCAGATTTGCTCTGGGCGCTTGGCAGTTTACTCTCAGACATGGGGTGTGAAATCACTGCAGCCGTTACCACGACGCAATCCCCCATATTGGAAAAACTGAATACCCCAGAGGTGTTGATTGGTGATTTGGAAGATTTGGAAAATCGCGCTAAAGAATGTGATTTGCTCATCACCCACTCACATGGCAGGCAGATGGCGCATCGATTACATATTCCATTTTTGCGCTACGGCATCCCTACCTTTGATCGCTTAGGCGCAGCCCATAAACTCACTGTTGGGTATCGCGGAACCAGAGATTTAGTATTTGAGTTGGGCAACACGTTCCTTGCTGATGAGCATGAAGTGACCCCCGCGACATGGTTCAATACAGAAAGCCCAAATGAAGCAACAAGTAGCGAAGAAGTTTCGACTGGCTGTGGAAGTGGCGGCTGTGGTTGCGGTAGTAGTGCAGAAATTACGATGCCTCAAACCGCGACTATATAGATTACAAATTAACAGCATTAAACCAATGAATAAGATTAGACCATTGAAAAGGATTAGACCATGAAAATCGCTTTTGCCACGCAAGATTTAAAACGTGTAGATGCACATTTTGGCTGGGCAAAAAATATTGCCATTTACGAGATTACGCCAACCAGTCATCAGTTTATCGAGGCTGTGCAGTTTGACGGCGATCTGCAAGAAGATGGTAATGAAGACAAACTTGCTCCCAAGTTAGAAGCAATTAAAGACTGTGCATTGCTGTATGTGGCGGCGATAGGCGGATCAGCTGCAGCGCGCGTCGTTGCGCACAAAATTCATCCCGTCAAAGTAGCCTCCCCAGAGGTAATAGAAGAAGTACTTGAAAAACTGAAAGATGTACTGAAAGGCACGCCTCCACCTTGGTTACGCAAAGCTTTGATGAAGGACCAAGAAAAAGACATGAACTTTGACGAAGAAGAAGCAATTTAACTAATACTAGGAGAATCACATGACAGCAACAACCGCAGCAGTTTTAGAGACTGCAGCAGACCCTTGGGAATCAGAGTTTGTAAAAGAACTGGTTAAACAATGGCGCGCACAAGATACCCATGGCGCTTGGGAAGGTAAAGATAATGCCACCCTACTTGCACCTTACCTAATCAGCAAAGAGCAAAGACGCGAAATGCCTATCATTGGCGATCCAGATCCTGAAACCATTTGGCGTTTAGAGCTTTTTTATAATGCAGTAGGCTTAGCGATTGAGCGTCAAACCAAAATCATGGTTTCCCCAATGATGAAAATGCATCATGAAGGCTTTGGCAAAATGATATTAACTGCAGGTCGTTTGGTCGTTGTGAACAAACAACTGCGTGATGTGCATCGCTTTGGATTTGAAAACATTGAAAAATTAGCTGCCGAAGGCGAAAAGTTAGTCAATGCCGCAGTGGAAATGATTAAACAGTTTCCAGATGTAGCGAATTACGGTTAAGAACTAGAGTGAATTGGAGTAAGAAATGAGTGATATTGACGCGATTAAAGCTGAAATCAAGAAGCTAAATGGTCAAGCAACACAGCTAAAAATGGATTTGCATGATCTATCTGAAGATTTACCCACAGGTTGGGAGAAAATTCCTGAAATAGCGGAGAAAACCTTCCAAGCGTATCAACAATTAACGGCAGCGCGCAAAAAACTCGCTGAAATCGGAGGCTAATATGGCATATAGCGTAACCTTACCCAGTGGTGTGGAATGGACACCGCAATTTGCAGAACATATTGAAGAAGAAAAGTGCATTGGTTGCGGCCGCTGCTTCAAAGTATGTGGTCGCGACGTGCTAGAACTGGTAGGCATTAATGATGAGGGCGAACGTGTAGCCGTATCTTTGGACGATGACGACGATGATGAAGAGTATGAAAAGAAAATCATGACCATCGCACATCCTGAAAACTGTGTAGGTTGCGAAGCTTGCGCTAAGATTTGTCCTAAAAAGTGCTACACACATGGGCCAGCCGCTTAAATAACTGGAGCCGCTCAATGCATGCCTTGTCCATACAGCCTGAGTTGATTTTGTCACGCGCAAAGCTGCGTCGTGACGAAAACAGGCTGGATGAATTTGATGATATTGTGGATTTGCTGACTGATTACCGTAGTGACAGTAGTGAGGAAACAGGCAATCTCATTTTATTTATTGCAGATGCCTGCATGGGTGAAAATCACTTATGGCAAGACATGGGTTTAGAGAGCCGCGATGTACTGTCTAAGCTCATGCAAACGCATTTTCCACAGTTGTTTGCAAAAAATACCGGCAATATGAAGTGGAAAAAGTTTTTTTACAAACAATTGTGCGAACGCGCTGACATCATGATTTGCAAATCGCCTACATGTGGCGTATGTGTTGACTACAACTTATGTTTTGGAGCAGAAGATGCTGATAGCTGATGCTCAACCCAATGTAGATGAAGACGTGCGCCAAGTAACTCACCACTACCATCAACGCACCAAGCATCACTTTGAAAGCTACGCCGCCGGGCCAGAAACACTTGATTGGGATGCGCAACCAGCGCCGTTTCGCCATTTTGAAGACACCGTCAAAATTGCCCTACCTGCAATCCATGATTTAAAGCGTAACCCTGCATTAATGAGTGCATTCAACCAACCCTTTGAACATATCGATGCAGCCATCACATTGCCTTGCAATCTTGCCACGATAGGCGCCCTACTCCAACTTTCATTTGGTATTACTGCATGGAAAACCTTGGGTCCAGACCGATGGGCAGTGCGTGCCAACCCTTCTAGTGGCAATCTGCATCCCACTGAAGTGTACGCACTGGTGCACGGCATCCATGAAATTCCAGATGGCATTTATCATTACTGTGCAGAAAATCACAGCTTAGAACATCGTGCTGATATTACAGTCGCGGCGAATGTCTTACCTTTTTTACAAATCGGATTAAGCTCAATTATGTGGCGTGAAGCATGGAAGTATGGTGAACGTGCATTCCGCTACTGCCAGCTTGATACTGGCCATGCGATGGGCGCCTTAAGCTACGCTGCAGCGGTGTTAGGCTGGTCTGTGTATGAAGATAAACAGTATTCAAGCCAAAGCCTGAATCAGCTCATGGGGTTAGACAGAAAAAATGACTTCCCCTACAAACGCTTTAGCGAAACAGAGCAAGAAGAAGCCGAAGTCTTGCTCAGTATCAGATTCAGTGAGACACCAGCAGTAAAACCAAAATCAACAAACCGCATTGCAACTACGCACTGGCATGGTGTTGCATCAAGAGTCGACGCGCATCCTATGTATCGTTGGCCTGCTATTCAAAAGGCGGCGGAGGCCACTCGGTATCAACCTAGGCCTGATTTACCTTTCCCGCACTTAGCTACACCCCCTACCCAGCGTGCTGAGTCAGAAAACTCATTAAATTTAGCAACAAACATCATCTTGGGCAGACGCAGCGCGCAACGTTTTGATGCTCGGCATACCATGCCTAAACATGCGTTTATACAAATTCTCGAAGCATTGTTACCAGTTGCCAAGTTTCCATGGAATACGCTTGCGAGCGACCCATTGATCAATCTGGTTTTTTTTATACATCGTGTGGAAGGTATCGCACCTGGACTTTACTTGCTTTTACGTGCACCAAGACTGGCTGCACAATTGAGCCAGTCACTGAATAGCCAATTCTTGCGCCAGCCAGTGTTGGAGATGCCCGAGCATCTCCCTCTGCAATTACTCACGTCTGCACCTAGCACGGAGCTATATCGAACAGCACGGAGCTTACATTGCCATCAAGATATTGCAGCAAATGCCTGTTTTGCAGTAGGTATGCTGGCTGAATATAATGCCGCGATTTCCCATGATGCATCTTCATACCGTGATATGCACAGAGAAGCTGGGCTGATTGGACAGGTGCTGTATTTGCAAGCTGAATCACATGGTTTGCGGGGTACTGGCATCGGCTGTTTTTTTGATGAGCCTGTACATCAGCTACTTGGCTTAGCAGATGAGACCTTTCAAACGATTTATCATTTTACGGTGGGTCTGCCGCTAGAGGATTCGCGCATCTCCACCACTTTTACTTTTGAACCCACCACTATTTAAGCGAGGCTATGATGAGAACTGCATATCAAAGAATTTCTTCAAAACAAGCGGTAGATCTTATTCATCGTGCGCATGCTGGCACTAAAGCATTAGCGCTTTTTGACTCCAGAGATCAAAACACTTATCGCAAATCCCATATTATTGGTGCTGACCACCTGAGTGAACAAAGCTTTGGCGAAGTCATTAATAGCTTACCCAAAGACATTCCTGTCATGATCTATTGCTACCATGGCAATGCCAGCCAAGTGTACGCCAGCATGTTCTCAGACTTTAATTTTCGCGAAGTGTACAGTGTAGACGGCGGTTACGAAGTGCTAGCACCAGCCTTTTTATCTCCTGTCGCACTTACAGAACAGTCTAGCGAAGCTTTACGTAGTTTTATTACAGACTTTAATTTTGACCCAGAAAATCTCAATAGCCCATGGCACCATGCACTCACCCCGCTGATGCGCGCTGCACTGCTTGGCGATGATGCTTTAGTGACAGAGCTTATCGCATTAGGAGTCAACATACACCTACGCAATACAGATGGAAACAATGCGCTTTGGTTAGCATGTGTTTCTGGCAACACTAAGCTGGTACAACAATTGATTGATAAAGGCATAGATATTGATAATCAAAACGCGACTGGTGCTACTACGCTGATGTACACAGCCTCCAGCGGTAAAGCCAACCTTACCAAGATACTGCTGGACAACGGTGCGGATGCGCTGATTCGTAACGATGATGATTTTCTGGCAGTTGAACTCTCAGCAACAGAGGCTTGTTTAGAACTGCTCCGTCATACCGCGCGTTAAAACATTTTTAATACGTACTACAATTAAGTGGGCGGTGGTACCCGCCCACTGTTGGCTGGTTTTTAATAACTCGTTTTATACAAAACTCAACAGCTCGATTGTGACATCCTCTTCACCTAGCACAGCCTGACAAGCCAAACGTGATTTAGAACCCACACCCACAATACTATCCAACTTTTCATTCTCAGTACGTTGAATTTTAGAAATACTCTTACGGCCTTCCTGTACAAAAATATGACAAGAACCGCATTCAGCTTTGCCATCACACTTATGTGCAATCTCAATATTATTGCCTAATAAGGCAGCAAGAATACTTGCGCCCGTAGCCGCTTGAATTTGTTGGCCTGAAGGTTGTATGGTGAGCGTTGGCATGTTATGTCCTTTCAATCATTAAAAAATTGTTAGTTTTGTCGCATTAAATACGCAAAAATACGACAAAATCTATGCAATTAGTTAAATAGCAAAGTTTGTACCGAAAACATGGTTTTCTATATGAAAAGTTAACTCTTTAAAACCAAAAGATTCAAAATTTAACTTGCCAGTATCAACTACAGCATTTACATTTATATACCAAAGTAAATTGCAAAATATGATGTATATATTTTTAAAAAATAGGCAATACTAAAAATTAATAACAATATGATTTTGTTATATATTTTATTAATTACTCACAACATAACATCCATTTTGACGCAATATAAAGCGTCAAATAGGATGCCTACTTTACGTTAGTCGGTCGATAGGCACTTCGGACGAAGAAAAAACAAACCAAGGTTGAAGCAACCTTAAATGGTATTAGAAAAAATGCGTTTTATACAGCGTAAAAAATATGCTAAAAAGCGAAGAGCGCAGTTATGCGTCGCCGCATAACTGAGGGCGTTGATGCGGACGTCGCATTCAAGCTCTTCGGTTTACAGCCCCATTAAGTTGGGTATTTTAACGAATTGAACAACTAGTGAAGAAGATTGAACCCATGGCTAGAGGCATTGCATCACTAAGACCTGCAGTTACGACGACTAACGTGCCGTTCGAGAGGCTTATTGCCCTGCTATGTCACAGTGGGTTCGATATACCTTTGCAACGGGCACTAAGCCCCTCAACTAAAAAACGTTGGGGGCTTTAATGTTTAGAAATTTTGTTATCGCTTTGTTTCTAGTATCTCTCGTTGGCTGCGGTAAATATGTAACACGAGAAGGTATGACTAAATTAAACAATCGCTTTGAAAATGCAAAGAGCCAGCTTGAGCAAAAAGCTCAAGCTGGTCAAATAACATGGGTTCAAGCCGAAACGCGCATCAGAGACATGGATAAAGAAGTGAAAGTTAAGCTAGACGCCTCAGGGGCTAGTCATACTTGGCGCTACGACTCAGGCGACGATGAGTACTATGCTTACTGTATAGCATTAGCTGAAAAGCTTGATAAAAACGAAATAACATTTGCGCAATTTGATGCGGCAAAAAAACGAGCATTTAATCAAGTAGAAGCGCGCAGGCAAGGACTAGAAAACCAACAAGAACTTATAGAAAGCTCACAAAGAATCGAGCAGTCTCTCAAGCAAAAAGAAAACACCCAACAACCGTTAAATAACAGCTTAACAAACCAATGCTTATATAACCCTGCAACCCAAGCCTATCAAGTTTGTTATCACGTTACGGCTGGTGGGCAATGTGCGCATTTTGGCTCGCCGTGCAATTAATACATCAAAAAAATTTGCATTACCAACCAAGGCTCTGTACATGTTAAAAAAATGGTTATCTAAAAGAAATACAAAATCAGAAGATTTTTCCAATTTTTTGGGTGATGCCAAACTCACTAAAAAACAATTTCTTATTGAGCAATGCAAGAAAAACAACGTTTCAATTTATATTGATGATACTTCTGAAACTAGTGCTGGAGTTTATGCAGAACTAAGAGGCGTAGCATCTGAAGCAGAACTCGAAAATAGATTAAATTCAAAAACAGCATTATCCCAAGCAAAATTCGCAAATATAATCGCAATCTTAGCTTTTATCATTTCAGTTTTTGCTCTTTTAAAGTCGTTCTACTAAATGTCTACCCCCAACCCATCCATCAAGCGGGACGCGCTAAAGCGCGCCCCTTATGTCAAACGTTAGGGAGTATTTCTTGGATATATCTGTATTAGTTTATTTTTTTCTTGGCGTTTTGTTGCTTAAGTTTTTCAGCAAAAAAGTAAACGTAATAACTAATATATTTTTTGGTTTAGCCTACTATTTGCCAGGAGCAGTGGCAACTTGGCTTTCTCTTAATGAAAGTAAAAATCTTGAAGGGCCAGAAATGCTGGGGCAAGGGGTTCTTTTTTTACTTTCTGCTGTTCCCATTTTAATCATAATCATATTTGGGGCGCTCGATTTCGTATTTAGAACTCTCAATTTAATTATTAATTTACTATTTAAAAAAACAAAAAACACAGATGCTGAGAACAATTAATATCCCTAACCCATCATTCAAGCGGGACTGGCTAAAGCCAGCCCCTTACCTCGAACGTTAGGTGTATTAGGCCATGTCAAATTTGCACGTAACAGAAATTAAAGCTTTTGTTCCAGCTAAAGACTTTGAATTGTCGAAGCAGTTTTATAAATACATTGGCTTTACCATGGCATCCGAAGGTGGAGGCATTGCTTACTTTCACTTTGAGCATGTGAGTTTTTTGCTTCAAAATTTTTGCTCTGAAGGTCTAGCCGAAAATTTCATGATGCACATGCTAGTTGCCGATGTTGATGCATGGTGGGCTAAAATCAATCAAAGCGAAGTTGTATCTAAATACGGCATAAAACTTTGGCCTATTGAGCTTCAGCCATGGAAAATGCGCGATTTTTGTATTACTGACCCATCTGGCGTTCTTTGGCGTATTGGGCAAAATGTAGAGTAAAAATGGTCTTTGGTAAGTTAAATACACCTAACCCATCCATCAAGAGGGACTGGCGAAAGCGCGCTTCGATGAACCAATTTTCAATAACGAGGGTTGAGCCGTCGATGTCGCCAGCCCCTTATGTCAAACGTTAGGTTTTAATATGGCTGAAGAAGTTGACGAAAATTTTTATGACAGAGCAGATGCTCATATCCACCTATCAAATGAGCAGTTAGCTGATATTAGTCGTGGCAAAGTTAGTGCTTCCATGATGTACTCTGTAGCTAGGTTTAATGCTTGGGTGAGTGCTTCCAGTTTTACCAAATCAGAAGAAATGGCTGCCGCAAAAGCTGAAACAATGGAATACTTTGTTAATGAGTATCGCAAAATGCTTGATGAAAACTTAAGTGACTACATTGCTAACTTTGATAGTTACATGGTTGTAAATAATGACAAACCTTAATCCACTACTCATATGTTAGGCTACAAACCAACTTCGAAATAACGAAATGATAGGAAAAATAATGAAAACTCCTGTATTACGTCAAACTGTTGATTTATCCAATTATCCTGATTTAGTAGTTATCTATCTAGGCATGAAGGTAAGAACCATTTCAGGCATTAAAACATTATTAGGTTTAGGTCCCCAAATTGATAAGGCGGCGGCAAATATGCCAGATGGTCTTTTACACTATGAAAATAATATTATTTTTAGCTTTTTTCCTTTGCATATTGGCATGCGATGGTATTGGCGAGATTTTGAATCAATGGAAGCATGGACTAGATCTGAGCCTCACCGTAAATGGTGGCAAGATTTCATGAAAAATTCTGGTGGTACAAGTTTTTGGCACGAAACTTATTTTATGCGCGGTGGAATGGAAGCAATTTATGATGATTCAAATTCACCTTTAGGATTTAAAGCATTTGCACCCATAAAACCAGCTAGGGGATCAATGTTTTCGTCTAGGTCTAGAGTAGGTGTAACTGGTGATGCTCCAGCGCAACCCTCTGGAACAAGTGAAAATGAATTATATTAACCAACAGTTAGCCAGTGTATGTGACAAAACTAGAATAACAATAACCAAAATCTGTGTTTAACATTTAGGCCAGCTTAAAATGAAGTCAAAACTAACGACAGTCATTATCTGGCTTACTCTTATAGCTACCACCACAGGTTGCACTACAAAATCTTGGTACGAAGGTGTAAAACAAGGTGCTGAAAATCATTGTCGCAGCCAGTCCCCGAGCGAAAGTGAGCGATGTTTGGAGAATCTGAATAAAAAAACATATGAAGAGTATGCAAAGGAACGCTCAGATCAAAACTAACCCTCCTTACAGCTTGCACCGCCACTGAATTAATTCTATTCTAGACAAAACTTAAACAATTCCGATTTGCTTTAAGTGTCACGATATACCAAAGGGAGCGTTCATAATGTCTCACAACACTATTCGACTTCACCGTGTGTTAAAAGCGCCTCCAGAAAGAGTTTATCGCGCATTCATTGATGCAGACGCGATGGCAAAGTGGTTACCGCCCAATGGCTTTACAGCAAAAGTGCTTCATATGGAACCCAAGGTTGGCGGCTCCTTTAGTATGTCTTTTACTAATTTTAGCTCAGGTCAAAGCCACTCTTTTGGAGGTGAGTATTTAGAGCTGTCACCACATGAGCGCATCCGCTATACAGATAAATTTGATGACCCTAATTTACCTGGCGTGATGATGGTAACTGTTGAGTTTAAAGATGTGTTTTGTGGTACAGAGCTCAATATAGTGCAAGCAGGCATCCCAGACGTGATTCCTACTGAAGCTTGCTATCTTGGATGGCAGGAATCTCTTACGTTACTGGCAAAACTTGTCGAAGCTGAAATACCAAACTGAATAAAACATTTTTACCATCAGATATGCCCAGCTAAATGTTACCGCATGACCAACAAATCAACGCATTAAGACCCTCCATAGGTTTTGCACGTCATTTACATTATTGGCTAATAGGGCTTGCTGTAGTCTTTTTGCTATTAAGTATTATTTTTTGGCACCCGGTTCCTCTAATGTTCGCTTTATTTTTTGGTGTTGTCGGGCTTAGTGAACAACAAGCTGGGCCGAATATTGTAGCTGCCATTCAGGCTTATGATATGAGTAATCCAACCAGTGGTGAGGTCACCATTACGATTGACACCTTTGGAGATTCGCCCAGTTACTATGCATTGATACGCGAACTCAACCACCCTGAATGGACGTATGAATTTATTCCACAGGGATGGAAACCAGTAGCAGGTACGCACACTGCACAAATCTGGCGAAATGTTGGTCATCTTCACCCAGCACTGGCCACTGTTGAAGACGGCATCCTCATACCACGGTACCTCCCAAAACGGAAAGAGTAATCGTCATGTCTTATTTGAATCTGGCATACTTACATCTTGCCACTGTATTAATGGCTTTTATTTTGGGTACCTATTTGCTCCTACAGCAAAAAGGTACTAAAACGCACAGGCGTTTGGGTAAATACTATCTATTATTGATGCTTACTACCGCATCCATTGCACTTTTAATGCCTGCTCAAGTTGGGCCAAGGCTGCTAGGGCATTTTGGTTTTATACACATACTCTGTCTGGTTGTATTTTATTGTGTACCCTCAGCTTATTTAGCTGCACGTAATGGCAATATAAAAAAGCACAAGGCTAACATGCAGGGCTTGTATGTTGGCGGCATTTTGATTGCTGGCGCTTTTACACTGATGCCAGGACGTCTGTTACATCAATGGTTATTTCAATAAAGCAGAATCAATGAATTTACCACCCACCCGGCAACTTAGCATTCCAGAAGCGCCCAGTTCTATTAAAAAAGGTGTGCCCTTAAAGCATTTACTAGATACAGAGGCTATCCGCTGTTTAGCACACAACATCACGCAAGCTTACCCAACATTTGATGCTGATGCTTTTTGTCATACAGCACTTGAGAATATTGCACCTCTTGGCATTTTGGAGCGCGGGCAACATATCGCAAAAGCATTGCGTGAGCATTTGCCAGCCATGTACCAAACTGCAATTGAAGTGCTACTCGACTCTCTTACTCCGCCATTAACTCGTACGGAGAGCTTTGGACTCGCAGTATTCTTTTACTTACCGCATGTGAGCTTTGTGGCTTCCTATGGCTTAAGCGCAGAGAATAACGGCAATGAAGATCCCTTTGAAATCTCCATGCGCGCACAATACGAACTGACGCGTCGCTTTAGTGCGGAGTTTTCGATAAGACCCTTTTTAATTCAAGCGCCTGAACGCACACTCTCACAATTATTGGCATGGACAAAAGATGCAGACCCGCACGTAAGACGCTTATGCTCTGAAGGCACACGCCCAAGGTTGCCTTGGGCAATACGATTACCAATGTTTATTCAAGACCCTACCCCTGTTCTGCCTATTCTGGAGGCACTTAAAGAAGATAAAAGTTTGTATGTTAGACGAAGTGTGGCAAACCATTTAGGCGATATTGCAAAAGATCACCCTGGGCTGACGTTTGAGATTTGCGAACGATGGCTGCAAAACGCATCCAACGAGGTGAAGTGGCTGATTCGCCACGCATTAAGACACCCCGCCAAAAAAGCGCACCCCATTGCTTTAAAGTTACGCACAGCTGCCAAAGCCACAAAATCATATTGATTAATACAATTATTGTTGTGTAACATTGATTAATTATAAGAACATCTTACACTCATGAAATCATCTTTTATCTTATCTGCCAGCCTTGCGATTCATGCTGCGATTGTTGCCAATGAAGCGAGTATTGAATCGCTAGACCGTGCTATAGGTGATGGCGATCATTACATTAATATGAAGCGTGGCAGTGAAATCATTGCCAGCATGCACAATGCGCTGCAAGACCTACCTGCCGACGAAGTCCTGAATAAAATTGGCATAAAGCTCCTGAGTACAATAGGTGGCGCGTCGGGTCCATTGTTCGCCAGTTTTTTTATGAGTATGGCAAAAGTGCTCAAAGAAAATGGTGGTGATACTCCACTTGAGATTGCGGCAGCTTTTGCGGCTGGTGTACAAGCCATTATGCATCGGGGGAAATCTCAAGCTGGCGAGAAGACTATGCTAGATGTACTGATTCCAGTCTCGACCACGTTTACGACTGGCGCTGCTGCTCTGCAATCAATCCCTGAACTTTGTTTAGCTATCAAGGCAGCCGCAGACTCTGGTTTGGAATCTACCCGCAATATGATTGCGACCAAAGGGCGTGCCGCTGGCTTGGGCGAACGTGCCATTGGTCATTTGGATGCAGGGGCAAAAAGTTGCCAAGTGATGACACACACCGTATGTGACTTAATGTTAAATGAGGTTAAATCATGAAAAAGTTTATCAATAATGTAGACAACATGTTGACGGAAAGTCTATCTGGCTTTGCGGCGGCGCACCATGATTTAGTCTCTTTGCATCTTAATCCCAATTTTTTAACACGCGCCAAGAAAATACAGGGCAAAGCCAGTAACAAAGTTGCTGTTATTTCTGGCGGCGGTTCTGGACATGAGCCATTGCATGCAGGCTATATTGGTTACGGAATGCTGGATGCCGCTTGCCCAGGGCAAGTGTTCACCTCACCCACGCCAGACCAAATGTTGGCAGCAGCGGAAGCCGTGCACGCAGATAAAGGCATTCTATTTATTGTTAAAAACTACGCAGGCGATGTGATGAACTTTGAGATGGCGGCAGAAATGCTGCCTTTTGAACATGCGACTGTGCTTACAAGTGATGATTGTGCTGTGATTAACAGCACTTATACCACGGGTCGACGCGGTGTGGCAGGCACAGTGATTGTCGAAAAGTGTGTGGGCAGTTTGGCTGAAACAGGTGCGGACTTAGCCGCCTGCAAAGCATTAGGCGATCTTGTCAATGCGCGTACTGCCAGCATAGGCGCGGCGCTCACCAGTTGTACTGTGCCTGCCGCTGGCCGCCCAACGTTTGAGATTTCTGATGCAGAAATTGAAATGGGGGTAGGCATTCATGGCGAGCCAGGTCGGAGACGTGAAGCCATGCGAGCGGCTGATGCTATTGTAGAAGATTGTATTCAAGCCATTTTAACGGATATTCAAGCCACGCTGGCGACAGATACCAGCAAGGAAATTCTATTACTGGTCAATGGCTTAGGCGCAACCCCACTGATGGAGTTGTATCTTATCTATCACAAAGCAGCTAGCTTGCTGCAACAAGCTCACTTAACGATTGCTCGAAGCTTAGTCGGCAATTACACCACCGCGATTGATATGGCGGGGGCTTCTATTACCGTATGCGTTTTAAACGATACCATTAAAGCGCATTGGGATGCCCCAGTGCACACAGCCGCATTACGCTGGGGGTGTTAGGCTTCTTCCCAAGCTGTGTGTTGATCTACCCATCTGAGCGCTAGCCAGTACCAAATAGTCAGCGGCACCATAGAGATTGACCATGTCCAATCGTGAATCAAGAACAGTTTAACAACCAGCGGATTTCCACTTAATTGTGACCAAGGAATGCTGTAGAACGCAAACACAATACAACTGATAATCATCCAAATCGCGGATTTGCGTGTGCGGATATTGGCGTACACCAATTTAACCCAGAATGGGGTATGTTCTAATATTTTCATAAGACTTTCTATTTTCAGGTCAATCGAGTAACACTTGTTGCCACAACAATAATACTGCTGCGCGATGTGCTTCCACCTCTAACACAGACACTTTAGCTTCTTTTTCTTGCAGCCGCGTACTGTGTATGATGATGCGGTAAGCACGATACGCATTTGCTACCTTTTCTGCAATAGTCTGCTCAATTAAACCTAACGCTGCCAGCGTATGCAATAAAGCAATATTGCCAATATTTTCAATCAATTGCATATAAACGTTTGCATAACGCAATACCAAATACTGCACAATAAACTCCACATCAATAATTCCACCAGCATCATGCTTAACATCAAACCATTCCAAGTGGGGCTTGTGTGTAGCATGCATTTTTTGGCGCATTTGGATTACTTCATTTTTTAAGGTTTTTTCGTCGCGTATCTGCATCAGCACCTTGTGGCGAACTGATGCAAAACTTGCTCCCACATGGCTATCACCTGCGATAAATCTTGCGCGTGTAATGGCTTGATGCTCCCAAACCCATGCTTTATTGAGTTGATAGTCAGTAAATGCTTCTACACTACTTACTAATAAACCGCTGTTACCATCTGGACGTAACTGCAAATCGGTCTCATACAACAAACCTGCATTGGTCAAGCTATTAAACCAATTGTTAATGCGCTGCGCAAATTTTGCATAAATTTCTGCGGCATCTGGGTGCGCGTCGTCATACAGAAAAATAATATCTAAATCAGATAGATAGCCCAGCTCTTTGCCACCCAATTTACCATACCCGATAATTGCAAACTGAGGCGTTTCCTGATGTTTGAAGCGCAATGACTGCCAGATGGTTTGCAAGCTCACCTGTAAAATCACTTGCGCCAGATCGCTCAAATAATCAGACAAACGCTCCAGAGGCAGTTGTGCTGCCACATCTTGAGCGGCAAATCGCAACACGGTGCTATGTTTAAAGTGACGCATCGCATCCATCTGTGCTTCTACATCCCCCTCTAACTGCTGCATTTTCTTTTCAAGCTCGGATTTTAAAACGGCAAAATCTGGCACTGCATATAAATTTTGTGTATTGAGTAGTTCATCCAAAAGAATAGGATGTGCTGATAAATATTGCGCCAGCCATGGGCTCGCTGCACACAGTTTGACAACCAACGCCAACGCATCTGGAAACTCTGCCAATAAGGCCAAATAACTCGCGCGGCGACATATGTTTTCTAATAAATTGATCGTGCGTACCAACGCATCATCAGGATGCGAAGTCTGAGCTGCCTGATGAATTACCAATGGCATTAAACGATCTAGCCTTGTCTTACTTTGCTGCGGTAATTGCTGGTAACGACTGCCCGCATGCAATGTATTCAAGCGACGTAGCGTTTCCATCGCATCCTGATAGCCAGACTGGTACAGATATTCGCAAGCCACGTCTGCTGGCGTCACGCCCTGCCAAATAGCATGTGCTTCTGCATGCGACTCCGTCTGTGTATCGCTAAAGGTTGCATCAAAATGCGATTGCACAATCGCGCGGTGCTGGTTCAACTGTTGGATAAATGTATCCCAATCATGCATCTGCATCATCTTTACAATACGTTGCTTGGTTTCGAGTGACTGCGGTAAATCTTGCGTTTGCTGATCATCCACATACATCAGGCGATGCTCCAGATTACGCAAAAATATATAACTTTGGGTAAGTTCAGCCACAGCCGTTTGTGAGATTAACCCTTTATCACCCAATACTTTTAAGGTCTGAAGCGTCGGTTTTATTTGTAAATCAGCATCTTGTCCACCGCGGATCAGCTGAAATAACTGCACAATAAATTCAATTTCCCGTATACCACCGCGCCCTAATTTAATATTGTCTTCTAATCCACGCTGCACTACATCGCGCTGTATTTGCAACTTCAAATCCCGCATGGCGGAATACGCATTAAAATCCAGATATTTTCTAAAAATAAACGGCTTTAGCAGCTTATTGATGGCAGCAGAAGGGCCATCCACTACACGGCCTTTGATCCAAGCATAACGCTCCCACTCACGCCCATAGTTTTGATAGTAGTCTTCTAACGCATCTAGCGAACTGACCAAAGCACCTTCTGAACCAAAAGGCCGTAAGCGCATATCGACACGAAAGACAAAACCATCTTCGGTCACTTCATCCAGCGCCGCAATCACCTTTTTAGCTAACTTAGTAAAAAACATTTGATTGCTGATGGATTCTGCACCATCCGTTTGTCCATCCTGTTCATAGGCGAAAATTAAATCAATGTCAGAAGACACATTGAGCTCACCCCCACCTAACTTGCCCATCCCCACAACAATCAAAGACTGTGGCGCTTGCGTTAAGCTTTTGGGCACTCCATATTGCGTAATAAGCTGAGCCTGATGAAATGCAATGGCCTGTTGTATCGTGAGTTCTGCCAGCGCAGAAGTAATGGTCACGACCTCATCAAAATCAGCGAGTCCATTAATATCTCTTACTATCGTTCTTGCTAAAACATGCTGCCTTAACTGACGCAAACGTTGTTTTAATGCAATTTCATCATCAATTTTTTTACGTGAAAACCAGGTCTGCATGTCTTTTAATAGATAGGCTTGTTGCAGATTTTCTAGCAAATCATTCAGCAAAAGAGCATCTCTAGCCAATAATCTAGTCAGAAAAGGACTACAACTGGCAGCATGTATTAAATAGCCCGCTTCTCTAGACGTGGCGCGGTTTTCTGTTAGAATCATATCCCATGTCAGCATGCTTTTTTTGAATCCTATGTAAGTCCTGACCCGATTATATAACGTCTTGTAAATTATAAATGTGTAAAGTCTTTAGGGGAGTGTAATGTCCATTGAATCCGTAATGCATGAAAACCGCGTTTTTGAGCCTGATCCTACTTTTGTAAAGTCAGCCACAGTGTCTGGCATGCAAACTTATACACAACTCTGTGCTGAAGCCAATGCCGACTATGAAGGTTTTTGGGCTAAATTAGCACGTGAACTTTTAGTTTGGCATAAACCGTTTACCAAAACACTCAACCAAGATAACGCGCCCTTTTACAAATGGTTTGAAGATGGCGAACTCAATGTCTCAGCCAATTGCTTAGATAAACACCTCGACACGATCCCCAATAAAGTAGCCATTATCTTTGAAGCAGACAACGGTGACGTTAAAACTGTCACTTATAAAGCGCTATATGAACAAGTGTGCCAATTTGCCAATGGTCTTAAAACACTTAACCTTAAGCTTGGCGACCGCGTCATTATCTACTTACCTATGGGCATCGAAGCAGTCGTCGCCATGCAAGCATGTGCACGCTTAGGCATTATTCACTCAGTAGTATTTGGCGGCTTTTCCGCTAAAAGCCTGAATGAACGTATTATCGATGCTGGTGCCGTTGCTGTGATTACTTCTGATGGTCAATTCCGTGGTGGCAAAACCTTACCGCTTAAACAAGCCGTGGATGAAGGCATTGCCATGGGCGGCTGCGAAAGTATACAGCATGTGGTTGTGCTCAAAAAAACTGGACAACCCGTTGATTGGCAAGCCAATAATATTTGGTGGCATGATCTAATCGCTCACCAAACAAACACATGCCCACCTGTCATGGTCAATGCTGAACACCCGCTATTCTTGCTTTATACGTCTGGCTCTACAGGTAAACCTAAAGGTGTTCAACATAGCTCGGCAGGTTATCTATTGCATGCAATGAATACCATGCGTTGGACCTTCGATATTAAACCTGAAGATGTGTATTGGTGTACTGCTGATGTAGGCTGGATCACTGGCCATAGCTATGTGACGTATGGCCCATTAGCAATGGGTGCAACACAAATTGTGTTTGAAGGGATTCCTACCTACCCTAATGCTGGACGCTTCTGGCAAATGGTCGAAAAACACAAAGTCAGCATATTTTACACAGCGCCAACAGCCATTCGATCATTGATTAAAGCAGGTGAAACTGACTCGATGACACACCCAAACAAATACAATCTAACTAGCTTAAGGTTACTAGGCACTGTAGGTGAGCCCATCAACCCTGAGGCATGGATGTGGTATTACGAGCAAGTGGGTGGCAACCGTTGTCCTATCGTAGATACGTTCTGGCAAACCGAAACGGGCGGTCACGTCATCACGCCTTTACCAGGTGCGACCCCGTTGGTTCCAGGCTCATGTACCCTTCCATTCCCTGGTATCGACATCGATGTGGTAGATGAAACGGGTAACGCAACCCCTTGGGGAAATGGTGGACTATTAGTCATCAAAAAACCTTGGCCATCCATGATTCGTACAATCTATAACGATCCTGAGCGCTATCAGCACAGTTATTTCCCTGCAGAATTAGGCGGCAACCTATATCTTGCTGGCGATGGTGCGATTCGCGATGCGAAAACAGGCTATTTCACTATTATGGGACGCATTGACGACGTACTCAATGTGTCTGGACACCGCTTAGGTACGATGGAAATTGAATCTGCCTTAGTCGCCAATCACCTCGTAGCAGAAGCTGCTGTCGTTGGTAAGCCGCACGACATTAAAGGTGAATCTGTTGTAGCATACGTTGTACTCAAGGGAGCAAGACCCACTGGCGATGAAGCCAAAAAAATCATTGCTGAATTGCGCGATTGGGTAGGTAAAGAAATTGGACCGATTGCTAAACCAGATGAAATCCGCTTTGGTGAAAATCTGCCAAAGACACGCTCTGGGAAAATTATGCGGAGATTGTTGCGCTCTTTAGCCAAAGGGGAAGAAATTACTTCAGATATTTCCACATTAGATAACCCAGCCATTCTGGATCAGCTAAAAGAAGTCGTACGCTAGCACTGCAGCAACAAAGCTTCGTGGGATTGTGTTTAGACCAGACCGAGGACTAGCACTGGAGAATGATCAACAGTGCTAGACAAAGTCCCGTAATACTTTTGCAGTGGATATGTGCAACAAGTCAAGAAAACATGTTGAGAAAGGCTTAATCATATTAGCTATTTTTATATTGACTAGTGCGCTGTTTTTTAAAGTGAAGCAACAAGAGACTAATGTCATATTACTAAGTACTTGATGAAGTATAATTCATAGGTATATGAAATCATTAATAAATTTCGCATTAGCGATTCGAGACTCTCTCAACAAGCCCGCAGACTATGGCTTTATCCCTGTCCAAACCACAGGGGATAGTATTCCAAAAGTGATACATCAAACATATCACAGTAAAACATTACCTTCTGAAATTGAAGAAAATATCAATTATTTAAAACGCATTAATCCAGGCTGGGAGTACCGACTATATGATGATAGCGACATTGAGACTTACATAAAAAGATACTCTCCGCAGATTCTTCACATCTACCAAAAAATCAATCCTGCTTACGGCGCTTCGCGTGCTGATTTATTTCGATATTTACTGATTTATAACGAAGGGGGTGTTTATCTTGATATCAAAAGCTCAATTTCAAAACCATTAGACGATATTATTCAATCAGATGATATTTATTTGCTTTGCCATTGGGCAAACGAATTTGGGCAAATGCATCATGGCATAGGTCATCATCGATGTATAAGCAATGTGCATGGAGAATTCCAGCAGTGGCATGTCATTGCAGCTAAAGGTCACCCTTTTCTTAAAGCAGTCATAGAGAACGTGTGCAACAACATCACTCAATATAATCCATTTATTCATGACACTGGTGGATGGGCGACAGTCAATGCAACGGGGCCAATTGCCTATACGTTAGCGATTAACTCCATTTTAAACCTACACAAATATAGACTAGTTCGCAATAATCATGACTACCATCTCGTGTATAGCATCTATGAGCAAAAGGGGTTGGCACTGGGTCACCATAAAGTATTAAGTAAGCACTATACTGCCCTAACGGATTCATTAGTCAAATTAAGCCCTGGAATGCAACTCCTATTCAATATAACCAATCCACTCAGACTGCTGATTAAAGACATACTTATTACGCTAAGAAAACATAACTCATTCTTAATCAAGAAAAATTCTAAAAGCCAATAGTGACTCACGTATTGGGAAGTCGCCCGAGGTAGCGGCATGACCAACGTAATTAGCTTGTAATCAGTTACAATAACGCCTTTGCAATTTAAGCCACATTCATGAGTAAGCTAAACGAAGAAATCTCTCGCCGCCGCACTTTTGCCATTATTTCCCACCCTGATGCTGGTAAGACTACCCTTACTGAAAAACTATTATGGTTTGGCGGTGCGATTCAGGTTGCAGGTGAAGTGCGTGGACGAAAAGCTGCGCGCCACGCGACTTCTGACTGGATGGAGCTTGAGAAACAACGCGGCATCTCTGTCACTTCCTCTGTCATGCAGTTCCCTTATCGCGAGCACATGATTAACTTACTAGATACGCCTGGGCACGATGACTTCTCTGAAGATACTTACCGCACACTGACTGCTGTAGACTCTGCAGTCATGGTGATTGACTCCGTTAACGGCGTGGAAGCGCAGACAATTAAACTACTTAACGTGTGCCGTATGCGCGATACGCCAATTATTACATTTATCAATAAGTTAGACCGTGAGAGCCGTGCACCCATTGAGTTACTCGATGAAATCGAATCAACCTTAGGCATGGAATGTGCCCCGATGACTTGGCCTATCGGCATGGGTAAAACCTTCCGTGGGGTTTATAGTTTGGTGAATGACAGCATTCTATTTTTTGATCCGCGTGCAGAAAAGGGCACATCCGAAACCATACAAGGCATTAACAATCCTAGATTAAATGCGCTCATCGGACATCAAGCAGAAGAATTGCGTGTCGACATTGAGTTGGTACGTGGTGCGTCTCACAGCTTTGATAAAACGCGCTACTTGAGTGGTAAACAAACGCCTGTTTTCTTTGGATCAGCCGTGAATAACTTTGGTGTGCAATCATTACTAGATGCAGTGGTTGATCTTTCTCCACCTCCGCAAGCACGCATGACGGCGAACCGAGCGGTTGCGCCAAACGAAGAAAAGTTTTCAGGCTTTGTGTTTAAAATTCAAGCTAACATGGATCCCAAACATCGGGACCGCATCGCGTTTTTACGCGTGTGTTCTGGGCGTTTTGAGCGTGGCATGAAAATCAAACAAGTAGCCAGCAATAAAATGCTAAGTGTTAACAATGCCATTACCTTTATGGCGCAAGACCGTACCACAATGGATGAGGCCTATTCAGGTGACATTATTGGTATTCCCAATCATGGTACGATTAAATTGGGCGATACCTTTAGTGAAAATGAAAACCTTAAATACATTGGCATTCCATCTTTTGCCCCAGAATTTTTCCGCCGTGCGCGCATTAAAAATCCAATGAAAATGAAACAATTGCAAATTGGTCTCAAACAACTATCAGAAGAAGGCGCTGCTCAATTATTTAGACCTTTGCTGTCCAATGACCTGATTTTAGGCGCAGTCGGTATGCTGCAGTTTGATGTAGTCGCGCATCGCTTAGAACATGAGTATGGTGTAGATATGATATTTGAGCCCTACGATTGCTACACCGCTCGCTGGTTACACGGAAGTGATTCGGACTTAAAAGCGATTGCTGATAAGTATGGTTTTAATGTAGCGCTAGACAGTGCAGATGATTACGTTTACTTGGCGCCCAATCGCGTTAACCTGCAAATGGCTCAAGAACGCTACCCAGATATTAAGTTTGCTGAAACGCGTGAGATTGCATAACGTACATTGCAATTTAACTTAGGCTTATTCGCATCGTGCCCAAACCCAAGCTCATAAAATGCCCTTGTGAAAGTGGCAAAACGTACGCACAATGCTGTGCACCCTTGCATCATGGCGAGCATGCAAGTAGTGCAGAAGCACTGATGCGATCGCGCTATAGTGCATATGTATTTGGTTTAGAAGACTATTTACTCAGAACATGGCATCCGAGTACGCGCCCAATAACCTTAAATCTAGAGGAAGACGCACATATCAAATGGCTAGGATTAAGCATCAAAAGTCACAGCACCATTTCCCAAAATCAAGCGAGCGTGGAATTTATCGCACGGCATAAATCGGGGGGCGACCGTGCTGAACGTCTACATGAAACCAGCCAATTTCTGTATGTTGACGCTTGGTATTACTTATCGGGCGAAATCCACGCTTCATGAAGTCGGGATTTTCATCAAAACTGAGAAACCAAAAGGCTTCAAATTTTTTGCAACAACTTCACCACCGTGTGCCTCAATTACTTGCTTGGTAATCGCTAGGCCAACACCGTGTCCTTCGTTTTGACTACTTGAATATCCTCGTACAAAAGGCTTGAAAATATCCTCTAATTCAGTTTCTAACACTCCAGTGCCTTGGTCTACCACTTCGACTAAGACCCACTTTCTTCCTTGCTCATACTGGCAAAGAAGCTTGATTTCTGATTCAGAAGGCCCATACTTAATGGCGTTACGCACTACATTCTCTATGGCGCGATATAGCAAATCCTGCTGCCCCATCACAACCAATGATGAAGCAGCGTCCAATAGAATTTTAATGCGCTTTGCTGAGGCTTCAAGCGCAGCATCTTCCACGATTGTTTCAAGAATATCGTTGAGTACAAATGACTCTTTTTTAATTTCTACAATGCCTGACTCAAATCTGGATAACTCTAACAATTCTCCAATCAACTTTTCCATTCGATTGGCTTCCAGCTCAATACGATCAATCGAGCTACCAATTCTGGCTTGATTTTGTGTAGCAAGCCCAAGCGCCATATGAATTCTTGCGAGTGGTGAGCGCAACTCATGAGAAACATGATGCAGTAAACGCTTCTCTGCTTTGAGTAGCGCGTTAATACGCGTGACCATATGATCAAAATGACGGCCTAAATCTGATAGCTCATCGTTCCTAGATCCCATTTTTTCTGCAACTTGTACATTTAGATTACCGCTTGCAGCCTCTTGAAAGGCATGGCGCAAATTTTTAATTGGTTTAAGAAAATACCAAGCCAGTATCGCTGCAAAAAAGATACTTGCTAACGTTCCAATTAATAACCCTTTTATTGGAAATGCCGTAATCAAACCCATCCAAGCATTCATTGGCAATCGCTCATTCGGTGGCGGTGCTCCTCCATTAAAAGGAGGTGCTGTACCCAGAGAGTCAAGACCAGGTGGTGAAGGTGCCCCCTCCCTAGGAAAAAAGTGTCTTCCTCTAGGCGCAACTACAAAAAACTGGTATTCAGTTCCGTTCTCTAATTTAACTTTAGTCAATGATGACTGTTTAGACTGCTTTATGTTTTTAGCATCTTCGGCTAAAAGTGCTTCCACATTGCGTGATAATATTTCTTTGCCATCTGCACGCAAAACATAGAGCTCTTCTGCAACATGGTCGTCTCGCCAACGAGATAGCAATTGTTTTAAAGCGTCTTCACCACCCAATTGCAATGTTGAAATCGCAGCAGTGATGAATGATTGCGCAATGGGTGAGTGATCAATAGAGCGGATATTCTTTGACTGACGATCAATATCGAAAAGAATAAAGACACCGACACCAAATGCAGTGGTCAATTGTGCCAAAAAGAAAAATAAAAAGAACTTCCAATATAAACGGCTCAGCATCAATTAATCTTTCACCAACTGATATCCCATGCGATAGATGGTTTGTATACAGTGCGTATTACCCGAAAATTTAGAAATTTTTTGCCGTATACTACTTAAGTGTACGTCTATACTCCGGTCAAACTTTGATAAGGGACGCCCTAATGCTTGTAACGATAGATCTTCTTTAGTCACAACAAACCCTGCATGGCGCGCCAAGGTTTCTAGCAGATTAAACTCCGTGCTGGTTAACTCTAATACATGATCTTGCCACTCTGCTCGACGCTGCGCAGACCAAATCACTAATGAGCCTACAGTAATCACATGTGTACTTGATACATTTGATTGCATTCTTCGCAGAATCGCGCGAATCCTTGCTAACAACTCTCTAGGAGTACAAGGCTTAGGCACATAATCGTCAGCACCTAACTCTAATCCAGAAATTTTATCTTCGTTATCACCCTTAGCAGTCAACATAATCACGGGAATACTACTTTTTAGTCGAATATTCTTAAGCGTTTGTATGCCATCTTGCACTGGCATCATCACATCTAACACCATCAAATCAAAGTTTCCTGCGAGCACATACTGCTCTGCAGTAATGCCATCGTGCGCCACAGTAACATCAAAGCCTTCTTGTAATAAAAATTCTTTTAACATGCCAACCAAAGTAATGTCATCATCAACCAATAGTATCTTATTCATCTCGCACCCTATTTTGTATCGCCATCATAAATAAAAGCTGATTAATCTTAGCGAGTTTGACATGGTCTTTACAAGCGTAAAGCCAAAACTTTACCCAACTTTACATCATAAATACTCGCGTTAATACTTTGATTTTTACTTAGCTTTACCTCTCCTTAACAGCGCTTTACATAGGCTGATAGCAAAATACGCTGGTCTTAATAATGAGACCTAATTCAAATAAATTAGAGATTAAGGAGAGAATATGAACACTCAAAAAACATTAAAGAATACACTTTTGCTCTTTTGCTTACCAATGCTCACCGCTACAGTTGACGTTAATGCAAGACCAATGGGTGCAAATTCAGAGTGCGCAAGACAAATCAACTCGCATAGCGATATGCCACCTCCCCCACATATGTCGAGGCTACCTATGCAAACACCGATGGGCATGTCAGGGCTCCCTCCATTTGGGATGCCACCTGTGCCGCCTGATATTAAACTGGATGCGGGGCAAGAAGACAAACTGTTCGCAATCATGTATGCAGAAATGCCAAAAATGCATGAATGGATGAAAAACCATCGTGCACTCATGGATGAAATGCAAAAAACGATGAATGCACCTTTGCTGGATGAAAACAAAATCAAAGTGATTGCCGATAAACTCGCCACTTTAGAAAAGGAACAATGGTTAAGCCGAGCAAAAATGCAAAATCAATTATTTAACCTTTTATCGCGGGAACAAAGAGAACTACTTTTAAAAAACAATTGAAGGACAGCGAATCTCCGCAAGGCATGCATAATAGCAGTTTAAAAAGAATCCAACCTGAACATTGGAACTGGATTAAAAGTTAACTTTTTCACATGACCGTGACTACTGTTGCGGCCATAGTTTCTAAGCAAGTGACATCTCAAAATCACTTGCTTAGAAACTACTATCGCATCAATCTTAACATAGATTTACAAAAATTAACAATTAAATCAATAAGTTATGATGATTTTGTTCTGTTTATCATAGATTCAGACTATCCAACCTGATGCTTAAATGGTATCGGATGTAAAAAATATTAAAGTCTAATTTTCGCGTGCTGACTTTTACATAGCTTTACATCTTGTAGTCAACATTTTCAAATACAGAGGTCGTTACAGTTGGTAAGGAAATTGATTTCTGTCAGCTGCATTCTGAGAATCAAGCCTATACATTCATTTTTTAACTTAGGAGAACATGATGCATATCCCTAGCATTTCTAATATGAGTTCGCAGATTACAAACAATATCTTTTCAAAAATTGACACTAAAAATCAGGGTTATATCGAAAAGTCTGATTTAACTTCTGCTTTAAGTAAGCTAAATGGTGACGGCGCCGAAACAAATACAGATGATGTATTTAATAGTATGGATACAGATAGCGATGGCAAACTTACCAAAAGCGAACTATCAAAAGGTATAGAGAGTTTATTGTCACAGCTACAAAGCAACGCTTTACAATCTTCACAAGGAGATATGAATGGAATGCCACCGCCTCCAGAAGGTATGAAAGGTATGCCTCCCCCACCGCCTCCGATGGGAGAAGATGAAGGGGTTACTAAAGATCAAGCAACAGAAATTGCCTCTAGTACTGATGACACCAATCTTGCTAGCCTCATGAAAACTGTTTCTGAAAACTTTGAAGCCGCAGATGTGAATCAAGATGGCAAAGTAAGTGCACAAGAAGCCATGGCATATCAGGAAAAGGCCGATTCTAGTAAAAGCTCAAGTTCTACAAGTTCAGCAAACAATTCAGTCAGTAACATCATGGAACAACTGATCAAAGCCTATGGATTTAGTAACAGCACCAACAGTTCATCACTTAGCATCTCTGCATAAACTAATTACAGGGGGAGGACATCTCCCCCGTTATTCCCCAACTACTCTATGGTAAAGGCCTCACATAACTGGCTTAATAATTGACCAAACAATGGCAACACTTCCTCTTTAGTATGCGGGCTATCATCATCACTTCCTGCAATCACAAAGCTCACGGTAACCTTATCTAGGTTTTCACGATACTCTGCCCAATGCTCGACATCAGCATCACCAATTAATTTAAATTTATGCAAACCAGACTCAATGATTTCTGCTAACTGCTCATCACTAATGCCTGAGAACAGGGTTTTAGCAATAATAATTTGTGCTTCATTAAAGTTAGGCGTGATCTCTTCTTGTGTCAGCGGCATGGTCAGAAATGCGTAGATCAACATGGCATAGGTCTGATACACGCTCAACATGTCAAAGTTTTCATTGAGCTCTTCGCCTGGGTGGCGGTCTGCATTTTGTATCGCTCTAAATGTGATAAAACTAGCAAGATAATTGGCCGCATCCAATGCATGGTAATCGGCTAAATCAATATGTGGCTTAGCGCCATCTGCATAGGTTTCTGCCACGCAGATTGCGTGTAACAGTTTCAATCGTTCTGAATAATTCATTGCTGTCATACTCTACCCTTCTAAAAATTAATCTATTTCTGGTAACGTCTCTAATGCCTCATGCAATTCAAGCCACCTTAATTCAATCGTTTCTATTAATGCAGACAACTCGGCTTGTCGTTTCAGCAAACCTTGCAGTTCTGCTTTATTTTGTTGTTCATATACAGTTGGGTCTGTAGCGCGCGTATCCAGCACTTGTTTTTCCGTCTGATACATTGCCAATTTTTTATCGACTTGCTCTAACTCTTTTAGTACAGGTCGCCTTACTAAAATGCGCGCCTGTCTATCTGCCTTATTTTGCGCATAATCATTTCTTTTAACAGTATTTTCTTCTACTTTAGGAGTATTTTCTTGCATTTTAGCAACACTTAACCATGCTTTATAGTCTTCCAAATCTCCATCAAACACTTCTGCTTTGCCATCTGCGACTAAAACAAATCGATCACAGCTCGCCCTTAGCAACGCTCTATCATGTGAAACCAGCACTACCCCACCCTGATAATCTTGTAACGCTAAGGTTAATGCGTGACGCATTTCTAAATCTAAGTGATTCGTTGGCTCATCCAATAATAATAAATTGGGTCGAGTCCAAATCAGCAAAGCCACCGCCAGCCTTGATTTTTCGCCGCCAGAAAAATGCTCGCAGGGCGCTCTTGCCATATCCCCTTTAAAATCAAAGCCACCTAGGTAGTTTAAATGCTCTTGTTCACGTGTCACAGGATCCAAACGCATCATATGCTGCAATGGGGATTCACTCGGCCGCAATTGCTCTAACTGATGTTGCGCAAAATAGCCGATAATTAAATCCTTACCTTCAATGCGCTTACCGTTAATGGGCTTCAGCTCTGAAGCTAACAGTTTAATCAGTGTTGATTTACCTGCACCGTTCTTACCGAGTAAGCCTATGCGCTCACCAGGGCGGATAGTCAAGGCGACTTTTTGCAGTATCGTTTTAGTGGCATAACCCGCATTTATCTCATCCAGCACCAAGAGTGGGTCTGGCGCAGCAATAGGTGCACGAAACTCAAAGTTAAATTGTGAATCCACATGCGCAGCGGAAATCATTTCCATACGCTCGAGTGCTTTTATGCGGCTTTGTGCTTGACGCGCCTTGGTTGCCTGCACCCGAAAACGGTCGATATAGCTATGTAAATGCGCTACCTTACGCTGTTGTTTTTCAAACATGGCTTGCTGCAAGGCCAGTTTTTCTGCACGCTGACGTTCAAAATCACTGTAGCCACCTTTGTACAACATTAAGCGTTGCTGCTCAATATGCAAAATATTATTGACAACACTGTCTAAAAAATCGCGATCGTGCGAAATGAGCAGCAAGGTACCACGGTAATCACGTAACCAGCCCTCTAGCCATATCACCGCATCTAAATCTAGATGGTTCGTAGGTTCATCCAGCAGCAACAAATCGGAACGACACATCAATGCACGCGCTAAATTCAAGCGCACACGCCAGCCCCCAGAAAAATCACTGACAGGGCGATTTAAATCCACCTGCGTAAAGCCTAAGCCATCCAGCAAACTTGCAGCGCGCGCCTTAGCGCTATACCCATCAATATCACTCAGGCGTTGATGTAGTTCTGCAATTTTTTCACCTTCGTGACGCGATTCTGCTTGTGCTAAAGCTGCCTCTACTTGACGCAACTCCTCGTCCCCGTCTAGCGTAAACTCCAAAGCAGGCAATGCTAATGCAGGTGTTTCCTGCGCCACATGTGCAACGACCCAGCTAGCAGGAATTTCCAGATTGCCTAGCTCAGGATGCAACTCGCCACGTAGCAACGCAAAAAGCGAAGATTTGCCTGCGCCATTTGCGCCCGTTAGCCCAACTTTATGGCCTGGATGCAGCTGAAATGAGGCTTCCTCTACCAATAACTTGGCACCACGCATCAGCGTTAAATTTCTAAATTGAATCAAAACGTCTCTTCTTGTCAGCCATATTCAGCAAAAGGCGTTATTCTAATGGAATCTTTTCATTTCCATTAATAGAACTTTACCTTTTCTTTACAGGACTAATAGCAAAATTAAAGTAAAATGTGCATTCATTTACAAATCAAACAATTAATCCATTACATACCGTATCAATGACAATTAAAACAATACTTCGCTGGGTCACCTATTTACTTTTGTTTTTTGTCGCGCTGGTTATCATAAGTGCTGCTACGATTCGTTTTTTTATATTTCCCAATATAGACCAATATAAAAACACGATTGCCGACTATGCTAGCAAAACCATAGATCGAAAAGTGTCGATAGGCGAAATTCAAACAGGATGGCACCATCTATCACCTCAAGTCATTCTTTCAAACATCAATATTTATGATGAGCAAAATAGACCCGCGTTATTTTTAAAACAAATAGATACTGAGTTATCCTGGTTAAGCATCGGCATGCTGGACTTGCGGCTTTCTGAACTCACTGCACATGAGCCAACGCTTATCATTCGACGTACCAAAGAAAACATATTTTATTTAGCTGGCATCAACATCAGCGGTCGCGGCAACCCAGACTTTGCTAACTGGCTGTTAAGCCAATCTAATGTCAACATTCTCAAAGCGGAAGTCACCTATATCGATGAACTTAGACAAGCCCCGCCCTTATCTTTACATCAACTAGATGCCACGCTCAGCAACGCTGCCTGGAGAAGCTTATTAGGACGGCACCAGTTCAGCATTAGTGCCACCCCCTCTATTGGCTCGTCCACCCCCATCAAACTGGATGGGCATTTCATCGGCAGAAACATCAATGAACTCGCTGATTGGTATGGCGAGATTCACACACAGCTCAAAGACACCGATTTAGCTACTTGGCGGCCGTGGATAAACTATCCCATTGTGTTGCAAAAAGGCACTGGCAATGCCGAGGCTCGACTACACTTCTCACATCTCGCAATAGACAAAGTAGATGCTGACTTAAACATGCAAGACATCAACATTGTGACAAAAGATCAAGAAAACCCATTAATCATCAAACACATTAATGGCACGTTGAGTTGGAGCAATATTAAAAACAGACAATCACTTTCTGCTAAAAACGTTGATTTTAGTCTTGAAAACGGAATGCAGATAAAAGCAGCCAATGGCTTATTTGCACGTTCTACCAAGAACAATAAACCATGGATAGAAGCCAGCATTTCCGTCAGTCAATTACAACTCGACGCCCTCAAGAAGACCCTGCTCTATTTTCCAGTTCCCGAGCAATGGTCACAATATATAGATGGGCTTTCGCCGAGTGGGGACATTACAGCACTCAAGGCCTCTATTGAAGGAGAGGCTAACGCACCTGAAAAATATGATATTGCGGCAAAATTTAATCAGCTCAGTATTACAGCTTACAACAAGATTCCTGGCTTTTCCAAACTCACAGGTGAGATTACTGCCGATGAAAATCGCGGTAAGCTCAAACTCAACACAGCGCAAGCAATGATAGACTTAAAAGGCATTCTGCGTTGGCCGATACCCGCCAATCAGCTCACTGGCGAAATCACTTGGAACAAGCGCAACCAAGATATGGTGATTAAAGCAGATGAGGTTTATATTGCCAGCCCGCATATTACAGGCACGGTCAATGGTCTGTACGAACTGAATCATGAAACAAGCGACTATATTGATCTTCAAGGCAAATTTAGCAAAGCAGATGCTAAATCCGCACTATTTTACTACCCTACCAGCCTAAGTGAAGACACCTTGCATTGGCTAGATACCTCCATTTTAAAAGGAGATCTCAGTGCTATCGACGTGGTAATCAAAGGTAAAACCGCTGATTTCCCATTTGTAGATAAATATAATCGACCCGATAAAAAGCTAGGCATTTTGAAAGCAACTGCCACCCTCAGTAATGCTTTAATTGAATACGGAGAGGACTGGCCTCCTGTTGAAGACCTCACCATTTCCATGCTATTTGAAAGCACACGCATGGAGCTCAACGCAAAAAAAGGACGCATACTTGGTCAAAAAATTATCTCCAGCCATATTGAAATTCCTCAGCTAGATGCAGATTGGCCAATACTTAAAGCAATCTCTGTAGCTGAGGCTCCAGTCACAGAAGGTATTCGCTTTGTTAATAACAGTCCCGTCAAAAAAGTCACGCTTGGCTTTACGGACAATCTAAAAACCGCAGGAGATGCGCGTTTGGACTTAGAACTCACCGTCCCTTTGCAAAACGCTGATGCTACAAAATTTAAAGGTGCCTACCAAATTAAAAATGGCACTATCTTTGCCGACCCTAATATCGGTATGCCACAACTGGATCGCCTCAACGGTACACTACGTTTTACTGAAAATAACTTATATGCGCAAAATATTGCAACTGAAGTCGCTGGCGGTCCAGCGCAATTTAGTCTGAGTACAGATAAAGACAAGACCATACGCATTAATGCGTCTGGCAATGCCACAGATGCGGGTATTAAAAAAGAATTCCCACTCGAAATTTTACGTCCTATACAAGGACAAGCCAACTGGAATGGAGAAATCGTAATCAAGAAGCCGCTGGTCAACATTGCCATTCAGTCTAATCTGGTTGGGATGAAAATTAATTTACCAGCTCCCTTCAATAAAACAAGTAGCGAAGCCATACCATTTACATTTGAAAAGAAACAAATTGCACCCAATGAAGATAGCCTACTAGTGCACTATGACAAACTATTATCAGCTAAACTCATGCGTACAGAGGTCAACAATCAATACAATATAGAGCGTGGCAGTATTGGTATTAATATGCCGCCAGAGCTACCTAACAGACAAGGCATTTTGCTCAACGCCTCTTTAGATCAAGTGAATGCGGATGAGTGGCTTACTTATTTTAATCAAGGCACGTCCGCCAGCAATGAAAATGGGGCTAATCTAGTCAATCAAGCTAACTTATCCATCCAAACGCTTAACATTTTCAATCGTAATATGCATAACCTTAAACTCACGGCACAACCTTCTGCAAATGGCATCGCCATGTCCATCCAGGGACAGGAGATTAATGGAAATGCGGAATGGATCAGCGCCAATAATGGGAAAATTATTGCTAATCTTAAAAACCTGACTATTCCTAAAATCCCAGAAACACAAGAACCAACGCAGAAGAAAGAGATCCGCAGACTTGCCAAACAATATCCAGCACTGGATATTAGGGTTGAAAACTTTGAAATGGGCGATAAAAAGTTTGGCACTTTAGCACTCAATGCCTATGAAAACGAGAACGACTGGATCATACAAAAACTCAATATTTCCAACCCAGACAATACGTTAACTGCGGATGGTACATGGCATAACTGGTCGCGCAATCCAAACACCAATCTAAGATTCAACCTGCAAACACAAAATATTGGAAACACACTAGTACGTTTTGGTCAGCCCGATATGGTCAAAGGCGGAAAAGCCACCATCACTGGTCAACTACAATGGCCAGGAAGTCCACACGAGTTTGAGACTTCTGGGCTCAGTGGCAATTTCAAACTTGAGGCAGAAAAAGGGCAAATTCTTAAAGTGCAACCTGGTGTAGGCAGACTACTTGGACTGATTAGCTTACAAAGCTTACCAAGACGCTTGACGCTTGATTTCCGTGATTTATTTAGCGATGGATTTGCTTTCGATAAAATCAGCGCCAATGCAATTGCAACCAATGGTATTCTGCGCAGTAACGACTTCTTTATGACTGGGCCAGCCGCTGAAACCAAGATAAAAGGCGAAACCAATTTAACGACTGAAACCCAAAATTTTAAAGTAAAAGTCATTCCACATGTGACGGATTCACTTTCTTTAGCTGCTTTGGCGGGTGGCCCTATCGCTGGCGCAGCCGCATTTGTTGCACAAAAGATACTAAAAGATCCTTTAAACAAAATTGCTTCTACTGAATATGTCATTACTGGCACATGGGATAACCCGCAAGAGGTAGAATCAAACAAAGAGTCGAATCCAAAGCAAGACCCTAGAAAATCACTGCAACACTAATAAAATACTATGTCTATCGAAAAAAAAATTAAAATTAAACATGCAAAAAACGAAGTTGTTTTTAAAGTGGCTGCAGTGCAAATGGCATCCAGTCCGAATGTTTCATCCAATCTCATTGAAGCAAAACGTCTCATTGAGATTGCGGCTAATGAAGGGGCAAAAATTGTAGTATTGCCTGAGTACTTTTGCATCATGGGTGTTAAGGATTTTGACAAAGTCACGGTACGAGAAAAACCAAACGACGGTCCTATCCAAAAATTTCTCGCTAAAACTGCCAAACAATACAAAATCTGGATTATTGCAGGCTCAATACCTTTAGTAAGCAACTATCCTAATAAAGTACGCAATAGCTGCTTGGTTTATAACGAAAAAGGAGAACAAGTCGCCCGTTACGACAAAATTCACCTGTTTGGGTTAGACTTAGGCACCGAGCATTATCATGAAGAAAATACCATTGAGTCTGGTGATCAAATTGTCACAGTAGATACGCCTTACGGGAAAATCGGTCTCTCTATCTGCTACGACTTACGCTTCCCAGAGCTATACCGTGCCATGGGCGAAGTCGATATGATTGTCGTGCCCTCCGCCTTTACCGAAACCACTGGAAAAGCACACTGGGAAACACTAGTCCGTGCACGTGCCATAGAAAATTTATGCTATGTCATTGCTTCAGCGCAAGGCGGCTATCACTTATCAGGACGAGAAACGCACGGCAATAGCATGATTGTAGATCCATGGGGCGTGATTTTAGACAGACTCCCAAGAGGCTCTGGTGTCGTGATCGCTAACATCAATCGCAATTATCTAGCCAGCTTACGTCAAAGCCTGCCCGCATTAAAACACAAAACCATTAGAGCAATTTAATGGTTTTGGAGAGCCTAGGTAAGGCTCAGGCGCAAATTGCTTCATGTGATAGTGTGATATTATTCTTCTATTCTCACTTTCACATGTCAGCATGAATATTCAACCTTCTAATCAGCAATATCAACTCGCTGAGCAGCTATTACTTAAGCCAGCGGGATTAGACAGCACTTCAATTCAAAGTGTATTAAGTCAGATCATGTCACATCAAGTGGATTATGCTGACTTGTACTTTCAGTACACGCGCAGTGAATCATGGGGATTAGAAGAAGGTCAGGTAAAGTCTGGTAACTTCAGTATTGATCAAGGCGTAGGCGTGCGTGCTGTGAGTGGTGAAAAAACGGCATTTGCGTATTCTGACGATATCAATCTCCCAGCTTTACAGCAGGCAGCAAATGCAACCAAATCCATTTCTGCGCTTGGATTAGAACAAACCAGTAAACCCATCATTGCACGCGATGCGCATGCACTTTACTTACCACAAGACCCAATTGCAAGTCTCAGTGCCGATGCAAAAGTGCGCATGCTAGAACGTCTGGAGCGTTATGCTAAACAGCTAGACACCAGAATCAGTCAAGTCATGGCCTCCATTTCCGGCGAATACGATGTCATTTTAGTGGCACGTAGCGATGGCGTTATGGCGGCAGACATACGGCCATTAGTACGCATTTCTGTACAAGTGATTGCAGAGCAAGATGGCAAGCGGGAACAAGGTTCTTCTGGCGGCGGCGGTCGTTATGACTATAGCTATTTTACTGACGAGGTTCTTCATGACTACGCACAGAAAGCGGTGCATCAAGCACTCACTAACTTAAGTGCTCGTCCAGCTCCCGCAGGTAGCATGACCGTAGTACTCGGCGCTGGCTGGCCAGGAATTTTACTGCATGAAGCCATTGGGCACGGCCTTGAAGGTGATTTTAATCGTAAAGGAAGCTCTGCATTTGCCAACATGTTAGATAAGCAAGTTGCCGCTACAGGCATTACGATTGTCGATGATGGCACAATTACCAACAGGCGTGGCTCACTTAGTATGGATGATGAAGGCAATCCATCTCAAAAAACCGTACTCATTGAAAATGGTATTTTGCGTGGCTATATTCAAGATTCACTTAACGCTAGACTCATGGGCATGCCAATCACGGGTAACGCTAGGCGCGAAAGCTACGCGCATATTCCGATGCCGCGTATGACGAATACTTACATGATGAATGGCGACAAAGACCCAGCAGAAATCATTAAATCAGTCAAAAAAGGATTATATGCCGCCAACTTTGGGGGTGGGCAAGTTGACATTACCAGTGGTAAATTTGTATTTAGTGCTGCTGAAGCTTATATGATAGAGAATGGAGAAATCACCTATCCTGTCAAAGGGGCGACACTCATTGGCAATGGACCTGACGTACTCACCAAAGTGTCGATGATAGGAAATGACATGTCACTCGATAGCGGAGTTGGTACATGTGGAAAAGAAGGTCAAAGCGTGCCTGTAGGTGTGGGACAACCCACGCTTAAAATTGAGGGATTGACAGTAGGAGGCACTGTTTAATATGATGTAGTTGGTAGGTCAAAAACCTTGTAACCGTACGCAAATTCTTAACAAAAGGAGCACGAGTAATGGCAGCTGAAAAATCCACCACAAAAAAGACAACTTCAGAAAAACCCAAAGCAGCACCTAAAAAAGCTGCCGCTAGCAAAACTGCTACAAATAAAGTCACCACAACTAAAGCGCCAACTGAGAAAAAATCAGTCGCTAAGAAAACAACCAGCAAAAAGAAAACGGAACCAGTCAGCGGTTTTGAACGTTATAAAATGATTGAAGTAGCTGCGTACTATCTAGCGGAGAAAAATGGCTTTGCAGGAGACGCTGCTAGCTATTGGATTGCTGCAGAAATAGAGTTTGATAAAAAATAAAGTTTTAACAATATAGCTTGGTATAGCTTGAGTACTATATAAAATTAAAAAGGCGCATTAAGCGCCTTTTTAATTATTAGCGTTACGTAACATGCATTATTTTAGAATACGGTTTCTATACTCGCCAGTACGTGTATCAATTTCAATCTTGTCACCCTGTGCAACAAACAATGGCACTGGAATCTCAAAACCAGATGCAAGTTTTGCTGGCTTCATCACCTTACCTGAAGTGTCGCCCTTTACTGCTGGCTCCGTATAAGTCACTTCACGCACGACTGTTGTTGGCAGCTCCACTGAAATCGCTTTACCTTCATAAAAACGAATATCCACTGGCATGCCGTCTTCTAAAAAGGGTAATGCATCTTCCATGAATTCTGCGTCAACATCGTACTGGTTATATTCTGCGTCCATAAACACATACGTTGGGTCTGCAAAATAAGAGTAAGTCGCTTCTTTTTTCTCTAATACGATCACATCAAACTTGTCACCCGCACCATAAATGGTTTCGCTAGGTGCTTCTGTCAATAAGTTTTTAAATTTCATTTTAACGACCGCTGTACTGCGGCCTGACTTATTGTATTCTGCTTTAACGACAACGAGCGGTGTACCATCCACCATAATCACGTTGCCTGCGCGAAGTTCTTGAGCTGTTTTCATGAGAGTGCCTTGCTATGTATAAATTTAGAAAGATGGGTTAATTGTTAGCCGCGCATTATACCTTAACTAAACTTTATTGCAAAAAATCACTAACTTAGCCGCCAAGTCAGTTTGGTTCGCTAAACGCTGAGCGGCGTTCTGTGTTGCAAGCTGTATGGCACCCATGCGCTTAAGATAAGTATTCAACAATGAAATAGTAACTTCGCTCTGCACCCATGCTTGCTCGAGCTGTTGAATAGTGTCTGTCACTTGCGCTTCCGCATCACGATAAAACACATCCAAAAACGCCAGTAGTTTTTTAAGATGTGTATCTTCTTCTTGCCAATACGGTTGCCAAATAAATGGCTTAGCAGCCCAAATCGCGCGCACCCAACTATCCTCCCCACGCACAAAATTAAGATCACACACACGCAAAAGCGCATCGTAATCGGCTTGACTTAAAAATGGCAACACTTCAACCGTGAGATTATTTTTAGTGAGCTTTTCACCCACTTCAACCACTTCTTTACCAAAATATTTAGCAATATTGGGCAAAATGGCACTTTTTGGCACATACGCTATAACCCCATGGGTATTGGATTGAAGCGCATTCAGCAAGTCAGAAATGGGTGCGCTTGGGTAGCAAAAAAGGGATATTTTTAATGTGCTTCGCGTGTTCCAACTTGAGCTAACATGTTGGTTAAACGCATCACCCTCACGAATCAAACCGCCTGATTTTTCGGTAAAGCCTGGAAAATAAAAATAACGTACCAAGCTATGATTTGAATTTAAAAAGCTCTGCGGTGAAGGTTTTCCATGAAAATCATCCACCCATGACTCAGCCGATAAATACTCTAAATTCACCCATTTAGATTGCTGTGTCACCATGACTGCAAGATAGGCTGAAGGCAGCCCACAAGCAAACCCCTCTATCACGACATCTGCCGCTTGGCTAAAATCAGCATGCGCATGCCAATGCTGTATGCAAATATCCTCGCGGTATTGTGTCGGTGAAGCTAAATCTAATGCTGGAATTAAGTGCTGTGCAATGCTTAAATCATCTACCCATAGACGTACTTGCAAACCGTGTTCGCGCTGCAACTGCTTAGCCAAGCGCCAGCAAACGCCAATATCCCCGAAGTTATCGACAACTTTGCAAAAAATATCCCAAGTTTTTAACAAGACGCTATTTAGCTTTAAACCAAGCCGCGACTGGGTAAGCAAGCTGCCCTAAAAACTGCTTGGGCACAGGATCTGAACAGCCAATATCCAATGGTGGACGACGGTTTGGCAAAAGACGCGTACCAAATACAATATCCCATATCATCAGATTTTCGCCATAGTTTCGATTGCCTTCTTCTGGCACCTGACTATGGTGCCAACGGTGTAACTGAGGCGTATTGAACACCCAGTTAATCCATCCACAACGCATGTCCACATTACAATGCGTTAAAAATCCTATGAAAGGTGTAATCACTAGTACCCACATGACGATTTCCTTAGGTGCTCCTGCGAGTAGCGCAAGGCTTAAAGCAAACGTACTTTTCCAAAGCGAATCAAACAAATGAAAGCGACCTGTATTTACAAACCAAAGCTTGGTCACCGAATGATGCACAGCATGCCAGCACCAAGCTGGCCACCATTCGTGTGCAGTTCGATGCGCCCAATATAAGCCAAACTCACCAATAATTAAGGCAAGTATGATTTGAAAAAATGCGGGTAATTCCGCTGGCCAAAAACCAGAAGAAGTTGCAGGGCCAAACTCCGACAAACCAAACAGCGCGGCAGATGTGGCAAGCAATTGACTAAATCCTTTGGTCAATATGGTATGACCAATATCGTTGTATATTTGCCCGTCACTTTTCAACCATTCGCGCTCATAAGGCAAAGCGCGCTCCAAGAAAAACAAGCAGATTGCAAGCGCAAAATAAGCAATGTTATAAGCCAAGATTGGATGTCCTACTTGTATCCCAACCCAGTAACATAATACACATGCAAAAAATAATACTGGCCACAACATGCGTTTAATTGTAAGTTCAAATAAACTTTCTGAGAAAGTGTTGGGCGAAGTTAATTTTGAGTTCATAAGGAGGCAATTCAGATTTTTTAATATCCCTGCGAGTATAAAATATTTTAAGGATTTATTAAATCGGCATTTAAAAAAACAACCCATTTAACATAAATAAGTGAGGAATCGTCACCTTACATTAATGCGCATGCGCGTGACTTGCATTGGGCTTTTTAACATTGAACTCACGACCAGCCTTCTCACCACTATCCTGCTTCGTGTCAGACGCATTGACTTGCTCTGGCAATGCGGCCTCTCCTTTCCACTCATAAGCAGATGTCTCTTTGGGGAAAGCATAATCACCTGGATCTGCATAATCATTCTGTGCCAGCGCTTTACGTACTTTGAGCGTGGTAAACATCCCGCCCATTTCCAGCGCCCCAAACTGCCCCCTACCCATCATCATAGGCAAAGTATTTTCTGGTAGTGGCATCTCCATCATCTCTGCCATATCAGTCATCTCAGACATGCCAGTTTCGCCCATACTCATATAGTCTGGCACCAATTTGGAAAATTCTTTTGCTATCCCTTTTTGACTCACCCCTATCATATTTGGAAAATCATGCCCCATCGCATTCATGGTGTGATGAGACTTATGACAATGCAACGCCCAATCACCAAGCTCATCCGCCACAAACTCTATTGCCCGCATTTGTCCGACCCCAATATCTGTCGTCACTTCTGGCCATCTTGCGCTTTTGGGCACCCAGCCACCATCTGTTCCAGTCACTTCAAACTCATGCCCATGAATATGAATGGGATGATTAGTCATGGTGAGATTGCCGACACGAATGCGTAACCTTTCACCTTGCTTTGCCACAATCGGCGAGATGCCAGGAAATACGCGGCTATTAAAAGTCCATAGATTAAAATTCAGCATGGTATTGGTTTTAGGCAAAAAACTGCCTGGCTCAATATCATAGGCATTGAGCAAAAATACGTAATCTCTATCTACTTTCATCGTATTGATGCTTTTAGAATGTGTAATCCACGCGCCCATCATACCCATGGCGATTTGCGTCATCTCATCGGCATGTGGATGATACATGAACGTGCCAGCGCGCCTTGCTTCAAACTCATACACATAAGTTTTACCTGGTTGTATTGCGGGCTGTGTTAATCCGCTCACGCCATCCATGCCATTGGGCACGCGCTGACCATGCCAATGTATACTGGTTCTTTCTGGTAGCTTATTGGTCACAAATATACGCACCCTATCCCCTTCTACCACCTCAATAGTGGGTCCGGGGCTTTGTCCGTTGTAGCCCCATAAATTGGCCATCATACCAGGCGCTATCTCACGCTTAACAGGTTCTGCCACCAAATGGAACTCTTTGACATTGTTATTCATACGCCAAGGCAAACTCCACCCATTCAAAGTGGCTACTGGCTGATAAGGCCTGCCCGTACTAGGCATGAGTAATGGTTTTGTACTCGCGCTATCCATCATGACTGGTTCTGGAATACCTGCAAGTGCTGCCTTATTAACAGCACTGAGCGCAATACCCGCGGTGCTTAATTGTAAAAACTGTCTACGATTCATCATGATTAATATCCTTTACTGTCTAACGGAGTGCCGACTAATGCCATGTCTAAGTCGCTCTCTGCTAACCAAAAATCTCTAAGTGCTTCCATATAACGATTAACCGCCAGCACCTGCTCACGCGCGGCAGCCATTAACTCAAACGGACTCATTAACATACCGTTGTAGCGCAATAAGCTTTCCTGCAATATCGATTTGCGCAAAGGGATTACTTCATCCCGATACCGTTTAGCCACATCATAACTAGTAACATATTGATTGTATTGCACTCTAACTTCTGAGGCAGCCATAATAGCTTGATTATTCGCTTGCTGTATCGCCTGCATATAGGTTGCTTCTGCACGCTTTACTTTCGCCGTACCCCAATCAAATACAGGGAGTTCAAAACGCAATTCCAGCCCTTTTTTAGTGGGATCGCTACGCCTGCCTTCTAACACTCGGGCTGGACCAACTTCTAACACATCAATCAACTGCGTGGTTTTGGTCAATCCCAATTGTTTTGCTAAAGCCTCTGTATTGATGCGCGTCTGCTGTAAATCCAAGCGCTTTGCAAAATCATCTGGCTGGATTTGCCTTAACGCTGCTTCAGTTTTAGGTAAATCAGGCAGTCTGTCTGGTAACTCAAACGTATCAGGATGCTTTAAGCCAAGCAGCGTGGTCAAGCGCTCTTCTGCCTGTAAACATTGATTTTCAGCCTTAGTCAGCTCTAGTGCTGCTTCTGTATAAAAACCTTGTTCGCGACCTGCATCTAAGGCATTCCAATTCCCAGCTTCACGCATACGCTTGGCCAAAGCATAAGTCGCATGTGCGGATTCATTGACCTGAGTCAGGTAATGCACATTTTCTTGGGAAGCTAAAGCATTGACATAGGCATTGCGTGTTTTTCTAGCGAGATCAAGCACTTGCAACACCATTCTATTTTGCGTCGCCGCAAAACGCTGCTGTTCGATGGCGCTGGCTTTACCCATCGTTAACAAAGCCATAATATTAAAAGTGACTATTTGCTCTATCTTATAATCACCATTACGTCTGGCATACAACATAGATAAACTGGGGTTAGGCAAATGCCCAGCTTGCACAAGGTCAGATTCTGCCAACTGCAACTCATAAAAATCAGCCTGCAATTGCGCATTATTCATTAGCGCCACTTGCACAGCATCTTCCATGCTCAATGGTTTTGCCAATATCGCTTGCACCTGCTCCTGATTACGCTTTTGCTCAGCCTCTGATTTTGCCCATACGGGCTTTTGTTTGATATGGTTTTGTACGCTTTCTTCTACATGGTTAAATCCACCATCTTGCGAAAATGTGGCACAGCCAGCGAGCAAGAGCGCAAATAACCCTAACAACAACTTTTGATAAATAGCAACGAAAGGTTGCATGATAAACCTCCTGATTCAGATTAAAAACAATGGACGGATTTGTCCTATGCGTTAAGCTGAAATGGGTGGTTTGATGACGGGAGGATGTGGTAATGAATTGAAAGTGACTTCTACAAAAATCGGCTTAGCAGAAGCTGTAGCATGCATATGTAAAAGTGGTGGAAAACTAAAAATAGCCGCAGAAGTCACGACCGTACAAAACCCACATAGCGCACAATTGTGCGATGCATGCTGTTGCGATGGGTGCTGATGCACGTCTTCATGACAAGCCATTTGTGATGCCTGAGTTGCCTCAGATTGCTGATTTGCCATTGTCATTTGCAAACTCAATGCATTCGCCGTTACTGCAAACAGCGGTAGCCAACAAATTAATACGATGCAAATCAGTCGTTTCATAACTGCTAGGATAGTCTGCAATGCGCTTAAGTTCAACTGTTTAATTTATTGATTCTATGCAAATTGCCTGATACCGTAATGCACACGCTGTTAAGTAACTAAACACCTCGAAAAAGTAAGAGGTGTGTTTTATTAAGCATAACCAAACTTTAAGTGCAATAAAAATAACTTAGTAATTGATTTTATGATAATAATACAATTTACAAACAATATAGCCTCCTGCCCTGATAAGGTTTTAGAGTCGTTATTCGGCTTTAATTTACGTTGGGCATCAAGGGAAAAAACATGAGAAATCAAAAGACAATTAAGACTTTCATAGCCATTATGCTTCTCAACGCATCTATTGGTTGTGCTATCGCTTCTGATAATGAAAGAATATGCCAAGGCAATCTTGAAACATTCGATAAACAAATTATTAAAGCTGGCGTAACATACAAGCTGTCCTACAGCATTTCAAGGTCAACTGTAAAAATTCAGTTCGCTGGTCGTGAGTTTGATGCAATCGCGGAAAATGGAAAGTCGTGGAAAGGTCTCTGGATTAAACGAATTGACGAAAATATTTACTTTTCCTTTCTACCCGACGAAGGCGGCACAATTAAATTCCAGTTTGAGCCCAACATTTGGTATTCTGGCAATTGTTAGTTATTGTGATGTCCTACCCATTGGTCAAGCAGGAGGCGGTTAAGCGCATCCCTTGTGTTAAATGTTAAAAATTAATGACTATCATGTGGCAATACATTCTCAAAATCATCATCTCAGCTGTGGTTTTAGTCGCTGTTTCCGAGCTAGCCAAGCGTAGCACTTTCTGGGGTGCAGCAATATTTTCTGTGCCGGTTACTTCTCTTTTGACCTTTATTTGGCTTTATATTGATACGGGGGATATTCAGCGTGTTTCTGCTTTATCGCAAGGCATTTTCTGGCTAGTCTTGCCTTCGCTCGTGTTGTTTGTTGCGCTACCCTTATTGCTGCGTAGCGGTGTGAATTTTTGGTTAAGTTTAGCTATTTCTTCTGTCGTCACAGCTGTAGCATATTTTGGCATGGTCAAATTGCTAGCGGTGTTAGGTATTCGCATCTAGCATTGTGATTGCTGGCAGACGTAAAGCTATTTTAAGTAACTGATCTCGATAATCTCAAACTGCTCCTCTCCTTTTGGCGTGGTCACTTTAATCGCATCTCCTACCGTTTTACCTAGCATTGCTTTAGCCAATGGGCTGATCCAGCTGATATAGCCTTTGGACGGTTCAATTTCGTCTTTACCGACAATGCGATAGTGGTGCTCGCTATCATCACTCAGATCAAACAGTGTGACATAAGCACCAAAAAACACTTTTTCCAAGTGTTGCTGCTGGCTGCTATCGACAATCTCTGCCAAGTCCATACGTCGCATCAAGTGGCGGCAACGGCCATCAATCTGACGCAAACGACGCTTGCCGTAAATGTAATCGCCATTTTCACTTCTGTCGCCATTGCTGGCAGCCCAAGCCACGGTGCGCACCACTTCTGGCCGCTCCACTTTATATAGCTGATCAAACTCCGCCTTGAGTGTAGCAAAACCCTCTGGCGTGATGTAGTTTTTTTCATCATGAATCGCTAACGCTTTAGCCATACCTACCCCTTTACACAACGTTGCGAGCGATGATAAGACGCGGCAAAAAAAGCTGAAAACCCAGAATGTATGGGTTTATACATGAGGAGTTTGAGGCCTTTTTTTAACAAAGTATTATCGAGCGCAGCCGTTGTGCTACTTATCTAGCAGTTGTACATCTTGCACAAAGTAACTACTTTCACCAAAACAACTGGTTGGGATACCAATATGCTGCTCGTAAATCAAGCGCACGCGCTTACCCACTGTTTCATTAATACGTTTGGCTACTGCTGCATCTTTTACAGTAAAAAAGAACTTCTCGGCTTGCGTGCCAGGCATGGAAACCAGTACCAGCTCACCTTCATAGGTTTTGCAGACAAATCCTTTTTGTGAGAGCTTTTGCACATAACCTGCGCGCTCACCAGATGAATACACCCATGTCAAAGCAGCCCATGTATAGAGCGCAAACAAAATAATTGGGATGATAAGCAACCATAATGAATACTTTAAAAGCTTAGCGAGTTTGGCAAGCATGATGACTCCTTAATTTAAACAATGCAGTTATTTTAACACTACTGTTAAGCATAAATATCCAATAGAATGTGCGCATGCAAAACAAGCTCATTCTTTGCCCTACTGCCCGCCTGGTGCGTGCCATTCAGGCCGATATCGCTAATGCACAAGTACAGGCTGGCAACACGCAATGGCAGAGTGCATGCATTTTAACGCTTACGCAATGGCTGGATGCACTCACCGAAACCAGTCTTTTGGCTGGAAAAATTAGCAACCCGCCACTACGTTTAAGTACGTTTAACGAGCAATTGCTATGGGAAGAAGTGATTAGCCAATCACTCAAAAAAAATGCATTTGGTGCGTTGTTTAATGTGTCGGGTTTGGCTAGTGCGGCTGTAGAAGCCAACCAGTATTGTATCGCGTGGAACTTGCATATGCCGCGCGAAAATTTAGCTGAAGAAACGCGCCAATTTGTGCAGTGGCAGCAGGTTTTTCAAAAGCGTTGTCAAGCACTTGGCATGCTAGAAAATGTGCGCTACACGGATTGGCAACTGGATCATCTGCACATAGCCAACGACCTGCCAATGCAAATTGAGTTTGCCGGCTTTGACCAAACTGCGCCACAAGAAGAGCGCCTGCGCACGCTTTTAAAACAACGCGGTATCGCTATTGCAGATTATCCAAACAGACTGGCAACACCTGCACACGCACAACACATTAGCCTAGAAAATATCGATGCAGAATGCCGCGCCGCAGTGGCGTGGGCAAAGCAGCAACTAGACAATAACCCAAATACCAATATCGCCATTATCGCGCCACAATTAAGTACGGTACGCAATCTGTTGGCTGATTTATTAGATGACACGTTAACGCCAGCCAGCGCGCGCCCAACCTTGTTTGATTGCGCACGGCCATATAATTTCTCCCTTGGCACACCGCTGATTGAGCAGCCCATGATACAAGCAGCTTTAAACTTGTTGCGCTTGTTTAGCAGTTACCGCATACCACAGGCAGATTTCTCTAAAGTATTACTTTCGCCATTTTGGTCAAACTACCAACAAGAGGTCGATGCGCGCGCGCAGCTAGATGCTAGGATGCGTGAGAAAGCTACAGCGCAATTGTCATTAGATTCATTTATTGTGTTTGCCAAACAACAGTTTGAAAACGGCTTGAATATTGCACACTTGATTCAAGACTTAACGGCCGCAACTGCTTATGTTTCAAACAAACAAGCAGCGCCATCGTTTTGGGCGCATTGCTTTACGCAATTACTAGAAGCGTTACAATGGCCGGGCACGCGCAACATCACCAGCTTAGAATATCAAACGCAAAAATCGTGGCAAAAAGTGCTACAGCAATTAAGCGCCTTAGATGCGCTAGATGCACATACTTCGATGTCTGAAGCCACCAGCCTAATGCAACAAATTTGCACACAACAAGTATTTCAGCCAGAAACAATTATGGCTACCCCCATACAGGTTGTGGGCGTGATGGAGGCCTTAAGCGCGCCAGTGGATGCCATATGGGTTTTACAAATGAACGACCATATTTGGCCGCCCCCTGCACGCCCGAATGCGCTATTACCCGCACATATTCAACGCGCCGCGCGCCTACCCAATGCCGATAACAGCGTGCAAGCAACTTTTGCAGCAGGCATTCATCAACGCGTGTTGCATTCGGCCAAGCAGGTGATTTTTTCCAGTAGCCAGTTAGAAAATACGACGCAACTACGTGCTTCGCCGCTGATTAAAAACGTTGAAGCTATTAGCAATTTACCTCTTGTGCAAACATTAGCGGAAACATTGGCCGAAATTGGCAATGCCGATTTAACGCATTTAGATGACCATATTGCACCAGCGGTACAAGTGGGCGACCATGTTTCAGGTGGCACGGGTTTATTTCGGGCGCAAGCCATTTGCCCCGCTTGGGCGTTTTATCAATATCGCTTGGGCGCAAAAAGTCTTAAAACACCAAGTGAGGGTTTGGATAACCTTGCGCGCGGCCAGTTGGTGCATGCGGTATTGGCCGCATTTTGGCAACCCAATGATAAGAAACTACACTTTGCCGATTTGCGCGATATGTCAGACGATGTACTCGATTCGCATTTAAATAAAGCCATCCGTAAAGCCTTGCAGGACTTTGCCGAGACCTCCAATATTGCCACTAAAACCGTATTGGAGCTTGAACACGAACGCCTGCAAAAGCTAGTAAGCGCTTGGCTTACATTTGAAAAAGAACAAGGAATCTCTTTTCATATCATTGGTTGCGAAGTAGAAAAGCAGGTCGATATTAGCGGCATTGAGGTCACGCTTAAAATCGACAGAATTCACCAATTTGAAGATGGCGGCATGGTGTTTGTGGATTACAAAACAGGCCAAGTACCTAAGGTCAGTACATGGGGAGAAGACCGCATAGCCGAACCGCAATTGCCGATTTATGCTAGTTTTTATTTTGACGATGCCAGCCATAAAATTGCAGGCCTACAATTTGGCATGGTTAAAACCGCCGAACACAGTTTTGAAGGCGTGAGCCAAGACGTGTTTGATGCAGAGCCAAGCAAACGCAAACCGAAATTTACACAAGCATTTAACGACTGGCAGAGCTTACTCGACCATTTTAAAACCAGCATTGAGACGATTGCGGCTGAGATTAAAGCAGGTGAAGCATCAGTTAAATTTAGCGATGAAAATGCCTTAAGTTATTGCGAAGTACTGCCTTTGCTACGCCTGCCAGAACGGCAATTGCAGTTTGAGCGCTTTTTAGATGCAGTCGAGCCACCGCCAGCATGAGCCATTATTTAGAAATCGACCATTTAAAAATAGATGAACAAAACCGCGCGCGTGCGTTGGATTTAGAGTCGTTTATTGTAGAAGCGCCAGCAGGTGCAGGCAAAACCGAACTACTCACTCAGCGCTATTTGCGCTTGCTCACCACGGTCAAATCGCCCGAAGAAATCATCGCCATTACCTTTACCAATAAAGCCGCGGCAGAAATGCGCCTGCGCATTATGGATAGCTTGATGATGGCGGCAAGTAACGGGCTGCCGACTGCCGCGCACAAACAAATCACGTATGCACTCAGCAAACAAGCTCTTACACATGCAGCACAACTTGACTGGCAACTGCTAGAAAATCCTGCGCGTTTGCGTATTTTTACCATCGATAGTTTATGCGCGCACTTAACTCGCCAAATGCCGCTGATGAGCCGCTTTGGCACGCAACCAAGCGTGGTTGAAGACGCCAGTGCCTTATATCAACAAGCGGCACAGCAAACGTTGGCAGAATTAGAGTCTAGCCAATATGGGGAACTCATTAAAACTGCGCTGCGGTATGTGGATAATAATGCTGCGCAATTAATAGATTTGTTAGCCAGTATGCTCGCCAAGCGCGACCAATGGCTGCATCATGCACAAGGGGTGTTTAGCGCAGAACACTCGCAAACCATACTGCGCTATTTGGTGACGCACGAGTTGCAAAGTGTAGTTGAAGCAGTGCCTGCCAACTTGCAACAGCTGCTAATGCCTGTTGCGCACTATGCCGCCGCCAATATGCCAGCGGATAGCGAAATTGCCGTTTTGTTAGATTGGCACCCCCCCTTACAAAACTTGCCTGAAGATTTAGAACAATGGCGCGTACTGGCCGATTTTTTACTAAAAGACAATGCAGAACCACGCGCCTCTGTTGATAAACGCCACGGCTTCCCTGCTACAGATGAAGGTCGCGCCTATAAACAAACGTTTTTTGACTTGCTAACGCAAGTAGATGCGCAAAAACTGCACCGCGTGCGTTTACTGCCAAATCTTAACAACACAGGTGACGATTGGCCTATTATCAATGCATTATCCAAGCTGCTTAACTTGGCAGTGGCTAAACTATGGCTGGTGTTTCAACGCAATAACGAAGTAGATTTTGCAGAAATCGCGAGTCGTGCCACCCTTGCGCTCACCGACCATTTTGGTGAGCCAACAGAGTTGGCCTTAAAGCTCGACTATCAAATTCAGCATTTGTTGGTAGATGAATTCCAAGACACCAGCCCTAGCCAAATCGCGCTGATTGAGCAACTCACAAAGGGTTGGCAAGCAGACGATGGACGCACGCTGTTTTGTGTTGGGGATCCCATGCAATCGATTTACCGCTTTCGCAAAGCCAACGTAAGTTTGTTTTTGCAAGCGGCCGAGCGCGGTATTGGTGATATTTCACTGAAACGTTTGCCCTTGTATCGCAATAATCGCTCGCACCCTGCGGTGGTGAGTTGGATTAATGACACGTTTCAAACGATATTCCCTAGCCAGGATAGCATGGCACAAGGCGCGATTAGTTACCGCAAGTTTACCGCAACCAAACCTGATGTGAGCGACGCGGGCATTTATATTCACCCGATTGTCAGCCCTGCCGATGAATCATCAGAACTCGCTAAACAACGCGAAGCAGAAGCGATTATCCGTATTATTCTAGCCACGGATAAGAATAAAAAAATCGCGATTTTAGTGCGCTCTAAGAAACATCTAAGCGCGCTGGTGAGCAAGCTACGGCGTGATTACAAAGACATTGCGTTTCAAGCAGTGGAAATTGAAGCGCTAGAAGACAGGCAAGTGGTGCAAGACTTATTGAGCCTGACGCACGCCCTGCACCACCGCGCAGATCGTGTGCATTGGCTAGCAATATTGCGTGCACCTTGGTGTGGCTTAAACTTGAAGGATTTATACCAACTCGCCAACCAAGATCAACACAGCACCATTTGGTCGCTGATGCAAAACGAAAGTCTAGTGAATACTTTATCGGCAGACGGCCAAGTGCGGTTGCGTCATGTACGGGATATTTTGACAGAAGCATTTACTACACAAGGCCGCATGCCCACAAGCCGCTGGGTGCGCGGCATTTGGCTGCTGTTAAATGGCAGTGCGTGCCTATGGGAGCAAGCCGATATCACCGACGTGCAAGCATTTTTTAGCTGTTTGGACACACTAGACCGCAACGATGAATTTACCCCTGAGCGCATGGCGATTGAAGTCACCAAGCTTTTCGCCACACCTGATGTAGAAGGCGAACACGTGCAAATGATGACGATACACAAATCCAAAGGCTTAGAGTTTGATACCGTGATTTTGCCTGGCTTGGGCGCGACTACTGGCGGCAATAATAGCGATAAACCATTAATGCTGTGGGAAGAAGTCCTGCTGGATGGGGAAACTGAATTACTAGCTGCACCGTATATTCCCAAAGGTATTCGTGACAAAACAAAGGTCAGCGTTTACGATTATCTAGAAACGCTAGAAGCTGAGCGCGAGGCTAATGAAGCTGTGCGCGTGCTCTACGTGGCGGCCACGCGCGCAGAGCGCGCCCTGCATTTGGTTGGGGTTGCCAATCAAAATGCCAAAGGCGAAATCAAGCCCGTCAAAAATACCTATTTAGATGCGCTATGGCCTGTGGTGCAAGCGAGCTTTGAGGCTTGCGAAGTTCCTGCCACTACTAAAGATGTGCGTACAGACATTGCCAATTTTACGCCGCAGTTAATTCGTCTGCAAAACTTGCAAATGCCCACCATTTTACAGACTAAGGCAACATCGGAATCTGCACCGAGCAAACCTCAAACTAACCCGCAAAATATGGCTGAAGACATGCCCAATCTTGCTGCTGATTCTGGCTCGTTAGCACATTTGTATTTGGAAATGATTGCAAAAGAAGGCTTAGCTCATTGGCCTGTAAGCCGCATGGATAGCTGCTTGCAGAGCATGCAGTTTTGGCTTTTGCAACGTGGTCATGCAAAAATTGAGGTCGAAAAACAAGTGCCACACATTATTGCAGCACTCAAAACAGCCATCGCCAGCCCACAAGGTGCATGGCTATTAGCGCCTAGATCATCAACTCAAACTGAACTTAGCATCACGACGATGGATGACAACAATCAGCCACAAGAACATCGCATTGACTTAACGTTTATTGAGGACGACCAGATTACAAAAACAAAAACGCGATGGATTATTGATTTTAAACTCGGCTTAGAAGTAACGGCCGCAAATGCAAATACGGCCGCACTCATCTACAAACCCCAGCTGGCACGCTATGCCAGCTTGTTTTTACACGAGAGTTTGTCGACTAAAACTGCTGTTTTTTTCTTACAGCTAGGTACACTAATCGAAATCTAATTATTACTTTTGTTAATACTCGTTTTTAAAATGTCTATGGACATACCAAGCTACAAACGCAATACCCAATGCAGCAATCACGTAATGCAACTCATGAAAATACACTTTTAAATCCTCCCAGTGTTCGCCCGCCTTCATTCCGACAAAACCAAGTACCCAACACCAAATAAACGAACCCACAAAAGTATAGACCACAAACTTGGTCATATTCATGCGTGCAACCCCAGCAGGAAAGGCAATAAATGTGCGCACCCCAGGTAGTAATCTCGCAATAAAAATAATAATTTCTCCATGGTTTGCAAACCAGCGGTCTGCCATATCCAAATCTTTTTTACTAATCAGCACGTATTTACCATACTTTTCTGCCAATGGCCTACCGCCAAACATGCCAACGTAATAAGCGGGAATAGAGCCTACCACACAGCCAATAGCGCCTGCCAAGGCAATACCCCATAAGGTCATTTCACCTTTACTCACCAAAAATCCAGCGAAGGGCATAATGATTTCTGAAGGCAGCGGTATACAGGCAGACTCAATCGCCATCAGTAACACAACACCACCATACCCCATGGATGAAATCACGGCCATTATCCAGGTAGCTACACCAGCAATCAGTTTTTCTAACATAAATCACTATTCCCAAAAAAGTTGCCACATTATACCCAAAGAATGCGTCGACTAATGGGCTATTGCAAATCATATCCAGATTAGTTAGTGTGTTGTTTATAAAAAAGTGATGTGTTGTTTAGTCTGAATGACTACTAGCATCCACACACAAACATGAGTTTGGCTTAAAGCAAATTCAACAAACACAAGGGAGCAACAATGGCGGCGCCAACACCTTATACCAGCAGCCCTACCACTATCTTTTCCTTAGATAGCAATTTGTCTGCCGACATCAATGCGCTTATTGCTGGCGTGAAATGGGGAGACTCAGGTGTAGGCACAGGTGCCACTGTGTACTACAGCTTTCCAATATCGAACTCAACTGCTTTATGGGATCAAGACGTTAACGCATATTTTAATCATCCAAGCTATGAGCCTTACTCAGGCTTCCGAGGGTTAAATGCTACCCAACAGACCTCAGCAACAGAATTAATTCAGAGTTGGGCTAATGTCGCAAATCTTAATGTTATTAAGGTTGATACTGAGACCGCTAGTGCTGTGGGAGACATTCGTATCGCTTTCACCAGTAGCGGGTATATGGACAATACTACCTACGCCTATACCTACTATCCTGGTGCCTCTTTTGGTGGAGATGTTTGGCTTAACTCATCTCAACCCGTAGCCTCTGGCAATAACTTTAGTCTTGGCGGCGCTGGCTACCATACCATTTTGCATGAGTTAGGGCATGCATTGGGTCTATCGCATCCATTCGACACCATTTACACCATAGCAAACCCGACGATAGAAAATTACAAATACACAGCCATGAGCTATTCGGATGCGCCTCAACATATCGACAAAGGTAATGACAGTTATTATCCGACGACACCCATGTTGCTAGACATACAAGCCATACAATATTTATATGGTGCCAATATGAGCTATCACGCTGGAGATGACGTGTATATTTTTAATGGAACGTCTACTTATTACCAAACCATCTGGGATGCAGGTGGTACAGACACTATTGTCTATAGCTCATCGTCTGGAGGGGTTATTAATCTAAATGCAGGAAACTTTAGTAGCCTAGGCAAGCCCATCAGCATTGATAGATCCACATTGCAGTATGATAACGTCGCTATTGCCTATAACGTGACTATTGAAAATGCTATTGGAGGTACTGGTAATGACACGCTGATTGGCAATGATGCCGACAATCATTTAACAGGCGGCTCAGGCAATGACAGGCTAGACGGAGGATTGGGCAATAACGTGCTTGAAGGTGGCGATGGCAATGACACCTATATCATCGACTCCTATGAAGATAGCATCATTGATATTAGTGGCATTGACAGCGTAGAAGGGGCTTTTTCGCTAAATCTAAGTGATACTTTTTATAATAATCAAATAGAAAACATTACATTAATCAGCACACTCGATATCAATGCTAACGGTAACGCGCTCGCGAATGTGCTCACAGGCAATGCTGGCAACAACATATTAGATGGAGGTGCTGGGGTAGACACGCTGCTTGGTGGCTTGGGAGATGACACCTATATTGTGGACATACTGCAATCAGGCGTTGCCACAAAATCCATAGACACCACGCCCGTTGCTAGACTTGGACTGTTTGCTAGCCTCAATAAACCTGCTCCTACACCTGCCGCTCCTCTAGGTGCACTACAAGACACTATCACCGAAGCAAGCAATGCAGGTACTGACACGCTAGAATTGCGTAGCAATCTAAGTCTGAATAATGCAGTCACCATTACCTTAGGCAACAATCTTGAGCATCTTGATGCCAGCCATACAGGCACGACATTGCTCAATCTCACAGGTAACACGCTCAATAACACAGTCACTGGCAATGATGCCAATAACACTTTGGACGGTGCTACAGGTGTAGATACGCTGGTGGGGGGCTTGGGCGATGACACTTATCTTGTAGATATCGTGGCAAGTGGCGTAGCACCGAATACCATTGCCATACTACAGGACAGCATCACTGAATATGTGAATGAGGGTAGTGCAGACATGCTTAAATTACGTGGTAGCGTTGCGCTGACGAATGCAACCACCATCAGCCTGAACAATGATTTAGCCAACATTGAACACCTCGACATTAGCGCAACAGGCACTACCAAATTGAATATTGAGGGGAATGATGCCAATAACATTCTTATCGGTAATGCCGCAACCAATACGTTAATTGGTGGTAATGGAAATGACAGGTTGGATGGCGGTCTGGGCAGCGATATTCTCGATGGCGGAGATGGCGATGATACCTACCTGCTTGATGCACAGACGGAGGTCATTATTGACAGTAGTGGTAATGACACTATACAGGCCGCCTTTTCTATTAACCTCACTAGTTCCAGTTTTAATCAGATTGAAAATACCATTCTCACTGGCATAGCTGCTATCAATGCAACAGGTAACGAGCAGAATAATAATTTAACAGGTAATGATGGCGCTAACACGCTTGATGGTGGTGTTGGTGCGGACGACATGGTGGGTGGTAAAGGGAATGACATATACATTGTAGATAATATAGGGGATACCGCCACCGAAGAGCTAACCCTCGCACAATTGGGAGGCATAGACCTAGTGAAATCAAGCGTTGATTTCACCTTAAGCTCTAATCTGGATAATCTTACCCTGACAGATGGCACACTTAATGGTGGCACTGCCAACATTAACGGTACGGGCAATGAACTCAACAACAACATCACAGGCAATGCTGGAGATAATGTTTTAGAAGGTGCAGCAGGGAATGACACCCTGCTTGGTGGCGATGGCGCTGACACCCTCACTGGTGGTGCGGGCGTAGATGCGTTGACGGGTGGTAAAGGTAACGACACCTACAATATTGATTTGATTCGCACCAGTGCACTGGCGACCAGCACGGTAGCATTGCAAGATATGGTGAGTGAGCTTGCTAACCCTGCCAACAGTACGGCAGAAGGTATCGATACCATTATCTTAACCAATTTAACGGGTAATGCTGGTGCACCGATAGACACTAGTAATATCACTAACGCCACCACGCTCACCGTCAATGCCAATGTCGAAAACTTTGATGCCAGCCAAACAGGCAATATCAAACTAAATATCACTGGCAATACCCTTTCCAACACTATTACTGGTAATGATGCAGACAATATTCTGTTAGACAGTATAGGCAATGACACGCTCAATGGTGGTGCTGGTAATGACACCTTAGACGGTGGCCTAGGCATAGACACACTAGTTGGCGGTACAGGTAATGATACTTACCTTGTAGACATTATTGCAACCACCACGGGTGTTGCACCTGCCCCTATCGTGGTGACTGGGACTCAACTACAAGACAGTATTGTTGAAACCAATGGTACGACTGACGGTATTGACACCCTGAAGCTTCGTGGCAGTGTGACAATTCCAGCAGCAACTGCAGCAACCGAAATTGCACTCACTGGTGCACTGGCCAATATCGAAAACTTAGACATTAGCCTAACTGGCACGACTAGACTCAATATCACGGGTAATGCTGAAAACAACATCCTAACAGGTAACGCAGCTAACAAC
>JANRLR010000001.1:0-1663 GCA_033762415.1 Methylophilus sp. | reverse complement strand
TTCTTGACTATCGGATTAACATGACGTTTACTTCGAACAATAAAAAACCCTTTATTGTTCGAAATCTCCTGGAAATACGGAAAATCTAGGCATGCCCGATCTGCCAGTAGCAACGAATTTTCTATGATTTTTGCTGGTGGTAAAAAAGATGATTCAGCTTCGGAAAAGAAGATATTGATACTGCAATGATTTCATCGTTTAATAATCCCATTGTAGTATGCTGATCTAGCCCCGACTTCCCGGACACCTCACTAAGAGAGTAAAATTCTCTAACTTGAGGTACTTAAAATGAATGAAAAGAAAACAGACCAACGTAAAACTCGTCAGAAATATAGTCCGCAGTTTAAAGATCAAGCAATTGAACGTGCTGCAAAAGATGGTGTCCCCAGAGCAGCAAAGGATCTCGGGATCCCTGAAGCAATGCTGTATTACTGGCGCAGCCAAAAAAGTAAAAGCGGGACTACCATCGAAAATCAAAAGCTCCAACAAGCTGAAATGGCAAGGCTTAAACGCGAAAACCAACGACTACAAGAGGAAAATGCCTTCTTAAAAAAAGTGGCCACGTACTTCACGAAAGAATCGGAGTGAGGTACGAGATGATAAATAAATATTGCCACCAATTCCCCGTTCGCATGATGTGTAAACTCTTATTGGTTTCACCTAGCGGTTACTATGATTGGCTCAGTCGAGAGCCTTCTGGGCGCGAACAAGAAAACGCAAAGTTAGCCTTGAAAGTAAATGATATTTTTACAGATGAACGTGCTCGCGTTGGCGCTAGACGCATTAGCAAGCGGCTAAAGGCTGAAGGCACATCAGCAGGCCGTCATCGTGTGGCTAGAATCATGCGTTCTCATGGGTGGCGAACCAAAGCAGCGAAAAAGTATAAAGCCACCACTAACAGTAATCATAACTTACCTGTAGCACCTAATTTACTGCAGCAAAACTTTAGTGCCAGTCGCCCAAATGAAAAATATGTCAGTGATATTACTTACGTGTGGACAGAAGAAGGTTGGCTTTATGTGGCTGTTGTTATGGACTTGTATTCTCGCATGATAGTGGGTTGGGCGATGTCAGAACGTATGACGAGTAAACTGGTTATTGATGCGCTCCAAATGGCTTTGTGGCGCCGTAAAATGCCGCAGGGTGTGATTGTGCATTCTGATCGTGGAAGTCAGTATTGTTCGCACGACTATCAAGCGCTGATGGCAAAACATAATTTGATTTGCAGCATGAGCAAACGCGGAGACTGTTATGACAATGCCGCCATGGAAAGCTGGAATCATAGTTTCAAGGTCGAAGCTATTCATGGCGAGAAATTTGCAACACGTGCAGCAGCAAAAGATTGCATATTTGATTACATTGATGTGTATTACAATCGCAAGCGACTTCACTCTAGACTTGGCTATTTAAGTCCGATATATTTTGAGGCGCAAATGGTGGCTTAGTTAAGTGTCCGTTTTTTCAGGGCCAGATCATATCGATTGTTCGCCTACTCAGAGCTATGAACGAAGGATTTGAGTCGCCATTTAGCAACCTATGCAGCATCAAATTTGTGAATCCTGGATTTTCGCTAGAAGTAGAAGAATACACGTTATTTGCTAATTGGATGCGCAAATTTCCTAAGCTAACCGACTTCCATTTTGAAGTCACAGATATTGATGAT